>CAIYID010000015.1 GCA_903926205.1 uncultured Bdellovibrionales bacterium
AGAAAAAATTAAAATTGCTATCAACGAAATCGGCTCCGATGTAAATCAGTCTGTAAGAATAAATCTAGAAAACGGCAGCAGCCATTGAAAGTCGCGGGCGAGAAATATTGGTTTTTTTAATGAGGAGATTTGTCTTTTATGAGCTTCAGAGATTGGTCAATTCTCTTTTTTAATAATTTGGAAAAATGATCGGAGTTGAGTCTGTTTTCAAGATCTAAAATAATATGTCTCAGTTGAGTGGGGGGCAATTCCCCTCGCTGAGTGGATTCAATCACTTCTATCATGTAAGAATAATTGGGACCGAAGACACTCATCAGTTGTCTCGCCGACTGCCAATAGTTTTGTAAAAAAGTTTGAGTTTCATTTTTGGACGCTCGTTCGAGATAACGATTTTTTATCATGCCCATTGAAATCATGTAATCATCAAGATGAAATTTCTGATTTTCCGTGAGTAGTGGAACCACGGCATTTGGTAGTGAAGTTTGGTTCACGTCGAAAGCCTTTGTCGGAGTATTTTCAAGTACCGCCATCCAGCCGTACTGAGCTCCTTGAGAGGTATTGGTTGAAAGTTTTAAATAGTCTGCCGCCCGTACCAAAATGGCAAAAGGATCTGAGACTGAATTTCCTTCTGGATCAACAAACATAAAAACTCGTCCATCAAACACTTTGGTTACAAACTGAGTGTTTCCATCGACTTCGGAAACACTGACGAGACTCATAAAATCGGCGATATTTTGAATAACATATTTTTGAGGTTCATTTTTTACTTTTTCAACAACTTCCGCAACAATTTCATCTCTGGCCGTTGGTAAAATATAAACACCCACACCTCCAGACTCGTCCGGAACTTTCACGACATAGTTTCTAGGTGTGGCAAAAAACTGTTTACGTTCTTCCTCAGTTCGTACTTCTTGAGGGGTAGCAACTAAATTCATTTTTGGATCTTTACCCTGCAAGGTCATTTCCGTCGCTGCTTGCTTAGTAACTAAGGATAGAATTCCTTTATGATCAATCAAACGGGTACCGAAATTAGATAAGTAGACTCGGCCACGGTGAAGACTTCCAATGAGCGAGTTGCTTTTTTTGTTTTTTGGGCCCCAAACTGGATCTGTTGAAAATTGATCCCAGGAAGCTTGAACTTGAGGCTCACCTTTACTATTTCTGGTCACATCCACAGGTTTTCCTCGGTTATCTAAGATGTACTCGTAAACGACTCCGGGCAAAAGATTCAAATTTAGGTTTTGATTTAATTCTAAATTGATCACATTTTGTGAAGGAATCTTAATCCCAATTCCTTTAAAGTTTTCGGTGGTGTTTTGTTGAAGAGCATGACCTTCTTCCGAGCGTGAATAAATACTCCAGACTTGCAAATAACCTTGGTACTCATCGCGCCCCACATGCTTCACCTGCCGTTCGCCGAATTGATAATTGCCATTGGAATTCAGAGTTAGTTTATTTTTAAATCTTACGTAACCATCGATATCAATAAATAAATCGCTGCGATGAACTAAGGGAATGCCGGAAAAATAAGAAATCATTGAAATATCCGGATGCGCTCCGTTGTATATTCCTGTGCCTAATTCAACAGTCACTCCGTCTTCGATAAGTTCTTTACCGTGTTGGTCCATAACTAAACGCAATTTTTCAAAGGCTTTGTTGGAAGATAAATTTTGCGCAACTTTTTTAAACAGTTCTGGATCTTTGTGTCGTACAACTTCTAAAATCAAAGTCAAATTTGATAATCCACTAGGAGTGCCCGCATTGATTTCAAAAATCTCACTAAGATGTTTATCAAGACCTCCAAAAGTTGCATCCACGCCATAAACGGAACCAAATTTATAATTGACTAAATTTTTGCTCTGCGAACTTGGGTCAAAATAAGGAGAATTTTTCATTTCGTTAATGATATATTGAATTTCTTCCGTTGAAAGGTGCGTGAGACCGTATTCCTCAGGTCGGGCCTTAGGGTTACTCATAAAAACTTGCAAAATATTTCTCATAATTTTAAATGTGGGCGCCATTCCGTTGACTAAATTATTTAAATCCTGTTTTTCAAGTGCAGCGGGTAGACCGTTCATTTTCACATAAAAGGGATTTCCCTTTTTATCCTTGAAGCTCATTCCATAGGTTTTACCAAGCATCGCAGTTTCTGTTTCATCGATTATTTTTTGTTCCTTGGGCGATCGAGAATTCAATACCTCTAGAAGACTTTGTGCGACTTTTTTGGAATTTCCCTTGTGATCAAAATAGGGGTTGGTCGCCTTGAGTTTGACTATGCCACTTCCTGAGGTGATAGGGATATCATGAGGCGATTCTGTTTGTTGTAATAAGGGGTGTGAGACTTCAGATATAGAAATTTTTAGAGAACGGCTGGATTGCAAAATTGCTGCACAACTGTTTGAACTGTTGACAGCTAAGCTCAGAGAAGAATGCTGAATTAAAAATCCAAAAATCAATAATTTCATTGGGATAGAGCTCAATTGTCTCAGGCTAAGAATTTCCATTTTTACTCCTTGAAACACTTCTGTTAGAGCAATTCAAGAATGAGTCCAAACAAAGTCATGACAATTCTGTTGATTAAGGTGTGCTATACGAGCTTTGGCAAAAAACTAATTCAAATAAAAATAGAGGAGTCTCATTTTATGAAAAACATTATTTTAGCAGGTGCAATATTTTTCGCAGGAGCGACCGCTTTTGCTGGGTATGGTGAATGTGCAAATCGTATTTTATCATGCACTACGATTTATCAACTTTTTGATAAATCCACGAGTGATGGCCCAAGTGCTCAAGCTTCAGTCGTCGATATCCAACCAGAGCCTTTTGATCCAGCCTGGTGCTGGGCCTCTGTGGTGCTTCACACTGATATTGGAAAAATTGTGCTTAATTACGAACCGGCATCTGGAAATGTTTCTGGTTATTTCGATTTCGATGGAAAAGAAACTTCAGTTAAAACAGATGCTTTTTTAAAAGCTTCTGTGCGCACGACCATTCCTGGCAATGTGGATCCACTCGATATAGAGTTTATTCATGTGAGTTGTAAAATTCAGTAAATTGAAGACTTGTAGAAAATCATTCTGATTAAAAGAGGAAAGCTCTTTTAATCACTTTTCGAGTGACCATGCTGGGTTCTCAATTCCGTTCGGTTAACATCCAAAATTTAAGCATCCTGTCTACAAGATTTTAAAAAATCGGCAGAGGTTTCCCAAAACTGCCGGCCGGTGCAGTGGATCCTAAAATTGAGGAAAGTGTGGTCGCTAAATCAATGATCTTAGCTTGTTCAAGATGAACCGAAGGTTTGATATTCGCTCCAAAAATAATCAAAGGCACCTGACGGTCATAAGAAAAACCGGTCATGTGGGTTGTTTGATTTTCATCTTTTTCCATGTAAAAGGGGCGGGGAATAAGGACAAGGTCCCCACTAGCAGAGGGTAAATATTGACGTTTGAGCTGCTCGCCAAGCTCGCCGACAGGAAAACGACCCTCTTCATAATCAGTGTGCGTGAAAACTTTCCAGACACCTTGCTGTGCTAGAAATACTTTTCGAACAACTTCCAAAGCTTCCTTTAAAGGAATCTTTTTCTTCGTTAAAAGCTCACGGTTCAAATAAAAGTGAAGGGAATGACTCGCGGAAAACCAGGGCTGGTCTTCGGGTGACCCGTATTTTTTTGTTAAAGCCTCTCCGGCATTTTTATGCAGAGCTAAGTAATCTAATCTTCCTGCGTCTAATTTAAAGTTTTTAAGATCCTCAACTAAGGGTGAGACTCCATGATCAGCGGTTAATACCACGACCACATTTTTTAAGCCTCCTAATTGCAAGCGGAGATATTTTAAAAAATCTGAAATTTCACGATCTTCTGCCAGGGTCAAAGCTTCAATCTCCCGAGATAAAGGACCCATCATGTGACCAACGTAATCATGATTTGAGAGACTCATAAAAAGAAAATCGGTATTTATATTTTGCCCCAGTTTTTCACTCTGAACAGCGGATTTTGCCAGGCGAAATAAAATTTTTGTGCCATAAGGTGAAGCGAGAGCAAGTTTGGAACCCATAGGTAAGGATTTATCAAAAAAATGAGTTTTCCATGAAAATTTCCTCCCTTTTTCTTCGGACAATTCTTTGTTTTTTTCCTCCATCCAAGCAGGGGTGCCTGTACCATAGTAATTGCTGCTGGCCCAGTGACTTGTGCCTGCATCATACCAGATTGCGCGATTAGAAAGATGACCGCCCAAAAGAACTGCCGAGCGATCCTTAAGGGCCATGGAAAAAACTTTCGATTCTGGATGAGTCATTTTATACTCATCAGAAACAGTGGAGGTCTTTAAGTTTTCTGGTGAAATTCCATATTTTTCACTATCCACACAGTAGCGCATTTTATGTAAAGCTTGATCGTACCATTCGTTAAGGGGAATTCCGTTCAATTCTGGATACGAGCCCGTCAAAATCATGGCATGCCCTGGGCAAGTCATAGATTGAAAAACCTCATACTCAGCAAAAGGAAAGTAAGCCCCTTGACTAGCTAAAAATTCAAAGCCTCCAGGTTGGTCTTTTGAGCCAGCAGGAAGAAATTGATTTTGCAACCTTGAAAGATAATCGGCTCGGAACTGGTCAATCACCAACACGACAACGAGCTTCGGTTTATGGAGATAATTTTTATAACTCAGTTGTCCTTGGGCTGACTGAGCGGTGAGGGCAATAAAAAAACTGATGATGAAAAATTTCGTATAGCTGAAAATAATTTTAGCAGGATAGATCACAAAGTTGCTCCCTATTCACAGATGAGTTTTTTATTTAATTTATTTCCGAAAGTACCAAAAGCTTTGATGAATTTTTCAAAATTTTTCTGATTTATGCAATATCTTGATCTGGGACCATCCACTTGGCCTTGAACTAAGCCCGCTTCTTTCAGGGCTTTTAAATGTTGGCTCACGGTGGATTGAGCTAGCGGCAAATCTAAGACCAAATCGCCACAAATGCACTCGCCACGACTCGCAAGATTTCTTAGAATCGCAATTCTTGCGGGGTGAGATAACGCTTTACACCATTTAGAGAGTGTCAGATCTTTTACAGGAAATTCATCATTTCTTGATAATGCCATTGGGCCATCGTATATCGTACATATACGATAAGCAAGTGAGGATTTATGACAAATAATGCATCCATTTCTAGCCGATTGTCTTTTTTAGACCGTTACTTAACTCTGTGGATATTTCTTGCGATGGGCGTAGGCATTTTATTAGGAAAATTTGTGCCAGTCGTGCCGCAGGCGCTTGAAAAGATGTCAGTTGGTACAACTTCAATTCCGATTGCCATAGGTCTAATCCTTATGATGTATCCGCCACTGGCAAAGGTAAAATGGACTTGTCCCACCTAGTCGTTAGGGTTTGAAAGTCGGGTTCCCCAGGATATTATCCTGGAACGACTAAATTCTCTCCGAATGAGAAAGGAACCCAAATGAAGAAAACCAATATTACGAACATAAGTCAATTGAGCCAGG
>CAIYID010000016.1 GCA_903926205.1 uncultured Bdellovibrionales bacterium
CGTTGAACTGAGTTGCAGCAGCACAAGCCTGGTCATTTTCTCTGCGCCTTTTTCGCTCCACTTGAAACCGATTTTTTTGATTCTTCGCTTTATTTCTCGCATGATCCGCTCAACCAGCGATGTTACCTTTGGATTTGAGATTCCAGTCTTAATCCAGTTATCGATATAAGTGAAGAGCTGATCCTTGGCGTTCTCCACGAAGGTTTTAGCTTTTTTATATCCCAACATTTTGAGTTCGTTGATGAAGTCGTCAATGGCTGTTTTCATGGCGGTAAGCTTGATCTCGATTTTCAATTTATCTTCCATTGATTTCAATGGGTCTGCGTCAGCATCCGGCAAGTCCAAATACAGAAGCTCATTCAGCTGTTCGGATATTTTGATAGCTTCATCTTTACCCACAATATCCTGGTATCTCAGGAGCGGCGTCAACTCATGGGTCATGTGGAATAAACAGCGCTGATGACTGACCGCGAGCTTTTTAAGGGGATTGACCAGTTCCTTTTCGCCGTCTGTAACATCAGAAATAAAATCTTATTTCCTAAATTAACACCTCGAAATCACATAATTCAAAAGTGATTTCGTGTTGCGCGGATCTTCGCGCAGATTTGAATCATATCCAAATTTAAAATTTCAATAAAGACCGCACTTTTCGTTGAGCATTCAAACTCTTACTAAAAATTCGAGTCCACTCGGCACGGCTCTCGCAATTTTAAACAGAGTCAGGGAGTAACATAAGCCTTTCCCCATCGTTAAAAATCCGGTCCCAGCCGCATGCGATACTTGGGAGGGGACAGGAATACTTCTTAAATTACAACTCACGATTGCAATGGAGCCGAGTCATTAGCTATCCATTGGATTTTGGGAAAGCTTGAAAGTCTTGCATATCATCCTTGAAAGCAAGCGGCCTCTCGTGGCGGGATCTCATATCTTCCATTTTGAAATTGTGCCGAACCATAAATCAGATGTTTTATCGAAATATCACGCTCCAAAGGCATAGCGGTTTCCCCCGCGTTAATTATCACCAAAAGTTTTTCGCGCATAAAAATCAATTGTTTGGAGCTTGCAGAGGGAATAAAGCTCATCTTTCCAGTTCTCAACTCAGGGCGCTCTTCTCTAAGTTTGATCAACTTCTTAAAGTGATCACGAATTTCGTGATTCCAATTTTTTTTATCCCACGAAAAAGTGCGGCGACAATCTGGGTCTGATAAACCAAGCATACCTACTTCTGTTCCGTAATAGACCATTGGAACACCAACAAATGTAAATAAAAGCCATGCTGCCAGCTTGAGAGCCGTTAGATCTTCCCCGCAAACAGATAAGAATCGAGCCGTATCATGACTATCTAATAAATTAAGTTGCGCTAACGTAATTTCCTCAGAATAAAGAGAGTTCAACCTTTGCATTTTGTTTTGCATCTCTCGGGCGTTAAGAAGAGGTAGATTCAATTGATGTCTTATTAAAGAGAGCTCAGTGGCAGGAGCTAACGCAACATAAGAAGACTTATGCGATTTCAAACTCAACAACCAGTTTCTGACTCGGCGATACTTTCAACATGGCTCGAATACTGTGCTTATTTTACTTAGACCTTTCGCTTTTGAATGAAGTGATTTCGAGACGATAATTCAGAAAATGAGATATTCTGTTGGAAATTCGAGTGCATGGAATTTCGTGTATGATTTTATTCAAATTTAAAGGCTATCTGGAATTAGCGCGACCTTATTCTCAGGCCTGAGCCGTTCAATAACGTAAACCAAATCAGAGTCCGCAGTTAAGACAACTGGGAAAGTTGAATTCAAAAATAGATTTAAGATCATGGCGTCTGAAACGCCAATGCCATATTGGCTCACCAAATTTTCCATTTGTTTCCAAGACAAATCGCCCGAGACTTGAGGGCTCTTGTCGTTTTGGCGCAAACTTATGAAGTGTAAATTGAAAATTTCGACGGCCTTTTCCCAAAGACCCGCCATTCGTACTGAAAAATAATTTTGACAGAACAATTGCCAGGCATCGTGGTCATTGGCTTTGAATTCCATCAGTTGCTTCCTGAAGGATTTAATTCTCTGATCCGATAATTTAAATAACCGATCTTCTTCAATGGCTTTTCGATAACTTGTTCGGTGAGACTTCAACTGATGTTGAAGCTGGGGCTCCATTTCTGATCCATAGTCCTCATAGAAATCAATCAAGGATTCAGCAATTAAAACCCTTCTGTGGAGTTCTAAAAATTCCGAACGGATATTCACATTTGTAAATAAAGGAATGTCATGTTCACTAAGGACGTTCAGGATTTCAGCCACCTCGTCATGAAAAATATCCAGCTCATAGGATGCCGCGAAGATAATGTTTGAGTCCACAACGAGGCCATTTTTTATCTCAGGCATTTCTGAAATGAGTTGGCGAAGCTGACTAAATCGAAAAATTTTTGTTGCTGTCAAATCTAGGCCTCTGCACTTGGGAGAGCGACTTTTTTATTTGGCTTCGGAGCCTCTTTTTTTGGCCAATTCTTCAGCGCTTTTTTTAAGAGTTCACCGCTGGGCTGCCCCTGACGACTTTTTCTAAAAGCTGTGAATGTTTTCGCTGCATCTTTTTCGGGACCTTTTTGCTTTTTTTCATTCATAAATTACTCCTACCTGATCCCTATTTATATCACAACTATTAACGCTGGTAACTCAATGAATTCGTTGGATTTCCTGCTGGCATGAAAAGCACTCTCATTTTAATTTATCCACCGCGTGTTTGTGTTTTTTGAATGCCTTCGATGCTGCGTTCATTAAAGCCTTAGTCTCAACATGAGCAAGCCGAATTGTTTGAGGCTCTTCAATGAATTTCTTTATAGAGCTATTACCATGAACGGGGACTTGTAACAGAACACCTCTTATGCGATTTCAAACTCGACAACCAGTTTCTGACTCGGCGATACTTTCAACAGGGCTCGAATACTGTGCTTATTTTACTTAGACCTAAATATTCTCAGCGATCTCCACTGGAAAAGAATCCACCACAGCACGTGGAATTTTTTTACTTGTGGCTCCAATTGCATTTACAGGACAGGCAACTAGAGTCTGCATAGTTTTAAAGTTATCCGACTCTGAACTGGGCTGTTTTCTAACAAAGGAATGACCTGCCTGTTCATCAAAGATGTCGTGGGCAAATTTCCGACAAGCGCCACAATTGATACAACTCAAATCGACGAAAAATTTTCCAGGACTATTCTCAGACACCTTTTTTTTCAGCTCAGCCATTTCATCAACCTAAAATTTCTTTGGCTTGCTTGAGCATCTCCACGACAAGCTCAACCCGTTTCGGTGATTTTGATCCAATTCGCTTCGCAAAATAGACCGGACTGGAGGCAACCGTCTTCGAAGGCTTCCACTCAAGCAGTGTTTTGTCGGCGAGCTCTTTAAAAACGCAATGGGTAGGTATCACTGCTACCCCAGCCCCCTCTTGCGTCGCATGAATAGCTCCAGCCATCGTGCCAATATGAACTGTCGACTCTTTCAATCGATCCTTTAACGGTTTCCAAAGAGAGTGCGCCTGCGCCCAAGTAGTGAAAAACTGTTCCCAGCCTGGATAAGTGACTAATCTCAATTCGCCTGGCTTTTTACTTTGAAGCGGAGAGAAGAGATCTTTATGAGAGGCAATCGCGGAATAAGCCTCATCTGAAAATTTTTCAAATCTCAAGTCAGGACTGACTCGTTCACCAGTGACAAACCCAAAATCTAGGTAACCTTCTATGAGGCCTTTTGTAATTTGTTCGTTGGGCAAGATTCCAATTTCAAAACGCAAATTCGGAAAAGCGGCGATCTGGTTCATTATCTTTCTATAATGAGGTGTCCACTGGCAGCTTTCAGGCATTGCGTATCTAATAACCCCTTTTGGCTGATTTTGATTTTCATGTAAACGTTCACGGTAGTCGTCCACCATTTCTAGCAATCCAGAGGCAAACTGATAGAGGTCTTGGGCGGCGTGAGTTGGAATAATATCGTCCCCAACTCGTTCAAATAGCTTGTGCCCCATTTCATGTTCCAGTTTAGCTATTTGCTGGCTCACTGTTGGCTGGGTGAGTTTGAGCGCACGAGCAGCTCCTGAGAAACTCTTTAAATTCATCACTTCGTAAAAAATCCGTAATCCGTATATTTCGATGTCCATAAGAATTTCCTATGCTGTGTATTTTATGTATGTACTTTACGCACAAAGACTAACGATGTACATAGGTTTCAGAAAAAAAATAAAAGGAGAACAAAACATGAGACTTAAAAATATAACCATAGGAATCGGAGTTATCGCTTCAGCTCAATTTGCGCATGCGAGTGGAATGAGATGCGTGGAAACCGAAAAATCTAAAACACAGTACAATTATTCTGGGCAGATAGAAGTGAGTTTCGGTGATGACGGTGAAGCTCTTGAGTTCACGGTATACGACAACAGTGGAAAAAATACGGCTAACGGAACAGCCAAACTCGATCATGAATTCAAAGACTCGAATGATTTGCGATACGTCGACTCTAAAGCAATTATCGGAAACTCAGACGGTGAAGCGGAAGTTCTTGTAACCAAAGGAATACTCAAGGGGAAAAAAGGACATTTAGTAGTGAGCGGAAACCAAGCAAATGATGGAGAAAGTGGCCCCGCACTTCTGTGGTTCACTGATGGGGAGTTCGACTGTGAAAAATAAATCATTTCTTACTAAGTCGAAGACGAATAAATCACGTTTTTGAATCATGTTAAAAGTATCGCCGAGTCGAATTCAGATTGTAAAGAGAACTCAGTGGCAGGAGCTAACGCAACAGAAGAAGACTTATCACAGAAAAATTGGCTTTGCACTCCAGCCTTCAAACTGAAATACTTTAAACATGAAACGAAATGTGGCTATATTACGAGATTTTTCAGTTTCAAAACTCGTCTCAAAACCTCAATTAGAGGGACATTTCAAAATGGACATCGTCACGAGTTTTTGAAACGCTGGCACCACACGGAGGTTTTATGCTCATTGGCTACGTCAGAGTTTCCACTCAAGATCAGTCTTTAGATTTACAAACAGACGCTTTAGCCGTGCTGGCTGCGCCGAAACCTTCACCGATGTTGTCAGTGGCTCCAAATCTAGCCGTGAGGGACTTGGGATAAGCTTTTAAAATACATTCGCCGTGGTGACACTGTCGTAGTTTGGAAGCTTGATCGCCTGGGGCGCAGCCTTAAAAACCTGATCGAGATGATTCAAGTCCTCATTGATTCGGGCGTTGAATTTAAAAGCCTCCAAGAAAATATTGACACCACCACTGCCAGCGGAAAATTATTTCTGCAGATATTTGGAGCCTTGGCAGAGTTTGAGAAAGAACTCATCAAGGAAAGGACGCTTGCGGGCCTAAAAGCCACCGCTGAACGCGGGCGCAAAGGAGGACGGCCAAAGCTCATGGATCAAAATAAAATCCTGCAAGCGCGCGCCCTTCGCCAGTCTGAGATCCCGATTGGTGAGATTTGCAAAACTCTTGGCGTGTCGAGAGGAATTTTATACCGGAATTTCTGAATTACCGTTTTTTTGCGGAAGCTATTGCTCTGACAGAATCCAGACCAGGTGAAATAATCGTTAGCACATCAACACCTTTTTCTGAGACCTCGTATATGATTCGATAGCCTTCTAAAACCAGATGGCGACATGTCGGATCTTCTGGACAAATTTGTCCTCTAAGTGGGTGAATTTCAAGTTGAACTGTTGAATCAAAGAGGCGCTGAGTAAAATCAACGGCTCTCACTGGTGAATCTTGTGCTATGTACGAGCCAATATCCGACAGATCAAATTTTGCGTTGTCCGTCCAGACTACCGTTGTTTTTGCCACTTAGTTTGCATCTCTCGGAGGTGTTTTTTCATTTCTGGCATCGTATGAACTCGGCCAGCAGCAACGTCAGCACGGCCTTTATTTATGGCTTTCAGAACATCATTCTCTTCGAGAATCGCGTTAAGGCGTGCTTGAGAAATTAAAATAACCCCGTCTGACCCCTTTGTGTGAGTGACAAGTTGTGGATCGCCCTCTTGAACTTCACGAAGTGTTTCAAAAAGGTTTGCTCTTAAATCTGATGCTGATTGAGACTTTGGTATCTTCATGTTTATCAGTGTACATAAGATTGTACGCCAAAGCAATAGGCAAAAGGTAGTCACATAAGCAGCTGTTATTGCTAATAAATAATGCGCCATTGCCTTATTCGGTTGTTGAATTCCTTGTTTGAATCTGAAATATCGAATCTCAAACAAAAAGAATCAATATTGCCTATGAGAGATAAAAGGCCTGGTATCGAAGCAAAATCGGAGCCTGATCGTAGCGATAACGTAGCCATGAAAATTGAAACGCAGCCAGAACGAAGCCAACAACCTGGACATAAAGCCGTACATGAGGCTCCCGCTAAATTCGTTCGACTTTTGGGATTAACTCCATCAATATTTTAACTTATCAACTCAACAAAATATAACGTTGATGAATTTCACAACATGCAAATAGGAGGCTTCTGTGAGAATGATTTTATCGATAGCGGCTCTCGGCCTGATCTTGGCCACCAGTGTGGCGCAAGCGGACGGAACGGCACCCAAACAAAAAAAACAATCCTTGCACGAACAATTTTCGGGCCAAGGCTACGGAACTGCGGGATGCGGACTTGGATCCATCGTCTTCGGGGATGCTCCAGGAATCGTTCAAGTGGCCGCAGGTATCTTAAACATGACCGGCTACCAAACTTTTGCCATTTCTTCAGGGACGTCTAATTGTGGAGAATCTGGAAAAGTCGCTCGAGCTAATCAGTTTATTGAGGTAAATAAAGTTTCTTTAGAAAATGATCTTGCCCGAGGAACTGGCGAGTCAGTCGCAGCTCTTGGTGAAGTCATGGGCTGTCAGAACACTGATTTTTCCACAAGCCTTCGAAAGTTCTACGCCGTTGGCTCGTCAAATGAACAACTTTCACAAGCGGCTGACAAAGCTTGCAAACTCTAACTAGGAATTGGTGATTGAAATGATAAAATTAATTTCTGTGGCTCTTTTGTTGATTGGTTCGGTTGCAGTGGCAAAACCCTACGGCGACGCGGGTTGCGGCCTGGGTTCGGTTATTTTCGGAGACGCTCCAAGCGTTCCCAGTCAGGTGATGGCAGCAACAACGAACGACAGTACTTATACGAATTTGTCTGGTATCACTTCAGGAACTTCCAACTGTATCGATCAAGGTGCGATTAAGGGAGCTCAGGCGGTGCCGCTTTTCATTGAAGTGAATAAGTCAGCACTGGCGAAAGATGCCGCTCGCGGAGACGGAGAGACCTTGGCAGGCCTGGCAAATCTGATGGGCTGTGATTCAAAAACTTTCGGTTCGGCTGTTAAATCAAACTATAAATCCATTTTTGTGGATTCAAATATGCAGCCCGCAGCCATTGAAAACAGCATCAATCAGATGATTACAAAAAATCATCAAGCCTGTGGCGCTTAATTTAAGCCATTCGCTTGCCTAAATGGCTAACGATTGCCATAAAGGGGATCCAATGAGGATCCCCTTTCTTTTTTTTATAACCCTTTTCTTTTTCTCGACCCACGGTTTTTCGCAAACGGAAGACCTTTCATCCGTCGAAAAAATTATTGATTTCACTCGACAAACCAAATTAGCCGAAGATCGGGCATGGCTAAGGCTTTTGCATTTTCAAAGAACGTGGTTTCGCTCTCAAGAAAGCGCCATTGCATCCCCCGTTTTTTTTGTGTCGGAAAACGGAAAAAAGGATGCCGCCGCAGAACTTGAGGCTTATCTGCGCGGTCTATTTTCAGAGGACAAAGTCCTCATCGAAGAAGACTCTCTGCAATGTCGCTTTCCCGCCCGATATCGTTACTTAAAAGAGAAACTGTCACCTCTGAAAATCGAATGGCCAGACCGAGTCTGCCCAAACTTTGATCGCTGGTTTCAAACGCTTCGAGGAACCTCTGCTTCTCTCGTTTTCTCTAGTTATTTTCTCAATAACCCGTCGTCCACGTTTGGCCACACTCTTCTACGCATTAACAAAGCTCCCTCCGCAAAAGACGGCCAACGCTATCAACTTCTTGATTATGGCGTGAACTACGCGGCCAATGCTGAAAAAGTAAACGCCCTTCTGTATGCTTTCAACGGTCTTTTCGGTGGATTTCCAGGAACCTTCACCACCATGCCTTACTATTACAAGGTGCGAGAATACTCGAACGCCGAAAGTCGAGATCTTTGGGAGTATGATTTAAATCTCTCTCCTCAAGCCGTCGATCGCTTGGTACAACACATTTGGGAATTGGGTCCCACTTATGCCAATTATTGGTACCTCAGCGAAAACTGCAGTTATCACATGCTGACCCTGCTCGAGGCCGCAGATTCCAGCTTAGAGCTTTCCTCCAAACTAAAAAAATGGGTGATCCCAACAGACACTGTTCATGTCATCTGGGACACAGAAAATCTGGTCAAAGAAGTTCACTTTCGCGCCTCTGTGCGGAGTGAGCTTTATGCCCGTCTTGAAAAACTCAGCGAACCGGAAAAGAACTGGGTTTCAGAAACCGTCACGCAGCAAAAAATGCTTCCTGAAATCGAGGGCTGGCCCAGCCACCGACGCCAACTTGCTCTGGACGCCGCCATCGACGACACGGATTTTACCTATCCTCGAAATGTTCAAATCCGAGATTCAGCAGAAACAAAATTTAAAAATTTACTCCTCACCGCAAGGGCAAATATTCCAGAAATTAGTGTCCCATTGAATATTGCTCCTCCCATGGAGGAAGTCCCGCATTCGGGTCATGGCTCAAGACGCTGGGGCGTCGGTTATTTAACAGATTCAAATCTCGGCAATGGAATTAACCTCCGCTATCGCTTCGCCTTTCATGATCTTATTGATCCTCCGACCGGATATCCAGACTCTGCAAAGATCAGTTTTTTCGACATGAATTTCAACTACCTTCAGAATTATCAAAAATTTGAGCTCAACCAATTTTCGCTTTTTGAAGTTGTTTCTATCACTCCTTATTCGGCTTTCTCAAAAAATCTTTCTTGGCGTTTAAATCTCGGCTTTGAATCTTTGGTGAACCCCAGTTGCACTGGATGTCGCGCCTTCGTTATGACTGGAGGCCCTGGTTACACCTTGAACCTGGCTCAGAAGCTTAAAACAAACTTCTATGCGGGCATCAAAGGCGGTCTTTATTACACTAGCGACTCATCAGGCCTTCTCAGCGATGGAACCTTGCCGAGATTTCTCTTAGGCTTTGGACCCAACTTTTTAATAAAAACCACATGGACTCCAAAGCTGATTTCTATCGTCGAGGCCTGGTACCGGAAAGATAGCCGAGTTAGTTATCAGGAATATAAGGAGCTCTCTTTGTCCGCTCAGTGGAGTCCCGATATTTCCTGGGGACTGAGAGTCTCGGCCATTCAGCGCTGGTTTGAAAATCAAGGATCTATTGATCTTCTGGTGTATTATTAGTTTGGAATTAGCTCAACTTTATGATGAGGTTTGAAATATGAGCGGAAGCAAGAATCCTTTTAAAGAGAGCTCAGTGGCACGAGCGAACGCAACATAAGAAGACTTATCGCAGAAAAATTGGCTTTGCACACCAGCCTTTAAACTGAAATACTTTAGACATGAAACGAAATGTGGCTTTATTCATCTTCGACCCACGAAGCAGCTGAGGAGTGATTGATATACCTGGACATTTTAAAATGTAGAACTGAAAAACGGCCTATTTCATGTTTTTTCTTATTTCAAAATCTCATTAAAATTTCCAAGACTCGGCAATTTCTCTGAGCGCAAAACATGATCCCTGATAAAATGAAGTTCAGTTTGAATCAAAGGTAAAGAAAACATCCCAGCTTGAGGATTCTGAAAACGAGGGTCAAGATAACGGTAAACGAGATGACTAAGATTTTCCTTAGCTTGCTGACGAGACAAAACATTTTCAATCCAAGGAATTTTTCCCCAGAGATTTTCCTTTAAACCTTCGCGATAAAGAATAAATGATAAAACCCATGCGCGATACTCTGCCCAAAGGCCACGATCAAGGCCAGACCTGAGCCATCCATCCAATTGCATTTGTTGCTCCGAGGACAGTTGCGTTGGGTCTGAAACTTGATGAGCGAGCTCCGCCAAAGATTTAACAAGAGCATCATTATTGTAAGAAATAATAGCATCCCGGAGTTGGTGATCAATGCGATGAGATAATTCATGAACGATGATAAGAAGCCACTCATTCGGATCAATGGCATCAATGTCGGCAAATAAAGAACCACTTCCTCGATGAAAACCTGCCTTCAATGGACCCGCTTCATAATCAGGAATAAAGTGCCCAGAAATGGAAAACAATAAACTTTCAACATCCCCAGCTTCTAACTCCACAGCTTTCATAAACTTTGAGATCAAAGGACTTCTCGAGTTTTGGAGCCGCTTGATGCTGCGATTAAGAAAAGTGGCACCGAGCGCACTGGTAAAATCACCTCGATTATTTGGAATCGTATTCAAGCAAGATTTTAACTCTCCAGACCTCAAATTTCCAGAACTGTAAATTTTGAAAACTTTTCCTACAACTTCGGCCAGCATGTCTGATGCTAATAATTGTTGCGCTCCGATTTCAGCCATAGTTGCATTTTTGGAGCTTGGAGGGTTCAAAGTAAAAGCACTCCATTGCTGAATGTCCTGACAAAATGAATTGTTGTGCACTTGTTCAGTTGCACCCGCTGAAAAACTTAACGATTGAACACTCGCCAATAAAAAAACGACCCAATTTCTTATCGAAAATCGAGTCGCTTGTTTTATGAGATTGAAATTCATTCGTTTCACAAGGCTCCTATTAAAAAGCTTTCCTACTTAAAAAAATAGCATTCTTATTTCGAACTCAGTTCAGATTTCAAACAATTCAAATATCCATCCGTTGAAAGAGGAATAAAAATTTGTTTTTTAGTGTCCTCATTCGTGGACTTAACAATATGATGACCTTCTTTGTCCAAGACTTGGGCTCTATTAATTTTTAAATCTTGATAATAAGTTTGTATCTTAATAACTGAACCTAACTCGTCGTAGAGTTCTTGCTGAACTTCTTTGGCCGCCGTTAGATAAGGCAATCCTTCTAAGACGAGGTGCTCATTCACTTTGTTACGTTGAAACATAAATTCAGTTCTTGATGTCTGTTGATCAAAAAAGGCACTAATCATCGGATCTAATTTAAAGGACAAAAATAAATTTCTTAAAGTAAAATTAACCCCTATATAATCGTCCGATCTCGACCATTCGTCCGAGTTCGTAGTAGCATCTGCTTCAATTTCAATGAGATTAAATAAGTTAGAGGCCTTACCGTCCGTCTTAGTCACTCGAGATAATTCCATCAAAAAAGAGGTCTGACCTTTCTTTTTATTACCTCTGACGAGGCAAATTTTAAACGCAGTTTCCACTTTGTCTTTGCTGATCGGCCCGTCAGAAATCACGGGGATTGAATCTCCTTCTGTTTGTGGACCGTTGCTGCCTTCACCACTACGGGCGAACGCTTTGACACTGAGGAAATTTGTGGCAAAAACGAGTCCTGCTAGTAGCAAAATTTGTGCTTTTGTTGCTCCTGAATTTTTCATAAAATTCTCCTATGTTTGACCACTTGCAACATATGTGCCTGTGTGAAATTAAGTTATTTGAATTACACTGCTTTTCGTGATTGATCGGGCTTAGCTAAGGCTCTTTTTTGCTAGCACTTTTCAGAGCTTTGACATCCCAGCGATCAATCTTTCGTCCTCATAATGATCTATTGCATTATTTTATTATACTGATATAATGTGAGGTGATATATATGTCTGATTTTTCAGGTGAAATTGCAAAAATTGATGAACTAATTAAGCGTGCTGAATTGGCGGAAGCCAAGACAC
Organism: uncultured Bdellovibrionales bacterium; assembly: GCA_903926205.1. Lineage (GTDB taxonomy): Bacteria > Bdellovibrionota > Bdellovibrionia > Bdellovibrionales > Bdellovibrionaceae > CAIYID01. The sequence goes on from CAIYID010000016.1 coordinate 11,875, forward strand.
TTCTTCTTCAATTGGTGAAACTTGAACCTCATCGAGAGTTTCTGGTGCCTGTGGCGGGTCTCGCCCGCCGTTTGAGTTTACCTGAATTAGGAATCAAACTTCTTGCTCCCCTGGTGCGCCCAGCTCCAAGGAAAATCATGGTGCCGACAGTGGAGGAAAAAGCTGAGTACGCGGCGAATCTTGTGCGACTCGGAGTGCTCACGGAGGCCCACGAAATATTAAGTGAGCTTCCGCCTCATCCTCGACACTTTTTTTTTCGAGCGCTCGCTCACATTGCTGAGTGGAATTACGAAGAGGCGAGAAAAAATCTTCAGAGCTATTTGAAATTTTCTGAATCTGATCCTTATGAAACGCTGGTGGTGAAAGTGAATCTGGCCCACAGTTTATTTTTCAATCAACAATTTGCGGAAGCCGAAACTCTCTTAGCAAATTTAAGAGCGCAAACCGCGCGAGAAGAAAAATGGCTTCTCCATGTTAATGTTTTGGAGCGTTCTGCGCAATTAACCATTAAGCTTCAGCACTGGAAGGAAGCGCAATCCTATTTAACTCAAGCGCAACATTTGTTAAAATCCACAGACTCCATCGATGAACTCTTGATAAAAAAAATGACAGCGATCTTTGAATTGATGAAGTCAGGTGGCTCTACCGAGTCACAAGAAAAAATAAATCTTGTTAAGCAGGAAGCTCAAAAAAAACGCCGCTGGGAAACCGTGCGTGATTGCGATTTTCATAGAGCCAAGGTCACTGATAATGAGGAACTCCGACTTCATCTTTGGCATCATCTGTATTTTGGCACTCCTTACAAATTTTATCGTCAGATGTTGATGACAGAATTTTCAATCAGTCCCTCAAGTCTCCCAGATCAATACATTTGGCAAATTGGCGCAGAAAAGAAAAAACAAAGTGCAGCGGATTATTTTGAAACTGACACATGTGATATGGGTTCTTTCAATGTCACTACGGGTGAAAACACCTTTGGAACTAAATTTTTAAAACAAGGTCAGGCGCAACAACGGTTGCTTCAGGTTTTGGCGGCAGATTTTTATCGACCAAAAAAAGCCATCGAGCTTTTTTCGTTGATTTACCCCAATGAACATTTTATTCAAGGGCACAGCCAAGATCGTTTTTTTCAAGCTTGTACGCGTTTACGACATTATTTCTGTTCTCAAAAAATTCCATTAATGATCGTTGAAAATTTCGGATTTTTCAAACTAGTCGCTCGCGATAAATTTCAAATTAAGATGATTGTACATCGAGAGGCCAAACCTCAATTGCGCCCCGATATTTTAAAGCGAGTGAAGGAGTTTTGGTGCTTTGTCGGTAAAGAACCGTTTAATGTGGCCGCTTATGGAAAATTTCATAAAATTTCCCTAGCCACGGCTTCTCGTGAAATCGCGCAAGCTTTTTCAAATGGCTTGCTTGAAAAAATCAATTCCGGGCCAAAAACTCGTTATCGATTACAAATGAATTAGCTTGTCTTGATTGACGGAATCGATTTAATATTTTGCCCCAAATGATTGTCTCGAATCCTATGTTGTATACTGGACTAAAACTTGGACGCTTTCTTTTCTTTATCTGCGCATTTAGCATTTCAGTAATTTTCTTTGGAAAAGACTATATCGATTTACGTTTTCAGATTCTTTCAGTTTTGAAATCCTAATTAAATGCCAATGCCGAGAGCAAGGTATTACCCCTCACTCTCGGCACTTTTTAAAATCGGCAGTTTTTTTGACCCGTGGTTCGTATCAGAATCTATTTGCCGTTCACACGAACGGCGTCAATAGACGGAGCGCTGGCAGGACAGCCCCATTCGATTTGCTGACTATCGCTGAAAAATTGGTTTGGCACTCTAGCTTTCAAACTGAAATACTTTAGACATGAAACGAAATGTGGCTTTATTCATTTTCGACCCCAATATTTTGCAACAAAAAGCGCTGGATGTGGGCGTCCACTTCTATATCTTTTAAGATTAGGATATTATCGTCCTAAAACTTTCGACGGCCATTTTCGATTGGCTCAAAGTAGTGAGATAAATGTCTTCGAAAGAATTTGATGTCTTCTAAACAGAGTCAGGGAGTAAAATAAGCCTTCCCCCAGCGCTAAAAATCCGGTCACTAGCTGCATGCGATACTTGGGAGGGGACAGGAATACTGCGGTTGTTTCACTTAGCCGCAGGGTGATTCGTTATATTTTTAAATCAAAGAAATATTAAACTGATTTTGGAGGTTTCGAGTTCGGTTGTTGTGGATAAGTTGTAATATTCATTTCGAGCGAGCTAATTAGGCTCGCCGGAATCAATCAAGTCGTAGGGCCTCTAAAAAGCATTGTCCATTATTATTGTAAATCAAATCGATAACCATATTCATAGTTGATACCATCAACAACAATTGAGATCGTTTGATTTTCATTTAAATTAATTTGTTTTACAATCGTGTCCGTCAATAGAATGGAATCTCCCTGTACACTCTTCTTGTAGAGAGCGAGGCTTAAGTAGTAACTTTTTGGATCTAAAGGGTCATCGTTTATAAGATAAATTTGGGTCAGTCCAATTACGTTACCTGTAAGCTGCGGTAGAATTATTTTCGAATTAATGTTGTTATAGTCTGCAGGAAAAAACACTGTTGGATCTTCCACGACTGAGTGAGTCGCTTGATTAATGTTGCGAATTAGTGTCATTTTCAAATTTGGGATTGAAAATTTTCCAGATTTAAAATTTGGAACAGACATTTGTTGAGTAAACTCATTACATTGATTTTGAAAACAAAACTTTAAAGATTGATTTCTAATTATATATTCTAACGTTACTTTTGAACCATCCTTTTGAATGACAGAAATTTGATGGTCATTTAGTATTTGGTAAGGCGAGGTTAAAACTTCATTTTGTTGTCCGATAAAAGATATTGATTTCATTACATCAGATTTTATTTCAAGATACTGGCCAGAATAATTTTGAAATGGCCCATGATATGATGTTTTGCTTAACCAAAGGCCCTGAATGTCAGCAAAGCTTATTAATGGATAAATTATTAAACTTAGAAAAAACATGCGCATAAATTCCCCTTAAATTTAAACGATCTCAAGGGCGAGTATTAATGGGTTCTCCTTTTAAATCAATACTGGACTGGACGTCTGAAGAGAGGTGTCCCGATTTGCTGGCGATTTTAATCAGACCTATGGAACCGCCCGCAAAAGCTGAGTGGGCTTAACGGAGGGCGCCAATATTTGATTAGTTTTCTTTACAAAAAGGGGTGGCGCATGTTCTAGCTAGGTCATTAAAATAGTTGGAAATTGGAGTTACATATGTTTTCACGATTCATTTTTGTCGCACTTGTTATGATTTCAGCAGGCTATGCAAATGCGGAAGAAATTTTAGCGCAAACACATTTTTTAGTTCGCGATGGAAATAAGGAATTTAGTGTTCAGCACTATGCCTCAAGAGATCTATATATTGTTCTCTTTGGTTTGCTGTGGGCAAATTTTAACCAACAGATACACTCAATGGCTATAAGCTTTCAGATGCTCAAGTAATGCATTTTATTTCTCCTATATTGCCGACGGGATGCACTTTAGCGGATTCGACGACCACAAATAAACCAATCCTTGGATTTTTGAATGGAATGGATGCTGGCAGCAACTTACTTCAATTTGTTTTGAAGGGTAAAGCATGCGAGCAATACGTTGAAGCGCTTAAACAAACTAACTTTGTAGCAAGTTTTGAAAACACACCTGCTATGCAAACTGGTGCTCCGATAACGCCCAACCTTCGTTTAGAAGTCTTAGAACTTCCCTGATCAAATTCCCTTATCTGTGGGGCCACCGATGCACGGCTGGCCTCGTTTGGCGTGACTGGACTCATAGGTTGTCCCCACCGCATTCCCGTCTCGCAAGACGGGGACAAGTTTAATTCCTAAAAATCACTAAGAGCTGTTGGTCAGGTGAATGAGCGTTTTGTTCACTTCAAATAAATAAAGAGGCGGCGTCACTCATGATTGAGTTACGTCACCTCTTTAAGAAGTCGATCAAAAATTTTTTTTTCCAAGGCTAGATTTGATTTTACCTGTTGGCTGATTTCATCGTGATCCACCACCGGCTTTCATTCGAGTGCACCAGCGGAGCGGCAGCGACGTGATTATTAATTGAGCATTTTATCCTGATCAAGTTTTTTTCCTACAGGAAGCGTAGTTTGCAATTTTTCCCTATA
>CAIYID010000017.1 GCA_903926205.1 uncultured Bdellovibrionales bacterium
ACATTTAATTGTAGAGGTCTCCAGTTCAGTTCAAAGAGGCGGTTTACCGAAGTCACACATATTCTCCGCTACAGTCCAATGACTTTAAGCCCTTTTTGCCATGGTAATACCCAAATATTTCTGTATTTTTTTTCCTGAGTGCCTAAATGCCAAAGATGTAATTCTTTAATCTGTGGTAAATCAAATTATGAGCATGACAGAAACACTTTATTTTTTAGACCGATGAACACGAGAGGCTATGCTGATCGACGTTGATGACGGGTTCTCACCAAGTCTCCGAAGCTGCATAACTCTGATGTGTCCAGGGTTGTTACACTTACCCGTTAAAGAAACATTCTTTGAGCTGGGCAAAATAACGCGAAGCGAGCATAACAATCTTGAAAAATGTCAGTGATAAGTTAAGGAAATCCTAGTAGTTTATTCGCTCAACTGGGCTAAGGAGTTAAATTAAGTGAGTGTAATGCTATGAAACAGGCGATGAGACAGGCGAATAGAGATTTTCGTCATGCTTGAGTTTTTTCTAGCAGGCTATGTTCTTAGTGCCGTGGTCTCTCAGACAGCTCTCGATTTTTTCATTCTTGTTATGGCTGGATATTGGTTGGCCATGGTTCTACGTCATCGTGAACAATACAAATCATGGGGTTTTTATAAAACTGGAGTCGAATGGGCCATGTTCGGCTACCTAGGCGCCGTGATTGTTAGCTGGTTAATAAACTGGGGCGGAAAAATTGATTATTTATCAGGCCTTCAGAAACTGAATTGGATTTTACATATTTTTCTTTTGCAGTTTATTTTTACCAAAGCACGGTTCTCCGTGACAGGCCTTTGTAAGCTATTAGCCGTAGGCACCTTGATTCCATCCATCTACGCAATTTTTACTTATATTTATGGAGTTAATTTTATTACAGGTCGATTCTCTGACCGGCTTTTGGGTGCTCTCAATAGTGCAACTTATTATGCGCACGCCAATGCCGTTATCTTTGTGTTTGGAATCGCCTTGCTCGGTTTTATGTGGAAAAAAGTTTCTACATTTTGGAGAATCTTATTGGTTTCTTGCTATTCAATTTTGGGAGTGAGCATCTACTTGACCTTTACTCGTGGAATCTGGTTATCGATTGTTATGAGCTCGCTGATCATGGTGGCTTTTCATAATTTGAAACTTTTTAAAAAATTTGCAGGCATTTTAATTACGGCGGTTCTTTTAGGCTTCGTTATTTCCTCTACTTTTAGGGAGCGTATTTTTCATGCCTTTGATACCAGTGTTAATTATGAAAGAGTTGGTTTGCTGAAAGTAAATTATGAAATGTGGAAGGACTATCCTATTTTTGGTGTGGGATATGGTGGAAATGCAGCAAGAGTGACTGAATATTGGCAAAAGTTGAATCTTCCAGGAGCACCGCTGGAAAGCCATGCGCATGATCAATATTTAAATGTTTTATCCTCGACTGGCCTTTTTGGATTTGTATTCTTTTTAGCAGTATGGATTCTTTTTTTAAGAATCAGTTGGAATATGATTGCGCAAGCAAAATCAGACGGGAAAAAGAATGAATATATTATTTTATTTGCCTGCACGTGGGCACAGTTAGAATTTGCCATTGCTTGTCTGACGGATGTGAGCTTTGAATACGCAAAGATTCGGGCCTTAATTGTCATCGTGTGGGCTTTAGTTCTAGCTTTGAGGATCAATTATCAGAGCAAAGATTCTCTTGTCAGATAAGGTCAAGATTTGTTCCAGACTGTTTAACACTAGGTTTCATTTTCAAAACAAAAATTTATAGATTTTTTTTTAAATAACTAAGCATGCAATTTTTCCAGGTGACATATGTTGTTCGCCTCCATCTTTCATAGAGGAGAACTCCTGAATGAGGTGGTTTGTCTAAATCAAATTCAAAAACTTCTGTGAGGTAAATTTGACGAAAAAAGCTGTTAAAAATAAAGTCAGGGTATAATCCCAACCACGACTTAGCTTGAGAAGGATAAAAATAAGGAATCAAAAGTGTTCGCAAAAAATCCTTAAGACTTCTTTTGATTGCAATCAATTTTGTCTGACTAGTTTTCGGATTTAGAATCGGCTTTCGAACTCGAAAGAATCGCAATTTGGTATCAGCGCCATTGTAACACCAATATTGAAATAGGCGGGCGCTATAAAATTGTGAAAGGCGATAGCCCAAGCAGAAGGCCGTATCATGGTCGTGGTGGCCACCCTCGTAGGCGGGTGCAATAACTGAATCAATTGTGAGGTTTGAAAATTTTGATTGAATCGATGATTCAAGCTTTTCCAATTGATACATCAGATGATTATCAAAAACTTGAAATTCTTGTCCTAAAAAGAAAATATTTTCATTCGCGACGCCTAAAGAATTTAAGAAATTTTGACTTTCTCTCTGGCGTCGATGGGCCATTTTAAGTTCAGAGTTCGTAGTTAAAAATAAGCAAAGCGGCTTTATCCCTTTTTTTAGATCTTCTCTTAACTTTTCAAAAACCATGGCCTCATCATCTTGGTGAGGAAATAAATAGAGATTGGCTTTGATTTTCGTATCTATTGTCGTGCCTTTGACTAAGTTATAAGTCATCGGAGTCGATCCACATTAAATGCCATTTTGATTCGTCCTTGAAAACTTGCTTATTTAGCTGAGAATTCAAAATTTTAAAAATAATTGAAAAAACCGCGTGAGAGCGTACGAAGCCATTTTCTAAAAAACGATATTTTCTCCGGATATAAGGACTGGCCATAGTCACAAGTAAATCACAGTCGGATTTTGCTAGTTGGTAGAGGTAAATAAAAAGATTTTTTAGCCCGCGCTGATGAGAATTTAAAATCATCAAATCTAAAATGGCTAAACTAGGTATTTCTTGTAGAAGAACTTTTCTGGTGATTGCTAAGCCAACCATCTCATTATTTTTGGACAATTTCACGAACTGATATTCAGTTCCTGGAGCACCAGTTCTCCAAGCAAGAAAGGCTTTGTTTTTATTAAGAAAAATTTCTTGTTCATCTGACCAAAGTTTAAAAAAAGAATCATAGTCATTGTCCTGCAGAAATGAACCGCGGTTTAAAATTGATGTCTGATAATTCGCGCAAGAAAAACAATTAAATAAAAAATTATATTGTCGGAGCAGGAAATTAAAAATGATCGAGAGCTTTTTGAGCGGCCCAAGCTTAGTAAATAAAAAATTAAGCTTTACCATCCGTAAGTACATTGGCTGCTGAAAGGCGATAAACCAACCGACTTTGAGATGGCCAGGAATGACTTCGGGACGAATGGGGTAGCCAGAGACAAAATCGATTTTATGTTCAGCTAAATTTTCCGTCGCATAACGACCAAGCTTTGTGAATATACCAGCACCACGATACCCAGGGTGGGTCATGACATCGCAAACCATTCCGCAAGTAAGTTTTTGATTTTTAACTGTATAATTGAATGGCAGGGCAGCGTAGTAGCCGACCAAATCAGTTCCATCAGTTGCCGAGTACTCATAAGAACTTGGGATGGCCGGAAACTTTTGAAATTTCCAGTTGTAATGATCTTCGGACTCTATTGCTGACCCTGCATTTTCAGGAAAGCAAATTGAAAAAAGGCTGCGCTGGGCCTCGTAAAATTGAGCTCTGACAAAGGTTTGAAATTTAAGTTCCAACTAGTTTTGTCCTCCGTTGAGTCCAAGAACTTGCCCTGTCATAAAGGAGGCCTCAGGAGAAATAAGGTATTTAATCAAGGCGCCAATGTCTTCTTTAAGCCCAAACCGTCCCGCTGGAATTCGAGCCTTAATTTGGGTTTGAAGTTCAGAGGAGACATCGTTAATAAGGCCGTAATTAAAATAGCCTAAGGCGACCGCGTTAACGGTGATATTTTTATTCGCTAATTCAAGAGCCAAGGATTTTGTCAGTCCGATGAGACCCGCTTTAGCTGCGGCATAGTGACTAGCGCCAATGACGCCAGTTTGGCCAACAATGCTGGTGAAATTAACAATGCGGCCCCATTTTTGATCCCGCATGAAAGGAATAAATTCCCTTGAACATAAAAAAGAAGATAAAAGATTATTGTCGATCACTTTTCGGAATTCTTCCAAAGTCATCTTCCAAGACATGGCATTGGTTGACAGACCAGCAACATTTAACAAAGTGCTAACAAGGCCAAGCTTATTTTCAATCGCTAAGCGTAAATCTTTAACAGCTTTTTCGCTTGTTAAGTCGGCATGAAAAATATATTTCTCCGGATCCAAATCAAATCTCTTTAAGAGGGGTTTAATTTCCAGGGCCGAGGACCTAAAATGAAAAGCAATATTTCGGTGATTGTGTTCTAAGAGGTACTCTGCGAGAGCTTTTCCAATGCCGCCGTTTGAGCCCGTGATTAATATGACATTATTCATTTGGAACTCCTATTTGATAATCAATTTTTTTCAATTTAATTAGTTCTTGATCCGTGTGTTGCACTTGAAAGAGGCCTTCTTGCTGTTTTTCAAACAAGGCCCCGTAATCCTTCCACAAAGAACCACCGTCTTTTGCTACCAGAATGTAATCATAATTATTAATTGAAGTAGCAAATTCATTCAAAGGAACTTTGTGCGTCCATACGTCGGAGGAAGAAGATGGCTCTCCAAGTGAAGAAGAATCGCAAGATATTAGTCTTGGCATGAGTTCGTATCTCATCATCAGACATTCTAAGCCGGTTGAATATTGCCAAATAAAATAAACTTTGGCGTTTGGTGGTAATATTGTTCGTAAGCCTTCTGCCTGTTTTTGGATCTCTGCTCTGTTGGTGATTTTAAAGCACGTCGTTTTTCTTTTATAAATGTCATAGCTGATCGGAGCGAGGAAAATGACTGAAAGTGCATAAGAAAAATTTTGAGACCAGGATCGATTTTTTAACAACTCTTGTGCTTGTAGTATCCATTGAAAAGTAAAGAATAATACCCAGGAAAGAGTGATTGTTTCGAAATAACGATCAAAACTTGCAAGTGACTTTGCTTCATATTCTCCGAAAATAAATCGATAACAGAAGGCCAAAAAAATAAAATAACAAAGAATGGAAAAGAAACTATAGGCAAAAAATCTCTTATTCAATTTTCTGAAGATCTTAAAATGAAGAGCTTCGAAAAGCAAAATGCCGACAAATAAGAACTTAGTAAATTCAGAAAGACAGGCCCTTTCAAACATCTGTGGTAACACTTCTAAAAAGAGACGATCGCTTTTAAAATTTAAAAGAACTTCAATAATTCTTGGTAGCAAGGATGTATTCTGTTGAAGTACCACAGAAATAGCAGTGTGAGCGAGATAATTGTTCCAACTGATTTTTAAGATAAAAATGATAAAAAAACTAAGGCTACCTAGGAGTATGAGTTTTGAAGTTTTAGCTTGTTTAAAGCCCCATTCGGCCAGCCAAATGACAAGAGCTAATGATGAAAATAATACTCCGGTGTGTTTCGTCAGACATAACATGATAAGTGATACCAGTAAAAGTATTGAAGAGGATTTAAAATCAGTCAGACACAAGCTTAAAAGTGCACTGACAAAAAAGATAGATAGGTCATGATCCACTGACAAGGTAAAGAGTCCCCCTGCTTTTTCGGAAAAGACAAAATAGAAAATCAGTGCGAATAAGAAAAAAATTATTTGCTTGTTGATCGATTTGGTTTTGTCTTGCGTGATTACCACGGCAGTAGCGCAGAAGTAGAAAAAGGAAATGAAATTAGCAGCAGCGGCATAGGAGGAACCCTCCTGAGAGGGATCATTGGGGCTTAGTAGCGATAACCATAAAGAAATTCCTGGGATGTAGCTGGCTCCGACGTCGATATGACTGTTTGTCGGCAATCCAGCTGTCAGTTTTAAATTTTTTAGACTGACGGCCCAATGGGAAAAGTCATCCCAATCATGAAGTTCAATGGACTGGGCAAAAAAAGTTAATATTCCTAGAATAAGAAAAATAAAGAAATCGAATGAATTGAGATAAATCTTTTTTTTGTAAAATTGATAGGCGACAATTCCTGCCGAGACACCAAAAATTATAAACTTTGAAACCCAGAAAAAATTAAAAATAGCGAGAAAATAAATTCCGCAAGTTAGCAAGGCTAGCATTTGCAAGGCATTGAGATATGATTTGCTAGGATCAGCTTTTTCGCCTGTAGAAAGCCTGAGTAAAAGAAAAAATGAAAAACTTAATAGCAAGTCATCGTCCTTTAGAGTTCTTTGCTTAAAGGTTTAAGGGGAACATTGGACATATCGTGGGTTAAAAAAGATAAAAACAATTGAAAGCCAAGAATAATAGTCAGGGTCGAAATCATGACCGTTCCTGTGGGAGTGGAAGTTTGATTTTGCATATTTTCCATCCAATGATAAGCCCCAAAGATGAATCCAAAACCAATAAACATTATGGAAAGAACAAGTTCGACACTAGCCACGCTGAAGTCTCTTAAGAAATAATTATAAAAAATTCTTTTTAATAAATTTTTCATGTGCCGTCGAAAAAATGGAAAAATAATCCGAGTTATTTTTAAGTTACTTTTTTCTTCGCCGTAATGGGCATCCATAGGAAGATCCAGCACGACGGCCCGGGAAATATTAAGTCTAAAGAGAAGATCAGACTCAAAGAAGTAGTCTTTAGCTATTTTATCAAGCGGCAGCGCTTTAAGCACGCTTTGTTCGATAGCAATAAAGCCGTTGGTCGGATCCATGATTTGGTAGTAGCCACTAGATAGTTTTGAAATAAAAGACAGACTGGCATTCCCAATAAGTCTTACGGTCGGCATTTCGGTTAAAGAATATAAATTAAAGAAGCGGTTGCCTTTCACATAATCCGCTCGTTTTTCAATCAAAGGTGCGATGAGCTTGGGAATTAATTGCGGATTCATTTGGCCGTCACCATCCACTTTGACAACAATGTCTGCATTGAGCTCAAGGGCTTTCTTGAAGCCGGAAATCATGGCCCCACCTACCCCTTGATTTTGAGGATGAAAGACGACAGTCACCCGTGGGTCTTTGCATTTAGATTTTACAAATTCACCGGTGTGCTCGGGGCAAGCATCGTCGACAACAATAATGGATTGGACAGATTCACCAATTTTTTCAATGACTGATAAAATTTGTTTTTTTACGCGGTAACTAGGAATGATGACGGCCACGGTGGGCACCTGACTATAAGTTGTAATTGTCATTCTTCGGATTAACTCTTAGGTGCCTTTTTAAGTCAATTGTAAACCCGACTTAAATACATATGAATTCCGAGAAATTCGATAAATCAGTAAATGGTCGAAAAGAGAAACATAGCAGCATAACTTCATTGTGCTTAAAGTCTCTATCTATGCTTTGAATTTCTGCTCTGAACTCCGCTTTTTTGAACTTCTCTGATTTATCATTGCCATATGTTTAATATGAAATCGAATCCAGTTGGAGACAGTAAATTTACTGACGCTCAGTCATTTTTCAACTGAGGTGAGAACTTCTCTTCAAACTGGGGAAACAATAAGTTTTTGCCTTGCCTATATCGGAATAAAACATCAAACTTTAAAATTGAAAAATTTCAAAAAACAGGTGTTCAAATGTCCCCAGCAAGCCCTAAAGAAGAAAATCTCACCAGAGAAGTGGAATATATTTTTAAAAATTTATTCCCGAAAAAGGAACTTACTCAAGACATAAAAATTCAATATACACTCTTTGGTAATAAACTTTGCAATACGGGCAATAATGTCAAAATCCGTAAAATAATTGATCACAAACTGGATGTGGAAGCCATTGAATTTTTTTTAAGAATCCGTGATCGTGAAAATATTTTAACTCAAAAAATTCATGCTTTGATTTACTTAATTGAAGTTAAAAAGGATTTCTACGACGAATTTTACGTAGAGAAAGACTTTCTTCTAAAAGGTTTATTTACTCTGATTTATTTTACTCTTAGAAGTATCTATAAATTTTTTAAAGGATTTATTCAGGTCAGGTTGTATGGAATTATTTGATGTCATAATAGTTGGCTCTGGCCCTTCAGCAGTTTCAGCGCTGGCGAGTCTTAAAAATAAGAGGGTTTTAGTTCTTGATGTTGGTATTGTTAGCGATTCAGTGACGCACTCACTTAATGACTCTATTTCCAGTTTAAAAAAGAAAAATGAAATTAATTTTTCTGAGGTTATAGGGGATAACTTAGAGAGCCTAAACAATATCAATCACGAATACCTGAGCCCAAAAGTAAAAGCGCCATTGATGAGATATATTTCAAATAAATTTAACGAATTTAATAAATTTAAAACAAAAAACTTTTTTGTCCTAGGATCCTACGCTAAAGGCGGACTTTCAAACGCTTGGGGCGGCGGCTCGATGAGGTATACGAATGAGGATTTAGCAGGATTTCCAATTAGCTATGCTGATTTAAAAGAATATTATGATCTGTTAACTGATAAAATCGGGATCGCTGGAAAAAATGATGATTTACAGGATGAGTTTTTTGCAGAAAAAAATCTTCTCCCTGCGCCTAAATTAAACTTTCTCGCAGAAGCTCTGCTTAAAAAGTACAAAAAAAAGCTGCGATTCTTTCACAAGAACAATTTATTTATTGGTTTTCCGCGTTCGGCTTATATTACCTCGACGAAAAAAAATCGTGAAATTTATGACTATAAAGGTTTGGAATTTTTTAAACCATATACAAATTCTATTTATAATTCAAAATTGTTTCTAGAAGAAATTATTAATGAGAATGCAAATATTACTTACGTCCACAATAAAATTGTCACTACTTTTGCGGAAAAAGAAAATAGGATTGATGTCATTGCAATGGATATCGAATCCAAATCAAATACAATTTTTTCTACCAAAAGACTTATTTTGGCAGCCGGCTGCCTAAATACTTCCCGAATTGTTCTTAATAGTTTTAAGGATTACGAAACCCAACTACCTATGCTAGACAACCTAGTCACCTATATTCCTTTTGTAAATTTTAAATTTATCGGCAAAAAAGAAGATAATGAGTTCATTCCCCCTCAACTTATATTATTAACCAAAGATAGTAAAAATAAATACCTGTGCTCAATGTATAAGTTAAATGCTACTTTGTGCGGCGATTACCTTATGGATTTTCCTCTTTCCATTAAGGGAACTTTAAGCGCGGTCAAATACTTGGTGCCTTCTATTCTTATCATGCAGGTTTTTTATCCCGATCATCAGAAATCTAAAAACTTTCTAAAATTAACTAAAGATGGTGTGATAGAGATTAGTTATGAACAGGAAGAAAAAAGAGGATCTATTGAAAAGAAGATTATCTCTTCTTTTCGAAAATTGGGATTTTATTCTTTAAGTTTTCTAGTAAAAAAATTGCAGCCTGGAAATAGCTTTCATTATTCTGGAACCCTTCCTATGAAGAAAACTCCTTCAAAGTTTCAAACTGACTCTGAATGCAGACTCTTTGGAACCAAAAATATCTTTATTGCCGATGGTTCAGTTTTTCCAGTTTTACCTGCAAAGAATAACACCTTTACAATTATGGCCAATGCCATGAGGATCGGTGAAATAGTAAATAAATCATTATGAAGACCACGACCATCTTTATCACTGGAATTAATAGTTTCGTTGGCAGCAATCTCGCTTTGTATTTAAAAAAGAAGGGTTATATTGTTAAGGGATCCTTGTCTGATCTTTCTAAGGCGCATTCAGTCAAAAATATCACAAATGTTCTTACTGAAATTAAGTTGGGTTCAGATATCTCCACTCAGTCCATTCCAGATGGTATTGATGTTTTAATCTATGCCGCCCATGATAAAAATGAGGCAAAAAATAATATAGAGAGCAATAAAATGCTCTATGAATTAGCTGATAAAAAAGGTTGTCGCTATCATATTTTCATAAGCTCTATTTCCGCTGATCCGAGCAATACGACAGACTATGGCCGAGTGAAGAGAAATTTAGAAAATTTTTTTAGAAAAAAAAAGAATACTGCCATTATTCGTCCGGGTCTTGTAATTGGAGCTGGAGGGCTCTATTCCAGCATGGAAAGTTATATTAAAAAAAACCACTTTATTCCACTGCCCGATGGAGGAAGATATAAAATGGCAATTATAGAGATGACGGAATTGTCAAAAGCAATAGAAATGCTTATCGAAAAACTAGAACCTGGATTTTTTAATTTGTATCAGACTCAATTGGTATCATTAAAGGATATAGTAAGAAAAATTGCACTACTTCACGAAAAAAAAATTCTAATAGTAAATATACCTGTTAATTTAGCGATGGTTTTTTTTGGCTTATTTAAAAAAATATTAAATTTATTAAGAATAGAAAATAAATTTAGCATTGATAGCATTGCTGGATACAAGCTTTATCAGGATCTTCAATTACCCCCGAGTGATCTTAAAAAACTAATTGAGGTTAAAATACAATGATTCAACTTATTATTAACTTACTTCGTGAAAAAGAAATAAGCACTATCAACTTAGACTCTCATGAACGACTCGCTTTACATGAAAAAATGCTAGAAAAAAGAAAAATGATTTCTGGAGTTTTTAAAGAATTTTACGATACCTGTAGCTTTTATAATAAGCATTTTTTTTCAGGCAAAGGCATTGAGCTCGAGATCGGATCTGGAGTTGGACAAATTAAAAAATATTATCCCAATGTGATAACTAGCGAGGTGATAGATTCCCCTCTTGTTGACCGGGTTATTGATGCGAAGAAGATGAATCTAGAAGATAATTCAGTCAGAGTAATTTATGGCATGAACTGCTTTCATCATATATCAGAACCTCGTAAGTTTTTTAAAGAATGTGAACGAGTGTTGCAATTGGGTGGTGGTGTTGTTTTGATTGATCCGTACTATGGTTTTTTGTCCAACCTCTTTTATAAAAGAGCTTTTAAAACTGAATTTTTTGATAAAACACAAGCTTCATGGGAGACCGAAACCAGAGTTATGCTTGATGCTAATCAAGCTCTTTCGTATGTTGTGTTTATAAGAGATAGAGAGATTTTTTTAAAAGAATTTCCCCATTTGGAAATCATTGAAACGAAGGTTTTAAATAATTACGTTAGATATGTTTGTTCTGGAGGATTAAATTTTAAGCAATTGCTTCCTAATTTTTTTATTCCTGTTTTAAAAGCCTTAGAAGCCTTAATGATTCCAGTTAATAAGTTTTTTGGGTTACATCATGTGATGGTATTGAGAAAGAAGTAGATCAAGAAAATTCGGCTAGTATCAATTCATTTGTAATTGATTTTATTTTATAAAATGAGGCTGTTTCGTGAGTTTGACAACCTGTTTTAAAACGAAAATTATTAGTTAGGGCGTAGTTGATCACCGTTTTATAAGCATTGACGACATCTTTAACGTAAATGAAATCCCGCTTTTGATGACCGTATGTCGTGTTAACTAGCGGTTTTTTTTCAACGACAATGTCATTGATCATTGCGGGTGCAAACTTTGAAAGATCGTCTCCCTCACCGTAAATATGTTCCAGAACTAAGTTGCAGATTTTAATCTTTTTTGAAAAATGAATAAGCCATTGGAGAAATACTTTTTTAGAAAGTGAGTAATTGATCAAATGTGAATACGAAAAGTTTTCTTTATTGAAATAGGAATCGGTGTTGATAAAAGTCGATGTCCCATTTTGAATAGCAAGTTCAATCAATTTTATCGGAAATAATAAATTTGTTTCAATGGTTTTAAGGGAAGTCGTTTCGTTTCGTCCATACTCTGTCGCCGTATGAATGATAATATCTATCTGACGATTATTAAAAATTTCTACGAGTTCAACCTGATCAACGTTAAATGTGGAGACGGAAGGGGCGTTAAGTAAATGCTTGATTCTGGCGGTATTTGAAAAAGATCTTTTTAAGACGATGACTTCGGTATTTGGTAAAGAGGCCAGCATTTCAAGGAGGTGGCTGCCTAAGAAACCGGTCGCACCTGTCAGTAGTATTTTCATAGCTAGATCCTCGAAAATCAATATAAGTCCATTTTGCAATGAACACTTTTTTTTGAAAATTTGCAATTCTTTTGGGCTCTGTTTAGCCAGGCTTGCCTTTGATACCAAAAGTAAAAGTGAATATAAATCAAAACTAACACAAGGCGTTGCTGCTGGGTTTGACATGGGAGAATCAGGAAAATAAACCAAAGCAGCCCTCACGAAGTTCAAGAAAATTTCAATCTCATGCCGGGAGTATCGCATCTATCCGCAAAGCTCATTTCGACGAAATCAGAGTTACATCGTTCAATTCAGCGGCCTCAGTCTTTCCCTGCTTTGTTCGATCTTTGTTTGTATTAACAAAAACTGGGGAGTGGACAATTTTTCTTATCTATTATTTACCATTGCTTCTTTTTGTCTTTGTTTTTTAGTTTTCGGAAGCCATTTTCAGAGTTTTTTTTCTTACTAAATTTTTTATTTTTTCTGGGTTTTTGGGGGAAATCGACCGTGCATATTTTAGCGGGTACGAACTTCATTGAACCCATCGGAGGTTTTGGACTCGAAGCCCTGAATTCAGCCATGCTGGATTTTTCTCTAGCGATCTGGCTTTTAATTTTATTTGAGTGGGTGATTTCAAAAGTTAAAGTGAAAGCGCCCAAGTCACTTCAGATGGGCGCCAAGCAAAATGTATTGATTGGTTTTGTTTTGATACTTGTAATCGCCCTATCAGTTATAAATTGGAAACTTGGTTTTTTCAGAGCAGGTCTTGCAAGTGAAACAAAAATTCCTTTTCCTTTTGGGACGATTTATATGTGGTTTTTAGGTCCAGCGTCTGCGGTGTTAACATTTTTTGGGCTTTGTAACCTTAACCCGATCAAACCTTTCCTGGTCTTGAAGGACCTTCGTTTTATCGGCAAAGTTTTGCCCTAAAAATTTCAGTGGACCGGCATTGCGTTCAGTTTTTTTATGAATTTTACGATCGAACCAGACATCAGTAGGCTTCGATTGGATCTTGATGCAATAGTGGCATGTAGCCTGATTGATTTTTAAAAATCATATGGAGCACTTCAACCCCGGCCAAAATTATTTTTGCTGAATTGAATTTCTTAAATCCCAGCATCCCACGAATGTGCATCTTTATGAAACTGTGGTCTTGCTCAACAATATTATTCAAATATTTTCACTGTCTGATTTCAATTTGGTGGCGGTTCTCATTGTTAATCGATTCAAGTCCAGCAATGTTTGTTCCTGACTTGTCCAAAGTGGCTTTGAGTGGAGCGCCACTCGTGCGAATGGCTTTCTTGAAGAACCGTTTCGCGGCCTTCAGATCTCGCTTTGCCGTCAGCAAGAAATCAACTGTGTTGCCGCGCTTGTCAACTGCCTGATAAAGATAGCGATCTTCGCCAGCTATTTTGACATAGGTCTCATCGACGCGCGAAGAACCGTTCACTGGGAGCTTGTATTTGCGGAACTTTGATTCCAGTTCAGGACCAAACTTCATGATCCATCGATAGATCGACATGTGTGAAACGCGTACGCCGCGATCAGGCATGAGCTCCTCAACTTGACGAAGGCTCACTGCATACTTGAAGTAAAAGAAGAGCGCACGCCAGATAATTTCCATTTGGAATTGCATGCGTTTTCTGGTGAACAAAAGTATCTCCTGATTTGTTGGAAAATCAGAATAATGGCGGATGGATAACAGCGATAGTCTTGGCGTGGTCTTGATAGCTCTATTTTGGGCTTTTGGTCATTCGACTGAGGACCAATTTTTATGGTCTAGTTGTGTTTATGTTACAGATCCACTATTGGTATCGAATGAGCTGAATGTGAATCAGATCCGGCAACTATAAGGCAGCACGACAAGTTCAGAATTTATAAGACTATATCCTCAGCTGCAACGCTAGATAAATATTTGCCGTAATCATTCTTTTTCATTGCGTCAGCAAGATCCAACAATTGTTTTTTTTCGATAAATCCCATCCGATAGGCCACTTCCTCGGGGGCCGCAATTTTCATTCCCTGACGCTGCTCAACTGTTCGAATAAACAATCCCGCGTCCAACAAAGACTCATGAGTCCCAGTATCCAACCAAGCATAACCTCGGCCCATCGTCTTCACACTCAGCTTTTTCTTCTCCAAATAAATGCGATTCAAATCAGAAATTTCAAGTTCACCACGAATTGAAGGCTTAAGTGATTTTGCATATTCAACCACTTTGTTGTCATAAAAATAAAGCCCAGTGACCGCAAAATTGGATTTTGGTTTCTCGGGCTTTTCTTCTATGCTGATCGCGTTTTTTGCAGAATCGAATTCAACCACACCGTATCGCTCTGGATCTTGGACTTTGTACGCAAAAACCGTAGCCCCTGTGTTTTTCTGAGCACACTCCTGCAACAAAGAGTAAAATCTATCTCCATAAAAAATATTATCTCCAAGAATCATCGCACAAGAGGAATTTCCGATAAACTCTTCACCCAAAATGAAGGCCTGGGCTAAACCCTCTGGTGAAGGCTGAACTTTATACTGAAAATGAATTCCCCAATGCTCTCCTGTTCCTAAAAGTTGCTCAAATCGAGGAGTGTCCTGCGGAGTTGAAATAATCAAAATATCACGAATCCCGGCCAGCATCAGAGTTGTCAGCGGGTAATAGATCATTGGCTTATCATAAACCGGCAAGAGCTGTTTTGAAATAGCTCTCGTCGCTGGATATAATCTTGTGCCGGACCCTCCCGCTAAAATAATTCCCTTCACGGTATCTCCCAGGAAAATGTTCACAAAATGGCTCACTTCTATGTACGGCAACTTAGTTGATGAACCCCAGAAAGTTAAATAAAAATCTGTTGCTGATTCCTACTACTCGTGCGCCATGCCTTGCGTTAAAATGAGGTCAAGATAACTCCCCGACGAGCATTGACAACAAGGTTCAATTAAATAAAAAATGCCGCAGGAGAGAGCCAACTGATGAAAATTGTTTTGATTGTTCCAACCAAAGATCGCCCAAAGGACATTCAAAATCTATTTTCATCTTTGATCATCCAATCACGAAAACCCGATTCAGTTATTGTAGTCGATGGATCAGATCAGCCAATAAAAAGCACTTTGGAGCAATACACCTCCGAACTTAATTTGAACTATATCCCCTGTCGCCCCCCCTCTTTACCTAAACAAAGGAACGTTGGAATAAAAAATCTCCCAGCGGACACTGATTGGGTGGGTTTTCTTGATGACGACCTTGTTTTAGAACCCGACGCCCTCGAAAATTTGGAAAAATTGATCATAGAAAAAAATGATCCCAAGTTAAAAGGGGTCGGACTTTGTATTTTAAATCAACAATCCTCAAAAATGAAATTTCTGCTTCGTTTTTTTATGATGAGCTCAAAACGACCAGGCACCGTCACAATATCAGGTTATCACACAGCCATTCCTAGCGTTGAAAAAGACATCGAAACCGATTGGCTCTATGGTGGTGCCACTTTTTGGTCGAAAGACATCTTCGATTCATGGTCGAGGCAAAGGCGAAATGCAACAATTATCACCACCAAATTCCAATCTCAAAAGAAGCCAATATCGGTGAGTGGCAAGTGACATCTTGGTGGTACTTCATTGCAAAAAATAAAGGCTACCCGTTACCTTTTGTGATTTGGGAAATTAGCGGCATGATTATAAAGAGTATCCTCGCCGCTAGCTACTATCGAAAAAAATCCTACGTCCAACGCACTTTGGGACATTTTAGAGGAGTACAAAAAGTATTACTCGGACAGGCCTTAGATAAAAAAGGATTTTCTAAATAATTATTTTAAACTTCAATAATCTGATAAAAATAGAAAGAAAAAAATGAACTTTTTCAAAAAAATAAATAAAAAATTTAAACTAATAAATAAAATTAAAAATTCCGTCGCCGATATTTTTTGTTGTTTTTTTCTTCTGACTTTTCCAAACAAATGGTCCACGCATATTTCTTCAAAATTTAATAGTTTATTCTACACTGTGTCTATAAAAGATAAAAAACTGAATATACTTTCAAATTCGGATCTTCTTCTTTATCGATCTAAAACGTGCATTTTCTTGCTCAAGCTCTTTCAATCGTTTTGCTTGGTCGGCTCGCATTCCGCCAAACTCAGCTTTCCATCGCGACAACGTCACTGGCGTGACTCCGATTTTTCGGGCGGTTTCTTCTTGGCTTGCGCCTTTGCTTTGTTCAATTTCTGCGGTTCGCAGATGTTGGATGATTTCCTCAGGTGTATATCTCTTTCGTACCATGATCGGGTCCTTTCTTGGCCCAGATCTTATCACAGAACCTGGACCGGTTTAAGACCGGCAGGTCAATACGAATTCTTGTCTGGCGGTTATTGCCGCAAAAAGAAGAAAGATTCCGATTTTCCATATGGAAGCGGGTAATCGCAGTTTTGATCAACGCGTGCCCGAGGAAATCAATCGCAAGATTGTCGATCATTTGGCCGATATCAATTTGCCATTGTCAGAACATGCTCGGGGTTATTTAATTCGTGAAGGTTTACCACCAGAGCGCGTGATCAAAATTGGGACCTGCATGAATGAGGTTCTGAAATATTACATGCCAAAAATTGATGAAAGCCAAATTCTGACCGAGCTGAAAGTGCAAAAGGGCGAGTACATTTTAGTCAGCCTTCATCGTCAAGAAAACGTGGATTACGAAGAGAATCTTCGCAATATCGTGAAATCACTCGATCTGCTTGCGGAAAAATTTAAAAAAGAAAGTTTTTGTTTCCACTCATCCGCGCACACGA
This sequence comes from uncultured Bdellovibrionales bacterium, assembly GCA_903926205.1. GTDB lineage: Bacteria > Bdellovibrionota > Bdellovibrionia > Bdellovibrionales > Bdellovibrionaceae > CAIYID01. The sequence goes on from CAIYID010000017.1 coordinate 16,641, forward strand.
AAAAGAATGGAAGCTTTGAATTTGAAATCAAACAATAGTCTGGTTGAGTATTTAAAACCCTTCGGTTTCTTGGATTATAATAAGCTGCAAAAGCATGCTTACTGTGTGGCCTCTGATCGCGGCACCATCACGGAAGAGGCCTGTCTGCTTGAAGTGCCTGCAATTACGATTCGTAATGCGCATGAGCGTCCTGAAGGCATGGACGTGTGTACGATCATCATGTCCGGCACCAATCCAGAAGATGTGATCAGTGCCGTGAATATTGCTGTGAATACGAAGCGTGCACCGATGATTCCTGATTATGCTGTGACCAATGCTTCGGAGCATGTGGTGAAGCTCATTCAAAGCGATCAACATTATGTTGATCCTTTTGTTTGGCGAAAGATGATTTAACGCATCGCTATATAAAAAGCGAGAAAGTCAGAATTGTTTTGTATTAACAATTCCTATTTTCTCTACTAAATTCCGCTGATTCAGTTTCATTCAAAAGGAATTTAGATCATGGCATCGACTGCACAAAGTTCTCAAAATAAAGTGGCTCTCATTACGGGTATTACGGGACAAGACGGCGCTTATCTTGCCGAGTTTTTGTTGAAAAAAGGCTACACCGTTCATGGTGTCAAACGAAGAACTTCATTATTTAATACCGACCGTATCGATCACCTTTTTCAAGACCCGCATGATCAAAATCTGAAATTGATTCTTCATCATGGCGACATGACCGATTCAAGTAGCTTAGTTCATATTATGCAAAAGGTTCAGCCGGACGAGGTTTACAACCTAGCAGCGCAAAGTCATGTGGCAGTTTCTTTTGAGGAGCCTGAGTACACAGCAAACTCTGATGCCTTGGGTGCTTTACGATTGTTGGAAGCGATTCGAATTCTTGGTCTTGAGAAAAAAACAAAATTTTATCAAGCATCTACGTCAGAACTTTATGGACTTGTGCAAGAAACTCCTCAGAAAGAGACGACTCCATTTTATCCACGCTCGCCCTATGCGGTTGCAAAACTTTATGCTTATTGGATTACCGTGAATTATCGTGAGGCTTACGGCATTTATGCTTGTAATGGAATTCTATTTAACCACGAATCACCGATTCGTGGAGAGACTTTTGTGACAAGAAAAGTGACGAGGGCGCTGGCTCGAATAAAATTGGGACTACAAGAGACTTTATTCATGGGAAATCTGGATGCGAAACGCGACTGGGGACATGCAAGAGACTATGTCGAAATGCAATGGTTGATGCTGCAGCAGCAAAAGCCTGAAGATTTTGTCATTGCGACAGGCCAACAATTTAGCGTACGCGAATTTATTAGCGAGTCTGCCAAAATCCTTGATATGAAAATTCGTTGGGATGGTCATGGCGTGAACGAAAAAGCCTATGATGAAAAAAATCGAGTGATCGTGCAAATTGATCCGCGCTACTTCCGACCGACAGAAGTTGAGACTTTACTGGGCGACGCAAGGAAAGCGAAAGCAAAGCTTGGTTGGGAGCCTCAAATTAAATTTCCAGAGCTTGTGAAAGAAATGACTTTGGCTGATTTAGAGTTGGGAAAACGCGATGAACTCCTTCAGAGCCATGGCCACAAAATTTTACATCGGTAGATTTCAAGCATGAATCAAATCAAGAAGATTCTTTTGACAGGTTCAACAGGGATGGTCGGGAAAAATATTCACGAGCATGCTGAGGCCGTTCATTACGAAATTCTTGCGCCATCGCGAAATGAACTCAACCTTTTGAGTTCTCAATCTGCTCACGATTATCTTCAAAGATCTAAACCAGATTTGATCATTCACAGCGCCGGACGCGTTGGTGGAATTCAAGCAAACATGAAAAATCCGGTCTCTTTCTTAGTTGAGAATTTGGATATGGGACGAAATATTCTTCTTGCTGCTCGCGAAGCAAAAGTGACGAATTTTTTAAATCTTGCAAGTTCCTGCATGTATCCCAGAAATGCAGAATCTCCACTGACGGAAGATTTAATTCTGAAGGGCGAGCTTGAGCCCACAAATGAAGGCTACGCGCTTGCAAAAATTGCGATCATGAAACTCTGTCAGTATCTTCAAAAAGAAGACTCGCACCTTAAATATAAAACCATTGTGCCATGCAATTTATACGGCCGTTGGGATAAGTTTAGCCCCGAACATTCTCATATGGTTCCAGCCGTCATCTCAAAAATTCATGCAGCGAAGTCAAGCCACGCAAAAACGGTCGAAATTTGGGGCGATGGAACAGCACGAAGAGAATTCATGTTCACAGGTGACTTAGCAGATCTTATTTTCAGGGCGGTCAGTCGCTTTGATCAGCTTCCTGAGGTCATGAATGTCGGACTTGGACAGGACTATTCAATTCTTGAATATTATCAAGCGATCGCCGAAGTGATTGGTTTTCAGGGAGAGTTTTCTTTTGATCTCAGTAAACCTATCGGTATGAAGCGCAAGATGGTGGACGTACAATTGCAGACAGCTTTTGGGTGGAAACCAAAGATAAGTTTAAAGCAGGGAATTCTGAAGACGTATCAATTTTATTTGGAGAATATTTTATGACGAACTATCCATTGGCCAGCACCAGTTGGGATGAAAAAGAAATAGCAGCAATTCAAAGAGTGATTGCCTCTGGAAATTATACCATGGGTAAAGAAGTTGCGACCTTTGAGCAAGATTTTGCAAAATACACTGGTAGCAAATTTTGTGTGATGGTGAATTCTGGATCCTCAGCGAATCTATTAGCGATTGCTGCGCTCATGTATCGAAAAAAGAATCATTTCAATATTGGCGATGAAGTTATTGTCCCAGCAATTTCCTGGCCAACAACATTTTATCCGCTCTACCAATACGGACTGAAACTCAAGTTTATTGATATTGATTTAGAAACACTCAACTTTGATTTGAATGCACTGAAGGGTGCGATAACAGAAAAAACGAAGGCAATTTTTGCAGTTAATTTACTGGGAAATTCCAATGACTTTGGGAAAATTCGTGAAATTATTGGCAATCGAAATATTGTTTTGATTGAAGACAATTGTGAGTCCATGGGCGCAGTTTTGAGTGGAAAGCAAACGGGTACCTTTGGAGTGATGGGGACCTACAGCGCATTTTTCAGTCATCATATTTCCACGATGGAAGGTGGCATGATTGTCACTGACGATGAAGAGCTTTATCATATTTTATTGTCGCTGAGAGCACATGGTTGGACTCGAAATCTTCCCAAGAATAATCTTGTTACCGGAACGAAAAGTGATGAGCCATTTGAAGAGTCTTTCCGTTTTGTTCTACCCGGATACAATGTTCGTCCGATCGAAATGAGTGGTGCGATTGGGCAAGATCAAATTAAGAAGTTGCCAGATTTTATCAAGAAAAGAAGAGAAAATGCTTTTTATTTCCAAGAACTTTTTCAGAATCATCCTTATCTTACGATTCAGAAGGAAGTTGGAGAAAGTAGTTGGTTCGGCTTTTCCTTTGTTATCAAAGAAGGATCAGGAATCAAAAGAAAAGATCTGGTGAAGAAGCTTGAGGCTGCGAAAGTTGAGTGTCGACCTATCGTTGCTGGTAACTTCGCAAAAAATGAAGTGGTGAAATATTTCAATTATGAAATTCATGGTAAATTGAAGAATGCGCAGTGGATTGATCAGAACGGACTTTTTGTGGGGAATCATCATTACGACATCCGCTCGCTCATCAAAAGATTAAGAGAAGTTTTAAATTAATGAACAAAGCGAAGAAGATACTTTTTGTTTCGATGAAGCATGACTACGGCGATCCCGCCCGAGGCTTGTCTTATGATTATAAGAATCTCTTCCTCTCGCTTCAAGGTTTGAATTTTGAAGTAGAGCTTTTTGATTACATCCACGAAATGGATCGAGTTGGTCGAGAGCAAATGAATGCAAACCTTTTGCAGAAAATCAAAAATGGAAACTATGTGTATACTTTTATTTCTTTTTTTACGGATCAGTTACAATTTGATTATGTGGAGCAATTCAAAAAATACACAATCTCAATTGGGATTTTTTATGACGATACATGGCGAAGAGAATTTACCATGACTTGGGCAAAGGTTCTTCATTACTTCACGACGACCGATTTTTTTGGTGAAGAGTTTTATTCAGACCTAGGTATTCGTAACGCCATTATGATGGGCTATGGTTTTTCAGAGATGAGTTATTCTCATAATGATTTGCTCAAAAAATATGATGTGAGTTTTGTCGGCGCAGCAAATGCAACACGTCGCTGGTATGTAGAGCAAGTCAGAAGGGCTGGAATACAAGTCGCAACTTTTGGTTTTGGCTGGCCAAACGGCCCTGTCTCTCAGGAAGAACTTGTGAATATATTTAACCAGTCAAAGATTAATTTAAATTTATCGAACTCGGTCTGTACAGATATTCGCTTTGTTCTGAGTGGATTCCGTCCCTTGATGAACTATTTGCGTTCTAAGAAATCTGGGGAGCAATTGAAGGGACGTCATGTTGAGATTTCTGCATGCGGAGGGTTTCAGCTTTCTTTTTATGCCGACGGTATTGAGACACTATATCAGCCAAACAAAGAGATTGCAGTTTACCTTTCTGTTGATGACCTAATAAATAAAATTAAATTTTATTTGAAGCACGAGGGGGCTCGTCAAAAAATTGCACAGGCAGGATATCAAAAAACAATTGAAAAGTTTGAGTATAAAAAAAGACTCAATGATTTATTCGAGAGGATCAGGGTATCCAATGGATAAAGTAAAAGAATTTTATTTGAATGGAACCTATTTTGAAAATAATCCAAGTTGGGATTCTGGTGATGCTCAGTGGAAGTTTCCAAAATTACAACGCGCATTTTTAAAAATTCCAATAAACGTTGGTGATAAAATAATTGAAATTGGCTGCGGCGGTGGAGAGCTTTTAAAGCTGTTTGCAAAAAAATATCAAAACTTGCAATTTGAGGGTTGGGATATTGCCCCACAGGCGGAGCGTTTTTGGAAAACAGATATAAAAAATATTCAGTTTCAAGTTGGTGATTTTATTTTAAATGAACGGAATTCAAAATCCAGAGCAATGTTATTAATTGATGTTCTCGAGCATGTTGCAGATCCTGTTAACTTTCTAAGTAGTTTAAGAGATAAGACAGATTATATTTTGATTCATTTGCCATTGGATATGACAAGTATCAATGCTCTTCTCGACGGACGATTAATTGAAATGCGATTGAAAGTCGGCCATATTCATTACTTCACACGTCGTCTTGGATTGCAGATGATTAAGGATGCTGGCTTTGAAATTCTTGAATCTTCCTTCACTCATGCATGGGTTGATTCGCCTCAATTAACGCCAGTTGGGCGGGTATTCAGATTACTGCGCTCAATGATCTCATTTTTTTCACCAGATTTGAACGCTCGATTATTAGGTGGAGAAACTTTAATTGTTTTGTGTCGTCCTTTGCCAAAGTTACTCAGAAGAGGGGAAGTATAATATGAAGGCAGTGATATTGGCGGGTGGCTTTGGGACTCGAATTAGCGAGGAAAGTATTTATCGACCCAAACCGATGGTCGAAATCTCCGGAAAACCCATTCTTTGGCATATTCTGAAAATTTATTCTGCTCATGGAATTAATGATTTTATTATCTGCTGCGGTTACAAGGGATATTTTATTAAGGAGTATTTTGCGAATTACTTCCTCCATAATTCAAACGTCACTTTTGATATTCAAAAAAATGAAATGAAAGTCCATAAAACAAATTCAGAAGCCTGGAGAATTACTGTTGCAGATACTGGGGAAAATACGATGACGGGGGGCCGGATTAAACGTATTTCAGAATATTTAGAGCCCAATGAAGATTTTTGTCTTACCTATGGTGATGGAGTGAGCGACGTCAATATCCGCGAGCTCATTCAGTTCCACAAAAAACATGGTAAAATTGCGACAGTCACGGCCGTTCAAATTCCCGGGCGATTTGGGGTCCTCAATTTAAGTGGCAGTCAGGTGACCAGTTTCGTCGAAAAACCACATGGCGATGGCGCCTATATTAACGGTGGTTTTTTCGTTTTAAAGCCAAAGGCTCTTGAATATATTCCAGATGAGTCGACAGTTTGGGAGAAAGAGCCTCTTGAAAAATTAGCAAAAGAAAATCAATTGCAGGCATATCAACCTGATGGTTTTTGGCAACCGATGGACACATTACGAGACAAAAATATGCTGGAAGATTTATGGAAATCGGGGAAGGCGCCATGGCAGAAGTGGTAAGTTCATTTTGGAAAAATAAAAAAGTTTTTTTGACTGGTCATACTGGCTTTAAAGGGAGTTGGCTTTCGCTTTGGCTTCAAAATATGGGGGCTGAGTTAACAGGCTATGCACTTGCACCTGCGACGAATCCGTCCTTATTTGCGGATGCCAAACTTGAGAAAAATATGAAATCGGTGATTGGTGATATTCGGAATTATGATCTTTTGAAAAAGACGCTCACTGAATTTAAGCCCGAAATTGTTATTCATATGGCCGCTCAACCCCTTGTTCGGTATTCCTATCAAAATCCGATTGAAACATATGCGACAAACGTGATGGGTACAGTTCACTTGCTGGATTCAGTTCGCTTTTCCCCTTCTGTTCGTGCTGTTGTGAACGTCACAACGGATAAGTGTTATGAAAACAAAGAGTGGATTTGGCCCTATCGTGAAAATGAAAGCCTTGGTGGATATGATCCCTATAGTAACAGTAAGGCTTGTTCTGAACTTGTGACTTCCGCGTACCGACAGTCTTATTTTCATCCAGAGAAGTATTCGGAACATCAGGTGGCAATCGCCTCTGCGCGGGCCGGAAATGTTATTGGTGGTGGGGATTGGTCTACTGATCGCTTGATCCCTGATATCTTAAGGGCGCTGAAGAGCAGCGCAAATTTACAAATTCGAAATCCGCGAGCAATTCGTCCTTGGCAGCATGTTCTTGAACCACTCAGTGGGTATTTGATCCTCGCTCAGAATTTACATCAGCAAGGTGCGCGATTCTCTGAAGCATTTAATTTTGGTCCAGCACAAGAAGACGTCAAAGATGTCGAATGGATCACGAAAAAACTCCTCAGTGAATTGGGGAGTTCCAAGAAAATTGAGATTGTGAAGAGTGATCTTCATGAGGCTCAATATTTAAGTTTGGATTGTGCGAAGGCACAGGCGGTATTGGGATGGAAACCTAAGTGGAATGTGGGTCTGGCCCTGAGTAAGATTGCTGAATGGAATCGGGCCTACGATGAAAATCCAGTAGGCATTGATAAGATGACCTTAAAGCAAATCGAAGAGTATATTCGAAACTAAGTACTTTCAATTTCGACAGGCTTATAGGAAGGCTCCATTTGGTGGAGTGGCCTTCCAAAGGCTGTTTTGGGATAGATATTTGTTGAAGAATCGATCATGACTTGTAAGAGGCAGGGGTTGTTCTTCAGCTCTTTCGAAAACATCCACTTCAGAGCAGAATCCACCTCAGAAGTTTTTGCGACGGTTTTTGATTGAATTCCGTATGCTGTCGCAACTTTTTCAAAATCAGGAGCAGAGTAACCCCAGACTGTCGATTGATATCTTGATTCAAAATAACTATCTTGGAACTGCTTGATCATTCCAAGGCTTTGATTATTCATGACGATAATTTTAATCGGAATATTATTCCTGTAGATCGTTTGAAGTTCTTGAATATTTAATTGCATACTTCCATCGCCAACAATAACGACGAATCCACTCTTCAGAGCAAGGGCTCCTCCAATCGAAGCGGGAAGGGAATATCCCATCGCACCCATTCCTCCAGAGGTGATGAAATATTGTCCTTTGTGAAGTTCGAGCGATTGAGCTGCCCACATTTGATGAGCCCCAACATCCACAGAATAAGAGAGGTAAGGATTATATTTTGAAACTGCGTGCATCAAGACATTGGGATTAATTTGCTCTGGAGATTTTAATGTAAGCTCTTTCGTATCGTGCGACTGAGATTTGTTTTTTGAGATCTCAGTCAACCATTCAGGATATTGCAAAGAAATCTTCTTCTGTTGCAAATACTGACAGAACTGATTCAGAAAAAATTGCAGTTCTGCGTGAACCTTGATTGTTGATTGAACCCTATTATTCAGCTCGCCCTCCTCACAATCGACTTGTATGATTTTTCGATTCGAAAAGAAGCCAACGTCAGCACCTGTTTGTCGAATATCCAAACGAGCCCCCAAAACCAAAAGCAGATCAGAATCCGCAATAGCTTGATTGGCCCATCGATTTCCGTACGTGCCAAAAAAGCCAACACGAAGTGGGTTTTCATAGGGAAGAACGTCAAGTCCCAAGAGTGAAAGACAAACGGGAATTTGAAGATTCGAGATCATCTCCAGAAATAATTCAGCAGACTGCGAAGCGCGAAGACCTCGACCGGCAAGTATTAGTGGTTTTTTTGCGCTCTGAATTAAAGTCATGATCTTTTCAAAATCAAGATCTGTTGTTTCGGCAGGTTTTGCTTGGGGACTTTTTCCCTCAAGAGCAGGAATGAGCGCTCGTTGAATATTCATTGGAATATCAATCAGAACGGGGCCTGGTCGTCCTGACATTGCGATTTGAAATGCCTTATCAAGAATTCTTGGGAATTGATTTGCATCGGAAACTAAATAGGCCGCCTTGGTGATCGGCTTTGCCATACTGATGATGTCAGTTTCTTGAAAGCCGAGTTGTCGAATGGAGTTGTTTTTTTTAATTTCGTGAGTATTGACCTGCCCAGTAATAAAAATGGCGGGTACAGAGTCAAAATAACATGAACCAATACCCGTTAAGAGGTTCGTGGCACCAGGGCCGCTTGTCGCTAGTGCAACGCCTGGTTTATTTGAAAGTCGTCCGTAGGCTTCTGCCGCAAAAGAAGCGCCTTGTTCGTGATGCATTGAAATGATTTTGATTTTTTTCTTTTGTGAAAGGGAATCAAGAATATGAGTAATCATTCCACCGGAAAGCTCGAAGACATGGGTGATTTCTTTTTGATGTAAATAGTCGGCTAAATAATCTGACAGTTTGATCTCATTTTTGAGTGTGGTCATTTTCTTCATTTCTTTTGAGATAAAATTGAATTGTTTTTCGTATTCCAGATTTCAACGGCGTCCAAGCTTCAAGATTGAGTTCTGATTTTGCAAGCATTGTTGAGGGAACGTATCTGTTGGTGGGTCGCTGACTGTCGACTTTTTCCAGGATGACAATGGAAGGACTGTTAAATTTTCGATAAGACTTAAACTCTGGCTCTTGCCAAACCTCTTGTACCTGTTCTGCTATTTCTTTGATCGAAAATGAAAGTTCTGAGCCCACATTGTAGGCCTTTTTGTTGTCTCCAAAAACTAAGAGACGAAGAAGCCAAACAGTCAAATCAGCTGCGTACAGATACGAGCGGCAGGCGGTGCCATCGCCCTGAATGGTGATCGGACGATGATGAATGCAATCATTGATAAAGTTACCAATCGCAAAATGTTGATCAAGAGGAAGATGGGGGCCGACAAAAGCATAACAGCGGGCGATTGAGACGGATGTCTTGGAATGATCAGCTAATTGTAACACGCTTAATTCGGAATTTCTTTTTCCTGCTGTATAAGCATTCGAACTTTCCGTTTCAGCAAAAGATTGTTGGAGCTCAGGTTGATGGACGACAAGAGAATCTTGTTTGCCATAGACGGCGCCCGAACTCAGAAGAAGCAATTTTTTTGCCTCTGTTTTTTGAGCAAAATCGAGGAAATGCTTTGTCCCTTCTTTGATTGTCGAAAGGAGCTCTGCTTCTAAGTTTGGTTTAAAATTTGACTGAGAGGGATTGGCACCATGAATGAGATATTGAAAACGAAAATTATCGGTCTGAAAATCTCGGATATCCCCCTTTAAAAAATGAAAAAGTGAGTTTTTAAAGTGTGGGAATTGATGGATAAAAGAATCAGGGTTTCTGGTTAAACTTGTAACTGAAATACTTGCGCCATGTGTTATGTTGGCATAATGAATTGCGCCCAGAATCCATTTTCCGAAGAAACCTGTGCCGCCGGTCAAAAAAAGATTTGAGCCACTCATTGTTCTGAACGCAGGTAGAGCGGATTGGTAGATAAATTCATAGTCGGCTTCTAAGGGCAGCATGTCTGTAAGATTGCTTAGGTTCAGGATTAGTTCAACGTAAACTTTCTCTCAAAATATGGAAGAAGCGGGTTGGCAATAACCGCTTCGTGATTTATTTTGTCCGCCAGTGAGCCAAGCCAGCATCGAAATTATTTTAATGTGTTATAATCGACCGCAAATGGCCTTTCAGGCCCTGGAATCAATATTACGAAGTGCGCCCCCGGGAGTTCGAGTCATTGTGTCGGATAACTCAACCAACGCATCCGTCGAGCAGGCACTCCTTTCCTTCAAAGAGAGAGGTCTCTACCGTCGACGTGAAAAGTCCTTCAAGGCCTTAGATCATTTTAATCAAGTGATCAGTGAGGTGCAGTCTGACTATTTTATGATGTTTCATGATGACGATATTATGATGGAAGATTGCATTCAAAATTTTAACCTTGCGATTGCGAAATACCCTCAGGCAGTGGCGATTGCTATGAATGCTGTGAAAATGAAAGGCGAAGAACTCAAGGGGCCGTGGCATAACTCACAGCTTAAGGATGATTTTATTCTTAAATCTTTTGATGAGCTGGCAGAAATGTATTTAGATTTTCGAAAAGAAATAAATCCGTTTCCTGGTTACTTGTATAAAAACTTAGGGGCACAATCCCCTCGAATTTCTCATCGAAATGGTCGGAAATACGCCGACGTGGCTTTTGTCTTAAATTATATCCAAAGAGGCCCAATTGTTTGGCTGAAAAACCCAGGACTTTATTATCGACAGCATGAAAATAATGATTCCAATGTCATTGATCTGAAGGGTGTTGTTTTACTCTCAAAATTTATTCAATCTCGAGCTCAGGCAAAGCGCATTGAAAAGTTCATTTTAGAGTTTAAATTTGGATCGGTCTTTGCTTGGTGGCGACAAAATATGAATCGAACATTTACAAAGAGAGAGCGGACCTTGTTTTTTGCGATGCTCAAATATTTAGTGAGCCATCCGCGATTTGTATTTGATAAAGTCATGGCTCAACTAAAATAAGGTGCACGGTATGCAATATCTGTTTTTGCTTTTTTCGTTCGTTAGCTTTTCATTATTAGCTTATCAGGTGGACACGTTTTTGCCTGAAAAAAATAGGGTTCCTCAAAAATATTTGTGGGCTTACTCTGGAACCGGCAACTTCCCAAGTTTGTGATATAGCAAGATTTTCAACATTTCCGCCGTCCTAAATCCGTAAGATTTTCTGATAACCACTTTTGCTTTGTTATTTTGGCCCTCAACAGCCCCCAGTGAAATCTGATTTTTCGCTTCAAACCAGTTCAATAAAAGTACTTTGTGCGCTCGGAGGGTCTTCGCCACTTTCTTCATCGGCTCAAGTTTGGATCGCATGACTTGCGTGCACCACTGATCCATAAACTTCCCTGCCCATGCTGGTGACTGGTAGTCCCAGAAGTTTTGAAAATCTTCTTTTAAAAGATAAGCTCGGATTGTTTTTAAGTTGCAGGCCAGCAAATCCTTGAGCTTTACTTTCTGATTGTCAGTCAAGTTTTCTGGTTTTTTTAAAAAACACCAACGGGATTTTTTTAATACAACTTCCTTGCCTTTGCTTGTCAGCTCTTTGGTTTCCATAGATCGAACTTTATCGACCGCCTCGCTAAGTTTTTGTGCGATATGGAATCGATCCAGGATATTCAAAGCCCCGCTGGCTTTCTTGCGAACTTCGGAAAAAATAATTGTTTCCAATTCATAGGGAACCTGCGGTAGCCCCTTAAATTGCAATTTCTCACTCTCAAAAACACTCGCAGGCCTCTGGCCATGAGTTCCATGTTTTCGCTGATTAGCTAAACTCAACTTCAAGTCTGCATGCGCCTGTGCATATTCCATCGTAAACTGACTCTGGTCGAGAGATTCAAAAAGACGGCGCACAAGTTGAACTGTTCTTTCAACTTTTCCTTTTTTCTGCGGATCACTTGGCGGCAACGCCTCAATCGTAAAGCCATAATAGGAACTAAATCTCTCGTATCCTGCATTCAGCAGGGGCTCGTGCTTCGATGCCAAATTTACAAAAACTTTTGGATTGTCCGACGTCACTCTCTTCGGTGTGCCGCCAAGTTCATCAAACATCGACGTTAACGCCGTCACTGTTGCTGCAAAATCACATTTCTGCATCACACGCACCATCGTGTACCGGCTGTGACCCAAAATCCCGATAAATGCCCAGACAGTTTTCGATTTCCCGGAGGGATCTTTGATGTCAAACAGCTTCGCCCAATCCACCTGCAAACACTCGCCAGGAGCGTGAACGATCTCAGGCGAAGACCGAAGCAGACGATCTGCTTGTAAATGTTGGCGCTCTAAATACCGATAAAAATTGGAACGGGGAACTGAGACTTTTAATTCTTCAAATATTGTTTGTGGTGACCAACCAAGATCCAATCGCTCCTTGATCCACGCTATTTGCGGCGCAAGGATCTGATCAGTTTCTGCTGGTTTTGATTTTCGCAAATCTTCAATCGGAAAAAGTATTTCAGGAAATTGCGGCAAAACTCGTTCCGTTGCCCGGAAAATCAACGGATCATCGCTGATCTTTTCAATAAATCCATATTGCTCGGCCAAATCCCGAACCTTTATGACGTAGCCTTTACTCTTATCCAAAATTTTTGTGATCGCAGATGCTGACTTGCCGTCGCGAAACATTTCCACAATTTTACGATCCACCAAGACTCTCCTAAGTTGAGCTTTTTTTTGTTTCATGCTGATCCCTTCGTTGAGGCGAAGAGAGTCGCATGGAACTCAGGTGGATGTGTTTTCGCTGCTTATCAATTAAGCATTGAGCCGGTCCAAGTACGTGGGATTTACCCCCCAGATACCCAGTCAAAGTGTGTGGGATTTGGTTGCGTCATACCAGTCGATTTATGTGGGACTGGACAACACTGAGTCAGCTCTTTCCAATGGGTAGAATGGCTCATGTAGACGAATATCGTAGTGCTGTGCAGTTTTTATGCTCTGATGCTTCATCTTACATGACCGGTCAAAACATCGCTATGGATGGTGGACGCTCTGTTTGGTAAATTTATTATTGATGAACGCAGCTGTAAGAACAGTCAAAATCATTAAAAATAAATAAAAAAAGTGAATTTTTACATAGTGAATAGGAAATAGACTAATTTGCGACAGACTTGTGGCTGCCCACCAGCAAATGACTGACTTTTCATATCCATAGAAGAACTTTTCAATGACAAGTAAGGTGACCATCAGAATCAGTGAAAAAATCGAAAAAGCAAGAATTTGTATTGGAATACTTTTAGCCATAAATATTAAACCTGCAGGTCCTGGAAACGTATAAAAAAGGTATTGTCCTGGTTTTGGATAATATGATTCAGCAAGTTCTTGATAAATTGAGGTTTGGCTCACTTTTTGATTTTCTAATAATATAGTTTTGAATGTTTCATTAGACTCATAGGCCTTTGCGACTAATAAACCCTCGATTCCAAGCCATCTTTCAATGAAGAGACCCTTGAGGTGGCTTGTACTTCTTGATGGCATTTGAAGTATACTTCTTGATGGCATTTGAAGTATACTACCTGATGGCATTTGAAGTATACTACCTGATAGCTCATTTGAGTAATATTCAGTTCTTAGGTTTGTAATTACCAGCAGTGAAAAAATAAAAAATGCAAAGATAATTACTAAGCTAATTAAAGCTTTGATCTTATGCTGTCGGTTTTTGAAAATAAGAAGAAAGAGTGGGTAGAAGAAGCTCATAATAGAATTTCGACTTAATGTTGATACAGATACGACGGTCATTCCGACTGAGATAAATAGAATATTGATTATTTTGAATCTCTGCGTAAATAAAAAGAACAGAAAAGCACTGCCAACTCCTAAAAACCAAGATAAAAGTGGCCCAAATGGAAAAGGGATATTTACTTTTGAAGGAAGTCCGACTCTCAGAAATTCAAAATTCCAATTTAAAACTGCGAACAAAATAGTAATGAAAGTGACTCCAATCACCGAGATGTGATCATTTATTTTGGGTTTTTGAAGCGATATTTTTATAATTTTCAGTTTTTTACTAAACAAAGTGAGTACAAGCAGACCCAGTCCGAACCAATTGGCTGACTGAATAGCACTGTCGACAAAAGTAAACCCAAACTTTCCATAGGCCTCGCTAAAGACCTCTCCACTTATTATATGAACAGATGTCTTCATCCAAAATCCTAAGAAGAAAAGAACATTTATTAACGAGAGGAATTCAAAAACAGGCTTTTTAAAACTGAGAAAAAGAACGCTCAGAAATATCAAAGTTAAAAAGAAGTAATGAGCAAAGCCGACGGTTATTTTAGCGTTCGATGTAACGACAGTGGCAATAAGCAGGCACAGTAACGGTAAAAATACAAAAAAATAACTATTTCTCATCACAATAGAAAGGCCCTTCATCACGCATTGTGCAATGAGAATAAGGTACTTGAACTGGCTCTTCTTGGCAAGAGTCAGGCACTATATTGATCAAATTGGTGGAACGTGACAATGATCGGTTGAATACATTACTATTGTCGACAAACAAATATGAGCAAGATTTTACAAATTCTGGCAAAGACGATGTCCCGCGTTTAGTTGAGGTTTGAAGCGGAGAGGTCGTTGCTATTCATCCTACTTTTTGCTCAAAATCAATTTCAATTTCTTGTTTTGTAATTTCTCGAAGAGCCACCCATAGTGCCGGTATTCCGCGGAACCCCTTGATCCTTCGCATTCGCTTTTCACTTTGAAGGCAAAACGTAGCGAGCCATCTTTGAAAATGTTCCGAGTTTTTCCAGTGCTTCACACGACGCATGTCTTCTTCTAAAAGTGAGTTCAAAGATTCAATCGGATTCGTTGTTGAAAAAATCTTCCTCAATTCCCGCGATAATTTCAGCTCATGCATCGCCAGCAAATCATCCTTGGCTTCCAAATAACTCTCTAGAGCAGATTTGTTCAAATCTCGAAGAATAGATTCCAATTGATCTGATAAAATTTTTGCTTCATTCATGTCCCTTGCATCCCGCAGAGCCCAAAACGGACCCTTGGCTTTGTGTGAGCTATCGCCCAAAGATTTCTCGATGTTGCGCCACTTGTGGACATGGCAACGGATCCTGATGGCTCGTCTTTTCAATTTATCATCACATTGATATTTCAGATTTAGGGCCTTATTCAAGCCACTGCCGCCATCAACGATGAACAAAAGACCTTCCTCTGGCAGACCTCGCTTTTCCAAATCATTGAGTAAACTCAAACATGATTGGTGATTCTCAGAACTTGCTTGATAAATTCCTAAAACATATTTTTATCCATTCGCAGCTACGCCCAAAGCAATAATGACCCGTAATTTGAAAACCTCTTCCCATCAATGAAAACGGCACGGATATCGAGCACCTGGAGCTTTCGACTTTACAATTCTTCGATCTTTTTCGCAGTGACATTGATCCATTTTCTGGACACCGAACTTTTTGAGACTCCAAAACTTGATGTGATCTTCTGGAGTCCCCTTTGGTAATCTCGTTGAGAGACTTTCTTCAGGCCTTCGGCAAAAACTTGATCTTGAAACAGGCTCACTCTTTTCGTGAAGATTTAATGCTACGACACGACATTCCATTATTCTCTTTAGAAAACTATGCAGATTTGATACTAAGACTGAATGAAAAAGCCTAAATTGATTGATATTCAGTCCTTCAGATTGCCAATAGGCGATTTGGGTGTGGTTCAGGCCAAAGAACATCTCGGATTCGTACCACTTCGCATGTATTTTTTAACCAACAGTGCTTCAAAAATAAGAGGCCAGCATGCCCATAAGGAGCTTAAACAGTTTTTTATAGCTATAAAGGGAAGTTTTCGAATTAAACTTTGCAAGAATGGGGTTTGGACAGAATATTTACTTAATTCCGCCAAGTATGGATTATTTTTGCCACCAGGTTATTGGAGGCAACTAGTTGATTTTTCTGAAGATGCAGTATGTGTAGTATTAGCTAGCGATGAGTTTAGTGAAGACGATTATATTCGTAATTTTGAAGATTTTGAAAAATGGGAAACCCGGCAACAAATTGTCCCTTATTTAGACTTAAAGAGAAGCTTGACAGATGATGGTTTAAATATAGAAGCCAGTATAATAAAGACTTTGCGAAAAGGAAGTTACATTTTAGGACCAGAGGTCTCAGCTTTTGAGAAGGAGTTTGCTGATTTTGTGGACTCTAAGTATTCAATAGGTGTGGCAAGTGGATTGGATGCCCTGACAATTGTTTTAAAAGCTTGGGGAATAGGTCCAGGTGACGAAGTCATTGTCGCTGCAAATAGTTTTTTTGCATCAGCCCTGGCTATTTCACAAGTCGGAGCCACTCCAATTTTTGTGGATTGCGACGAAGTTCATATGAATTTAAACCCAAAGTTAATTCCAAATGTAATGACAGAAAAAACAAAAGCTATATTGGTAACCCATCTTTACGGTCATCCCGCGGATATGGATCCAATTTTGAAATTGGCCCATCAGCATGGAATAAAGGTTTTGGAGGACGCAGCCCAGTCCCATGGTTCCATTTATAAAGGGCGACCATGTGGGAGCATTGGTGATGCAGCAGCATTTAGTTTCTATCCTACTAAAAACCTGGGCGCCTTTGGTGATGCGGGGGCTATTACAACAAATAGCTCCAAACTTGCACATGATGTACGAACTTTGAGAAACTATGGGTCCAGTCAAAAATATTATCATGTTGAAATTGGGTACAACTCTAGACTTGATGAAATCCAGGCAGCATGTTTGCGAGAAAAATTGCACACATTGAATAAGTTAAATCAACGCCGCACAGAACTTTCTACGATTTACTCTGGGGGATTAAGGGATCTTCCAGTTTTGTTGCCTGAGGTTGCTGATTGGGCAATAACAAATTGGCATGTTTATCCAATTCGAGTTGTCTCCGATATTAGAGCAGATTTAATTGAATTTCTTGCTAGGTATGGTATTGGAACTAACATACATTATCCATGTGCGATTCCTGGGACTTGTCCCACCTAGTCGTTAGGGTTTGAAAGTCGGGTTCCCCAGGATATTATCCTGGAACGACTAAATTCTCTCCGAATGAGAAAGGAACCCAAATGAAGAAAACCAATATTACGAACATAAGTCAATTGAGCCA
>CAIYID010000018.1 GCA_903926205.1 uncultured Bdellovibrionales bacterium
CGAAGTGAGGCTAAGAAGCGATTGACAACTGAATCCAACGAAGGCGAAAACTAGAACCAAGCGTCCCTTCGGTCCGCCAACACCACATGGGGGTGGTCAAATTGGTGAAATCCGAGTGGTCAAACCGGTGAAATCGGGCAATTACTGAATCTTTCTAATTTGATGCCTCATGCCTTTTATTGAGTGAAATATTTGTTAGTCTAAACAGACAATTATCAAATAAATAGAGAAGATTAACTTTTCACATTGGACATTACCAAAATGAATAAAAATAATTTTGTCGACATCAAAAAGCTATTATCCGAGCCTTTACCTTCTGATATATCTTTTGAATCATGGAACCATAAACATCCGCTGGCGAAATTACTCTCTCCCATGGGTATGGATTTTTTTCTTAAAAATGTTTGGAACAAAAATTTCTATCATTTTCCTGCAGAGGACCACCGTCGTTTTTCCGATAATTTTCCTCAAAAAGAGCTTCTTCAATCGCTCCCTTTGGCTGACGATGAAAGACAGCTCATCGTTACCCTTAAATCAGGAGCCAATGTCCAACCTTGTGATTTCCTCGCAAAGGCCAAAAGTATTATTAATGGAAAAACTAAAGGTTCAGTAGGGTTAGCCTCGGCACATCGGTTTTCAGTTGCAGTCAGCCGTCTCAACGCTGATTTTCAAAATTTCACTGGCTTTCCTTGTGGTACCAATAGTTATTTTTCTGCTGCAGGCGGAGTGGGTGTTTTTGGCTGGCATTGGGATGCTCACGATGTTTTCGTCCTTCAAGTTCGGGGATCAAAAAAATGGACCCTATTTGCACCCATCGTACGACTGCCGCTGCAAGATCAAAATATTCTTTTGTCAGAGCCAAACTCTATGATCAAGAGCCAAGTGCTGGCAGAAATTGTTGTAAATCCTGGAGACCTTCTTTATGTTCCTCGAGGTCTTCCTCACCGAACCCAAACACTCAGCGGGGAATCCTCTCTTCATTTGACCGTAGGAGTCTACCCTATGACTCCTATCTCGGTGTTAAATAATTTAAATGAATTGGCGCTTGAAAAATTAACTGAGCAAGTTGAGTTTAGAAAACCATTGAGTCAATATGACTTGTCGCAAGTTCAATTAAAGAAGTTTATGAAAAATTATCATCGTGAACTTAAAAAAATTGAACCGATCGAAGCTTTAAATTTTCAGATTTTTAAAGACAACCGTTTAAGACCAATGTTGCATCTCCAGATTGATTCCGATAGAGACTTAAAAATCCTGAAAAAAAGTCGCAAAAAAGAGATGACTATCCTTCGCACTGAGTTACCCTGTCGTGTTTTAAAAATTCAAAAAGAATTTTATCTTCAAACTCCTGATCAAAAACTTCGCGTGCCCAAATCTCTTCTTTCAGCAGCAAAAAAACAATTAACTGAAGGTGAATTATTGTGGACTCGTGGAGCTCGCTCAGCAGCCCACTGGAGCTTAGTTCATTCTTTCATCAAAGAAATGGTTCAGTGTCGAATTGTAAAATTAAAACAATGAAAGTAAATTATTTCCTATGAATATAGAAATGGATCTTTATAATTCTTCAGAAATTATTATCAAAGCAATGAGGCCTTTTGGTCGTTTTATAGAAGAATTAGGATTCTTAGGGACTCCTTATTCTACTGCAATTGAAATGGCTGCAAAAAAATTCCCTGAATGTAAAACTTTTTTTAAAATTCATCCAAAGAATGGTATTCAGATAAAAAATGAATACCTATTTGCAGATTATAAAATAAACGAAATCAAACTTTCGAACTCAAAGACGCGCAAAGAATGGATTCTTCCCTATTCACTGAAGAATAAAAAGCTTGTAGATGCGGTGGTGGCAATGAATCTGGGGAACCCACAGTCACTCAGTCAGATTGAATCACTTCCGGCAGAACTTAAGTCAAAGTTTCTAAGTTTTTTGAATGTTGAGACTTCAACCAAATCTTTAATTGAAAACGCCAATCCAAAAAAATATTCGCGTCCTGGGATTTATCGATTTCAACATGCCTGCTGCATGATAAGAACAAAAAAGGCAGGCGTATTGATAGACCCAACCTTTCAATGGGTACGTCCAGATTTCGAAACACAACTTTTTAAAGCCAGGGATATTGTTCCTAATGTGGATGCGATTATGTTGACCCATGCTCATTGTGATCATTTTCATGTCGGAACTCTGATGCATTTCCCAAAGGATATGCCAATACTAGTTCCAGAAAAAAAACCTTCCTCATTGGCCAGTCCCTGCATGCCATCCCTCTTGAAGTCATTGGGTTTTACTAATGTAATGCCACTTCCCTGGAATAGTGAATTTAAAGTGAAAGACATCAACATAAAAGTTTTATCTTATTATGGGGAGCAGGTGACTGCGACTGAAAAAATTTATAAAGGCTTATACAATTGGGGAAATACCTATTTGATTCAAACTCCCAACGGAAATATTTGGCCTCTGGCAGATACTGGACAGGATTTGCAAGGAAGCATGGTTCAAGTCGCAGAACAACTTAAAGCTGAGGGAGCTAAAATCCATGGCATCCTTGGTGGGATGAGAGAATGTGAGATGAGAAGTGCCTGGGCTGTTGGCGGACTGAGGCGATGGTTATGTATGTCACCAAAACAAAGACTCGGGATTTATCATAAAAATGGAGTTCAAGGAGAAGCGAATGCGCTGGGACTGAAGGGAGTCATCGCTGTCATTGATCAGCTCAGACCTGATTGGTTCTTGCCCTATAATCACGGCTTCTTTAAATTAGGCGACGTAAAGCCCTTTGAAAAAACCAATGTCAAAAATCTTAAGAAAGAACTCAAGAAAAGAAAAATCACGACTAAAGTTTATACATGGACAATTGGAGATTATTTGTCTCTGCCTTGAGATTTTCAAGGTTGAGCCGTTAGGTTATCTCCTTCAACGACTGTTACTTCCCTAATGATTTATTTTGATTTTTTAAGTCGATAGCATTTTTACAGGTTTTGGAGACTTTAATTTTTGGGTTTTTTTCTCTATAAGTCCAAAGACAAGCCACTATAAAAGCTAAGAGGAAATCGCTTATTTTCTTAATCAAAAGGAATCTGAGGAAGGCTGAAGAGTATAAAAATGTAGCGACGTAGGAACTGGTCACAACTTTATGCCAAAGTCTTCAGTTGTTTTTTAACTCGCTCGATTTCAAGCAAATATTCTTTGACAGTTCTAAATATTTTCACGCGGGAGTCGCCGTCATCTTTCCAATTAACAGGAATTTCAACAATTTTCTTTTTTAATTTTTCTGTTTTAATCAAAAGTTCAGAATTAAAAAACCATCCATCAGACATGGGGTTAAAATGAGAAATCAGATAATCATAATCCGATTTTCTAATAAACTTAAAACCGCACATGCCATCAGAAAAATGAATATTCAGTCTGATTTTAAGCCAAGAATTAAATCCCCCGAGAAAGTCCCGATCTTAAATAGGTGCGATTTTCGACGGTTGATCCCTTGAGCAGCCGAGAGCCTGTCACCTAGCTTAAGCGCGATTAACTTTTTTTGGACCACGAAAAATTATGCTCCGAGACCAGTTTCTGCCACTGTTGATTTCCTATCCAAAAAGCTAGAACCCGGTGATTTAGTATGCACACCTCAAAACGCCAGCTTCTCCGAAAAGCTCCAGCAAACATCTGAAAATTATTTACTTATTACACCTAATTAGAGCACGAAATCTTTGCAGGCATTGGAAGAAGATTTCATGGATTCTTTCTCGTAGAGTTTTTGATAAACTTTGCGCTCAGCGGTGGCTATGTTAAATGCCAGTTGTTCCGAGTACCCAATTTTTTTAACAGCATTATCTATAATATTCTGATAGTTTCTCAAATCAGGGTATTTAGAATAAATCTCTTCTCTCTTTTCAGAACATTTCTTCCTGAAGTCGGCCTGGGTCGTAAAAAAAATCTGATTAGTTGTGTTTTGCTCGCTTTTCGCTCTAGATCGAAAGGCTTGTTCTTCTCGGTCCCAGTCTTTTATAATTAAATCTTTCCAACTGAACGTCGTATTAAGAGTCATACTCTGACCGATCTGGTCCTTATACTTTATTTCAATACTTTCCTCTTTATCTAATTTAGGAAATTTCGTGCTTAGCTCATTCTCGATTTCTGTTTGTAATTTTTGATATTTTTCTACAAGCCCTTGAAAAGCAAGCAAGTCAGGATCTTGGTCACCATGAGGGATATCTTTAAAAGCAACAGCTAAATTTTTCTTTAATGTTTGCAAACGATTAAGGGGGCTCTCATGACTTTTACAAGTCAGTGATTCTTCAACCACCAAAGGAGTCAAATTATCATTTTTGCTGTCATAAACATCTTGATATGTCAGAAATCCAGTAAGAGATTGTTCTTGAACCGACAAAGTTTTTCCCGCTGCAGTCGAAATCATCGGTAAAGTAGCCTGTGGAGTTTCTCTTCGTGCAGATAAATACACAGACTCCAAATTTTCACCCGTCTTCATATTTTTTACAAAATTTTCAGAAAATTTAGTGTGCATTTTTAAATTAGCCGCTGTGCCTGAAATAACACAAGTTTTATCATTGGCTAATGTCTGTGTGTTTCCTGAATGACAACTCATATCCACAACCGCAATTTTAATCCCACGACGATTCGCAGTCTCAATGATGTCTTTCAAACCATCCAAATCAACAAGTTTGTCAGCACCCGAAGATTTTAAATCTGATTTATTTTTTAAAACTGATATTCCATGAGTTTTGATATTCGAGTTTTCAGTTTTTGCTTCTCCATGAGTGTTGATAAAAATCATCATCTGTGCGCCAGAGGTTAAAGACTGTGCCTGTCTTTTCATTTGATCCAGTGTTTTGTTGAATGAATCCTCAGTGAGTGAACCCTGATCCTTAATGAGGGTCTCTGATGCTTTCAACATTTTATCAGTCGTTGGATGACCACCATCGTAACGGACCGAGGCCTGCCAATTGGAATTTTGTAAAAAGCCTAAAACAGTTTTAAAGGCGGGATCAAAAATTGTGTCTAGCTGAGAGGAAGGATCACCGGAACCGCCAATAATGTAAAGCTGCTTCGGAGGATTTTGAGCAGATAAGTCCGCGTGAGCAAAAATAACAAAAGACAAAATAAGTTTAATCATTTATTCATAATCCGTCATTCGCAAGAAAAAATAAAGTGATAAGCCACCATCAAATTGAACTAAAATATTATTAATAAAAATACTCATCTAAAGTCTATTCGTCTGGGCTTTATTTACGATTCTTATCCTCGCAAGCTTGAGTCTTCAGCAGTTTCAGCTCAGGTTCGCCACCTTCGACCCACAAATGAGGTCGTGCCAGCTTGGCTTCAAGGACTTCAGAAAGCTCGCCTTCAGTCCCGTCCATTGGCTGAAGGAGTTTTGCTTGAACTTCGACAAAACGATCTATAAACCCAAAAAGTTTCATGTCTTTGCGAAAGGGAATCTTCAAACGTATTTCAGATTGGGATTTTTCATTGAGAACTAAGAAATAGTCCGTGTTTGGCACTCGCACCCAGCCTCGGAGTTCGTACAGACCACAGGATTTAACAGGAGAGGCTAATGCTGGTGACTGCGAAGTCACCACCAATGCGATCACACCAAATCCCAATCCACACACACAACTATGCAAAATCTTGGCAAACATTTTTAGTCCCTCCAGTTACTGACTTAATTTTCACAACAGGCGTGATCGGTTTCAACTAAAATTGATGAGAAATCTAAAAAACCTTACTGCAGATTTGCCTCGGCAGTATTTTTTGTTAATGCGTTGTAAGCGTTAACCATTCCTCCTGAAGAGACTTGTCCAGATAATCCTTTTAATGCCCGTGCCGTAGAAATCAAACGTTGCTTAATTTGCAAATTTGTTAAGTTTGGTTCATGAGAGGCCAACAGTGCTGCCACTCCAGACACATGTGGTGTTGCCATTGAAGTCCCTGACCAAGCTTCATGGTGACCTAATAAAACAGAGCTGAAAATATTTACACCAGGAGCTGCTATATGCACAGTTTTCGCTCCGTAACTTGAAAAGTACGCCATATTTCCTTGATTATCAATGGCCGCAACAGAAACGATATTATCCACTGGATAATTCGCAGGATATGTTGGTTTTTTGTCATTGTCTGATCCTTCATTACCAGCTGCTGCGATGAAAATGACCCCGGCTTTATTGGCCCTCTCAATGGCCTCTTGTTGGGCTTGAGAAAAATCACCGCCACCCCAAGAAGCACTCATGACTTTTGCTCCAATTTTTATTGCATAATCAATGGCCAGAATCGAATCTTCGGTCGTTCCATTACCACTATCATCAAAGGCTTTCACTCCTGCAATTTTGACATTCCAATTCACGCCAATAATACCTTGATAGCCCTTACTGTTGCCACCAATTGTTCCTGAACAATGAGTTCCATGACCGTTGTCATCCATTGGATCTCTGTTTTTTTTCTTTGGATCAGAAAAGTTATATCCATGAAGGTCATCGATATAACCGTTTCCATCATCATCAATTCCATTTTTTGATTTGTCTTTGCCGTTTGAATCAAACCCTGTCTCACCTGGGTTTGTCCACGCATTTCGTACAAGGTCCGAATGAGTGTAATCGATACCAGTGTCAATCACCGCCACTAAAACTTCATCTGTTCCAGTCGTAATATCCCAGGCACTTTCTGCATCAATATCGACTCCTTCTTTGCCAACAGTTCCATCTTTGTCTCTCTGGCCAATATTATGAAGACCCCACAAAAGAGGATAGTCTCCCTGAGTTGGTTTTTTGCTAATATGATAAATGTAATTAGGCTCTACGTACTCTACCAATGGACTTTGTTTTAAACTTGCGATCGCGGACACTGTCGTTTCCATGCTGGCACGCTGAACAACGACTAAATTTCCAGTCTTAATATGATTTTTAATATGAGCACCAAGATGTGCGCTCAAATCTTGTTGAGATGACTTTAGCTTCATGGCTCCTGACGTTTCTTTCATTTTTACTAAATACTCGCCTGGTACTGACTCTGAATCTGCCGCGTTTGTAATAACACTTACCAATAATAAAATGACTGCAACAACAGATCGCCGTAGCTTTTGACCTCTTAATAAGCTTCCTAAAATATTCATAACGCTTCCTCCTGAAGTAGTTTTTTACGTTAATTGATCCTAACAATGACAAATATGGCAAACAACCGTAATTTTCCTGTTTCCTCCCAAGTATCTCATGCTGTAGGTCCAGTTTTTTGCGAATAGGTACGCTGAGTTTAACAAGTGGACTTTCGCAACTTCAATCATCACAAAGATATTTTTGATTATGACTTTGATGCCGTGTTGAAAGAATTGGATACCGAAAGACATCCGAACAAGTTGTAGATTTTTTCAAGACTTTCTTGTGCCGGAAATAAGACCAAAACTCTTCAAGCCGGAAAGTAGCTCCAGCATCCACAAGAATCACCGCAAGATCCGCCGTGGAAGCTCCTGTAATCATATTGCGCGTGTATTGCTCATGACCAGGAGTGTCGGCCACAATGAAACGACGCTGAGGTGTTGAAAAAAATCGATAGGCCACATCAATCGTA
>CAIYID010000019.1 GCA_903926205.1 uncultured Bdellovibrionales bacterium
ATAGGGAAAAATTGCAAACTACGCTTCCTGTAGGAAAAAAACTTGATCAGGATAAAATGCTCAATTAATAATCACGTCGCTGCCGCTCCGCTGGTGCACTCGAATGAAAGCCGGTGGTGGATCACGATGAAATCAGCCACTGAAGAAAGAATAACGAGAGTTCGACTTTTAACATTTTCAACAAATTGGCCAGCGAACGCACCTTTTGCTGGCATAGGATCACTCGATTCCAAAAAGCGATTGAGCTGGGTAGAGACGTCGCCTGTGATCGCGAAAACATTTAAAGAAAAGACAAGACCTACTGGAACAACGATGTTCATTAGTGATTTCATAGAACTCATAAGGCGACCTCTTTCTGCGAGTGACTAAATCAGATAATTTGTCAGATGATCTTTCTAAGCTAGAGTTGTGCCAATCCGGTGTGGAGATAGTTTCGAGTTCGCCTTAGGATGACTGACTACTTCTTTGACAATGAGGCGCTCAACGTCACTTGTAAATTGAAATCGATGTTCACTAACTAACGATCTGAATAATATCATTTGGCGGCGTTTTTCTCATGCTGAGCAAGGCACAGAGAAGAAACGTCAGAAGTAAGTCAATATCCATGAATGAAATAACTAAAAATAATAACTAACTTTTCCACTCAGACTATTGTTAACCGGAAGACTCCCGTAAACAGTTGTAGGACCTCCTGCAAAGACAGTAAAATATCCGGCAAAAGTCCAAGCCTCTGAGAGCTGATATTGGCTTGATAGTTGAGTCACCGAAGAGCCGTCAAAAGAATTAATAAACGAAACCAGATCTAAATTGTGATGATTGAAAAAAAGATCTGGATAATCCAATCGAATAAAAAATTCACTTTGTGTGAGAGGCTCTTGTTGATCATTCGCGTACTGCCGAACATACCAAAGTTGACTTACCAGTAGCGAAGAGGAAGAGCCCAAGGCGTTCCAATTTGAAAAGTCATCTTGAGTCAATCCTGCTTGGTGGTAATGATATTCCAAGTTGATCGTGAATTTTTCTGAACTGGTCCAAGAACCACCGAGACTCACATCATTTTGAAAAAAAGAAAGAGTGTTTGTTTGCGGAAGATTCGGAATTCCGAGAGGCAAAGAACCTGTTTTCTGCCCAAACTGCAAAGCTCGTGTGGTTAAATTCTGAGAATTGGCCCCGGCCCATTCCAGATAAAAAACAAAACTTGTGCCCGTGACATGGCTAGCGCTCAAGCCTAGGTGGGCCCCTTGGTCATCACTAAAAATCAAAAGCTGCGGAGCCAAATCAAAAAAATCAGCACTCATAGTTAAAAGCCCGCGATGGCAATAGTTGGTCTGACCAAATCTAGGATCAAAAGTAGATGTTGGTGCGTTGATAATTGGTGAAGCGGACTGAAGTGTCGGAGCAAAAGAAAATGAGACTGAGGAATTCTCAAATATTTTTTCCAACTGAAATTGCAAAACTCCCAAACGATTTTCCTTCGTTGCCGAAGGATCAATGGAGGACTGAATAACGGCAGAGCGGGGTTTAAAGAAATCCGTCGGATTGAAACCGAGCGCGACTCCTTTTCTTGCATTGACCCTACCCGCTCCGATAAATAAATTGGGACTCACTTCTGCCGATAAATACAATTCCCTTAAATCATTTCGATAGTTGGCTTGGCTGGGATAAGTCACGCTATCATCATAGATAAAATTCAATTTATTACTCAGGTAAAAAACCCATTGGTCATTGGCTCGGTATTCACCTAAGTAATCAAGACTGGTCAAACTTTGATAATTGGATTGTGCGGTTGGAACTGGAACTAGCAAATTCGACTTGTTCGACCAAGTCGTTGCCGTTTTCTCCAAAAAAATTTTTTGTTTAAAGTTTTCTAATTTTTCTGGATTATTCGTCGATTCGACAATTTTTTTAGAAATCGCTTTTGGAATTAAATCTAGGTCTGAGTTCTCTTGCGCCAAACTCCCCTGCGAAACTAAAAGAACACTTAAGATGATGAAGGAGGACTCCAATTTCATCAATCAGTCCGCTTTGAGGTGAGAAAGAAAATCCCGTTGGAACCAATTTTCAGGAATGATTTTTTCTCGATAATTAGAAAAATTCATTGTCGTAACCATTTTTGAATTCACAGCATCAATGATAATAACTTCGGTGGGTCGTAGCGCTCCCATTTGCATTTCATAATTATGGTAATAAGCAATCTTAAGAAGTCGCCCACTATCTGAATAAAATTTTCCTTTCACGGGATAATAAGTGCCTTCTTCCACCCAATACTCGATACGATTATAAACAGCATCGTCTTTGGCAGGAGAAAGATCAAGATGCCAGCATTTTTTCTTTTTATGATCAGCATCCTCCAAAGACTCTTGGCCTAATAATTTCGCCTGATAATCTTTTGCGAGATTGACTGTTACAACGTCACCTTCAGAGGCTTGCCCAATAAGTCTTTGCTGCGGAGAAATTCGAACGCTGGCCTTGGATGAGGGGTCATAAAACCACATTTTAGTCCCATTCAAGAGAACCGTTTTTCCTAAGTCGCGAGCAGGTTCTTTGTAAATCACGACACTCTTATATTGACCCGAAGTTTCATCCTCCTTCGAGTAGACGACTAAGCTCATGTTATTTTTTACGAGGCCTGATTGATACTCAGTGAGTTTATTATCCAAGCGAAAGGGCTTCTTGGGATTACGAACTTCATCTGCTTTTTTAACAAGCTCCTGAGCCGAGGGATTTTCTCCTGCAAAACTCGCACACGAAACAAAAATTGTAAGATAAAAAATAATGTAAATATTTTGTTTTTTTTTCATATGTGTCCCAACGCATCGACCACTTTCATTTTTGAAGCTCGTCTTGCCGGAATCCAAGCCGCAACTGTCGCCATAATTACCAGGCCTAGCCAAATTGAAAAAATAATCCCAGAGACTCCCGTCGTCAGAACTCTGAGTGGAATAGCCTCTGCCTGTCCAGGTGGGAGCCACATAAAGCCAGAATGATTAACCATTGTTCCAATGATAGAGCCTAAAATAATTCCGAGGCTGGCACCAATCATTCCTAAAATTGAACCTTCAAGAACAAATTGCTCCGTGATGCCTTTTCGCTTAACTCCAATGGCGCGAAGAGTTCCTATTTCGTTTGTTCTTTCCATCACACTCATAGTCATCGTATTTACAACGGTAAAAAGAACAATAACGGCCATAATCACAGCGATAAATGAGAAGATGGACGTGAACATACCTACCGCTTGTTTGTAAAAAGGTTGAAGTTCCAGAAGATCTCGTACTTCTAAATCCCAATTTTTTTCTTTAAAGATTGAATTAAGTCTAATGCGTACTTTATCCATATCATCAGTATGATTGAGTTGTAACACCACGCCGGTGGCTTGTTTTTCACTTCTGCCAAACAAAAGCTGTTGGGCTAATTTAAAATTCATTCCCACAAAAGCGTCATCGTATTCCTTAACCCCCTGCTGAGAAGCCTCGTCGACAAAAAAACTCACCACATTGGGGGCGCCCGACGCCGTAGCCGCAAGAAGGTCCAGGCGTGGTTTTTCTGGCTCTATAGCTACTTTTTCATTGACGAGATCCTCCTTGCCGAGATCCCCGAAATTTCTTGCGCTTAAGTTGGCTTCTGCTTTTTTGCTCTTGGCGGGAATCTGCGAACACTTTTTCAATTTTAATTTCTCACACAGCCCAAGAATTTTTGCGAGACCAACTCCGACAATACCGTGAGTTTCATCGACTGAAGACATCACCGAAGGTTTCCGCACATCTCCGTATTTTAAATTGTGTTCGTCCCATTTACTCATTTTGTTAAAATCGACTGGAATAAGACCTTTGCCAAAAAAAGTTTTCGAAGCTTCCACCTCAAAATTTCCAGCGATTCCGAAAAGATTAATAGTGGGAGTCGCGACATTAATTAAAGGTTTAAGTTCAAAATCATTTGTGATGGTGGCTAAAACCTCTTCGTAGTTCTTAATACCATAAGCACCAGGATTTCCGGAGCCAAAATCGAAATACCCAGTTTTGAAAATTGAGATGTGGCCCGACTGAATAACGAAATTAGTTTGAAGTCCGCGGATTATCTGCATAAAAAATTCACCAAAGAGCAAAATAGCGATGGCGCCAACCATGATCGCCGATATTGTCATCACCGAACGACGAACATTGCGAAAAATATTTCGGGCGGCAATCTGCAGCTGTTTCATTGTGAGCCCCCTTTCGATGCTGTCGTTTCATTAAGAATTTCACCATCGCAAATTCGAAAGGTCTGCTCGGCGTGTGAGATGAGTTGCGGATCGTGAGTAGAAAACACAAAAGTCGCGCCGAATTTTTCTTGTATGTTGTGCATGAGTTCGATGATCGAGGCTCCCGTTTTTGAATCAAGATTTGCCGTGGGTTCATCCGCCAGAACCAAACCCGGTTGTTTTACTAGCGCGCGAGCAATTGCGACTCTTTGTTTCTGTCCTCCACTGAGTTGGTTGGGTCGATGATTCGCGTGATCCACCAATCCCACACTCGACAACATCGACAAAGTTCTTTCTCTACGTTCGCTCGGATTCATACCAAGCAGTATCAAAGGATACTCAATATTCTCATAAGCGGAAAGCACCGGAATAAGATTAAAATTTTGAAAAATAAATGCGATATTTTTAGCTCTAAATTCAGAAATTTCATCATCAGTCAGACGAGAAACATCAGAACCACAGACCTCGATACGTCCTGAAGTTTGTTGGTCCAAACAGCCAATCAAATTAAGCAGAGTGGTTTTTCCACTCCCCGATGGACCTAAGATCATTGTAAATTTTTGTTTTGGAATATTTATAGAAATATTCTTAAGAGCCGGAATCAAAACTTCACCCATCTGGTAAGTTTTAAAAACTTTTTCGAATACCACTGTATTATTCTGAGCTGAATTTTGGATCAAAGACATTGAGGTTACCTCTCTGCTTAAATTCATCATTACTTCCGAGCGCTTTCGAATAATAACATTTTACGCGCTTTTTCTTCACTATAAGGACAAAAAAAATCGGCTCGCCGCTAGTGGTCAGCAATGTTTATAGTTAATAATCAAGACTTCGTTCCATTTGCGCCAAAGATTATTATGATATACCGTTTTCCTTTACATTCAGACGGAGGGAGTAAAAATGGAAACTAAAAAAAATGGCGTCGCACGAGAGGCCTTACGTGAATTCACTGCAGAAATTCATCAAAAATTGGAGGTCACTCCTTTTGGTCATCGCGTTTTCGCTGAAGATTTTTCTGCCACCGAACTTGCAAGCATCCTCGGCCGAATGGTCTCAGTCTATCGCCCACTTGAGGCACAGCTAGTAAACAAAACACCAGCGAGCTCTCTGAACTACCGCCCTCGACTACCGCTTTTACTTGCAGGCCTTGCGGCTCTTCGTGCTGAGCCGCCATCACCTATGAACGATTTAAATATTCAATTACCTGATGAGCCAGCCGCTCGAATGGGAGCAATTTATGTGATTGAGGGCTCAACAATGGGTGGGCAAAAAATCTATGAACAATTGGCACCTCGTTTTTCCCGAGAAACCATTTCGTTCTTTTTCCCTCACGAAGAACAAACTTCCGCCAACTGGAAAGCTTTTCGCAAAGAACTAGAAATTTCTTTGTCGACTCCGGAGTCTCTCAATTTGGCTAAAACGGCAGCGATGGACACCTTTGAGAAATTTCATCAAATCCTGGCTAATTAGCTTGCGAAATAATTACCTAAAAATCGAAGGGGACGCTAGTCCCCACAGGTTGTGGCATAAAGCCAGTTGTTTGGCCCTATGTGAGCAGAAATAAACTGTCCCAAACTATTTCGAACTGCGCTCACGCTCATTCCATACTGACCCAGTGAAATTGGGCTGGTACCTCCAAGAGAAGCCGTCGTTCCAGAGCTCGCCAAAACGACGGGCAATGTCGGCGTAAAACCAGTTGTTGCGTCTGTCATTGCCAATGCTGGATTCATGCCCGACGGCCCAACCCCGGTCATATACGCAATGTACGGAACTCCCGTGCTTGAAAATGTTAAACTCGAATTTAACATTTGCTCTTGTGTTGTCGCAGTAACACCACTCACTCCAACTGCGGTCGAACCTTGAATATTTGTGGTTGTCCAATTGCCAAGACTATTACAACTTGCCAATGTGCTGGAACATTGAGCCAAGTAAAGATTATTCGATGAAGCTTGATAATAACTAATGGAAGGTTTCGAGTTTAACGGATTTAACTTGATTGAGATTCCTTCTCGACCGTAGGTTGCGGCTGAAATTTGAGTCGATGCGGGCCTCCAAGAAACTCCACCATTTGTCGAAAAATTAAATTTAACAGTGGTCGTTGTTAAATCGTAATAAGCAATCACAATATTTCCACTCGTATCAAAATCCGCCGCTAAACGCGTTCCGAAAGAAGCCCCTAACGCGTCCACAGTGATTAATGTACCAAATTGACCGTTCACTGGATTCAAGCGTATAGCTCGAACTCCAGTACCGCCTGCTGCCGTGCTATTCATAAAAATCATCACTGGCTGAGCCACTCCACCTGAGTAATACATGGCTATCGCCGTGTCATCTGTTGCGGGAGCAGTTGCAGACGCAGCTTTAGCACCTAGAGGCACTTGATAAAAAGTCCAAGTGCCACTTCCATCTGTCACTGTATTTGTTGCTAAGTAATATCGAAAATTATTTGAATCATAGAAAGAAATCCAGGGCAATTTATTGTGATCATAGGCCAAAGCTGGGAACAAAGGATTTGTCACTTCCGGCAAAATGAAAACTGACCATGGCGTTGTAGAAGTTGCTCCATTTCTATAGGCATATTTTAAACGTCCAGCGGCGGAGGTCCCCGCCGAGTGGTCGACATAAGCCACGCCAGGATAGCCTGTTGACGTTGCTGCGACAGACACATTTCGCTCCTTATTTCCGGCAAGCAAAGGAACACTTATTCCGCCCGTATTGTCCGGCAAAACTGAATAGTAAACAGCAGAAGCATTGTTTGATGGCACCGTGATATCATCCACAATTCCCATGTTTAAATTGAATGGAGTTGCGGCCAAACCATAAGAAGAATAAATCATTCCAAAAGAATTAGAGATGTCAGCGCCTCCCGCGCCCACATTCACAGCAGGAAGTGTGGTGGTCTCAATTGTCCCTGCCGCATTCCATGTCGTTGATTGAAAATTCGCACTGTTGCTATTCATGTAAACCAGACTCGTTGTGGAGTCATTGGCGACAACATGGAATAGCCCACCGAAATCTTTCATCAGTTTAGACCAAGCCGTTCCCGCTGTGGCGGCTCCGACAAGATTCGCTCCGACAGTGAAGGCACCAGGAGCAGAACACCCTGCCGCAGAAGTGTATGTTGTTAAGGCCGTAGCCGCCGCCGGCTTAACCAAGACGCGCACCAAATCCTGATTGGTTGTTGCGCTTATATACATCGACATTCCAACTGGTGTGGCATTCGCAACCACATTGCTCGCCGTCCAACCTGCTGATGTTTGGCAAGAGGTGAGCGCGGCATTTGCACAAACGGCATATCTAATGTTTGCCGCCGCATTTCCGTGATATACAACCGCCGGATAATAGGTTGTTGAATTGAACTGGCACCAAGCCGTATCAATGCCTGCAATATTGGTCGCTTGAGCCGTATTTTCCACGGTGTCAGCGGCTGCTGTCATTGTCACAAAGCCAGACAAAGCTGTGCAGGGAGCATCACAATAGATAAAACGCACTCGACCAGCCGCTGTTGAATTTGTCGCATAAACAACGGAGACATGATCCAAAGGACTCACCGAAATACTAGCATTCCTCGTTGCAGCCCCTGCGACAGTATCAATAACGGATGCAGACCAGGTTCCTGTTGCTCCAAAAGCAGCACTCCGAATTGCGGCTTTGATTGTTGTTGCTCCTGTCGACCAAACAATGATGGGCCTTCCGGCATTGGCTCCAACGCCCAAGAAAGCCAACTTCACCCATGTTGCAGATCCTGCCGCCACAAAAGTGTCAGCCGCAACGTTCTCAACACTAAATTTATAACCATCCCAGTAAGAAACTTTAATCGAAGCCGTTCCGCCTGTTGCTGAGCCATCATAATAAGCCGTCGCAGGATACTGACTAGAGGGAATCACCTTCGTGTCAGACCAAATACCACGCTGAACACCTGTCGTGTTTCCCTTAGAGCCATAATCGATAACACGAGTTTGAGGAGATGAGCAGGACTGAGGAGTTAAAGTCGTAGGGGAAGAGTTATTGCTACTTAAATTCGAACTCTGATTCATACCGAGGGCATTTTTTACGCTATCGCAACTGGTAAGAAAAAGAAGAAAAAACACAAAGCTCATCTTAAGTTGAGTCACAGGCATCCCTCTGTTGCAATGACACTAATGTCACTTGCTTTAAGTGAATGTTATCTTGGAACGGCCTATCATACAACCTAGCCCAGTCCTTAGTAGGCTCACCCACCGTCGCTTTGCGAGCGGTGGGCCTCAATAATATTTATTTCAAGTGCTTAGAAACGTATTTAGTCATTTCAAACATTGAAACAACGGCCTTGCCGCCGAAAATTGGTTTCAAAACATCATCTGCAATGATGTTTCGCATATTTTTAGGATCTTGAAGTTTGTGTTTTTTAATGTATTGCCAAAGTTTTTTCACAACTTCAGTACGAGCCAAAGCGACGCTTCCTACGATCTGTGCCAGATGCTCACTAGGAGTTAAAGCCTTCATAAAAGCTGCATTTGGTTTTCTTTTTGCCGCTGTTTTTTTCGCAGCAGTTTTTGCTGGAGTTTTTTTCGCAGTGGTTTTTTTCACTGCTTTTTTAGTCGTCGTTTTCTTTTTTGCTTTTGCCATTCTTTATCCTCCGAGTGACAGGGTTATTTTAAGCTTTTTCACGTGAATCCAATGTGAAACACAAACTAGTGTGAAACAAGACTAGGGGTTTGTCCAATGAGAAAAGAAGGGTGCTCCCTGGAAAAATCTTTAAAAAAACCATTAAAATGTGCTTACAAAGGCAAATTAACCAATTTTTAGTCATTTTTTTAGTCATTTTGGATTTTTTTCAGCCCTCTTTCTAAATGACTTATTTTCAAGTATGTTGCGCCCACTTTTAAAAAACATAACCGGGGGGTTATATGACAAAATTAATTTTGATTGCAGCGATCGCATTATCAACAATGGTGGCAAATGCTGGCTCGTTGGCCTTGTTAAAGGCAACTGGAGAAGTAAAAAAGACGGTTGAAAACGTGTCTGTCAATGCAGGTGCTGTTGCAACTCTATTAAATGGTCAGTCAATTAATTTAACAACTCTTGGAGCAGGCCTTCGCTCTAAAAAAGTGTTATTTATCAATGCAAAAGTTTATGTTGGACAACTTTTAACGGATAATGCCAGCCAAGTTAAGCTTGATTCTTCTGAGTTATTAACTCAACTAAACAACAATAATGCGAACGCATTCACTATGACTTTTGTTCGCTCAGTTTCAGCTGATCAATTGATGACAGCTTTCCGTGAAGGCTTCAACGCAAACAATATCGATATGAATACACCTGCGATTCAAGGCTTATTGAACGCAATTTCTGTAGGTGGCGATATCAATACAAACGATGTTTTGGTGTTTTTGTTAACTAAAAACGCTGACGGAACAGAGACTCTGAGCTTTCAAAACCAAAAAGGAGTTGTCACTTCTTTGGCTGGCGGAGCTGATAAATCACTCGCTTCAAAAATTTTGGCACTTTGGATTGGTCAAGGCGCGGACTCTGGCGTGACTGAGCTGAAAAAACAGATCTTGCAAGGACTTTAATTGTTTTTTGCCCACGGACAAACACGGACAAAAATTAAGCGCAAGTTGAAAGTACAACTTGCCGACAAAGGATGATTTATGAAAAAAATTATATTTCTAATACCTCTTTTATTTGTGAACGTGGGCTGTGATAAAATTAATGCTTTGGTCGAGATGCCAAGCACTTTGGATTCGATGAGCTCAACGACTAAAGGAATGGCTCAAACAACCAGCGAGATGAACGCCGGCATGGGAAAAACAAATGCCGGAATTCACAATCAAACAATGAAATTAGCTGATGATGGCTTGAATGATAAGAACAATTGGGATGAGTTAAATCCAGCTCCATTCAAGCTCATGAAATATGGCAAAGCCTTTGCCGAAGAAGCCTCAGTCGATGAACTCATGCTTTATTTTCAAGACACGCTGAAGGAACTCAACGAAGCGAAGCTTGATTTAGGTCAGAATTTGCAAACTGGAGATACATTGCCTTATATCGCCGGATCGCAAGAATTAACGAATGTTATGCAAGAAAAAATGGTGAAGGTAACCATTCTTTCAATCATTGCCGGTTTTGCTCCTCAGGATTTAGATAAGGATCCAGCGAATCCAAAAAAGGACACTGTCGGTGAAATCATTGCTCGAGAAATCAACAGCAGCAAATTAAAATCAGCGGGAAATTTCCGAGCTGAAGCCCAAGCCTTTTTGGCATTAAGAGCAAAATTTATTAATGATATATTTTTGGCCAATTTGGATTTAGCAGGGCCTCTATCTAATATTGGAAAAGTTGAGTACGCTATTGAGGACGCTAGGAAACTAGATTTCGTGGCGAAACTCACTCGACCTGACCAAATTAAGGCGATTGTTAAGCCCCAATTGCATGTCGCCGAAAAAGCCGGAGACAAGCCTGCTCCCATGGACTTGGATATGACAACAGCCGTGGACCCAACCCAAGCTCTTGCGGTTTGGAAGTCAATTCGCACCGGAATTGATAAGGATCTAGCAGTGGGCCAAGCTTCCGCAGGAGCCGTTTCTGCAAGCGCTGCTGATTTGAAAAATGAGCAACAACGCGCCCAAGCCGCAAGCCAAGTCGTGAATCAATATTTATCAACGTGGGCGCCAGCGGCAAGTAAATAACCGTTCAATTTTATAAAATTTAATTAGTTCCAATCACGAGGTTAATCAAACTAGATGCGGCGTCCAAGCCCTTTTTTCGGTATGGCAAGATTGGAACCACTTGAACATTGGAAAAACCGATTTTTGACATCACTTCCAACCACTCAGAGCTCGATAAAATTTCGACCGATATTGTTGTTTCTTCTCCACCGTTCTGCGAAGGAGCTTTCCCAGTGAGCCTGCTCATTGCAAGGTCCACAGTTAAAAAGCCTTCAAGGGGCTGTTGCTCAATCGCCGCTGACTTATTATAAACCTCTAAAATAATTTTACCATTTGGCTTAAGCGCAGTTTTCAATCGCCGCAAAAGATCTCTGTTGGTTTCTTTGTCAAAGATCCCCCAGATGACATCTCTTAACATCACGACATCGAAAGTCTGCTGGTCAGTGACAGTCCTCATATCTTGGCAGGAAAATTGGACCTTTACTTTGTGCTCTTTGCAATGCTCTGCTGCAAAATCCAACATCGGTTGTGAATAATCGCGACCCTCGATTTGAAAATTAAAAAGAGACAAAGCAATAGTTGTTAAGCCTTGTCCGCAAGCCATATCTAGAATTTTAGTGCCTGGTTTTAATTGAGCAACCTCTACTAACTCTTTTGCGATCACTTGGGCACGCACCCAATCTTGCTCGCCAAACTTTTGCGGGTGACTCCAAAGTTTTTTAAACCATTCCATTGGAACCTCCAATAAAAAAAAAGGAACGTCGTTATTTATTATGACGTTCCTAATTATTATCTAAAGAATCAACTTATTTGAAAAATTACAGTGAACTCACGTATTCAGAGACGGCAAGAATTTCTTGCTCATCAAGAGCTTTTGAAATCTCAACCATGGTTGATGAATAATTTCGGTAGTTATTTTGCCAATCAAGGAATTGATCAATCACATAGGATTTCTCTTGAGAAGCTAAGCGTGGAGTTGTTCCGTGGCCTTTCGCATCTTCACCGTGGCAAAGTTGGCAAGCCTTAATGTTCTTGCTAGGAATTCCGTTCAAATAAATATCTTTTCCCTGAGCCACTAAAACCGGTTTTGCTTTCAAGTTTGATTTGATCTCTTGTTTCGAAAAATACTCCGCAAAATAAGGAATCAACTTAGGGTCCATTCGATCAAAAGTTCCCCACATCAAATCACGAGCTAAAGGATTATTCCTTTTGTGACTGATAAAACTGTTAATTTGAGCCTCTAAGTAGCCAGTGGGCTGACCTTCTAAGCGAGCCGCTCCGTATTCCGCAATTCCTACCGGGCTATGACAATAAGAGCAAACTTGAATATCACGCTTGAACTCAAGCTGTTGTCCCGCCGTCATTGCTGGCAAATCAGAATGAGCTGCTGGCGAGAAAAGAATCGCCAATAAAGCAACTTTCAGTGTGTTTTTTAGTTTAAATCCCATAAAATCCTCCGGCCGTGTTTGACCTCTGTGAAGTGTGAAACTGACGAATAACCCCGCTCCATTAAAAAATAAAGAAAAATAAGGCGTCATAAAACCCAGAGAACCGACATTTTTTAGAATTTTTCTCAAAAGCTGACTTGAAACCATTGCATATTTTCAAGTCTGTGTTTATATTCCTCAGTCGATATAGTACCTTGTGGTGGCCGTAGCTCAGTTGGTAGAGCATCGGATTGTGATTCCGAGTGTCGCGGGTTCAACCCCCGTCGGTCACCCCAAATTCAAGTCTATTCGAACCAAAAGTACCAAAAAAACCCGATGCAGCGGCCTGAAGCAACTCGTTGAACTTGCGTGGATAATAAGAATTTCTAGAGTTGAAAATTCAGATTACAACTACAAATAGCTTTACGACTTTCTTGTGCCGGAAATAAGACCAAAACTCTTCAAGCCGGAAAGTAGCTCCAGCATCCGATCATTGATCTCGGCTCCGGAGCCATTGATTGTCAGTTCCGGATTTTCAGGCGCCTCATAGACACTGCCTATTCCAGAAAGATTCGGCAATTCTCCGTTTCTCGCTTTTCGATAAAGTCCTTTAGGATCACGAGCTTCACAAATGGCCAAAGGTGTATTGATGTAAACTTCAATAAAAGAATTTTCTCCGATCAAAGCTCTTGCCATTTGTCGCTCCTGTTTGAAAGGAGAAATTAAGGCAATAATGACTACGAGTCCCCCCTCCAGCATCAGCTTAGCAACTTCCGCCACTCGTCGTACATTTTCGACTCTATCCGCGTCCGTAAAACCTAGATCTTTATTGAGCCCGTGACGAATATTATCGCCATCAAGAAGAATGGTTCGATAACCCTGCACATGCAATTCGCTTTCAAGCTTATTGGCTAATGAAGACTTTCCCGCGCCAGATAATCCTGTAAACCAAATAACCTTACCCGGGTGCCCGTTAAGTTTTTCACGATCGCTGCGCTTAACGGTGAGAGGCTGTCTTCGAATATTTTTTCCTCGACGAAGCTTGTGATTGATCATCCCTACGCCCACCGTGGCATTTGAAAAACGATCGACTAAAATAAATCCGCCCAGAGTTTTTGATGTTGCGAACTTATCAAAAACCAACGGCTTATTCGTTGCTAACGTGCAAACGCAAATGTCATTAAGTCCGAGGACAGTTGCCGCTTCTCGATTTAAGGAATTCACGTCCACTTTGTATTTAATCTGCGTGAGTGTAGTTTGCGTCCATTGCGTGGCCAGTTTGAGGTCATAACTCCGCCCTGGAAGCCCGGGCTCCTCGCTCAACCAAACAATCGTGGCTTGAAACTGATCGGTGGTTTCGAGAGGGGTTTTGGCGAGCGAAAATACATCTCCACGAGAAACATCGATCTCTTGATCTAAGGTCAAAGTGATCGCCTCTGGAGCGCGAGCCTTCACACGCGCTTCTGCGCCAATGAAAATCGAAGCGACGTTGGCGGTTTTTCCGGAGGGAAA
Organism: uncultured Bdellovibrionales bacterium; assembly: GCA_903926205.1. Lineage (GTDB taxonomy): Bacteria > Bdellovibrionota > Bdellovibrionia > Bdellovibrionales > Bdellovibrionaceae > CAIYID01. The sequence continues at coordinate 13,827 of CAIYID010000019.1, forward strand.
AACATGAACCTCATCACCAACGCATACTTGACCTTCAGCAATACTCCCCGAAAATCCTCGAAATGAAGAATTCGGTCGATTCACCAATTGAACTGGAAAAATAAATCTATTTTCTTTAGAAATCTTTTTCAAATCGCCTTGCGTATCAAACGCAGACTCAAAATCAACTTGATTAAGATAACCCATCAAGGAAGGCCCTTGGTACCAAGGCGTCTGAGAAGAGCGTTCCGTGATATTGTCACCCTTGAGAGCAGAAAGAGGAATAGCGATGCTCGTTTTAAAATTCATCATCGCGGTTGCTTGAGCAAAATCTTGCTGTATTTTCGAAAAAACAGCTGAGTCATAATTAACCAGATCCATTTTGTTAATCGCTAAAACCAAGTGCCGAATTCCCATGAGCGAACAAAGATAAGCATGACGCCATGTTTGCGTGAGCAGCCCCTTCCTTGCATCCACAAGAATCACCGCAAGATCCGCCGTGGAAGCTCCTGTAATCATATTGCGCGTGTATTGCTCATGACCAGGAGTGTCGGCCACAATGAAACGACGCTGAGGTGTTGAAAAAAATCGATAGGCCACATCAATCGTA
>CAIYID010000020.1 GCA_903926205.1 uncultured Bdellovibrionales bacterium
ATAGGGAAAAATTGCAAACTACGCTTCCTGTAGGAAAAAAACTTGATCAGGATAAAATGCTCAATTAATAATCACGTCGCTGCCGCTCCGCTGGTGCACTCGAATGAAAGCCGGTGGTGGATCACGATGAAATCAGCCACCAATCCTTTATCTTAATATTTATGTATGCAAACACGGAGAACTCATATGATAATTTTAGGCACTCGTAGAAAGAGCGCTATTTATCAAAATTTATTTCGTAAATACTCAAAAAACATATTTACTCGATTTGGTGTCGGCATGATTTTTTTCACGCGTTCTTCTGGCTTCAGTTTTAACAAATCCGGTTCTGAAATTAGTTTTTTGAGACATTCTAAACCAATACGAATTGTTTCTGATCGAATCTGTTCTCTATCTTCTTTCGATAGCTCATTTTTCCTGCCATGAACTAAATCACTTCTCAACCCATAAAAATTCTTTAATTTCCTTAGGAATGGTGCCCGTTCATTTTCTTGTTTTAAAAAGCGAGCGATACTGTTTGTTACATGTCGTGTAGTATCAGTTCTTGAGCTAAAAATACTTTCCCAAGCAATTATTGCGTCGACAATTGAATCTTCAGGGGTATCTCGCTCATAAATAGCATATTTTAAACGTGCGAGAGGTACTTGTATATGTTTTCTATCGACTGTTGAAAGTGCTTGATACCAGTACTTAAAGTCTACAATAGACCCTGGAGCTATCTTTAAGTATTTTTTTGGGTAATCTCCAAAAGGATGATAGTTTCCCAGCATAACCAGTGGAAATCCATTTTCTATAAATTTATGAGGGAATGAATAATCCTCATTTAAAGAAAAACATAGAGCAAATCTTATGTTTTCAAAGCACTGATTTGCGAACAGAAAAAGCTGTTGAGAGAGAGCTGGGCCGCAGTTGCCTCCTAGGTGCTCCACCTTGGTTGTGTATTTTATCTCAATAACTCCGCCAGAAATAAAACTAACACCCTCTTCAGAATGTGTCGTCAGTATTGAGTTAGAATGTGTCCCTGGATTTCCACGACTATCAAGAGCTCGGAAGACGCAATTTGAGAGATCAATTGAGTTTATCTTATCAAAAACAACTCCTTGTACTCCAATGAACATAGAGAAAATGGCCTCCTCATTTTTTGAAAGAGACCTCAGGCTGTTAATCGAATTGTTTATTTCTTTTAAGAGGTCATCAATAGCATAAGCCATCTTATTGCAACAATTTTGGAACGCTCTTGATATAATAATGTCGCAAGCAAGGCATACTTGTCTGGAAAAACTTAATTTGTTGGTGGTCTCAAACATAAAACAGTAATCTAAATTCTCTTGAGAATTTGTTAGCTTGTTTAAAGTATCACCCTTTACTAACTTGATAAACTCGTCTTGCTCTTGGCGGTTTGTCATATTTAAATTGAAGCGAGAGGCAAATGGGTTATTGATGATTGTTAAAAGTAGATTTGGATATTCTCGGATCGCAATTTTTTCAACAAATGAGAGTAAAGCATCTTCATTTGTTGAGTAGGGTATGGCGCCGCCACAAAGTTTTCGGCAATAAGTAAATATATTCTCATCGCCTATTGAATACCTGTCTATGACGAATGCAAAGCCGTCTCCAAAACCACCCTCATTTATAAATTGGATTCTAGCCTTTGTAGTCGTATCTAGGAGCACGCCTAACGCGTATTTTTGAATGTCCTTTAAATTAAGCTCAGTAGCTGAAGCATCCCATTTTATATTTTCAGGATAATTAAGTGAGTATTTGAGTAATTCAACACCCAAATATTGTTTTACGGTTTTATAATTACCTTCATTCATAAAGTGAGTCCTTGATGTCACAGGTGTTTTTAAATGAATCTAAAGAAACTGTAGTAATGGTGTGCCGTCAAGTGCAACCCCACACTTAAAGCTGCAAATCCAACTACAGCACTCAACTACAGAGTCACTACTGACCCCATGATTAGCTATGATTTAGAATGATTTGAGCTTCGACGAGCTAAGAGAGCTTCTTGCTTGTAAATATTTGTTATTGTTTACAAATTTCTAAAAATTGGAACTTTTTGTTTGAGTGAGGCTAGGTTGGTGCGGCCGGAGAGATTCGAACTCCCGACACCCTGGTTCGAAGCCAGGTACTCTATCCAGCTGAGCTACGGCCGCATCGGTTTGAAAATGGGGCTCAGAATAGGGGACGAGGCTTATGAAATCAATGTGATTTTGCGGCTTAAAAAACAAAAAACCCAGCATGGAAGCTGGGTTTTTTGTTTTTTATCGACTTTAATCGCTTTAAGGCGCTTATTTTTTGTCGGTTTCTTTAGGTTTTGCGGCGCCGGCGTCAGCAGTCACACCCAAATGACGGTCGATGATTTTTTTGAATTCTGGGAATGGATAAGCTCCGCGAAGAGAAACACCATTGATGATGTATCCAGGAGTTCCGTTGAAGCCGAATTTTTTCGCTTCTTCCATGTCAGCAGTGATTCGCTCCATGAGTTTTGGATCTTGCAAATCTTTTTCAAGTTTCTTCATGTCAGCGCCTGCTTTTTTTGCAGTTTCTTTCATGAAGGCTTCGCCTTTTGAGCGCAAATCATTTTGATTTTCGAACACGAGGTCATGAAATTTATAAGCTTTTTCTGGGCTCTGACGAACCATTGCTTCGAAGTACTTCGCAGCAGGAAGAGCTTTCGGGTGGAAATCTAAAGGCAAATGTTTGAAGATGAAACGGACTTTTGCACCGTATTCTTTTTGCACTTCTTTTACTGTTTGGTATCCGCGAGAGCAGAAGGGGCACTCAAAATCCGAGTACTCAATCAATGTTACTTTCGCATCAACAGGGCCTTGAGACGCGCGACTTTCTTCAATCACTGGCTTGAGTGGATTTTTGAATTCTTCATCGCGTTTGCCTTCTTCTTCTTTGGCTTGTTTATCTTGTTGGCCTTGTTGCGCTTTTCTTTGAGCTGCAGTCACGATTTCAAAGAATTTTTCTGGATCCTTTTCAATAGCTGCAAATACGATGCTTGGATCTTTCTCCACAGCTTTTTTGAGTTGATCAGAAGATGGAGCACAGCCACCCATGAACAAGGCTACTGCTGCCAATCCGACAATTGCTTTTAATGATGAATTCGTTTTCAAGTTGTGTCCTCCCGTTAGGTTTGTAAATTTTGAAACCCTGTTAGTGTGGCATAATTCAAAAACAGATGGAAATAGTTTGATCTGCCGTGCTGCTGCAGGACTTTAGTATTGAAATTCGACTTGCGCGCTTTCCCATTGCGTCGGACCCTTGGAGTGACGCTCCTCCTTAGTCTAAACTCTTTCATTATGAGAAAAATTATTTTTTTACTGACTCTCGTGTTGTCGTTTGCGGTGCAAGCTGGATTATTGTTTTCCTATAACCGTTTGGCTTTGAAGGATCTCGATCAAATGAATAAATTGATTGTGGAAAAAATCAAAGAATCAAGAAAAGAAAGAGGCGACAAAACAATGCCTCTTAAAGAAGCGCTGCAAGCGGTGTTTTCTCGTCCTAATGAGGATTTTTTAATTGAAAAAGTTTTGCCACCTTTACGCAATGAATTGGAAGAACATGGCGCCTGGGAAAAAACCGTGAAGTCTTTGGTGAAGGAGTCTTTGGGCGCGTTAGAAAACGCGCAAGCTTTTAAGCCTCAGGCTCAAGTGACCTACGCCATCTTTTTAGAAAACTTGGTGGCAGAATTACGGCCAAAAGTAGCGGAAGACTTTGAGCGTTCCATTCTCATGCAAATTCGAGAAGCAAAGCTTGAACTAACAAAAGAGGCAAATTCTGAGCGTCGACTTCGGATGATGAAAGAGGGCACCTCACCTTCAGCGTTAGCCAAAGCGGTTTTAGAGACTTATGAACTAGGTCAAAAAAATGATTTGGTCACGTCTGAAAAGACTCTTGGTAAAGAAAAAACAGAGAAGATCATCGATAAAAATGATGCAAAAAGTACTGGCGACTCAGGTGAAAAACCGGCTCCGTCTGCAGAAAAATCGGAAAAGTCAGAAAAAGCCGAGAAAAAATAACTTAATTTTGTGCAATGACTTCTGTGCGGGACGCAATCATTCGCTTGTAGATGTCTTTGTAGTTTTTCATCACACGCACGCTATATTCTTTTGGCGTTTTTGAGGCTTTGTACATTCGGCGAACCTTTGCCAAACCTAAGTTATAGGCCGACAGATATTTATTCGCGAAACCAGAAGATTGCTCTCGAAGAAGAGCTAAATAAGTAATACCAATTCGCACGTTTTCCACAGGATTTTCCAGAGTTTTTGGTCCCTGCCAAAATAAACCTTCTTTTTCGGCGATCCATTGTGCGGTATCAGGTTTTAACTGCATCAAACCAATTTCACCATGGCTGCCACGAGCCTTTGGGTTGAAAGAAGACTCGGTTTTGATGACGGCCATCACGAAGACGGGATCTAAGTCATTAGCTTGAGCTTCAGCAATAAGAGTCATTGTTAAGGTCAAAGCTTGTGCTCGATATTTTTTGGGTAAGTTTTTGTGAATATCATTATAGATGGTGACCTGAAGGTCCGAAATCGCCTCTGCTTTTTGAGCCAAACTGCCGCGGTAGTGCTTACCAAGAAGTTCTTTGGCATGAAGGACACGAGCGTCTTGATCAATAGGTTCTAAAGTTGTGGAGGCAATACGACCAAAATCAAAATTTTGAAATAAGAGAGCAACAATAGCGAGTCCGAAAGTCATCAGAAATTTTGAGTGTATTTTGCTGTTCATAAAATCCTCCAATTGATTTTTTTGCAGGCCAAAACTTGATTCTAGGTTCGATACATACTGGTATTACAAGGAGCGTGCCGAAGGCTTAACTTGCTGAAATAATTGAGTTCTCTCAATGGGTCGCAATAAAATTGAGGCCATTTCTAACGAGGGGACGGGGTGTCTAGGAAATTATGTTCACCGCCAAAAAGTTCGGCAAATCCTTGACCAAAGATGAGGCGATTCAAAATGATAAAAATCTCAAAAAAAGTTTAAAGACCTTCGACCTGATTTTGGTCTGAATGACTCAAGAAGAAACAGATTCTTCCGATGAAAACAATGCAAGGAAAGGAGTTCCTGCATGTTTATTCAAGGAGATCTTCAAGCTGTGTTTGACGCTTTATATTCGGTGGGTGCCATTGATCCTGTATTGAAAATGGATTGGGGCAAGATCACGAATGAGGCGGCAAAAAATCAAGGTTTAATGAATGAGGCCATCGTAGCTCTCAATAGCTGTGCCGGGGACAGAAAGAGTTTAGTGCAAAAACTAAGTCGACTTGAACCTCGCGTGGTTAACTTTATTGCCGTGGAGGTAGCTCGTGAGTTTGCAGAGTTCACATCGCGTTCTGAGCTTCACTAGAGTTGTTGTTTTCCTGCTCGCATTTTTTGTGCAAGTCACACTGCGGGCTTGGGAAGTCGACATGAGTCGTCGGCAAAAGGATCTGCAAAAGCCACAAGGCCAAAGCCAAGGTCCACTGGTCACTTCAGAGGAGACTCGAACCGAAAATTTGGTTGGATCTTTTTTTGAAACCTCTGGTCCCACTCAAGAGATTGTGATTTTGAATACCGACAAGGGTTTTGTACCGGAGACTTTGCGTTTAAAAAAAGGAAACAATTATCGCATTCACGTCGTGAACGTGAACGAAAAAGAAAAAAACGTGAGTTTTATTCTTGACGCTTTTTCCGAGCATCATGGCACTTTTTATGGCCAGCCAAAAGAGTTTTCCATCGTGCCAAAAATTGAGGGTATTTACTCTTTCCAATGTCCAGAAACTGCCAAACAAGGGCGGATTGTTGTGATCGGAAATGAAGAGCAAAGAAAACCTGCTTCAAAGTGAGCCGTTATTCAACTGGGAGTTTTTGTGGCTGATAATTTAAATGTATTTCAACAAGCCATTCAAAACTTTCTTGGTCCGATTGTACCTTTTTTAAAAGATTCTTCCATTTCAGAAATTCTGATTAATGGTCCAAATGAAATTTTCATTGAAATCGACGGTAAGCTGCAAAAAACAACATCCTCTTTTGCTGATGAAGATGCCTTGAGAGCAGCGGTTAATAATATCGCGCAAAGTGTGGGTCGACGAATTGATACGGAAAGTCCTCGTTTGGATGCCCGCTTGCCTGATGGCTCGCGCATCGCAGCGGTCATTCCACCTTGTGCTCGTAATGGAACTTGTGTCTCGATTCGAAAATTCACTCAAAATCAAATCTCTTTCAAAGACTACGTGAAAATGGGAGCCATCTCTGTTGATGCGGCTCAGTTCATGGATATTTGCATGTTTCTGGGAAAAAATGTGATCGTGAGCGGGGGAACAGGCTCTGGTAAAACGACTCTGCTGGGAATTCTCTGTTCGCGAATTCCAAAGGGCCAGCGGCTACTTGTGATTGAAGATTCTTCTGAATTGAGCATCAAATATGATCATGTGGTGAATTTTGAAACTCGAATGGCGGACCAACAGGGTCAAGGCGAAGTTTCAATGAAAGATCTTTTAAAATCGGCACTTCGTCTTCGTCCAGATCGAATCATCGTTGGGGAAGTTCGTGCCGCAGAAGCGATGGAATTGATTAACGCTATGAATACTGGCCACAAAGGTTGTTTAGGAACTGTGCATGCAAATTCGCCCCAGGATGCTGTTGTGCGTTTGGAATCACTGGCTCAGAGCGGTGACTCAAAAATTTCTGAAAAAGCTCTTCGTCATCAGGTGGGATCAGCCATAGATATTATTATCCAAGTCTCTCGATATTCTGATGGTTCGCGTCGAGTGGGCTCGATCGCCGAAATTCGTGGTTATAGTGAAAATGGGACCTATGAGGTTCATCCAATTTACGAGATTCCACGTCTGGTGCGCGGTTCAGATGGTAAATTACAAGGGCGTTTGGAAGCCACCGGTGAAATACCGAGCTTTATGCAAGAAATCATAGATAATAATTTGCCTTTTCCAATAGCAAAATTTCAGAAATCCACGGCCGCATAAGTCGGCGGATCGTCTTTATTCTGTGAGTATCATTTTTTCTCTCGCCTAGAGAGCTCCCTCTGAGTTAAAAGATCTTCGTGCTTTTAAGTTGTAAGATCACTCGTTCAGTATTGACTTATCTTGAGCGCAAAGGCGAAGACATCACTTCGCTTTTGGAGAGCACTGCTTTGCCTGAAGACTTTCTGAGAGATCCATCTTACTGGATGCCCGCTACGGACATGGAAAAGTTTTTAGCAATGACCGCGGAAATCGGCTCTCGCCGAAATGTTGAAAATATATTGCAAGAGATTGCTCATGCAACACCAGAGCTTCGAAGCTGGGGAGTTTTTGATAGCGTTCTTCGAATGATTTCTTTGCAAGATGTTTTAGCGCAACCCACGCGCTTTCTGTCCTATTTTATTTCACCAGAACCTCCGGTCGATAATATTGTTCGTCATGAATCCAGCATCGATTTAGACTTACCCATTCCCGCTGATCAATTTCCTTTTAGCACAACATATCTTCGTGCGAGCTTTGAGACTTTACCAGTTTTTGGCGGAAAAAATTTGGGCCTCTGTACCTGGAGCGGAATGCATTTAAAAATTTCCTGGGCCTCAGCGCAGGAGGAGATTTTTACGGGAGAAGATTCCGAGCGCAAACTCAGCCCTGAATTATTACGCTCAATTGTGAGCCAACTTGAAAAGCATCAGTTGGAGTTACAGCAAAAAAACGCAGAATTGGAAGCTCGAAATGATCAGCTCCGAAAAGCCTACCAGGATCTTGAACAAGACATGCGGCAAAAGCTGACTCTACATGATGTGGAGAACAGCCATCTTGGAATGAGCGCGGGCGCTGATCCTATCAAAAAATATGATAAAATCGATATTTCTTCTTTGGTCATTTTGAAAGACCAAGTGGCCAGACTCGGTGATTATATGGTGCGCGCTCAACAGTTGATCACTCTGATGTCGGGTCAAGAAAAAATGAACTCCGGAATTAAAGAGGCAATGAAACGAGTCGATTGGGAGTGGGTCAAGCAACAATTCCCTCTCACGATGGCGTCGAGCTTTGATATTTTGAATGCCACTGCGAAAAAAAATCTAATTGAAAATTCAAATGTAAATAATAATACAAACTCATCATCAAACAAAATTAAAGTAAAACAGGAGAGCAATCGTGTCTGAAATCGTCGGTCTTCAAGCTCGGGAAATTCTTGATAGTCGTGGAAATCCAACCGTAGAAGTGGATGTGGTCACATCACAAGGAAATATGGGACGTGCTGCTGTCCCGAGTGGCGCGAGTACGGGCGCTCATGAAGCCTGTGAACTTCGTGATGGAGACAACTCTTATTATCTTGGCAAAGGTGTTCAAAAAGCGGTCGCTCATATCCAAGAAAAAATTGCGCCAAAAGTATTGGGTTTATTGACGGCAGAACAAGTCGCTATTGATCAAATGCTGATTGAATTGGATGGAACCGAAAACAAAACTAAATTGGGAGCCAATGCTATTTTGGGTGTTTCCCTGGCGGTGGCCAAAGCGGCAGCTATGGATGCGGGTCTGCCACTTTATCGTTATGTGGGCGGCTCACAAGCTCATTCCCTCCCAGTGCCACTCATGAACGTGTTAAATGGTGGAGCTCACGCAGACAATGGCTTAGATGTTCAAGAGTTCATGATTGTGCCAATGGTGAATAATTGTTTTTCTGATTCACTTCGAGCGGGATCTGAAATTTTTCACACACTGAAAAAGATTTTACATGATAAAGGTTTATCAACTGCGGTCGGTGATGAGGGTGGGTTTGCGCCGGTGCTTAAGGGCAACCAAATGGCTTTGGAATTATTGCTTTCTGCAATTGAAAAGGCCGGCTACAAAGCTGGTGACAATGTTCACTTGGCAATGGATGTGGCGGCGACCGAAATGTTCTCAGATGAAAAATACACCTGGGAAGGTAAGAAAATTTCTTCCGCTGAGTTGGTGGAAATTTATCAAGGTTGGTCGAAGAAATTCCCTATCGTGAGTATTGAAGATGGTTTTTCAGAAGATGATTGGACGGGATGGAAAGCTGTGACAACAGCTCTCGGAGATAAACTGCAACTCGTTGGTGACGACGTATTTGTGACAAATCCCAAACGTTTGACTCGAGGAATTGAAATGGGAGTCGGTAATTCACTTCTTGTGAAGGTGAACCAAATTGGAACACTGACAGAAACTTTTGAGGCGGTACGATTAGCTCAGCGCAATCGTTACACCACGATCATGTCTCACCGAAGTGGGGAAACCGAAGACACGACAATTTCAGATCTTGCCGTAGCGATGAATTGTCAGCAGATCAAAACAGGTTCTTTGTGCCGAGGCGAACGTACTGCGAAGTACAATCAACTTCTACGCATTGAAGAACAGCTTGGTGGGGCCGCTTCTTATTGGGGTAAATCAGCATTTCGGGGGCTATAAGAAATGTATCAGGGCGAGAAATTCAATACCATCACTCATTTGATGGGGGTTGTTTTTGCCCTCGTCGCCACGTCGATTCTTATCACGATGGCGGGCTTGAAAGGTGATGTTTGGAAAATCGTTGGCTTCAGTATTTATGGAGCCATGATGATTTTTCTTTATTCCATTTCAACAATATATCATTGGGTAAAAAATCCATCCGTGAAAGATTTGTTTCGGCGGCTGGATCATATTTCCATTTATTTGATGATCGCTGGAACTTACACTCCTTTCACTTTGGTCGTTTTGACAGGAGTATGGCGCTGGACAATTTTTGGAGTTATTTGGGGTTTGGCTGTTATTGGAATTTTGCAAGAAATGATGATCGGGAAAAAAAATCGTATCATTTCCCTCATTATTTATATCTTGATGGGCTGGTTGATCACAGTGGCAACCGGTCCAATGCTGGAACACTTATCGGCAGAGGGCTTTCGCTGGCTAGTCGCAGGGGGATTGTTTTACACAACGGGTGTTGGAATTTTTGTTTTTGACGAAAAAATAAAACATGGTCATGGGATCTGGCATCTTTTTGTTTTAGCAGGAACCATTTGTCATTTTGCCTGTCTCGTCGGTTATGTCATCTGAGTATCACTGGCCAGCCTTTTCCTTAGCACGACGTCGGTCTAATCTAGACCTCTTGATAACGAGAATCGTTTTTTATCTCGCAGGATAAGTGATAAGTTAATATTCAATGGAATTTCTTTTTAAGGCCGCTGGTCGACTGCATGTTTTTCTTCATTCACCAATGAAAGTCTTTTGGTGTTGTTTGGTTTTTGTTTCGATGAGTCTTCTTTTGAACGGAAGTCTGCTGCGACTGTATGGGCTTCACCGGGATCAGCACCGACTCCAGGCACAAACGCAACAGGTCAATGAAAGTATTTCTGAATTAGATCGTCAGTTGAAGCAAGCTGCTGATCCTGCATTTTTGGAACGCCAGGCGATGGATCGCTATGACTTAGCTGATGAAAATGACTTGGTTTTCGTATTTTCTGATGATCAGTGACTAATTCACAACACAATATAAGTGTCAAAAATTGTTACAGATAAAGGCTGTTTTTTTGCTGTTTTTACATGGAGTAAAAACTCTAGACTTGATTTTTTTAATGAATCATTTCAAACTCCTAACAGCTATGACTTGGAATGCAGAGAAAATTAAAACATTACGGTGTCGTTTGGGTTTTACGCAGTCGGAATTGGCTCGCAAGCTTCATTGCGAATCGGATTTAATTAATACCTGGGAGTCTGCTCAAAAAAATGAGCTTCAGGGGATTGCTCTTCATATGGACACCCTGATTTTGCTTGAAAAGCAGGCGGAAAGCGCTGCTGATCAGATATTTCACAGTCCACTCGCTGAAACAATTTTAGAAGAAACTCACGAGTCTCAGGTTCATGTGGAAGCCGTGAGGTTACGTTTTTTTGAAAAGAATTAAAGCCTAATTCCCACACTCATGTTAATTCAGCAACAATGTCTGCTAAAAAAATTTTCCTCATTGATGCGAGTTCACTATTTTTTCGTGCTTTTTATGCAATTCGTCCTCTGACTTCACCCGCAGGACTTCCGACGAACGCGATCTATGGATTTTTGACGATGGTGACAAAAATTCTTAAGGATGAAAAACCAGATTACATCGTTTTTTGTTATGATCGTAAAGAGCCCAGCTTTCGAAAAGAAATTTACAATGATTACAAAGCGAATCGCAGTGAAACTCCCGAAGATTTAGTTCCGCAAATTCCCTATATCAAAAAAATTGCTGATTTATTTGGAATTCCATCTTTGGAAGTGGCCCGCTTCGAGGCCGACGATTTGATTGGCACGTTGACTAAAGTTTCGCGGAAGCATGATTTAGATGTGTACATTGTTTCAGGCGATAAAGATTTTGGCCAGCTCGTTGGTCCTCACGTATGGCTTTTTGATACCATGAAAAATATCAAATATGACTCAGCAGGAGTGGTGGAAAAGTGGGGAGTTAAGCCCGAACAAATGATCGATTATTTGGCCTTGGTCGGCGATGCTTCTGACAATGTGCCAGGGGTGATGGGCATTGGCCCGAAAGGCGCACAAAAATTACTGAGCGACTTTGGCTCACTGGAAAATATTTATGACAATATCGAGCAGATTAAAGGTGCCATTCAAGAAAAATTGAAAGTGAGTAAGGACGACGCCTTTCTTTCAAAAAAATTAGTGACGATTGAGACAGAAGTGCCAGTGGCACAAGGATTAGAGTCCTACCATACTCGGGAGCCGAATCTTCCGGAGATTCAAAAACTGCTCACCGAATTAAATTTTAAAAATTTAGAAAAAACTTTAGATCATTTGCCAAAACATGGAATCGGCGGTGCAAGTGCGTTCACGACGGCCACTGACGAACTCTCCTCGGGAGAAAGTTCTAGCTCTTCAGTGCAGACTTCGACCGTCGAGGTGCCGATCTTAGCTGTCGAAAACCTCGTGCCTTTTGTTCACGAAAAAATAAAACATCATATCCAAGTTGAAGAGTTATCCGCTCAGTTTATCAGTGCAACATTGAAGCCTGGACAAAAAATTTGGGGATTGCAAAATCAACAAGGAATTTACCTTGGCGATGCAGACAAAAAAATTCTTTATATTCTCCGGGGCGACCTCGATGAAGTTTCTAAAGAATTGCAAGCCTTACATTTACATTGGAATGGCTACGATCTGAAAAGTTTTTGGCATCAAATTCATTTTCGTCTGAATCGAGAATCAATTGCGGAAGCTTTTAAGGTGATTGGAGATTGGGATTCGATGTTAGCAGCCTATGTTCTGCGAGCCGGCGAATCTATGACTTGGGAGCGTGTGCTTTTCAGATATTTAGGTGAAACCCCTGGCGATTTGGAAAATCCAGCCGATCATTTTGATCAGCAATTGAGATTGCAAGCAAAGCTTCAGGACGGTCTGGCTGAAAATCGCGCAGAAAAGAAACTTTTTGAAGAATTAGAAATGCCCTTATTGATTTTACTTTTTAAAATGGAATGTTATGGCATTCATCTCGATCGAGAACTTTTGCGCGTTCAGAGTGTTGAACTGACAAGTAATATTCAGGAGCTCGAAACAAAAATCTGTGGAGCTGCTGGAGAAGTATTTAACATAGCTAGTCCTAAACAGTTGGCCCATATTTTATTTGATAAATTGAAACTTCCTCCGAGTAAGAAAACAAAAACAGGATTTTCGACAGATAATGATGTCTTGGATAAACTTAAAACTCAGCATCCCATAGTTGATTCAGTGCTTGAATATCGTGAGTTGGCAAAACTGAAGTCAACTTACGTGGACGCTTTGCCTAATATGATCAAAGAAGACGGGCGAATTCACACAACGTTAAATCAAGCTCTCACCGCGACAGGGCGTTTGTCTTCGATGGAGCCTAATTTACAAAACATTCCGATTCGCACAGTTCGGGGGGCGAGAGTTCGTAAGGCCTTTACCGCCGAACCTGGAAAAAAATTATTGTCTGTGGATTACTCACAAATTGAATTGCGGATATTGGCTCATTATTCTGGTGATAAAAATCTTTGTGAGGCTTTTCACCAAGATCTTGATATCCATGCCGCCACGGCGGCGGAAGTCTTCGGTGTGGGATTGAAAGAGGTCACATCCGAAATGCGTCGTACGGCAAAAGCGGTGAATTTTGGTATCGCCTATGGACAAGGGGCTTTCGGCTTGGCTGAAAATTTAGGAATTTCTAGAACCGAATCTGCGGATATAATAAAAAAATATTTTGCTCGCTTTCCTGGAGTGCGGAGTTACATTGATGAGACTATTGCTCAAGCTTCTCGTGATGGTTTCGTTGAAACTTTTTTTGGCCGGCGTCGCTATATAGCGGAATTAAAATCTTCTTCTGCCATGGTCAAGAAATTTGGTGAGCGAGCTGCCATCAATGCTCCGATTCAAGGAACGGCTGCAGATATTGTCAAAATGGCAATGATTAAAGTGTCAGAGAACATCGCGATTCCAATGATTTTACAGGTCCATGATGAATTGATTTTTGAATCGAGTGAGTCCGACCTGAGAGATCATTTGAAAGAAATTTGTGAGCTGATGTCGAATGTGATTTCACTCAAGGTTCCACTCAAAGCGAATGCAGCCATCGGTAATAATTGGGACGAAGCTCACTAGTAAATCAAATAAATGTTTTTCTTCGAACTACTCTGTTTCCCAGCCGACCACGCGGCCGGCTTCGAAGTACACCGTTTTTCTTTCGGATTTATAGCCTTCTTGCGTAGAAACAAATTTTTGATATTTCCACCTTTGGTTGTGAAATTGAGGACTACCGGAAACTTCAATTTCGCTCGGCTCACCCCAAGATCTTTTAACTAAATTTTCCGGCATTCCGAGCGCAATATCTTGAGCTTCGATGATTTCTTGCATTTGGGCGGCTACTTTTTTCGCTCGAGTTCCAAAATCTTGAGCATTGAGCCATTCTTGTCTAGGCTCATAACCTTCAATGTCTAAGAAATGAATTTTTTCTTGATCGTCATTAAACCAAGGAAGTGAGCGCGAGTATTGTTCAAGCTCTCGTTTGCCAGAAATTCGATTCTCTAATTGTTTAAGACGTAACTTAGTATCAGAAATTGGAGCTTCTTCGTGTCGATGAAAATCTTCACTTTTTGAAACTTTCTTCCAATTTGATAGAGTTCCGTTTGCAGACGGCGAAGAGTATCCGCTTTCTGAGCTTCTTGTGAAAGAGGTACAGGCAACTAGAGCGAGCAAGGCCAACGGAAAAAAAATGAATTTTGTTAGGTTCATGGAGCCCTCCGTGCGTTTTCATTTTAAACTAGCGAGGATCGAGTCTCAATAAAAGTGCTTGCGATGGATGTCGCAACTTCATAAACTAGATGGGGTAGAGTTATTTAACTGGACCATTAGCTGGGCTGACAATTTTAAAAGAAGGAGATTTTTTGTCTGAGTCAAAAACGCCGGTTTCTCCATCTGGTCGGGCTCCAGAGACTTCTAAGTCTTTGAAGGATAGACTTTTTGGCAGTGACGAGGACCGAATTGATATTAGCAAACTTCCTGAAATGTCAGTGGAGGATGTTGATTCTTTCTTGAACGACGAAGAACCTGATTTTTTCAATGAAGTGTCTTCTATTGCCGCCGACAAATCTCTGTCAATCGTACAAATTAATATCGATGACGCCGTAGCAGCTCTTCATGCTGAAATTGATCTTTGGAAGACATACAAAGGCCCGCTACGAATTTTGTTTCTGGTTTTTCCGTTTATGCCGCGGATCACACTTCGTTTAAAGCTTTGGAGTTTTAAAATATCTGGCTGGATACACGGTTATTTGGTGCGCGCAAAAAATTTTAGTTACTACTTGTTGACTGATGGTCGAACGGCCGCCATTAGCAAAATTAAATCAGTCATTGTACAAGCTCTCACACAAATCAGCACGACCATTCATACTTTTAAAAAAATTAGTTTCAAAGTACGTTTAATTTTAATATTTTCCCTGGTTCTTTTCTTGTTATCAGTAGCCGTCATTTATCAGAGCGTAACCAAGGGACTGCTGCCTGGAGAGAGAGAAAATTTTCTCAGCAATATGAGTAGTCATGCGACCCAAGCCTATGAGTATGAGACTTCGCAAGTGGAGCCTTATATGGATAATGCGAGAGCAACCCAAAATTTATTTCTTACACAAAAAATATTTGTTAATTTAAAAACTTCGCCGGGTTCTGGCCCTAATCCAATGGGTGCTTTTGAGTTTTTCATTGAGGGAATGAGCTCAGATGTGGTGATTGAAATTAAAGATCGTGAACCTATGATGCGTGATCTGATGCAAAGTGTGATTCAAGACATGACTTATGATGATTTAGATACGAGTGAAGGAAAGAAAGACCTTTGTTCTCGATTGCAAAAAGAGGTTTCCCGAGTCCTCACCACTGGCAGTGTTAAAAATGTTCGCATCAGATCTTTTGTAATTAAACCGTAACTGGCCGCCGAAGGCTGGCCAGTTCAAAAGTACCTTAAAGGTTATTCTGAAAATTGTCGTGGATCAATATCGTAAGCGCGCAGTCGATCGTGCAAGGTCGATTTAGGAATGCCCAAATCGTTGGCGGTTTTTCTTTGATTGCCATGATTCGCTGCGAGTCTTTTGAGAATCATTTGTTTTTCTATCTCTTTGATCACCGGCAGCTGAGCAGCGTTCAACCCACTCACACCAGTGACCTCAAAGGAATTACCATCAATAATATTGTCGACGTGAATTTCTTCAATCGACATTTTAGGGTAGTAAGCAGAAGCACGAGCGACTGAATTTCTCAGTTCACGAATATTGCCTGGCCAGCTATATTTTTTCATTTTTTGAATTGCTGCAAAACTAAAACGAACTCTCATTTTTTTTGCAAATGAATAAAGCAAGTCATCAAAATCTTCCATGCGGGCCGCCAGAGCTGGTGGCGTGATCGTAATAACACCCAAGCGGAAATACAGGTCCATTCGGAACTCGCCAGTTTGAATTTTTGATTTTAGATTTTGATGAGTGGCCGCTATAATTCGAACATCTGTTTTGATGCTTCTATCAGCACCTACGGGACGAATCTCCTCATTTTCGATTGCGCGTAGGATTTTCGCCTGTAATCCCATTGGCAAATCACCAATTTCATCCAAGAATAAAGTTCCACCACGAGCGGTTTCAAAGGCTCCTTTGCGATCATTTATGGCTCCAGTGAAACTACCTTTCAAATGCCCAAAAAGCTCACTCTCAACCAGGGTTTCAGTCAGCGCGCTGCAATTGACTTTGATCAAAGGACCTGCCGCACGAGTCGAACAACGGTGAAGAGTTTCTGACAGAACTTCTTTTCCAGTTCCCGATGGTCCCAAAATTAAAACGGGAAATGGAGTAAGAGATATATTTTTTAAAGTAGAAAGTTGCTGGCTCCAAAGCAAATTTTTGCTTTTAATCCCGATGTCTTGATCTTGTTTCATTCCTTCAAAAGTGAAGGTGAAATAGTGACCCCCGACATTGATCTCGTCACCTTCTTGCAGAAAGGCCTCAGCAATTTTTGTGGCATTAACAAAAGTACCTCCAGGAGTCCGAAGATCGACAATACTATAACCTTGAATTTTTTTTTCGATTTTACAATGTCGTTCAGAAGCTTGGTCTGAATCCACAACGATAGAGCAATTTTGATCCTTGCCGAGCAAGGCAAACTCCTCAACCAAAATTGGTGAATTTTGTTGTTGATGGGAAAGTAAATAGGCGCATTGGTCTTGTTTCATGATTGTTCCTCCTAAGTTTTTCTGGCAACTGGTGTTATCAAGTTTTATGCCGACCCTTTTGGACGAATTTTTTGGCCTGAATAGGCTCTATTTTTGATCTGAAGCTTTTGCGGAAAAATGATTGAATCCATTTCAGTGGAGTGTTGTCCAATGGCTTGGAATCCAGTAGAATTTTCTTCCATGCCAATGATTGCTAAATTTTTGAAAAGTGCCGTGCTGGCGGATGACTATCCTGATCAAAAACGACCTGAAGTCGCCATCACCGGTCGCTCTAATGCCGGAAAATCTTCTTTTATTAATGTCCTCACAAAATCAAAGATTGCCAAAGTCAGTCAAGAGCCCGGGAAAACACGGCTGCTGAATTTTTTCGATATTGGAGATTTCTATCGAATGGTCGATACTCCTGGATATGGCTTTGCTTCGCGCTCGGGCTCTGAGGTTTTGGAGTGGCAGAAGATGCTCGAGACTTATCTTTCCACACGAGAAAATCTCGTAGGATTGCTCTTGTTGATGGATATTAAGCGAGAGTGGTCTGATGATGAGGACGCTTTATTGAGCTTTATGAATTCGATTGGTCGTCCGACGATGGTGATTTTGACGAAAGCGGATCGTTTAAAGGCGGCAGAAATTCAAAGACGCTGCCAAGCCATTAAAAAACAGGCCAACGTGCAACAAGTTTGGGCGATTTCGAGCCAATACAATACAGGAGTTAGAGAAGCGGAAGAATATTTTTTCAAAAATTGGATCAAGCCAAGCAAAGGGAAAAAATAATGGCAGTGTGGGGAGTTTTACCAGCCAGATTTGGCTCCACGCGCTTTCCGGGAAAGCCCTTGGCAAAGATTCAAGGTCTTGAACTCATTGCTTGGGTGATTCGCGGAGCCAAAACCGCAAGACTTTTGGATAAGGTTCTTGTTGCAACAGATGATGCTCGCATCGCCGAAGTGGCTCATCGAGAAGGTGTGGAAGCCGTCATGACGGCTTCAGCTCTTCCCTCTGGAAGTGATCGTATTTGGGCTGCTGTCAAGGGTAAGCCCGTGGACATTATTTTGAACATTCAGGGTGATGAGCCTTTGGTGACGGGTGGCTTGATTGATTCATTAGTGCGACCGATGTTGGAAGACCAAGAATTGGAAATGGCCACCCTCGCGCATTCGATTTCGCAGGCGGAATTACTTTCAGAGCATTCTGTGAAGGTTGTTGTGAATCATCGGTCAGAGGCTCTCTATTTTAGTCGTTATGCCATTCCTTATTCTCGAAAATTGTGTGGCGACAATCCTCCCGGAGCGTTGAAACACATTGGAATGTACGCTTATCGAGGATCATTTTTGAGGCGCTTTTGTGAGACTTCTCCCGTAGAAATTGAACTTGCGGAATCTTTAGAACAGCTACGTGCACTTTACTTGGGAGCTCGGATTAAAGTGATTCCTACCGAGCAAAGAAATTGGGGAGTGGATACTCCAGGGGATATTTCTATTATTGAAAATTTATTAAAAAAACAAAGTGGAGGCGGAATTGTCTAAAGCATTGTCTCAACGAAAAGCTCAGCCAAAGATTCAATCAACCACACGGTTATTACTGAAATCGCGTGCGAAAAAGACAACTCAAGCGTCAGGAACCTCTAAGGCTCCAAAGATTTCCACAAAAAAATCCACAAAAAAAGATTTTGATCAGAAATTTATTTTTGTTACGGGTGGAGTGGTTAGCTCCATTGGAAAAGGACTCACGGCAGCCAGCCTTGGCGCTTTGTTGGAAGCGCGTGGAGCTCGTGTGACGTTGATGAAATGTGATCCTTATTTGAATGTGGATCCGGGAACAATGTCACCCTTTCAGCATGGCGAAGTATACGTCACTGAAGATGGCGCAGAAACTGATTTGGATTTGGGGCACTATGAGCGCTTCACCTCTTCGAAATTAACTAGAAGTAATAGCGTTTCCACAGGACAGATTTACGACACAGTGATTTCTCGAGAGCGCCGCGGTGATTTTTTAGGCGGCACGGTCCAAGTTATTCCTCATATCACCGATGAAATTAAAGCACGAATTCATGAGGCCGCTCAAGGAGCTGAAGTCGTGATTGTGGAAATTGGTGGAACGGTGGGCGATATCGAAAGCTTACCTTTCTTAGAGTCAATTCGCCAAATGAGAGTGGATGTTGGCTTAGAAAACTCCGTACTTATTCATGTCACTTATGTGCCATACATTGCTGCGGCCGGAGAACTTAAATCAAAGCCGACTCAGCATTCAGTGAAAGAACTGCGAGAGATCGGTCTGCAACCAGACTTCTTGGTTTGCCGAACAGAACGCCCCATTGATAATGATTTTAAAAGAAAGACGGCTCTATTTTGCTCAGTTAAACCGGAGCAAGTGATTTCGGCGCAAGATGCATCGACGATTTATGAAGTTCCCTTGAATCTTTACAAAGAAAATTTGGATAGCATGGTGGCGGAACGCTTGGGTTTAAAAACGGAGCGGGCTCAATTGCGTGGTTGGGAAAATATTGTACGAGTTTTAAAGAATCCTCAAAAAAGTTTGTGCGTCGCTATTGTGGGAAAATACGTGGATTTGAAAGAGTCTTACAAATCTCTCAATGAAGCTTTAGTGCACGGTGGAATTGCCAATCATGCTCATGTTGAAATTGTTTATATTGATTCAGAAAAACTGAGTGAGAAAAATATCAGTGCCGCCTTGGCGCAGGTGCACGCGATTTTAGTGCCTGGTGGTTTTGGTCCGCGAGGTGTGGATGGTAAGATGGCCGCTATTCGCTATGCTCGGGAAAAACAAATTCCTTTCTTTGGAATTTGCTATGGCATGCAGTTAGCAGCGATTGAGTTTGCCCGTCATGTCTGCGGAATCAAGGATGCGACTTCTCGTGAATGGTATGATGAAACAAAGCGAGCCGGAAATTTTGTTATTGATTTAATGTCTGAGCAACGGGACATAACGAACAAAGGCGGCACCATGCGACTTGGAGCTTATTCCTGCTCCATCAGTCCTAAGAGCAAAGCTTTTCATGTTTACAAAAGTCCTTTGATTTCAGAACGACATCGTCATCGATTCGAATTCAATAATAAATTTCGCGGGCTTTTTGAAAAACGCGGAATGAATTGTGTGGGCGTTAATAAAGACAGAAATTTAGTAGAGATCGTTGAGCTCGTGGACCATCCCTGGTTTATCGGAGTGCAATTTCATCCTGAATTTCAGTCAAAGCCTCTAGATCCACATCCTTTGTTTGTTCATTTTGTGAAGGCAGGCTTGATCCGTAAGGATGTTGTTGAAGGGCGAAATAGTGTGAGGGCGCAGCAGAAAGCTCAAGCCTTTTTAGAAAGTTGATTTTAAAATGAATAACAATCAAAGAAATTCTCTCGAATTAGCTCGTAAGGTTTTTGAAGTGGAAGCACAAGCGATTTTGGCCTTGAAAGATCGTTTGGGGGAACCCTTTCAAAAAGCTGTTCAATTAGTGAGCGAGTGCCAAGGAAAAGTGGTTTTAACTGGAATTGGTAAATCAGGAATTATCGCTCGTAAAATCGCAGCGACTTTGTCCTCGACAGGAACAGCTTCAATTTTTTTACATCCCGCTGAAGGTTCTCATGGTGATATGGGAATGGTGGGCACTTCTGATTTAGTGATTGCTATCAGTTATGGTGGAGAGACTCCGGAGCTGGCTCCCGTGCTGACTTATGTGACTCGTAAAGGAATTCCTTTGATCGCCATTACAGGCAATACCAATAGTGAACTGGCACAAAAATCGGCAGCGGCCCTGGATGTGAAAGTGAGTCGTGAGGCTTGCCCTTTGGGTTTAGCGCCGACGGCTTCTAGCACCGCAACGTTAGCCATGGGTGATGCTTTGGCCATGGCAGTTTTGGAGCAAAAAGGTTTCAACGCCGAAGATTTTGCGCAAAATCATCCTGGCGGAGGTTTGGGTTTCAAACTTTCGAGAATCAAAGATCTGATGCATTCTGGAAATGCAATGCCGATTTTGAAAACTTCGACTCCCATGAAGCAAGTGTTAACTGTGATGTCTCAAGGAGAAGTTCGTGGTGCGGCCGGCGTGACGGATGATGCGGGAGATTTGATTGGTATTATCACCGATGGAGATATTCGTCGTAAATTAGAAAACTCTCAAGATCCATTGAATGGCGTGGCAGGTGATCTCATGATGAAAAATCCTCGCATCATTGATGCCAATGAGATTGCAGAAAAAGCCCTGTTTATGATGGAGCAATTTCGAATCAATTTACTCTTTGTCGTGGATAAGAGCCTGGGTTTTGCTAAAAAACCGGTCGGAATTATTCATATTCAAGATTTAATCAGAGCTAAAGTTAGATAAAGGTCTGGTTTTAGTTGAATCAAGTTGGCGTCGGGCGGAATCCTCTCAACAATAGAGAGCATGAACGGTGCGATCTCTCGTTTGAAAAAAATAAAAATGCTGGCGTTGGACGTTGATGGAGTTCTTACGGACTGTCGTGTATTTTTGGATGAGTCCCGGGAGTGGCGCCGAATGTTTTCCATTCGGGATGGTTATGGGCTCGTACGACTACGAGAGCAGGGCTACAAGCTGGCGATCATCACGGCCTCTAAAGCAAAAGATATTAGAGAACGCGCTCAAGTATTAAAAATTGACTATTTTCACGATGGAAACTTGGACAAACTCACCGAATTTAATTTGCTTTTAAAAAATAGTGGATTGAAAGCAGAAGAAGTGGCCTACATGGGCGATGATCTTTTTGATATTCCAGTTTTAAAAGAAGTGGGTTTTGCGGCGACAGTGCCTGAGGCGATGGAGGAAGTTTTTCCGGTGGTTCAATACATCACCAAACGTCCAGGTGGTAATGGTGCGGTTCGAGAGGTTTGCGAATTAATAATTAAATATGGAACATTGGGGACACAGCTATGAAATTTCAAAATGGTTTTATTTCGATTTTGTCTTGTTTTCTTTTAGTGACTCACGTCACGAAGGCTCACGCACAGGTCGAGCTGCCTCAGGAAGAGTTAGCCAAAGAAACAGTGGTTCCAAGATTTGATAATCCCACCACCGTGAAGGCACGAAATATTATTCTTAATGGCAAGTTTGAAACAGGAGTTTATTACGGTTGGAATTTTGCTGAGGCCATTGAAAATCAAAGTAAAATGGGACTGAATTTAGGTTATCACTGGAATGAGATCAGTTCCGTTTTTATAAACTATGCAGCCTGGCAAGCGGGCCTAAATGGTCAATACACCTCAGCTTTATCCGCACAGCCATACAATTTAGATTTCACTCGTGCTCCGCAATTACAGTCTTCACTTTGGGTGAATTATGAGTGGAATGTATACTATGGAAAAATCAGTATCACCAAAAAAGGAATCTCAAATTTAACGGTGTATCCTATCGCCGGCGGAGGGATGACAACTTACTCCAACAAATCTTATTACGGAATCAATGCGGGCCTCGGCGCCAAATTTTATTTTTCACCTCGTTGGGCTTTGCGCACAGATTTCAAACTCCAATACTCAGGACAACCCTCTCCTTTTTTGCAAGGCGCGATGAAGACGTCGCAAGCCGCGCCGACTCCTGATCGGTTCCAAGATACTTCGGCTCTCGGAACAATTCTTGATGTCGGTCTTGTTGCTTTGTTTTAGAACATAATTTATTTTTTTGGTTTTTTTTAGAATCAAAGGTCTAGTTTGTTTTGCATTGCTACAACTCTGACCCGACGTTGGATAGTCTATAGCTTGCGAGGAAAATCATGTTTCGAAAAACACTTACCGGATTTCTTGTTTTTGGACTTTTTCTAAATGCAAAGATGGCGTTAGCGCAATCCAGTGATTCCGGCGACGACCGCGATTTAGATCAAATCGAAGCGGAGATCAAAAAGAATGAAGTGATTCCGCCGCCGGCGTCTGCATTGCCGGTCGCACCAGCGAAAGAATCAAGCGCGACAGTCACAAAAGAAACGTCACCACCTGAAATAAAAGTGGAAACCTTGTCTGATTTATCGAAGCTCCAGCCCTTCAGCGAGATTTCAGTTTTGCAAAGAAGGTACATGCCGAAATCTGGTCGAGTGCAGTTTTTCGGAGGTCTTTCAGATATTGTGAATGATCCGTGGAACAGCAATAGTGGGTTTAATTTACGGGCGGCGTACGGCCTTACGGAAGCTTGGGGAATTGAAGTCGTTGATTACTTTATGAGTTCTACTCCTAGCCAGGCAGCGACCAATTTATTGGCTCAGCACAATGTGAATGCACAAAGTTTTGGAGTTACTTCCGGATTTGTCGGAGGCTATGTGATGTGGACTCCCATTTACGGAAAAATGAGTTTTAGTACTGAAAAAATCGTCCCTTTTGATATGTATTTCAATTTTGGCAGTGGCAATACCAGTCTGAGTGGTGTTGGAGTACCATCGTCAGTGAGTGGACCTTCAGTTGGTACTGGTCAAGTGTTCGCAATCACGCGTTCTGTTGGCTTTCGCTGGGATTTAACTTGGAACATGTACACACTTCCAAGCGGTTCAACGAACAATTTGTTGCTCACGTTTGGTGCTAATTGGTACTTTCCGGAGGCTTCATACCGATGAGGAAATCACTACAATCATCTTTAAGTATTTTGGTTCTGCTGACTCTCGTCGCCCCCTTTTCTTCGAAGGTTTTTGCGGAAAATCGTTCGAAAACAAAAACAACGGGCAAAGCCAAAGCTGTTTCCAAGGCTCCGGTGGTTACAAAATCTGAATCAAATCTGTCCGCCGTCTCCTCCGCGCAACTATCGCAAGCATTAAAATTAGTGCAATCGGGGCAATATCAGACAGCGGTTCCATTGTTGTATTCTCTTTCTCGTCGAGCCGAATTTGAGAAAGAACGGATGCAAATCAAATATATATTGGGCTCGTCCTTGATGGATTTGGGTCTGAATCAGATTGCGGCCTTTCAATTTGTCGAAGTGATTAAAAATGGCAATAGCCATTACGTAAAAAATGCCATCGAAAAGTTGTCTCTTGCTGCGGACGTATTAGGTGATGATACTCTTTTAAATTACGCCGTTTCGCGAATCAAAGTTGAAGAGATCCCGAATGCCAGCAAGGATTTAATCTACTTCCGCATGGGTGAATTCAAATTAAAAAGTGGTCAATTGAGTCAGGCGATCGATCTGTTTTCTCGGGTTCCTGAGACCAGTCGTTACTTCTTTTTATCTCGCATCGATAAAGGTTTAGCTTTTTTAGAGGCTGGAAAACCCCAGGAAGCAATCACACTATATAAAAGCCTCGTCAATTATCGTACAAATGCATCGGTGACTGACACCAATCGAGTTGTAGCAACTTTAGGTTTAGCGCGCGCTTATTATCAAGCGACAGATTGGGAAAATGCAGTGGCTACTTATCGCGAAATTCCTCGCGATCATCCTTTGTGGCACGAGACTCTCTTTGAATCTTCCTGGGCGATGGTGCGCGCGGCCCGTTTCCGTAGTGCTCTTAGTAACTTTCAGTCTTTGCATTCAGCTTATTATGAGGATTTTTTCATTCCAGAATCTTTGTTATTAAGATCGATTGTCTATTTATATGTCTGCAAATACGACGAAATGGCGAAAGTGCTGGATCTTTTTGAAAAAACCTACGGCCCAATTCGAAGAGATATGGGAAATTTTGTCGCGAACAACACCGAGCCACTGGCTTATTTTGCAGAAATTGAAGCTGCTAATAACAACCGTGCTGGCCGTTACACTCGGACAAGACTTCCATTGAAAGTTGATTATCAGATTTTGCATGAAGGGGACGTTAAGCGGGCTTTTGGATATTTAAAGGCGTTGAATGAGGAAAAAAATAAATTAGATTTGATGCCAAATATTTCAAAATCCTCCGTTGGCACCATCGGTCGTAAGATTCTTGCAAATCGATATAAAAACGCGAAGATTTTCATTGGCGAAATGGTCAAGTCTCATTTGATTGAAATGAGCGCTCAGCTTAAAGATCAGTATGAACAAGCCAGCTTTATTCGCTATGAAATGATCAATGGCGAGAAAGAACTGCTCAAGAAACGAATTGCAGGAAAAGATGCTCCAAAGGTGATGTTGAATGAAAATGTTGATCGTAGCGTTTATGCTCAAAATGGTTATGAATATTGGCCTTTTGAGGGTGAATTTTGGCTAGATGAAATTGGAAATTATCATTATTTGGGTAACCAAAGTTGCGAGTGAGATCAGTTATGAAATGGACACTGGTATTATTAACTTTAATGATTGCGATGTCTTCAGCGAATTCTTTTGCAAAGAATTCGTCGACTGAGGCAGAAGACTCAACCGCGAGTTCAAAACAGAGTCTTAGCAAAAAGAAAACGACTAAAAAGGGATCTCTAAAAAATAAAGCCTCGAATGCAGTATCCACTCAAGGAATTCACTCTAAGGCTAAGATAGCTAAATCATCTGGTAAAAAAGCAGTTGCCGATATGCTGAAGAAACCGGATCGTGCATCAACGGTGCAAGTTGACCAAAAAAAGCAAACGTCTTTACCGTCATTCAATGATAAAATTATTCAAGCAGGAAATCATACTCCCGTAAATCTTTCGGAAGTAAAGCCTCCTCGAACTTCAAGTTTTATGGAGGAGGCGGGCAGTGATGATAAGGCCAAGTTAGAAAAAATCACTGATCAGCAGATTCAAGAGCTCTACAAAATGATTGAAAAATTTAAGGGATCTCCACGTCGAGGGGAACTCTGGTTGCGGCTGGCAGAACTTTATGTCGAGAAGGCTGGAATCATCGATTTTCGAAGACAAACTGACTTTGATCTTAAAATGCGAGATTTCCATGATGGGAAAATCAAAGTTAAACCACGTTTAGATCTCGCGGACGCTAGAGACTATAATAAAAAAGCCGTTCAACTTTATGAATGGTTTATTCGGGACTTTCCTAAAGATGAAAAAATGGATCAAGCCTTGTTTTTCTTGGGCTACAATTACTTCGAACTCAACGAATCGAAGCGAGGACTGGTTTATTACACTCGTTTGACTCATGAATATCCAAGCAGTCCATTTATCACCGAATCTCATTTTGCTTTGGCCGAATTCTATTTCGAGGCTGAAAAATGGAAGTTGGCTGGTGAACACTATCATGAAATAACAAAACATAAACATCATCGTTTGTATGGATTTTCGACTTATAAAGAAGCTTGGTGTTTTTTTCGCTCCGGCCGTACCAACGAAGCCTTGCGAACCATGGAGCTCTTGATTCGAGAAAATCGTGAATTAGCTCAACAGGCCGCCGAAGGAAAAAAAGTATCGAAAGCGCGTCTTGAAAAAGAAGCCCTGCGAGACATTGTTCTTTTTTATGCAAATGAAGGAAGCCCTCAGAAAGCGACAGAATATTTTACGAATATTGCAGGAAGTGATGCTTCCAGTTACATCGAAAAATTAGCTTATCTCTATACTGATAAAGGTAATCGAGATGGGGCCCGAGTACTTTTTAATTATTTAATTATTAAAAATCCCACCACACCGAAGGCTTTTGATTATAAATATCAAGTCATTCAAGCCTATGCGAATGCGACAAAAACACGTGAGTTTCGCGAAGAATTGTATTCCTGGGTGAAAGATTTTGGTCCTTCAGGTCATTGGTATCAGACGAACAAGAGCAATGTCGAACTGATGGATAGCTCCTCTAAGTTACGAGAAACAACTTTAAAGAACTGGGTTTTGACTCAACATCAAACGGCTCAAAATTCTCATGCGAAATTTAGTCAGGGTTTAGCTTACGAAGGCTATAAAGTTTTTTTACAGGAATTTCCGAGTGGCCCCGCGACTGCAGATATGCACTTTTTCTTCGCTGAGCTTTTGTATGATATGGAAAGATATGAGGAGGCGGGTGTACAGTATCGATGGGTTGTCGACAATGCGCCAACATCGAAATATGGCAGCAAAGCCGCAGAAAATATCGTGCTCGCGCTAGAAAAAAATATTCCAAAAGATGAGGAGATTTCTGCTACCGTAGGAAAATCTTTGGATCCTGTCGAATTCAATTCAAAAGTTGAAAAATTTGTGCAAGTAGCTCAGTGGTATTTAACAAAATTTCCTAAAACTGATAAAACTGCTGAAATCAAATTTCGTGTTGGACGCTTGTACTATCAACACAATCAATTTGATCGAGCAATTCCTTATTTTAAAGAAATTGTTCAGAATTATCCAAAAACTAAATACTCTGAATATTCTGCCAACTTACTATTGGATATCTTCAATTTGAAAAAAGACTATGCAGGCTTAGAAAAAACTGGCCAAGAACTTTTAGCCGTACCAACGATTGCGAATTCAACTGCCGGCGCAGACATTCGAGGCGTTTTAGAAAAAGCACAGTTTAAAAAAGCACAGGATTTAGAGATTAATAAGGATTATGGAGCATCCGCAGAGCAGTTTGAATCCTTTGCAAAGCAAAATGCAGGTTCGGCTTTAGTTTCGGCAGCACATTTTAATGCTGGAATTAATTACGAGCGTGCAGGAAGCAATGGTAAGGCCATCAGTAATCATGCCTTGGTTTTGGCTTCGAAAAATAAAGAGGCAGAGCCTCTGAAACAAAAATCCAGAAGAATTTTAGCGAAGCTTTATCAAGATGCGGGAATGATTGAAGAGGCGGCGAAGGCCTATAGAAATTCGGCAATTGAAGCGGGAGCTGACCCCGCAGCAATGAACCTCTATTTCAACGCGGCCATTTTGGATGAGGCACTTGGGCGTAACCACGAAGCCGTTCAAAATTTTCAGACTTATTTTGATAAAAGCAAAAAAGCGGATCGAGTTGAAGCAGTATTTATGATCGCGGAGATAAACCGTCGAGCGGGTCATCAGAAGGATTCAGCCGAACGCTACAAAGAATATTTCAATTTTGGATTGAATAACGAAAAATCTGTGGAAGCGTCCTATCGTATGTATGATTTCTACAAAGCTCAGCAAAAAACCAGTGAAGCCGAAGTTTGGAAACGAAGAACTTTGACGACGCAAAAGAAACTCAATCCCAACAAGAAAGGGGCCGGTGCCTCTTGGGCTGCAAAAGTTTTGCTGGATGAGTCCACCCTCGCATTCCATGAACTTAAAAATATAAAAATTCCAGAAAATCCTGCCAAACAAAAGAAAGCGGTTCAGCAAAAAATTGATCGTTTGAATGATTTAAATCAAAAATTAGCGGAGATTATAAAATACGATTCACCAGAAGAAATTGTGGGAGCTCTTAATCTTGGTGGGCGCGCCAATCAGCAGATCGGGGAAGCTTTCATAACAGCTCCTGTGCCAAAGGGCTTGAAACCCGACGAATTGAAACAGTATAAGGATGGAATTCAAAAAGTAGCGGATCCTTTCTTCGCAAAAGCAAAAGAAAGTTTTAAAACGGCTCTGGAGAGAAGCTCGCAGTTAGAAGTTTATGGAAAAGAGTCTGAGTATGCCCGCGAAAACTTGAAGAAAATTGATTCCAGTGCCGTCGTTGATCATGGCGAAGTCCCTATGGAAATTCGATCGAGCTCGTGGATGGTGGATTAATGAAAACTTTAATTAAATTCTCCCAATTTTCATTGTTGGTACTTTTGGTGGCTGGATGTTCGAGTGCTCCCAAAAAGACGGCTCCAGTCGAAGATGATCATGCCGGAAAAGTTGAATTGGAAACAATGCCTCCTGTCCCGAGTAAGACCTCTAATGCAGACGCCGTCGCAACTCCAGTGAATAGTAAGTCAGCAAACTCTTCCGCATTAAGTGAGGCCATCAGGTCTGGTAGTGACGAGTCCATTTATCGAGTGGCTTCCTCAATGCTTATGCAGAACGCGAATGATGTAAAAGCATTAAATGCAATGGGATTGTTTCATAATCGAAAGGGACGTCCGTTGGCCGCGCGATTATTTTTTAGTAAAGCTTTATCGATTCAGCCTGACAATTCAGAATTGCACTCGAATATGGGACTGACTTATTTGGCAAATCAAGAGCAGACAGCGGCGATCCGCGCCTTTCGAAAAGCGATTGAACTTAATCCCGCGGATATCAGCGCAACAACAAATTTAGGCTCGATTTACATGGAAAACAGAGATTTTAGCAAAGCCTTCAGTGTGCTAAGCCTCAACACTGGACGCAGTAAGGACATCAAGTTCTTGAATAACTTTGCCATCGCCTGCGCCTGGAAGGGGAAAGTTGAACAAGCCGAAAGTTTATATCAGGAAGCTTTGAAATTGTCACCGAACAATCGAGAAATATTATTTAACTATGCTGTTTTTCAAATCGATTATCAGGCAAAATTTAAAGAAGGTCTCGAGACTTTGGACCATTTAAAGTTAATTGGTCTAGTGGAAAGTATGAAGAATACCACGAAGGATTTGGAAATTAGAGCAAAAGCTGGTTTAAAATAGGAGTAGGATTTACAACATGATGTTGCTTCAACAGTTTTTTATTACAATTATTATCCTCACTTTTGCAAATTTTTGCTTCGCTGCAGATTCGTCAGCAAAAAAGGAGCCTCGCAAACAGAGCATCACGTTTGAAGATGAATTGGTTGAAGGTTCAACTCAAAAGCCAGATTTGTTTTATTTGTTTCAAAAAAAGAATTACAATTTTTCACGAATGATGAAATTGCGAAAAGACTTTATTCCAGAGATGAAACGATCAACTGAAGATGTTCAACGTGGACGAGGCAGCAATTGAGATCACCAGTTATTCTAAGAATATTTAAAAACAGCCAACTTGTTGAAGTAAAACAATTCGACAAGGATCAAATTATTTTCGGGCATGGCGGCGACGTTGACGTCGAGCTAGCGGACTCGGCGGTTTCACCGATCCACTGTTTGATTGAGCTTCGCGATTCAGGGTACTACCTAGCAGATCTTGGCTCGTCGACAGGCACTTCGAAAAAAAATGTGCAAGTTTTAGATGAGGCATTGTCCTCTGGTGATCAGATCAATGTTGGACCTTTTGTTATTCACTTTTTTGTGGGAGTACCAAAGCCTAAAGCTCCTCCTGAAGTTGCTGTAAAACCGATAAATGTTTCTATTGCGCCACAAAAACCAATAGTAGTGACAGCGGTGGCTCCTGTTGTATCGCCATCCGTAGCAGTAGACACGACGGCAAAAGAATTAGAAAAATTAAGACCCCATTTGCCAGAAGCAGAAAAATTACCCAAAAAAAGTTCTACTGGAAAAACTGGAAAATCTTCAAGGAAAACGCGTACGACATTTGCTCCTCCGAGCCAAATCACTGATTTAAAAACTTATTTGCGTCCGACCAAGGGGCCGGTCCTTGAAGTGCTGGTGGCTTGGAAAGAAAGAATTATTTCAAGTCATCACTTTTCGACTAAAAAACAAATCACGATGGGCCCTGAAGCATCTTGTGATATAAATATTCCATCGACTTTCCTCGCGCAAAAAATTCTGTTTGCCAATTTGGCTCAAGGTACAAAAATCTTTCTAGCCAATGGCATGACTCCTGAGATTTATCAGACAGAAAAAAAATATGATGCAGAGTTAATGCATTCTTTAGGAAAATCCACTCGCGAAAAAAATGGCGTTGCTGTTCGTTTGGATCAAGGTGAGCTTTTGTCCATTACGGTGGGAGACGGAACCTTACAGATTTTTGTTCGTCATGTTCCTGGCACTATGGTGCCATCGCTTTCCGGTCTGGATCTGACAGCAGGAGAGTTAACAGGCTTGATCGTTTCATTTGTGGTCGTCGCTTTGTTGGCGTTATATGTTTCTGTGTATAATCCTGGGGATCAAGGACAAGATAAACAAGAAGATCAGCTAAAGCTTGCGAAGTTTGTGTATACGGCGAAAGAAATACCAACGCCGAAGCCGCCCGAGCCTCCGCCAAAACCGGTGGAGCAACCACCACCAAAACTTCCACTACAAAAAGTTGAAGTGGTGAAGAATTCGAAAGACACGAGCGGAGATCCGAAGAAAAAATCAGCAGCAATGCGAGATAAGCCAGCGCGTGCTGAAGAAGTTCGAACTAACAATAGCAAATCGACAAGGAAAACATTTACCTCCGCTATCAAACAAGGTGGCGCAGTGAAAACAACCGACAAAGCCGCGGCGAATGCGGCTTCCAAAAAAGATGTCAATGATATGGGATTGCTAAGCGCTTTTAGTGGCGGTGGGACGAGAAAATCTCTTGATAAAGCCTACAGCGGTTCTGGAGAGTTGATTGGAACTGGAAGTCAGGCGACGGGCTCTTCAGGAATGAATGAAAATAGACCCGGGGATGATTTGGGTGGAAAATTCAAAGACACTGGCGCTGGTGGTAAAGGCACCGCGACTCAAGGTATTGCGGGAATAAAAACACTCGGTCGAAGTTCTGGGCAGGATAAGTATGGTAACGTCGGAGTGGGTGGCAAAGGTTCTGTTGCTATCGAAGCTGGTGGAACTGGCGCGGAGTTTGTTGGCACCGTAGATCGGGAGCAGGTTCGCCGTGTGGTTCGAAGTATTTTGGCGCAAATTAAGAGCTGTTTCGACCGAGGTCTTGTAACTAATTCCAATCTTGAAGGAAAAATTGTCATTCACTGGGAAGTGGTTGAACAAGGTCACGTGAAATTGTCCAACGTAAAGGACTCTCCAAAAGAATTAAAAGAGGTAGCAACGTGTGTGGCGGCGAAAATTCGCGAACAGAGATTTCCTGAGCCACCGGGCGGAAGTTACTACGAAGTCGACTATCCGTTCATGATGAGTAAACAAAATTAAGAAGGTTTTTAAACAGATTTGGATTTCAACAGGAGGAGACAGTGAACAATCAAGACATGCCATTTTTAGTGAGGGCTTTTTCAGAAGGTGGCCCGGTCATGTATATCATCGCAGTTATTTTTATCATCACGTTGTTGTTGGTGGCAGAGCGCTTTATGGCTCTCAAAAACCTAACAATTGATCGAAAGGAATTTGCGGACAGCCTTTTTGGCATGGTGATGAGAGGTGATCTACGTCAGGCAATTGCTTATTGTGATTCGCGACCAGTGCCGCTGACAAACACGGTGAAAGCGGGCTTGGTGCATGCAATGAATAAGCGGCCCGACGAAGAAATTCAGGTGGCGATGGATGCTGCAGTTTTGCGAGAGACTCCTCGCTTAGAGGGTTGGACCTCTTTCTTGGCGGTGACGGGTAACGTATCCGTGTTGTCGGGATTGCTTGGTACAATTATTGGTATGATCACATCATTCCGTGCGGTGTCTGCGGCGGATCCTGCTGAAAAAGCTCAAAGACTTTCAGAGGGGATTTCGCATGCCTTGAATTGTACGGCTTTTGGTTTGTTGGTCGCGATTATTTCAATTGTTTTCTATGGATATTTTCAATTGCGAATTCAAAGAGCTGAAAATGAAGTGATGGAAGCCAGCATGAGTGTATTAAACTTAGTGGCGTCCAATCGAGAAAAAATTAGAGAGTGATGACGTGAGGAATTGAGCGGAGCGAGATTCCCAATTTATAACAGAGGAATGAATCATGTCTGAAATACAAACCGGCAGCGGTGGAGGACGAAGAACAAGTCTGGAACTAAATCTGGTTCCTTTCATCGACTTGATGAGCGTGCTCATCACCTTTCTTTTGATCACAGCGGTTTGGAGTCAGGTTTCCATGATTCAAATCGGTAGTTCGATTTACGGGAAAAAAACTGATTCCGCGCCGATTCAGCCTCCTCCAGAGTCTGATGTGGTATTAAAAGTCGAAGTGCGTGCAAATGGTTACACCTTGACCGTCGCAAAACAGAACACGAACATACCAAATAAAAATGGTGAGTTTGACGATGAAACCTTAGCGAGTCTGATCCAAAAAGTGAAAGCACAGCATCCGAATAAAGTGGATGCTGCGATAGCAATGGCTGACGAACTGCCTTATGAACGTTTGATTCGCGTGATGGATGCTTTTTTGAAAAATGGATTTGGTAGTTTGAGTGTGCTCACAGGAGGGCCTTACTAATGCCAATACACTCTCCAGGAGTAAAATTTCGAAATCACCGCTTGCTCAGTCGCAAAGGTGGGAAGCGTGAAGTTGTTGCTGTTTTGAGCTTAACAGCAATGGTGGATATGTTTACGGTTCTCGTGATTTTTCTTTTGCAAAATTATAATTCCACAGGCGAAGTACTTTATATTCCCAAAGAAGTGACCTTGCCAAAGGCAGCGAAAATTAAAGAATTAAAGCCAGCTGTTGTTGTCACTATTTCTTCGAAAGAAATTTTGGTCGATAAGACGACCGTGATTTCTTATGATGCTCTCAAAGCTCAACAGGATTGGATGGTCGAGCCGCTAAGGGCTAAGTTGCAGGAAGCGATTGCGCAGGCTCGGCAAAATTTTGAGAAAAAATTGCAGAATCAATTGAAAGCCGTGGTTGAGCCTCCCAAAGATGGTTTGACTCCTGACTTGAATCCTTGGAACAAGGTGACAATTCAAGCCGACAAAGGAATTGATTTTTTAACAGTTAAAAAGATCATGTACACGGTGACCGAAGCTGGCGCCGGAGAGATTAACTTTGCTGTAAATAAAGAAAAAATCCAACAATAAGCCTTTGAGATATTCATTGAGAAAATCTGCCTTGCGAAGTAAGAGTGAATCATGCGTCGACTCCGTCTGATTTTTCTTGGAATATTTTTCGTGCTGCTTTTTTTGGAAATCTGGCTGGGATTTCCAATCAATTTAGAAAAAACCACCGACGTGAGCCCTCTCAGTATGGACCGTTCGTCCCCCTCCTCTGCGGATAAGCACATGGAAGGTGTGCATTATGTTGAAAGTCGTTCTGGCAATCGCGATTGGGAATTGTACGCCGAATCGGCCGAAGGCTTTGAGGGTACGGGTGAATGGGACTTGAAGAATGTAAAGGTTCTTTTTTACTCGAATGATAAAGTGGAATTTACAGTTACAGGAGCCAACGGAAAAATTGACGCAAAAACTCGCGACATGAAAGTTTCTGGCAATGTTTTGACTCAGTCGCAAAATGGTTATCGTTTTCAAACTCAGGCGATCAATTATAGTTCCAAGGAGCGCCTCATTAAGAGTCTCGATAAGGTGAAAATGGTCGGACCTGCAGATACGAACGGAAAAGGTATTTCAGTGGCTGGAGATTGGATGGAAGCGAAGGTGGACCAGAATTTAATGAGCATCAGACATGATGTGGTAGCGCAAAAAATTTTAAATGATGGAAAAGTATTTTTGGTAAAAAGTGGAGCCGTGGAATTTTCAGGACAAGGGCGCAGTGTTCACTTTTTCGAGCAGGTATCTATCGAGATGGACTCAATGAAACTAGAAGGTCCAGAAGCGCGATTTCAATATAGCGAATCCAGTAATTTTTTAAAAAACGTGATTGTGGCTGGCGGTGTTAAGATCAGCGATTTTGATAAATACGCAACGTCTGATGTTGTCAATTTTGACCCTGGGCAAAATCGATTCACGTTGCAAGGTAAGCCCCGTGTCGTACAAAATAATGATGAGATCACCGGCGATCAAATTGTGCTCATTGATGGTGGCAAAAAAGTAAAGGTTGAAAAAATGAGAGCGCGAGTGGAAAAACTTGAAGATTAAAAGGGAATGAAAAAATGAGCGTGCTCACAGTTTCTGGAATTTCAAAATCCTTTAAAAAACGCCAAGTGGTAAAAAATGTTTCCTTTTCCGTAGAATCTGGAAAAATTGTTGGTCTTTTGGGACCGAACGGAGCGGGAAAAACCACGAGTTTTTATATGGTTGTTGGTCTAGTCAAGCCTGACCAGGGGGATATTCTTTTAGACAATATTTCCATTGGACTTGAGCCCATGTATCGTCGGGCTCGGGTCGGCTTGAGTTATTTAGCGCAAGAGCCCAGCATCTTTCGTAAGCTGACCGTGGCTGATAATATTTTAGTGGCCCTTGAGGCACATGGGTATTCTGAAGCACGCATGCGTGAGCGTTTTGAGGAGCTCCTCAATGAGTTTCACATTCAGCATATTCGAGATTCTTATGGTTACGCACTCTCAGGCGGAGAACGTCGTCGAGTAGAAATAGCTAGAGCCTTGGCTGGCTCTCCCAAATTCATTCTGTTGGATGAGCCTTTCGCAGGAATTGATCCGATTGCTGTGGCAGATATTCAAAGCATTATTCGAGAGCTAAGCGCCAAAGGAATTGGCATTTTAATTACGGATCATAATGTGCGTGAAACTTTGGGGATCTGTGATCTTGCCTACATTCTTAAGGATGGACAGATCCAGGTCAAAGGTACAGCACAAGAAATTGCTAACAACGATCTAGCCAAACAATTTTATTTAGGAGAAAATTTTAAATTGTAGGGCCACTTGCAAAGTTTGAACACTTTTTGCATGTCGGGTTTTAATTTGGGCGATAAAAAGCGGGGAATATGGCAAAGCTTAGTCAATCGATGAACTTAAGTCAGCAGCTGCGGATGACTCCGCAATTGCAACAGGCGATTAAGTTACTTCAGCTTTCCCGTATGGAACTCGAAACGGCCGTGCGGAATGAAATCGAAGAGAATCCTATTCTTGAAGAAACCACGGATTTGAAAGAAGAAGATTTTCAGCGCACGAAAGAGGCCGAGCGCGAAGTTGAAGCTAGTACTGAGCCACAGGCCGACACGCAAGATCCGCAAAAACAAGATGAGTTTGAGTGGGAAAATTATTTAGAGACTCAATACAAGCCACCTTCTCAAGGGCAAAGCGGCAATGAAGAAATTATGAACTATGAAAACGTGATGACGACACAACAGTCGCTTCACGAATATCTTGAGTGGCAAGCTCGGATGTATGGTTTTAACGATGAAGAATTAAAGATCGCAGAAGTTTTGATCGATTATGTTGATGACGATGGTTATGTTTTGACTCCGCTGGAAGAGATTGCTGCTAGCGAAAAAATGGAACTCGGTGATGTTCAAGATGTGTTGGGTTTTATTCAAGAGTTTGATCCTCCTGGAGTCGGGGCTCGAAATTTAAAAGAGTGTTTGCTCATTCAGGCCAAAGCCATCGAAGAAGACACGAATGACTTGGTTTTTTTGATTAATAATCATTTGAAAGATTTGGAAAAGAAAAATTATGAGGCCATTGCGCGGGCAATGACTCGTGACGTGCGTGAAGTGGCAGAACTTTGTCAGATCATTTACACCATGGATCCTAAGCCAGGGCGAGCCTATGCACCTCAGGATACTCAATATGTGATGCCTGATGTTTATGTGTACAAAGTGGGTGATGATTTCATGGTGTCCCTGAATGAAGATGGACTGCCACGTTTAAAAATTTCTAATTTTTATAAAAATGTTTTGAAGTCTTCTGGTGGTGGCGGAGCCAAAACTCAAGAGTATATTCAGGATAAATTACGTTCTGCTGTTTGGTTGATCAAGTCAATCCATCAGCGCCAGCGAACAATTTATAAAGTGGCTGAGTCAATTGTGAAACAGCAAAAAGAATTTCTCGAAAAAGGAAACAGTTTTTTACGTCCCATGGTTTTGCGTGATGTGGCCAACGACATTGGCATGCATGAGTCCACTGTTTCACGGGTGACGACCGCTAAGTACATGCACACACCACAGGGCATTTTTGAGCTGAAATATTTTTTCAACTCTGGCATTAACACGGCTGACGGTGAATCTTTGGCGAGTGAGTCCGTCAAACAAAAAATCAAAGATTTAGTCTCGAAAGAAAGTCCCAAGGATCCATTGTCCGATCAAAAAATTGTAGAATTGCTGGATAAAGAGGGAATTAAAATCGCTCGTCGAACAGTGGCGAAATATCGCGACCTTTTAAGGATTTTGCCAAGTTCTCGTCGTAAAAAAATGTACTAAAACTTCCAGAACGAAAAGTTAACGCAGTAAATCAATAGACACTTCGCTTCGAAAATGGCTATCGGTCACCTTCCGGGAGCCTTTAGTTTGTCTTTAGAACGCCTTTCCGAGCTTCTCAACGTTCTAAAATGAGAAAATATTTTATTGTAAGTCAGGTTCTTCCTCTTTTCTAAAGTCGAGTTTCGCCGATAAGAAGCTTAAGACAAACGAGAGAATGGAAATCGAGAAAATCTCGAGAAAAATTCGAAAAAAATTCGAAAAAAATTAGAGGAGAAGTTTCATGAAATTTAAGTTCAACTTTCACCAAGTCGACTCGTCACAGGCTTTAACTCTCTACACTCAAGAAGAGATTGAAAAAGTTGGTCGTTTTCTTTTGACGGAGAGCACTTGCCAAGTGTTTTACCGGATGGAACGTCATGATTGTCATATTAAGGTTGATGTCAACTCTCCTTGGGGGCACTTTAAAGCAACCAGTAAGGCTGAAAATTTTTATTTAGCCATGGACGACGCTGCTCAAAAATTAGGCAAGCAATTTAAAAAATTCAAAGAAAAACATCAAAATCACCACAAAACAGAACGATCAAAACAGGGTCGTTTAAAACGTGTGAATACACAGTTGGAATTTGATGACTCTCCTTACCCGAGCAAGAAGGTCAGCTGAACTTTTGCCCTTCGCACTTCTTGCTATCCTCCCCAGTATTTGCTAGCTTTCCGAAGTTCAGGCTCAGCAGTCGGTCCCAGGGAATTACTCTCTGGGGGAATATGGGGAGGTGACCATGTCTCAGCTGAAAAATTATTTGTTTACGAGTGAATCCGTTTCCGAAGGCCATCCAGATAAAATGTGTGATCAAGTCAGTGATGCAGTTCTTGATGCAATTTTGGCACAAGATACTCGCGGTCGAGTGGCTTGTGAAACTTTGATGACAACGGGTCTCTGTGTTGTGGCGGGTGAAATCACAACCAATGCTAAAATCAATATCGGCGAAATTGCTCGGCAGACCATTCAAAAAATTGGTTACGACGATACGGACAAAGGCTTCGATTACAAAACTTGTGGAGTCGTTGTCTCTGTTGGTCAGCAATCAGGTGATATTGCTATGGGAGTTAAAGAAACTCTTTCTGAAGATCAAGGTGCTGGCGACCAAGGTTTGATGTTCGGATACGCAGTCAATGAAACTCCTGAGCTCATGCCACTTTCGATTTCTCTCTCTCACAAATTAATGTTTGAGTTAGCACAGCTGCGAAAATCTAACAAAGTGGATTGGCTTCGTCCTGATAGTAAATCGCAAGTCACGGTAGAGTATGTTGATGGGAAAATCAAACGCATCGACGGCATCGTGGTTTCCACTCAGCATGCGGATACCGTGAACCAAGGCGCGATCAAAGAATTCGTGATGGAAGAGCTGATTAAAAAATTCATTCCAGCTCAATACTTGGATTCAAAAACAAAGTACTACATTAATCCCACTGGACGTTTTGTTGTTGGTGGACCGATGGGTGATGCGGGCTTAACTGGTCGCAAAATTATCGTTGATACTTATGGCGGACACGGCGCTCACGGCGGTGGAGCTTTCTCTGGAAAAGATCCTTCGAAAGTTGATCGTAGTGCGGCTTATGCCGCTCGCCATGTGGCTAAGAATCTTGTTGCTGCTGGTTTGGCTGATCGTTGCTTGGTGCAAGTCGCTTATGCGATCGGCGTGGCAGAGCCAGTCTCTATCAGCGTGAATGATTTTGGGACGAGTAAATTGGGTAGCGAAAAATTGGAAAAAATAGTGCGTTCCGTCTGGTCTTTGAAGCCAGCTCGTATCATCAAAGATTTTGATTTATTGAAACCGATCTACAGTCAAACGGCGTCTTATGGACACTTTGGACGAGAAGGCTTCTCTTGGGAAAAACTCGACAAAGTTGAACAAGTGAGAGAAATGGCAAAATCTTTATAATGGATCCAAAGTACATTCGAAACTTTTCAATCATTGCTCACATCGACCACGGTAAATCAACCCTGGCCGATGCGCTTTTGCATGAGACTGGCTCTTTGACGGCTCGTGAAGAGAAAGCCCAGTTCCTTGATAATATGGAACTTGAGCGTGAACGTGGAATTACAATTAAGGCTCAAACAGTGTGCTTGAATTGGAAGGCGAAGGATGGACACGATTATCAAATTAATTTGATTGATACTCCCGGACACGTGGATTTCAGTTACGAGGTTTCCAGGTCTCTAGCGGCCTGCGAAGGAGCTTTACTCGTTGTCGATGCCGCTCAGGGAGTGGAAGCTCAGACTTTGGCCAATGTTTATTTGGCCATGGAAAATAATTTGGCAGTGGTTCCTGTGCTCAACAAAGTGGATTTGCCTTCCGCAGACCCAGAAGGTGTTCGCCGTCAAATCGAGGACACCGTCGGGCTAAATTGTGAGGGCATTATTCATGCTTCCGCTAAAGAGCGCGTTGGGATTGCGGAAATTCTGGAATCCATCGTGCAAAGAGTGCCACCGCCAAATGCGGATCGCTCTTTACCTTTGCGAGGTTTGATTTTTGATTCTTGGTTTGATGCTTATCAAGGGGTCGTTGTACTTGTACGACTAAAAGATGGTCAGGTTAAAAAAGGCGATAAAATTCGCTTTATGGCAACAGGCAGGGATTATGAAGTTTTGCGTTTAGGAAAAAACGCACCTTTTCCTGTCGCGGTGGAATTTCTAGAAGCAGGTGAGGTTGGATTCTTGATTTGTGGAATCAAAGACATTCGCGACGTTAAAGTCGGAGACACAATCACAAACGCTAAATATCCTGCGACGGAGCCTTTGCCAGGATTTCAAAAAATGAAATCCATGGTTTTTGCAGGTATTTATCCGATTGATGCGACTGAGTTTGATAATTTGAAAGATGCTCTAGAAAAATTAGCCCTGAATGATTCTTCTTTAACTTTTGAAAAAGAAAAATCAGAAGCCTTGGGTTTTGGATATCGCTGCGGATTCTTGGGTCTTTTACACATGGAAATTGTCCAAGAGCGTTTAGAGCGAGAGTTTAATTTAAATCTTATTACGACAGCGCCGACGGTTGTTTACCGAGTGACGATGACGGACGGAACGGTTAAAGAGCTTGATAATCCCTCGCAAATGCCACCCGAAGTGAAGATTGCCAAATTGGAAGAGCCTTATGTGAAGGTCACTTTGCATGCTCCTACGGAGTTCATAGGCTCCCTTTTAAAGTTGTGTGAAGACAAGCGCGGCACGCAAATCAAAATGGATTATGTGAACGAGAAGAAGGTCATCATTGAATATAAATTGCCGATGAATGAAATCGTGATGGATTTTTATGATCGCCTGAAGTCGATTTCTAAAGGCTATGCCTCAATGGAATATGATCTCATGGGATTTGAAGAGTCCGATCTTGTGAAAATGGATATCATGATTAATGGGGAGCCCATTGATGCTTTGTCTTTGGTGGTTCATCGTTCGAAGGCGCTCGTGCGCGGTCGCTTACTCTGTGAAAAAATGAAAGAGTTAATTCCTCGTCAGCAATACCAAGTAAATATTCAAGCGGCGATTGGTGCGAAAATTGTCGCCCGGGAAACGCTGGGCGCCCTGCGAAAAGATGTGACCGCTAAGTGTTATGGCGGAGATATTTCTCGAAAGCGAAAACTTTTGGAAAAACAAAAAGAAGGTAAACGCCGCATGAAAGCCATTGGCTCTGTGGACGTTCCACAAGAGGCCTTTTTGGCAATTCTTAAGGTGGAAGATTAGATGTACGGATGGCGCGAAAGAAAATTTTGGACGGAGGGCTGGGGATCGCTGGTCGTCGCAATATTTTTCGCTATGACAATTCGCTGGGCTTTTTTTGAAGCTTACGTGATTCCCTCCGGGAGTATGCTCCCCACGTTGCTGATTCATGATCATATTTTTGTGAATAAATTTGTTTACGGCATTCGAGTGCCATTCACGGAAAAATGGCTGGCGAAATTTAACAATCCTCAGCGTGGTGAAATCGTTATTTTCAAATATCCTCGTGTGCCCTCCACTTTTTTTATTAAGCGCGTGGTAGGAGTTCCTGGAGATAAAATTGCCTATGAGCAAGGCACTTTGTTTATCAACGATCAGGCCATCGAAAAGAAAGTTCCTCTGACTGCTGAAGATTTTCTATGGCTTAGAGATGCAGATTTTCAACGAGAAGTGAATGCCTATGATAGCAAAGACAATTATGTGCACTTCAGTGAGGTCATGCCTGGTCCATTGGAGCACAGTATATTGCTTCGCCGAGGTGATATTTACGATAAATTTGGACCAGTGGTCGTTCCAGAAGGGCATTTATTTGTCATGGGAGACAATCGAAATAACTCTCACGACAGTCGTGTCTGGGGCTTTTTACCTGAACAAAATATTTTAGGCCGAGCCAGTTTTGTTTGGTTGTCCTGTGAAGAAACTTTGCCCGTGGTGAGTGCTATTTGTAATCCGACGACAATTCGTTGGAAACGTTTTGGTCATGTTGTGAAATAAAGAATAAATACAAGGGAAGAAAATATGGCGAGCAATTATTCGAATTTCAATTTTAAAAGTAAAGAGTTCTGGAAAGACGGTTGGGGTGGTTTATTTCTTGCCATTTTAGCGGCGTTGACGATTCGCTGGGGACTTTTTGAGTCCTATGTCATTCCCTCTGGCAGTATGCTGCCGTCCTTGCTGATCAATGATCACATTTTTGTGAACAAATTGGTTTATGGATTGCGAATTCCATTCAGCGAAAACTGGCTAACAAAATTTAAAGAGCCAGAGCGTGGCGAAATTATAGTTTTTAAACATCCCAAAGAAATGGGAACTTTTCTAATCAAGCGAGTGGTCGGCGTCCCTGGAGATCGAATCGCTTTTGAAAATGGAACTTTGTATCTCAATGATGTGATTCAGGAAAAAGTTTCAGATCCGAATAATTCGGTTTTTTTGAGAATTAAAGAACTTGATTTCAAACAAGACCGAGAAGGTCATGACTCTTTAAAATATTACGATCACTTCATTGAAAAGCTCAAAGTGACCGAGGGGTTTAAAGAACACAGTGTGCTCACTCGCCAAGGAATTACCGCTTCTGATGATCATTTTGGACCGGTGACCGTGCCAGAGGGTTATCTTTTCATGATGGGGGATAATCGTCATAATTCCAATGACAGTCGTTATTGGGGATTTATGCCAAAGGAAAATATTTTAGGTCGTGCAAGTCTGATCTGGTTGTCCTGCGATGAGATGTTGCCAGGGGTTGGTGTTCTTTGTAATCCAACGACGATCCGTTGGGGTCGGTTGCTCAATTCTGTGAATTGATGAAAAAAGATTTCCGTGCCACTTGGCCGCAGGCCTTTATCACGTTTTTTGCTCCGATGGTGATGGTGCTTTTGGTTCGGTGGATTTTATTGGAGCCTTTTGTCATTCCATCGGGAAGCATGATTCCAACTCTCCTTATTCACGATCATATTTTTGTTAATAAATTGGCCTTTGGAATTCATGTTCCTTTTTCTAAAAAATGGTTCATTCATTGGTCGAATCCAAAGCATGATGATATTGCTGTTTTTCGTTACCCCGAAACTCCCGAAGTTTATTTTGTGAAACGAATTGTGGGACTTCCAGGTGATGAAATCTCCGTTGAACATGGAACTTTATCTGTCAATGGTGAGGCCAAGTCGCTTCTCGAGGCACCTCTGCCGTCAGAAGGAGATGAAAAATTCAAATATTTCACAGAATCACAGCATTTGGTGAGATACATGGATAAGGAAATATCCTTTTTTCATTCAATCAAGGTTCCAGAAGGGCAATATTTTGCTATGGGTGAT
This sequence comes from uncultured Bdellovibrionales bacterium, assembly GCA_903926205.1. Lineage (GTDB taxonomy): Bacteria > Bdellovibrionota > Bdellovibrionia > Bdellovibrionales > Bdellovibrionaceae > CAIYID01. The sequence goes on from CAIYID010000020.1 coordinate 42,193, forward strand.
AACCGAGACCAATCCTCTGATTCTCGTGTTTGGGGCTTTATTCCAGAAGAAAATTTTGTCGGAACAGTTCAAAAAATCTGGCTTTCCTGCGAAAAAACATTGCCCTCCGCAAGTTTTTTATGTGATCCAAGTACAATTCGTTGGAATAGGCTCTTGCTTGGAGTCCAATAAAGGGCCAAGATATTTATATGCTTCATCGCAAGCTTTGGCGTGATTATTTTGAAAATATGCTCGTAGCCATTATTTTGGCTTTGTTCGTGAGATCTTTTATATGGACTGGTTACCGAGTGCCAACGAGCTCAATGGCTCCGACTCTTTTGCCCGGAGATTTTATTTTTGCCTACCGTCTTCCTTACGGAATTCGCTTTCCTTTGACTCAAACTAAATGGATGGTGAGTACACCTCGACGAGGTGAGGTCGTGGTCTTTACTTTTCCGGAGCAGCCTAATGTAAACTACGTTAAAAGGGTTATTGGTCTTCCAGGTGATCGCGTTGAAATCATTAGGGGCCAATTGAGCGTGAACGGTAAAATATTAGAGTACAAGCTTTATGATTCTAACGAATTGAAAAAAAATGGAAAAATTTCGAGTCTTTCGATTTCAGAAGATTTTGAATTAGTCGACGAAGTGGCTTCAGAAGGAACGCGGCTTATTTTAAGGCAAAAAAGTGCTCATGCAAAATCATTTGGCCCATTAGTAATTCCTCCCCATGAGATCTTTTTAATGGGAGACAACCGTGATGTGAGTGATGATTCGCGTTACTGGGGCACTGTGCCGTTGGAGCGAGTTGAGGGGAAGGTTCAGATGATTTGGCTTTCTTTAGATTGGTCAAAAAAGTGGGCCGACAATCGTTTGCCAGAAGTTCGCCGCGAAAGGCTGTTCACTGGCATTCAATGATAATTTTCCACTCTTGCGAGTGGATCTCGTTGACAGTTTACCGCGTCTTTATTACGGTTTTTATCAATGTCTAAGCCAAGTGCTTCGCTCCTGGATTTGAAGTCTCTTTCCTTATCTCAAATACGCCAACTTTTTTCTCAAGCAAAAAAAATCAAAACAGAAAGTCTGCCTTATCAGGCAACAGGGCAGGTTGTTGGTTTATTGTTTTTTGAGGCGAGCACACGCACGCGAATGAGTTTTGAAACAGCCTCCCATCGAATTGGACTTTCTCCTATTTTATTGGATGGCGGAATAAAGAGCTCTCTTGAAAAAGGGGAGTCTGTGGAAGACTCAATCTTGAATGTGGCGGCGATGGGACCACATTGCTTGGTGATTCGTTGCGGAGACTCTGTGGATTTATTAACTCTCAGTAAAAAAATTCCTTGCGGAATTCTTAATGCAGGCTGGGGAGTGAAAGGACATCCAACTCAAGCTCTTTTAGATGTTTTCACGATGCAAGAAACTCTTGGTTCTGAGCCTGGCGCCATCGAAGGAACGAAAATTCTCTTTATTGGTGATATTCGACACAGTCGAGTGGCGGCTTCACATTTTGAAATTTCTAAGACCCTGAAGACTCAGGTAGCAGTTTGTGCGCCTTCGGAATTTATGCTCGAATCGTCATTGATCAAAAAATTTGAAGATCTTGATGAAGGTTTGAGCTGGGCTGACGTGGTGATTGTTCTTCGTTGCCAATTTGAGCGACATCAATCTGAGTTCAAAACATTTTCTGTAGAGAATTATCGAAAAAATTATGGATTGAGTTCGTCTCGAGCAAAAAGACTGCGTTCCAAAGCTTTAATTATGCACCCAGGTCCGATTAATCACGGCATCGAAATGGAAAGTGAAATTCTTTCGGATCCGCGCTGTCGAGTTCTGCAACAGGTGAATAATGGTGTTTTTGTTCGTGAGGCCATTTTACGTGCAACTCTGGAAGGAACTTTATAATGAAGAAAGTTGAATTGGGATATTTGGTTCTCGAGACCGGCGAAATCTACGCGGGCCTCTGGCACGGCCAAAGTTTACCGAATCGTGCAGGAGAAGTGGTTTTTAATACTTCTCATTCAGGCTATGAAGAAATTGCGACGGATCCTTCTTATTTTTCGCAAATTGTTTTGATGACGGCACCGATGATGGGAAATTACGGAGTGGACAAGGCTTCGTGGGAATCCAAAAAATTATGGATTGAGGGTTTTGTTTGTTTGCAATTGAATAACAGTCAACGTGATCATGCCTGGATTCAACGTTTGGAAGAAAATCAAATACCGATGTTGAGCGAGGTCGATACTCGTCAAATCACTTTGCGTTTAAGAAACGGAGGGACGCCCTGGGGGGCGTTGGTTGCAGCCAAGACTCCTGAAGAAGCCCAACAAAAAGCGAACACACTGATCGCAGAAAAAAGAAAGATAGAAAAAGATTGGGTATGGTTGGCGAGTCGACGTGAAAAAGAAATTCGACCAGGAGCGAAAGCGAATGGTCCAAGAGTTGGCGTGCTTGATTTTGGCTGCAAAGAAAATATCCTGCGCGAGTTAGAGTCCCGATGTTCGGAATTAGTCATTTTCCCTTCTCGTACAGCGGTCGGTGAAATTCTTTCTGCAAATGTAGATGGTTTGATGTTGACCAATGGACCAGGCGATCCCGGGGATGTGCAAGTCGCTCCCGGGACAGTTCGAGAATTGCTTGGTGTGAAACCGATTTTTGGAATTTGCATGGGACACCAAGTTTTAGGACTCGCTTTGGGAGCAAAAACTTATAAATTAAAATTTGGTCATCGCGGGAGTAATCATCCCATCAAAGATTCGTTGTTGGGAAAAGTATATATGACGAGTCAAAATCACGGCTATGCGGTTGATCTTATCAGCTTGCCTGCGCACACAAAAGTGACTCACGTGAATTTGAACGACAACACGGTCGCTGGAATTTACAGCGAAAGCAAAAATTGTTTAGGTATTCAATATCATCCTGAAAGTCATCCTGGTCCTCATGATGCCGTCGGGCTCTTTGACTTTTTTATCGATCAGATGATCAAGAAGGAAAAATCATGAGTGAAATTTCTCAATTGGAACTATTCCAGGCTTATTATGATTTGATTCGTAAAATTTTGAACCATTTTGCCGGAGAGCAATTCAAGGACGAGGTTCGTCTCGCAAAAACCCAGTTTTTTGATAATGCTGGAATTTTGGATGAAAGTGCTCCGAGTTACGAATTGCGCATGAATCAGTTTTTTGACTGGTACTTTTTTACTCGTGAGCTAGCTGGAATTGGTCAAACTCCCTTAGATTGTTACCATGTCGCAAGAGAATTAAGATTGTCAGTCGAAGAGTTGGCACTCATAGATAATTTGAAAAATCATCGGCATAGTTTGTTTGAATTTTTGAAAATCAAAGGGACAGATGTTTATATTAAAGATCTTTTAAAAAATGAAAAACTGGTCGTCAAACAGTCACCTTGGATTTACGGTTTTGAATCAGATGAAATCTTTGAGGCGCGACTCATTCCTGTGAACGGAAGCTGGATTTTTACTAAAGGATTTTGCTTTCATCCAAAAGAAGCGCGAAAATTTATTCTCTCCGAAATAAAAACTCATCAAAAGAATGCGGATTTAAATCCAAAAGATATGATGCTTCGATTGGTACGTATGCGCTATAAATTCGAACGATATCGTCATGTGAAGGTTGGGATGATTTACTCTAATGAAAGTAAAATGGGGTTGTAGTTTGCCAAAATGTGAAGATATAAAAAAAGTTTTGATTATTGGGAGCGGCCCCATTGTTATCGGACAAGCCTGTGAATTTGATTACTCCGGCACTCAGGCCTGCAAAGCATTGATGAAAGAGGGTTTGGAAGTTATTCTTGTTAATTCAAATCCAGCCACGATCATGACTGATCCGGAAATTGCAACACGAGTGTATGTTGAGCCTTTGAAGGTTGAGTTTCTAGAGAAGATTATTGCTAAAGAAAAACCAGATTCTGTGATTCCAACCTTGGGAGGTCAAACGGCTCTGAATTTGGCCTTAGAGCTTCATGAAAAGGGCATTTTACAGCGCTATAATGTGAAATTGCTTGGCGCTGACCCTCAGGTGATTCGAGCGGCCGAAGACCGAGAAGAATTTCGTGGAATTTTAGATAAGGTCGGAGCTCGTTACCCTCAATCCGAAATGGTAAGAACTTTTGAGCAAGGCCTTTTAGCGGCAGAAAAATTAGGATTTCCTTTGATTTTGCGACCAAATTACACCTTGGGAGGCGGCGGAGGTGGAGTCGCGTACTCGATTGATGAGTATAAACGAATGATTGCACAAGCTCTTCATGAGAGCCCAACCTCAGAATGTTTAGTGGAAGAAAGTATTTTAGGCTGGAAGGAATTTGAACTTGAAGTGATGCGCGATAGTGCTGGAACTTTTGTTGTTGTCTGTACCATTGAAAACTTCGATCCTTGTGGTGTGCACACCGGAGATTCTATTACGGTGGCTCCTCAACAAACTTTGACGGACACTGAATATCAATCTATGCGCGATGAAGCTTGTAAAATTTTGAATGAAGTTGGAGTGCAAACTGGTGGAGCGAACATTCAATTTGCCACTCATCCAAAAACCGGAGAGCGTTTAGTTATCGAAATGAATCCGCGAGTGAGTCGTTCAAGTGCCTTGGCATCAAAAGCAACAGGTTTTCCGATTGCTAAAATTGCAGCTCTCCTGGCGGTAGGTTATACTTTGGATGAAATTCAAAATGATATTACCAAGGTAACTCCCGCTTGCTATGAGCCTGCGCTGGACTATGTTGTCACAAAGATTCCGCGTTTTGCATTTGAGAAATTTCCTGGTGCAAAAGATTTACTGACGACGCAAATGAAAAGTGTCGGCGAAGTCATGGGTATTGGCAGAACTTTGCAGGAATCCATGATGAAGGCCGTTCAATCTCTGGAATTTAATGCTGAAGGTTTTCCAGAGATCAATATGCAATTGGAGAAAATTTCCTATCCGAACAGTCAGCGCCTCTTTCATATTTATCAAGCGATGAGAGAGGGAAAGACTCTTGAGGAATTACAGGATTTGACTCAGATTCATCCTTATTTTTTGGAAAAGCTTTTTGATATAGTTAAAGTAGAAAATGAAATTAAATCTGCAATCTCACTTGATGCGGATCTGATGCTTAAAGCCAAACGTTATGGAATGTCAGATGCTTTGATTGCACGTCTGCGCAATCAAAAAACAAAAGAGATTCGAGCTTTTCGCGAATCCAATCAAATCAGACCAAGTTTTCAACAAGTAGATACTTGTGCAGGAGAATTCGCTTCAGAGACCCCTTATTTCTACTCAACTTATTGGTCGAAGGTTTCAGCTCCGGCAAAATTTCGTCAGCCAATTATGGTGATTGGGAGCGGGCCCAATCGCATTGGTCAGGGAATTGAATTCGATTATGGCTGTGTACGAGGAGTGAAGGCTTTGCAGAGAAAAGGTCATCAAGTGATCATGATCAATTCCAATCCCGAAACAGTCTCTACCGATTATGACACTTCCGATGTTCTTTTTTTCGAACCCTTGACGACCGAGCATGTTGGTGAAGTTCTTCGCTGGACAAGTGCTCAGGGTTTTGTGGCGCAATTAGGAGGTCAAACTCCTATTAATTTAGCGCCTGCTTTGGTGGAGCAAGGTTTTCACCTGCTTGGTTCCAAGTTAGAAGCAATTGATCTTGCCGAAGACCGGGGTTTGTTTGCAAAAATTTGTCAGCAATTGGAATTTAAAATTCCCAAAGCAGCGATGGTCTATTATTTTGAGCAAGCTTTAGGAAAAGTTCGAGAGATCGGCTACCCAGTGATTTGCCGCCCGAGTTATGTTTTGGGTGGACGTCGCATGGAAGTGATCGAAAACGATGCAGAGTTGCAGTCTTACTTTGATCGACATGCGGAAGCGATTTCTCCAGAGCGACCTTGCTTGATGGATCAATTTTTAGAAGGAGCTCTCGAAGTTGATGTGGATCTTGTGAGAGGGCAAGACTGGGTCTTGATTGGGGGAATTGTGGAGCACATTGAAGCCGCCGGAGTTCACTCTGGAGACAGCATGGGTGTTTTACCTCCTCAGAGGCTAAAAGATTCAACTTGTGAGCGCATTGAGCAGCTAAGTTCTCAGTTGGCAGACAAACTCGGCATTATCGGACATTTGAATCTTCAGTTGGCTATCAAAAATGATGAAGTATATATTCTTGAGGCCAATCCACGAAGTTCTCGTTCGGTGCCTTTTGTTTCAAAAGCGACAGGAATTCCTCTCGTAGATTTGGGAATTGAAGCCGCCATGGGTACTCGAGCGAAAGAATTGAAGCCAGAGCGTTTTCAATGGCGCAATTCACCTGTGGTGAGCGTCAAAGGCGTGGTTTTTCCATTCAAAAAATTTCCAGAAGCGGATTCACTTTTAGGGCCTGAAATGAAATCCACCGGCGAAAGTATGGGGATTGGAAAAGATTATCCTGAAGCTTTGATGAAAGCCTTGCTTTCAAGCCAAGTCAAATTGCCCAGCAAAGGTGAGGTTTTTTTCTCCTTGAGGGAAAAAGATAAAATGGAGTTGCTGAATCTGGCTAATGAGTTGATCAAAATGGGCTACACAATTTCAGGGACACGCGGAACTGCAAATTTTTTCATCAATCACGGAATCAAGGCCATGGCACTGAGAAAAGTACACGAGGGCCGTCCTCATTGCGTGGATCGAATTCGCGATGGTCACGTTGCTTTTGTTGTGAACACGGCAAAGGGCAGAGTTTCCATTGATGCAAGTTTCGATATTCGTCGTGCTTGCACTGATTTAGGAATTCCTTGCATCACTGAAAGTGATGCGGCGGAAGCCTTTTTGTTAGCGATCACTCATTCCCGTTCAGGAACTTCGGATGTCGGAGCTCTTCGCTCGATGGAGGTCATGTGAGGACAATTGCGTTAGTTTTATCTTGCTGCCTCTGTCTTATTTCAACTGTGGGATTGAGTCAGAACCATGAAAGCACACCAAAAGAACTCACAATTGGCTTTATTCCGTCGGGAGATAAAGAGTCTTTAAAACGAGGAGCCTTCGCTTTAGCGAAAAAACTGCAATCAGATTTAGGAATTCCCATTAATATTTATATTCCGAAATCTTATGGCTCTTTATTGACAGCCATTAAAGAGAAAAAAGTAGATTTTGCTTTTTTGACGGCGGCCTCTTATGTGGCGGCGGAAAAAGATAGTAAAATTCAAGTTCTGCTCAAGAGAATTTGGTCCGAACCCTTTTATTATTCAATAATTTTGACCAAAAAAAATTCCGGTCTTAAAAAATTAGAAGACCTTAAGGGCCGAAGAATAGCCTATGTCGATACCAAGTCAACGAGTGGGTATCTATATCCTCAAGTGATGTTCAAAAAAATGGGATGGACTGATAAGATTTTTAAAGAGGTTAAGTTCACTGGAAGCCATGCGGACTCGGTTCTTCAGCTCGAGCAAAACAAAACCGATGTCATTGCCGTTTTTAGTGATGATAAAGAGGGGACGGTCAGTGCCTGGAACAAGTACGCCAAGGACGCAAAAGCCAATCCAGTGAGAGTTCTTTGGCAAAGTGAACCAATTCCCAATGATCCATTTTGTGTTCGACAAGAGTTTTATGAGCAGTATCCAAAGGTGGTTCACACTCTGATGTTTAAATTGATCGACGCAGTTGAATTATTAAAAGACAATAAAGATGTTGTCGCGATGATTGGAGCCAAAGGATTTTTGCCTGCGACAAGCCGGCAATACGATCCAGTTCGAGAATTAGTTAAGGAATTAGGACTGCAAGTTGAATGAGTAATGCTCTTGTTGTCAAAAATCTAAATAAAAGTTTTTTAACAGGTATTTTTGGGAAAAAAAGGCAGATCTTAAAAAATGTTAATTTTTCTGTACCAAAGGGCTCCATCACTGGTTTTGTGGGCGTGAATGGCTCCGGCAAAACCACAACAATCAAATGTTTGCTGAAATTTATTTTTCCTGATGACATTCCAGAGATGTCGATCTCATTTTTCGGAGATGAAAATTTTTCTATGAAAATAAGAGAAAAACTTGCTTATTTGCCAGAGCGTCCTTACCTCCCGGAACAGCTGACGGCAGAGGAATTTTTATTCCTGCATTGGAAATTGGGCCCTTGGAAAAAAAGTAAGAACACATTTGAAGCTGCCTGTAAAAAAGTTTTATTAAGAGTGAATCTTCCTAGGGTAGAAAAAAATTTTCTTCGCGGCTTTTCAAAAGGAATGTTGCAGAGAATTTGTTTAGCGCAAGCGTTGCTCTATCAGCCTGATTTTTTTATTTTCGATGAGCCGATGTCGGGTCTTGATCCTGACGGTCGCAGGCTCGTGAAGGATATTATCTTAGAAGAACAAGCCAGAGGCGCGACAATTTTTTTCACGAGTCATCTCTTGGCGGATATGGATGAGCTATGCACTCATTTAGTCGTCATTGATCAAGGAGAAATCCATTTTTCTGGTCCAGTGGAGGATTTCACTCATTCGGAATCAAAAACTTCAGTTTTGACTTATTTGGATGCTCAGCAAAGGCGTCAGCAAGACACAATTTCTAAAGATGAATTGTCAGCAAAAATCAGCGAAATTCTAAAAAATCAGGGGCAAATTTTACGATTAAACCCGGTCGAAACCAGCATTGAACGTGTTTTCACTGAGAGAAAGTGGCTAGAAGAAAAAAACCAGAGGAAAGAGCCATGATAAATATTGGTTTATTCACTTTTCGAGAGCTTATTCGACAGCGCTTGATTCATGTTAGTTTGTTTGTGGCGATTTTATTTTTTGCTATTAGTTTTTTTGTCGGCTCATTAAGTATGGAGCAAGGATCTCGCATTCTTTTCCATTTTGGTTTTTCGGCGATACAAATCACACTCGTCGGAATTTCTATTTTGTTAGGTTCCAATCTTATTCCAAAGGAAATTGAACGCCAAACTTGCTTAATCATATTGGCGCGTCCTATTGAAAGATTTCAATTTTTTGTTGGAAAGTGGATAGGCGTAGCGGCTGTTAATTTTTGTGTTTGCAGCTTACTGACAATTTTATTGTGGCTTATCGTTGGCACTGAATATTCTTTATTTTTTTTCATCAAAGTGGGTTTTGGTATTTTTTTCGAAAGTTTAATCCTATTGGCGCTGGCTTTTTGGTGCTCGCAGTTTTTGCGGCCGGCGATCAGTCTGTTTTTTACAGTTGGTATTTTTATTTTGGGTCATTGGCTCACTGATTTGATGTACTTTGCAGAAAAATCAAAGAGCGATTCTTATGTGTTGTTTGCAAAAATTATTCAGAACGTTGTGCCGCAGCTTTATCGGACCGATTGGAAATCTTTCTATTTACTTGAAAAGAATTTGATTTCTAGCTTAGAGTTTTTTGCAGTGACATTGCACAGTTTTGGGTGGACGATCCTTTTATTATTTTTAGGTTCATTGACTTTTCGGAGAAAAGATCTTGTTTGAATTTTTAATGCCTTTCTCTTCCTATTTGATTTTTATTTTTGGAGCCATGCTCGGAAGTTTTTCCAACGTAGTGATTTTTCGCTGGCCGAGAAAAGAGAGCATTGTTTTTCCCGGTAGTCGTTGCCCGAACTGCCAGCATCCAATTCGATTTTATGACAATATCCCTCTTCTTAGTTGGTTTATTTTAAGAGGGAAATGCCGTGATTGTGGCCATAAGTTTTCATCTCGATATGCGATGGTTGAACTCTTGATGGCGGTTCTATTTGTTTTAGTTTGGAATACTCACGGTGTTTCTTGGACAACCTTGGAATATTTGATTTTAGTTTTCGGCTTGGTGACTGCTAGTTTTATTGATATTGATCATTTTTTACTGCCCGATGTTTTGACCTTTCCGGGAACTCTGATCGGTTTAGTCGGCGCTTATTTTAATCCTGAAAGAAGTTTTCTAGATTCCTTGATGGGATTTTTATTTGGTTTTGGATTTTTATGGGTCATTGCCTATTTTTATCAAGTTTGGCGTAAGCAAGAAGGCATGGGCGGTGGTGACATAAAACTTTTAGGATGGATCGGAGCGGTACTGGGATGGAAGGTGATTCCCTTTGTGATCGTGGTTGCTAGCATTTTCGGCTCTGTCTTAGGTCTAGCTTTAGCAAAAAAAAGCGAGCGTGGACTTAAGACTGTCATTCCTTTTGGTCCTTATCTTGCGCTTGGATCGCTCATATTCGTTTGCGGAGGTGAAAACCTGGCATTTCAGTACCTTCGTTGGTTCATCCCAGAGCTTTAGTCTAGGCTCGCCCTTGGTTTGACAACCTGCCGTTCGTCCTAAATAATTTTAAGAGGTATAGGTCAGCAGAAAAGTCGCGGCTAGTTCGTGATTTTGGGAGAAGCAACTCAGTGTTTGGAGAAAAAAAACTTATTGGACTCGATATTGGTTCGAGCACAATTAAAATGGCGGAACTCAATGTTCAGCGCGGGAACGCTCAGTTAGTTTCTTTTGGTTATTTGCCAACTCCACAAGGGGTGGTCGGAGCTGGGGAAATAAATAATGTTAGCTCCGTCGCGGAAGCAGTCATTGCTCTTTCACATCAGATAAAAACTTCCCGCAAGTATGTGAGTTTGGGAATGTGGGGAACTTCGGTGATCGTCAAAAAGATCACGATTCCAAAAATTGAAAAAAAACTCATGGATCAGCAGATTCGTTGGGAAGCAGAACAATATATTCCTTTCGATCCTGCCGAGATTAGTTTGTCCTTTCACGTGATTAATTTACCTGGCGGCGGAGACACCATGGAAGTGCTGTTGGTCGCGGCGCAAAATGCGATGGTCCGTCAATTCAATCAACTGGTTGATGAAGCTCAGCTGAAAATTGGTGTTTTAGATGTGAGCGGCTTTGCTCTAGCGAATGCCTTCGAACTCAATTACGGAAAAATTCCTGGACAAACGATTTCTTTATTAAATTTTGGAGCAGGCGTTACTAATTGTGTTGTTATTCATCATGGGGAAGTTATTTTCTCGCGAGATATTCCCTTTGGTGGCAGCAATTACACGATGGAAATTCATCGAGAGATGGGTGTCACTCTTCCAGAGGCCGAGGCTCTTAAGTTGAGTGCAGTGACTGGAACTGAAGTGCCCGAGCAAGTGCATAGTATTATCAGCGCCGTCAATTCAATGATGATAGATGAAGTCCGCAACAGTTTTGATTTTTTCACGGCTAGTTCGGCGGGCTTTGCGATCAATAATTGCTATTTTACTGGCGGAGCGGCGGGTGTTCCAAATTTGATTCCTCAAATTTCCCAAGCAACTGGAATTCCCTTTGAGCCCTTGGATCCATTTCAGCGAATCAAGCCAGGAAAAGGAGTGTCGCCAGGTTATATGCAGCAAATTGCACCCTTTGCGGCAGTGGCCATCGGCCTTGGATTGCGAAAGGTGAATGACTAATGATTAAAATCAATTTAGTCAAAAAAGCTCCAAAGTCAGAATCAGCCACGGGAATGGATGTTGATTTGGATTTTGGAAAAATGCCAGATCGTGAAGTCTCAACTCAAGCGATTGTTAAACTCCTCATTATTTTAATTGGTCCTTTGGGATTATGGATGTACTCCGACATGATTCTTATTCCAGATAAAATGGAGCTCATTTCAGCCAAGCAAAAAAATCTCGATGAATTGACGCAAAAAAATAATGCCGCAGCCTCTGCGGTAGCGGAAATGAAAAGCTTTGAACAAGATGAAGCAAGGCTGAAAGAGCAGATCAATGTCATTGAGAATCTACGTAAAGACCGCATGAGAGAAGTTAAAGTATTAGATGTTGTACAGAGAGAAATGCCTGAACACATGTGGCTCACTAAAGTTGAGTTGAATAGTGGCAAAATCCGTCTCGAGGGTGTGGCCGGCAATAATATGGACCGGAATCAACTGATTGATTCTCTCAATAAAAGTAATCTTGTGAAAGATGTGAATCTTTTAAAGACAAACGAAGAATTGATAGATGGGAATAAAGTAGAAAATTTTTCAATAGATTGTGTTTTTCCCGTCAATGAAATTCAACCGCCAGGAAAAATTTGATGAATAGTATTTTATTGAAATTAGCTCAGATGAATAATCAAAAAGCGATGATTCTGGCCTTCATCGCAACGGCGACCTTTTATTTTATGTTTTTTGATTCCGGCAGCTCTTTTGATCAAAGATTAGCCCAGCTGCAAACCCAATTGGATGAGCAGAATAAGAAAGTCAAAGAATCAGAGGTCGCTCTCAAGAAATTGGAGCAGATTCGTTCTTCAATTTCTTCTTTGCATGAGCAGTTGAAAATAGTTTCAAATCAGTTGCCGTCTGAAGTAAAAGCCTCAGAAATTTTGAAAACGGTTGATATCTTGGCACGCTCCGCAGGAGTGAGTGTTAAATCAACAGAGCCAAGAGCCATTGTTAAAGAAAATATCGTGGAAAAAATTCCTCTTCATGTAAAACTTCAGGGTACTTATTCCGAAATTACGATGTTTTTGTATTATATTTCCATTATGGAGAGAATCACCCGGATTAATAATTTCAGTCTCGCCAATGTTTCAGTAGAAGAGGAGGCTCGTGTAAAAACAGGTTCTCTCAACTTTGAAGGTGACATTGTGAGCTATCGTTATATTGCGGAAACTTCCAAGTTTAAAGTTTCAGAGCCTAAGCCAACAGAACACAAAATCTCAGAGCCTAAAGCTCCTGAGCCGGAAGGCGCTAAGCTATGAGGAGAAACATCCAAATATTCTTTGCGACATTTCTTGCTATTTTTTTTGCATTTTTGTCTCACAAGCTTCGCTTTGAATTAATGCCGAGGGCCCATTCACAGGTCGAGAGTGCAAAACAGGAGCTGCCGCCTCCGACAGACATGCCCTTGCCTCCTGAAAATGATGCCGCAGGAGCACCCAAAGTCAATTCGCCACCACCTCCTCCTCCGATGCCCAAAGCTGGGACACTGCCTCCGTCAACAACAAAGGGGGGTGTTCCGTTGCCACAGCCTCCGACAAAAGTAGGTACGACACCGGCTCCCCCAGTGCCGCAAAAGGGTTTGCCTGTTGATATTAAAGGAGCGGCAATGACGCCTGTTTCTCCGTTGCCGGAAGAAACCCTGCGTTCGAGCACTCCCACACCTCAAGACATCGATCCAAGCGTGAAGTTTATCAGTAGTCAGGAATTTGTTTACGATCCCATCGGGCGACGAGACCCCTTCAAATCATATTTTTACGTGTCCAAAAAAAGTTCTACAGCCTCGATGACAGGATCTTCTCCGGTTCGATCGAGCATTCCGACATTACTTCAAGCTCCCGACCAAGGTGTGGTTGAGAATTTGGAATCATTTGAGTTGGCTCAATTTTCAGTGGCAGCCATCCTATGGGATGTTAAGGATCCAAAAGCGATGCTCGAGTCACCAACAAAAAAAATGTTCATGGTACATAAGCACACAAAAGTGGGGAAAAATAGCGGCTATGTCGCTTCGATTCGCGAAGGGGAAATTGTGGTCGTGGAAGTAGCACCAGACGGCAAAACTCCTACCACTCGAGTGATGGTTTTGCAACACTAGGAACCTGTCCCACGGATTTCGGGACGGAGACAAAACAGGAGGGAGTCACATGACGGGACTCAAGAAGTTAGCAATGGCTATGAGTTTGGTTTTATTCTGCACGAGTTGTGTTACAACTTCTCCAGATGATGCTGATAATTCAGCAGGACCAACCGATGATCTTGCAGCATTAGATAACGGAGCGGGCTCCACGGGAGCTCCAACAGATAATTCTCTTGAAGGAGAATTGGATAAACCAGTTGCAGATCAGACCAAGGATGAAGTCCCAGATCAAGCGAAAGATCAGGTGTCAGATCAAGCCGTCGATCAGACCAAAGATCAAGATCAGACCAAAGATCAAGCGGCTGATCAGAAAGATGACTTCGCTCAATTTGATAACGAAAATAAGCAACAAGAAAATCAACAGGCGCCACCTCCTGAAGAAGCGAAAAACGACCAGCCAGCGCCAGAGCAAACTGTTGATCAGGCAAAAGATCAAAAGGATGAACTTGCTCAGCAGCCACCTCCCCCCGAGGAGCCTAAAAAAGAAGAGCCCGCGCCAGCACCTGAGTTCAGTGCGCAAAATGAAATTCCACCAGAGCCTAAGCCTGAGCCGCCGGCTGAAGCGCAAACCACTTCAAGTCTTGTAACGATTAAAGCACTAGAGTTTAAAGGTAATGACAATGGAGGAACTGTAGTTATTGAGGCGGATGGTCCAATGACTTACACGACTCGGAATAGCACTTCTACCGGACAGTTTGTTGTCGAAATTCCGAATTCAGTTTTACCCAAAAAACTCACTCGCGCTGTGGAGACTAAAGATTTCGATGGACCGATTGGTGGAATTGATGCTCATCAATCGCCTGGGAATATTTCTCGCATTGTTGTTCACATGAAAGCTGGCTCTCCTGAGCCAATCATTCAGTCAGAAGGAAGTTCGCTTTTGGTGGTTGCAAATTTACCCCAGCAAGAAGCGCCCGCAAGAGAAGAAGTTAAACTGTTATCATATAATAGCCTTGAAGAGTTCATGGCAGGCAACATGACTTTCTCCGGTAAAAAGATTTCCATCGAGTCTCGAAATATTGAAGTGAGCGATATTTTTCGTATGATTTCTGATGAAGTGGGCGTTAACTTGGTGATCTCTGACGATGTCAAAGGGGAGATGGCTGTTAAGTTAAAACAAGTTCCTTGGGATCAGGCTTTGATCATGGTCATGAAGGCGAAAAAACTGAGTTTCACTCGGACAGGAAATGTTCTTAGAATTGCACCGATTGCTCAGTTACGCGCTGAAGAAGATGATATGATCAAATTAGTGAATTCTAAAAAAGATATCGCTCCATTGATTGTCAAAGTGGTACCAATCAGTTATGCAAAAATCGCTGATATTTTGGATCAAGTAAAACCATTTCTCTCTGAAAAACGTGGCAAAGTGATCGGCGATCCCCGAACAAGTTCGATAGTTATTTCAGATATTCAAGAAAACCTAGATCGAATTATAAAACTCATTTCCAGCATCGACATTCCTCCTCAACAAGTTCTTATTGAAGGAAAAGTGGTTGAAGCGCAAGAAAGTTTTCAACGTCAAGTGGGGGTTCAGTGGCAGGCCGGTGGAATGCCGGTTAGCTTAGGACCTGGTGGTTCAGGGCAAATCAATGCAACAACTGGAATCAATGTGACTCCAGGGACCATCAATCCAGTGGCGGGATCTTTAAATTTTTCACTCGGGACTTTGGATGTTCTAGGCGATTTGACCGCCATGCTGAGTTTGCAAGAGTCAGAAGGTTTAGTGAAGATTTTATCTTCTCCAAGGGTTGTCACTCTTCATAATGAAGAAGCCACGATCACGCAAACGCAAGAGCTTCCAATGATCACAAGCAGTGTGTCCAATGGAGTGGTATCAAATAATGTGACCTTTAAACCAATTAAGCTGAGACTGAATGTAACTCCTAATATCACTAACGATGGCGCTGTCATGATGAAGATCGATGTGAATCGTGAGTTTGCCGGTGAAATTGCGGATGCTCAAACGCAAGCACGCCCTATCAATGGTCGCTCCGCGACCACGAAAGTGCTTGTGAGAAATGGTCAGACAGCGGTTATCGGCGGAATTTACCAGGATGATTCTTCAGAGTCTGAGCGTAAAGTTCCGTGGTTTGGTAATATTCCAATATTGGGCTGGTTGTTTAAAAATAAATCTCAAACAGAGACAAAAAATGAGTTACTTATTTTTGTTACGCCAAGAATTTTGGGTCAATTAGACAGCCAAACGATTCCAAGTCAACAATCGGGAGATCAGGTGATTCAATGATTGGGTTAAATTGCAACGAATGTTACAATAAGAATGTGTATAAAAATTTTAAGACACTGTGCTTGATGGCGTTGATCCCTTTATTGGTGACTTGCACGCCTGCAGGATCGGGGAGCTTTGATGTCACTCTGAGTGGTAACAAGCTCATTTTGATTGATGCTCCAACATCGACCTGCAGTGGAGTCAATAGTGGGATGCTTGATACAGGTATTGCCGCAGTTCAGTTTCAGCTGCAATCAATGACTGTCAAATGGGACAAGCCTCAGTTCCCATTGACCATTCAATGGGTTGAATTCATGACAACAACCAGTGATATAAACAACGGTCAGCCCTATTCTTGTATTATTGCAGCGACGGACCTTATGAATACATGGGTTCAGACTTGGAATATTCTGAACTCTACGACTGGAAAGCAAGCCTGCGGTGATACAGTAACAGCTCCTCAGTCCGTAACCATTGGCGGTAGCGCGACCAACCCTGCAACACCAGAGTGCGATCTTGTCGCCTATCAGTCGAATTGTCCATTCAAGTGCGGCGGAATACTTATGACCAATAAGCATCTGACCAGTTCTGGGCCGATGAAGATCAAAGTCTATGCTACTTACGATCCCGGTAACGGAAATCTGGTGCCACTGATTGTAACAAAAACACTAACTTACAGCTATCAGGGGATCTAAGAATTCGATTTGTAAGTTTTTTGTGAGTTAATTCTTAATTCGCATATTTTGCCAATTAATTTTTAATTTTCTTATTTTCTGATAGACACGATCCTTCGTCGTGGATAATTTCCGGTCATCATGGATTTATTTTCTTCAATTCCAGTTGAATCCTTACCAGGCACCCCCTTGGCAGAAAAAATGCGCCCTAAACAATTAGAAGATTTTGTTGGGCAGGCAAAAGTCTGTCAGCAGTTGTCTGGTTATTTGAAATCAGGCTACTTGCCCAATTTGATTTTTTGGGGTCCTCCAGGAACGGGAAAGACTTCAGCCGCAGAGTCTCTTGGGCGAGCCATCGGAGCTCAATTAGTTTCCGTGAATGCCACCAACTCAGGAACAAAGGATTTACGGCAAATCGGTGAAGAGGCTAAACAACGACGTTTAGAAAATCATACTCGCACAGTTCTTTTTGTGGATGAGGTTCATCGCTTCAATAAGGGGCAGCAAGACGTGTTGCTTCCTTACATTGAAAAAGGTGATCTCACGTTAATTGGAGCGACAACAGAAAATCCAAGTTACGAATTAAATAAGGCAATTTTGAGTCGTTGTCGTCTCGTTATTTTTGAACGACTTTCAATTGAGGATGGAATAACTCTTGTTTTTCGCACTTTGGAAAAAATTTTTTGTGATGAGAGAAAACTTTCGACGAGCGAAATAAAAAATGTATTTACTGAAGAATCCTTGAATTGGCTAGTTGGCTGGTCAGATGGGGATGCTCGCAAATTGCTGACAGCAATAGAAGAAATTTCAGTGAGTCTTGCTGAGGAAATTGCAGCAAAGCGCTCACTTGCATTGCCTGATTTGCAGGATATTTTGGGCCGAATAGTGATAGGCCACGATAAGTCCTCTGATTTGCATTATGATCTCGCCTCGGCTTTAATTAAATCCATTCGCGGGAGCGATGCCGATGCGGCCTTGTATTACCTCGCGCGACTTCTCAAGGGCGGCGAAGACGTCGTTTTTCTCGCTCGACGATTGGTCATACTGGCTTCTGAAGATGTTGGTAATGCAGATCCTCGTGCTTTACAGGTGGCAGTGGCGGGCGCGCAAGCGGTAGAACTCATTGGATTGCCAGAGGCCGCCATCAATCTAGCTCAAGTTGTTACTTATTTGGCGAGTGCGCCCAAATCAAATCGTAGCTACTTAGCTCTGCAAAAAGCCAAAGATTTGGTTGAATCCACAGGCTCGCTTTCCGTGCCTTTGTTTTTGCGATCGGCCAAGACAAAAGAAATGCAAAATCTTGGTTACGGTCTGGGCTATAAATATCCTCACGATTATCCACGTCATTGGACCGAGCAAAATTATTTACCTGAATCTATCGAGCTGAAACAGCCTTTTTATGTACCGGATGAAATTGGTTTTGAAAAACAAATCAAAGAATTTGTGTCCTGGTTGCGCCAAAGCCCACGTTCTTAAATGACTCGTTGAGCGTAAAGACATAGGCAGTCATGATCGCCATGAGCCTGAAACCAGTGTTTTGTATTTGCCGGAATTTCTAATCGATCTCCCGCACGAATAAGAAATTGATTTCCGCTCACGTTAAAGAGCATTTCTCCTTCAATCAAAATTCTAACTTCAGTAAAAGGGTGACGGTGTTCGCTGACTTTTTCGCCTCGTGAAAATCGTTCTTCAACGCCTTCCAGTCCCTCTTGGTCTAGAAGAAGTAAAATTTGCGAGCGGGTTGGAATTGTGGGAGCTTGCCATCTTAAAATCAACATGAACTAACCTCGGATTTTTTCTATACTTTGTTTTGAAATCAGAATGAGCAAAAGTCAATCACGACAAATACTGAAGATACTGTCGAAATTAAAAACACTCAGTCCATTTTTGAGACACACGTTGTCTCACTCTTAATCGCAAAGACTAGAGGGGGGACTGGAATGTTAGAAAATTACGAAATGGTCGTTAAGTACCGCCGTACATTCGACGATAGCAGATATGTGCGCTGACTTGTACCTAGTTCGCAGAATGATTGGAGGAACATTGAGCGAGTCAGAAAAATCATCTAAACCAGCTGTTCTACTCGAAGAGATCACCGAATTTATTCGGAGGTCGAGTGGATTAAAACTCACTTCTTCTAAAGGAAATCGGGTCTCAATTCTCCAAGAAATAGATGGAAAAAATTTTAGTTTTTCTACGAATGATCTTTCTGAGGTTTTGCAAAGATCAGACTCAGATGGAAAACCATTTATTCAGGTCAATTTTGTGAATGGTCACAAAGTGCTTTTCACCAGTACGTTAGTTGGGTTTAAACCAAGAGAAACGTATGGTCTTGATATGACAAAAATTCCTCGAGTGGTGACGACTCCTGATTTGGTCAGTGTTTTTGCAGCAATTGAAGAAGGTCTTTCTTCAGACGATGTGTCAGAATATGAGATTGATGTGTTAAAAAGAGTGTACGCTGCCATCATTCAAGGTGGAGAGGCTGCAGGATTTGATCTTCAATTCGAACGTCGATGGCTCGGACGTCTTATGCCGTCAAAAACAAAAGTATCAGCTTAAATTTCGTATAGTTAACTCACATTCTGTTGAGTTAACTAAAGAATTTATAGAGTATTCACTTGCCTGCATTCTGGGCAAATAAAAGATTTATTTAAAAATGTATTGACCAACCTCCTGACATATTAGACAAGCGTTCCACTTTTGATTTTAGCGCCACTTGGTCACTTGCTCGAAAATGGGGGCATAGCTCAGCTGGGAGAGCATCTGATTTGCATTCAGAAGGTCGCAGGTTCGATCCCTGTTGCCTCCACCAATAGCAACCAGAATGCGCTAAAAAAGTGATTTTTCGATGAAAAAAAATAAATCGAAAAAAAACAAAAAAAAGTGTTGACGGGAGAAGATGAAGGAATTAGAACTTGCTCTCTCGTTTGAGATCGCTCTTTGAAAACTGAATAGCTAGATTAAATTGATTTTTGGGCTCTCGAGATATGAGGACTGAATTCGCAAGAATGAAGACTCAGTATCCGAAGCAATTTCTTTTAAAAAATACCAATCAATGATTGAACAAGCTTAGAAATAAGCAGCTTAGCGTTGATGGGACAGAATTTAAACTGGAGAGTTTGATTCTGGCTCAGAACAAACGCTGGCGGCGTGCCTAATACATGCAAGTCGAACGGGGAAAGTAGCAATATGAGTACTAGTGGCGCACGGGTGAGTAACGCGTGGGTAATCTTCCTCAAAGTTTGGGATAACTAGTCGAAAGATTAGCTAATACCATATAAGACCACAGGATCTGCGGATCTAGGGGTCAAAGGTTTTTCGCTTTGAGATGAGCCCGCGTAGGATTAGCTAGTTGGTAGGGTAACGGCCTACCAAGGCAACGATCTTTAGCTGGTCTGAGAGGATGATCAGCCACACTGGAACTGAGACACGGTCCAGACTCCTACGGGAGGCAGCAGTAGGGAATATTGCACAATGGAGGAAACTCTGATGCAGCGACGCCGCGTGAGTGATGAAGGACTTCGGTTCGTAAAGCTCTGTTGCAGGGGAATAAAAAAATGAAGGTACTCTGCGAGAAAGGGTCGGCTAACTTCGTGCCAGCAGCCGCGGTAAGACGAGGGACCCTAGCGTTGTTCGGAATCATTGGGCGTAAAGCGGGTGTAGGTGGCTTTGTAAGTCAGGTGTGAAAGCCCGGGGCTTAACCTCGGAAGTGCATTTGATACTGCGAAGCTTGAGTGCTGGAGAGGCTACTGGAATTCCTGGTGTAGTGGTGAAATACGTAGATATCAGGAGGAATACCGGAGGCGAAGGCGGGTAGCTGGACAGACACTGACACTCAAACCCGAAAGCGTGGGGATCAAACAGGATTAGATACCCTGGTAGTCCACGCCATAAACGATGGATACTTGTTGTTGGAGGTATTGACCCCTTCAGTGACGAAGCTAACGCGTTAAGTATCCCGCCTGGGGAGTACGGTCGCAAGATTAAAACTCAAAGAAATTGACGGGGGCCCGCACAAGCGGTGGAGTATGTGGTTTAATTCGATGCAACGCGAAAAACCTTACCTGGGCTTGACATGAACTGGAAGGGTGGCAGAGATGTCCCCGCCCGCAAGGGCCAGTTCACAGGTGCTGCATGGCTGTCGTCAGCTCGTGTCGTGAGATGTTGGGTTAAGTCCCGCAACGAGCGCAACCCCTGTGATCTGTTGCCACCGGCGCAAGCCGAGCACTCTGATCAGACTGCCCTGTGAAACGGGGCGGAAGGTGGGGACGACGTCAAGTCAGTATGGCCCTTACGGCCAGGGCTGCACACGTACTACAATGCCCAGGACAGAAAGAACCGAAACCGCGAGGTGGAGGAAATCGTTAAACCTGGGCCCAGTTCGGATTGAAGGCTGCAACTCGCCTTCATGAAGTTGGAATCGCTAGTAATGCCGTATCAGCTACGACGGCGTGAATACGTTCCCGGGCCTTGTACACACCGCCCGTCACATCATGGAAGTCGTTTGTACCCGAAGTCGCTGCGCCAACCCGCAAGGGAGGCAGGTGCCTAAGGTATGGATGGTAACTGGGATGAAGTCGTAACAAGGTAGCCGTAGGGGAACCTGCGGCTGGATCACCTCCTTTCTAAGGAGATATC
>CAIYID010000021.1 GCA_903926205.1 uncultured Bdellovibrionales bacterium
GAAATTTTAAAGGTCCGAGCCCAACTTAAAATTGAAACCCTAGAAAGGAGAAAAAGCAAAAACAAAAATTTGAATTTAGGATGTGAAAGTGTTATCTAATGCAGCAGTCGAAAAAGTCTCAAAAGCTCTGACTACGAACAGCTATGATATCAAAGTCCCTCTCAATGAAGAAATTCTTGCCAGACATAATTTAAAGTTTGATGAAAAAGAAGCGTGGTATCTTAAAGTTCAGGAATCCTTGTCTTACGCCGAAACAATGGTACAAAATCTTCTTAAATAATTAGGATTGTTTATTGGCTCGCGCGGCACTTTAATGCCCCTCGCGAACTCAGCGTTTGGGTAAGCGAATTAAAAATCGAGTGTTGGGTGAATTTTTATCATATTCAAAAGTGCCACCATGAGATTCAATCAAAGTTTTGGAAATACTAAGCCCAAGCCCCGTTCCTTTACCTGACTCCTTCGTTGTGAAAAATGGCTGCATCAGTTTTTGAACGACCTCTTTGGAAATACCGTGTCCACTGTCCGTCACACTGATCAACATCCAATTTTCCTTCTCTGTAATATTGAATTCCACCCAACGTTCTTCATTGCCCAAACTCACAATTGCATCATGGGCATTGTTCGCCAAATTTAAAAGCACCTGCAAGATCTGTCCTGGCCGACACATCAGTTGTACATCTGTGTTGCCAGTCACTTTTAAATCGATCGCATTTTTTTTATAGTCAGATTTACATAACTCACTCACATTTTCAATCAGGCGAGCCACTTGGACGGACTCCATCGGATCACTATCATCCTTCCGAGAGTAAGTTTTAATCCCTCTCACAATTCGAGCAATCTGTTCAGCATTTTTAACCATTGACGAAGACATTTTTGTCACTTCGTCCGAATCAAGAAATCCTTGTTGAGCGCTCTTTAAAAGATTATTTGAATAAACCGTAATCACAGAAAGAGGACTATTGATCTCATGAGCAATACCAGCCGTCATCTCCCCTAAAGCCTTCATCTTTTCTGCGCCGACAAGCTTAGATGCCTGTTCCTTCACTCGACTTTCTAAATTCTCATTGAGTTCCCTGAGTGTTGCAGACTGCAGACCAATGGTTAAATGAGTTTGAATTCTTCTTAGTGCGACATCAAATTGAAATGGTTTGGTGATATAATCACTCGCACCAAATTTTAATGATTCAACCACATCAGTAGCGTCTGATTTTGACGTCACCATAACAATTGGCAATTCGAGAGCAGAGTATTTGCTACGAATCATCTGGAGTGCCTGATTGCCATCCATATCTGGCATCATGATATCAAGCAAAACCAAATTGGGTTTTTCTTCAGCAATGGTCTGTAGGCAAGAAATAGCGCTACTTTGCTCAACAACAAGATACCCATTTTTTTCCAGCATCATCCTCGACAGTTCACGTTCCACTTCATTATCGTCGATGATAAGAATTTTATTTTTATCACTCATGTATCGCTCCATTTTTTGATTTGCTCTTGCAATTGAAAAAGCGCGGTTTGCAAATCCTTTACTAAGTTAGAACCCTCATCCAATTCACCAGCGTGAGCCAATTTTTCCATTTTTTCTGCGAGGGAACGCATCTGTTCCCCAGAAATCCCAGCGGCCGCACCCTTGATTGCATGAGCTGTGATTTCGGTTTTTTTCGCGTCACCTGCAAAGAGATATCCCTGCAATTCAACAATTCGCGCTGGGGCATCCTTTAAAAACACTTCAGCAATTCGTTTTGCAATTCGTTGATCCCCTTGCAATCGCCCGAGGAGGGCTTGTGAATCAAAGACATTCTTCTCTGTCGATGGCAAGGCTGTCGATGGCAAGGCTGTAACTGGCACTGCGGAACCTTGAGCGATTGTGATTTGCGGCGGAGTGCTGACAGTGGAAGGTTTATCCTCTATCGATTTGAGAGGAAGCCATTTTTTCAAGCTGCTCTTAATTCGATCCAACTCAATCGGCTTTGACAGATAATCATTCATACCAGCATCAAGGCATTTTTCCCGGTCCCCTTCCAGTGCATTAGCGGTCATTGCAATGATCGGAATCTGATGATTCTTCACCGCGGATTCAGGATCGCGAATCACCCGAGTCGCTTGGTAACCATCCATCTCCGGCATTTGAACATCCATCAAAACCAAATCATAATTTTTAGCCGTCAAAGCTTGAATCGCTTGAATACCATTACCGACAGGATCAGCATGTATCCCTAGTAACTCAAGAATTCCAAGAGCAACCTGCTGATTGGTTTCATTATCTTCAACAAGCAAAAGACGCACTGAGCTTTTGAACATTTCTCTTGCCGTGTACTTTGTAATGAGCGAAGGCTCCGATTCTGTTTTTGACAGATTCTTTCCAAAGAGCAGCGACATACAATCAAATAAATCATTATAACCAGCGGGCTTTGGCAAATAAGCGCTAAAACCAACTTCTTCTGATTTTTTAGCATCCCCTCGCATCGGTGCAGAGGTCATCAGCATCAGAGGAATATGTCTTAAAGTTTCTTGGCTCTTCATTCTCTTGGCAAGCTCAAGGCCATCCATACCAGGCATTCGCATATCAATAATAGCTGCATCAAAAGGATTCTTTGCTTCATAAGCACGGCGTGCTTCCTGTAGCGCCATCACGGCATCATTGGCTTCTTTTACAATCAACCCCCAAGCTGTCAACTGGGCGACTAGAATTTCACGGTTAGTTTGATTGTCATCAACAATTAAAATATTTTTTCCCGCAAGCTCTGCAAAAATAGATGGTTGAACAATCGCCGATTTTTGCTTTAACACTCGTGCGGTGAACCAAAATTCGGAGCCTTTACCTGCAAAAGTCTCCACTCCTACACTGCCGCCCATCAATTCAGCCAGTTGTTTTGAAATAGCCAGCCCCAGTCCGGTTCCACCAAATTTGCGAGTCGTGCTTGCGTCGGCTTGTGAGAACTTTCTAAACAACAAACCAATTTGATCAGAGGAAATTCCAATCCCTGTATCTCTGACAGAAAACTTCAACAAGGCTTCCGTTTCAGTCTCTTGAAGAGCGCTGACCCGAATCACAATTTCACCCTGAGCCGTAAATTTAATGGCATTACTCACTAAATTATTTAGGATTTGACGCAGTCGATGAGGATCTCCATTAAGCAAAACGGGAGTTTCAGGGGTTGCGGCACAGATAAATTCCAAACCTTTTTCTTGAGCCCGCGTCGCAAGAGGAGGAGCAAAGGCATCGAGCAAAACATGTAAATCAAAATCAATCGACTCTACGTTTAATCGTTGTGCTTCGATTTTAGAAAAATCGAGAATATCATTGATCAGATCAAGCAAAGACTCACCGCTTGATTGCATTGTTTCAACATAACGTCGTTGAACCTTGTCCAATTGTGTGGCTAACAGGAGCTGCGTCATCCCAATAACTCCATTCATGGGAGTGCGAATTTCGTGGCTCATATTCGCCAGAAACTCACTTTTAGAGTGAGTTGCAGCATCCGATACCTCCACCGCTTTTTGCATGTCCCTCAAATATCGACGAAATCCAAAGAAAAGAGCCAGCACTGAAATACCGGCAATAAAAACAAGAAAGGTCACCGGCCATCTTAAATGTTGCGTTTCATTAAGGACGGACAGATCTCTAAAGACAAAAGCCGTATAACCATTTTTACTTTCTTTACCTTTTGATAGCATGTAGTGAATTGTTTTTACAGGAAGAGTCAGCGTCGAGTAGGAAAAAAGTGGGCCTTCAAATTTTCCAGTCATTAATATAGAAAAATCATTTCTTTTATATTGTTTATTTCGATCTTCGGAAGAAAGTTTAAATACAGGCGCCTCAGCAAGAGCCCAATGAGAAAGATCTTTTTGACTAGTTAGAATCACAACCCCGTTCTTATCCGTGACAAAATAATCAAAATGAGTAAACCAAGTTGAAAGCCGTGTGACATCAATTTTGACAACAATGACTCCGATCACCTTGCCAGAATCAAGAATAGGTGACGAAAAGAAAAGACCGGGAATATTCGTCTGTCTTCCGACGGCATACTGTTTTCCGCGGGCTCCTGCCATTGACGCTTTAAAATAATCACGATCAGAAAAATTAACACCCACCAAGGAATCCGGCTGATCAAAATTACTACTGGCTACGCAATCACCGTTGCTGGAAAGGACCCAGGCAATATCAATATCCAAATCATGTGTTTGAGCCGCGAGATGACGATTCAGTTCCATGATCACTTTTTGAGAGTTCAAGTTCCGACGTCTCTCTTCAAGCGAAACGAGTTTCAAAGAGGGCTCTTTAATGATAAAGTTTCTGGCGACAAATATATCGACATCGTTGCTGATGGTTGAAGGAACGACATCCAAAAACGACAAAAAGCGATCCAAATTGTAGGTAACCGAATCCAACTCCCGAGCCTCATCTTCTAAATAGCGATGATATTCATTCAACTGACGCTGACTAAAGACGTTTGAAATAAGAAAATAAGATATCGCGAACCACCCAAAAAAAACGACGAGTGCAATGAACAAAAATCGCGATTGTCGGAGAGACATTCGCACATCAAAATCAAACTTTTTCATATTTCTCCCCAAGTCCCAATCGGTCCCTGCCATTGAAGAAATGGGTTCAGCAAGCCAGTCATCCTACCGCCATGAACACTCCCTGTAGAGCGAGCTTTAATTCTACTTGTTACTCAAAAAAACCGCAAAGTTATTTCCGAAACCCTGAAGGTTTCAATCTCTGTATTTACTTAAGACTTTCGTCTGTTTTTTTATCAGACGATTCACCTGTCTTTACTAGAACTTTAGATTTGAAGACGATACTTTAAATGAGCATTTCAGGAATATGACCTTCAACGATCAAATGAGCATCGGTGGATTTCACGATTTGCTCTGTCGTAACACCAGGTGCTCTCTCTATCAACTTAAGACCTTTGGTCGTCACATCCATAACTGCCAGCTCCGAAACAATACGATTCACACAACGTTCACCTGTTAGTGGCAACTCGCATCTTTTAAGAACTTTGCTCTTACCGTCTTTTGCCACATGTTGCATCGCCACCACAACTCGCCTTGCTCCTGCAACAAGATCCATAGCGCCGCCCATTCCTTTGACTAACTTTCCAGGAATCATCCAATTGGCCAGATTGCCTTGCTCATCGACCTCCATAGCTCCAAGAACGGTAAGATCAATTTTTCCCGCCCGAATCATCGCAAAAGATTCCGCACTGTTAAAAAAGGCAGCACCAGGAATCACCGTGACGGTTTCTTTTCCTGCGTTGATTAAGTCAGCATCCACCTGTTCTTCAGTCGGGTAAGGTCCCAATCCTAAAATTCCATTTTCACTTTGCAAAATCACTTCGATGTTTTTGGGAATATAATCCGCTACCAAGGTAGGTATTCCAATTCCAAGATTAACATAAAATCCATCTTGCAATTCTTGAGCAATTCGTTTGGCTATTTGATCTCGAGTTAAACTCATTTCACACCACCTTGATTCAAAATTTTACGTTCGATGCGTTTTTCAAATTTTTCACCCTTAAACAAACGATGAACATAAACTCCTGGAAGATGAATTTGATCTGGATCAAGACTTCCGAGCGGCACAATTTCTTCAACCTCAGCAATCGTGATTTTTCCAGCCATCGCACAAAGAGGATTGAAGTTGCGAGAGGTCTTCCGAAAAATCAAATTCCCCATGGAATCACCTTTCCAAGCTTTGACAATACCAAAATCTCCAATGATGGCATTTTCCAGTACATACTTGCGCCCATTGAATTCACGGACTTCTTTTCCTTGGGCAACTAAAGTTCCGACTCCTGTGGGGGTAAAAAAAGCTGGAATCCCCGCCCCGCCAGCACGCAATCGTTCAGCGAGTGTCCCTTGAGGTGTTAATTCTAGTTCCAGTTCTCCTGAAAGTACCAATTGTTCAAATAATTTATTTTCACCGACATAACTTGAAATCATTTTTTTGACTTGTTTTTTTTCCAGCATCAAACCGATACCGAAGCCATCGACGCCCGCGTTGTTCGAGGCGCAAGTGAGATTCTTCGTTCCTTTACGAACCAGCGCCGCGATGGTATTTTCTGGAATTCCACAAAGGCCAAAACCACCCATGGTTAAAGTTGCGCCATCAAAGATATCTTTGACCGCTTCGTCAGCATTCAAAACAAGCTTATTCATTCCCATTTTTCATTCACTCCTGATCCTGAATTTTCTTTTTTATCAACGTTATCAATACTGACCAAAAGTTCAACTCATTTTTACTTTTCTATGAAGTGAAAACTAAACCGCCTTTGTCGATTGCAGTGAAAGTGAACTTAATTGAACTGAAAATCCTTATTCAATCAAAGTGCTTCAATATGATCCAAGGCTCGTGTCGAACATATAGTTCTTTTTAAAAAGTTAGACATCTCATTCATTTTATAACTCAGACGAAGCTGAAAAACTGGTTGGCACCTGCTTTGCTCATAGACATCTGTAAACGGGGGGTTTTGATGTACAAGTATTTAACGTCTCAAATTACTACTTTCAGGAATACAAGTCGACGATATCTTTTATTAGTTGTCGCCGCTTTTGTTGTTGTCAGTTTTCAAAACTGCTCCCCATCAAAGTTCACCCCGGCGACAAAGCAGACTTCGCTGCTGGCTGGAACCTCTAGCGCGGGCGGCACGAGCTCTAGCGTTAATGACCCAAACATTGCTTATTCGGGCCCCTGCGCCGTCTTTGACGACAGCCCCTTAACAACCATAATTATCCCCTCCTCTGCTCATGATGTCAGTGGCGCCTCCATGTTCAGTGGCCTGAATTTTCCTTCAGTGAATAATATTTCTCTGTCTGCAACCATTGGACACATCTTTATCGGATCAGCTAACAAAGTGGAAATCCTTGGCAACGCGGGCGGCGCACAAATTAATGCAAATGAAGTTACCACTATGCAAAGTGTCGTTGGAGATGTCTGCGTTCGTGCCCTTAAAGTTGGCAGCATCATGGGCCTGGGAGGTGGTGTTAAAATTATCGCCCAGCAAATTGATACGATCGAATCTTCCATCGGCACCATTCATATTTATGGAGCCGTCGTTAATTCCATCATCGGACACGCCGGAGATGTCTGTCTTCATGATGGAGCGACTGTTCTCAATTACATGGGTGTTATTGGTTCCACTGGTAATTGTAATTAGATCCATGCTTATTTTTATTGGACAAATGCCACTGTTTGTTTCAGACTTATTTGGAATAACAGGAGCGCAGACACCTTATGAATGACAAAGTGGAATTTTTTCTCGATGGCAGTGAATTTATTGAACTAAAAAATTTACTCAAAATCACTGGTCTTTGCGACACGGGAGGCGAGGCTAAAAATGCTATCGAACAAGGGAATGTGTTGGTCGATGGCATTTTAGAAATAAGAAAAGCTTACAAAGTAAAAGCCGGCCAAATTGTTAGTTATGATAACAAAAAGATCAAAGTCATCAGTTAATAACTTTGATCTTTTTCCGTTTACAAATTCACTCAATTTTTTTCAATTCAAAGAGAATCGCGCCAGTATCCTCAATTCAAAATTATTGAACATTCAAAACAAAGGGCGTCGTCCTCGGATTTGACCCGCTCACACTGATCGAAATATTGTAATTGCCTGGCACAGCGGTCGATGTTGAATAGAGCGGAATTCGATTGACTGTTGGGTTAAGAATACTCGTATTGTTCGTTGTTACATCATAAGGTGTACCTGCGCACGAACTTGAGGTGGACAAAACCCCAGACGTTAGATTTGTAACCTGAAAACCATCTCCTGAAATAAATCCACAACTCGTGCGATTACCAGCACTATCGAAACAACCCACCTCACCAACGTATTGACAGCTTCCAGGTCGAGTAAAGGTAAAACCATTCACTGGATTTAAATAGAAATTATTCCCGACAATTCCAAACTGAGTGACGGGTCCCCCACCAGACTGAGTGAAAGTCACCGGAGTTCCGAAAGAATTCGAACCGTTATAAAAAGGTGCTAAGGTCGTTGATGTGCCTGGTGTCTGCAGTATTCCATTCGTTGAATTATTTGTATTTGTATTTCCTGAAGGAATTGTCGCGGCCATAGAACCAGTCGAAGTCGATACGCAGTTCATATCACTAGAACCATAAAAGGCCATACCACCTGACGAAGAAAAATTGCCCGTATTGCCCGTATTTGGGGTATTGAACGGCACCGGCATTCCGTTCGCATCCTGAACTTGTTGGATGTAGGGATAGCAAACAAAGGGAGGTGGTGGCGTCCATCCCGCCTTGATGGTCTGAAAAGATCGACCATCCACCATGTATAAATTAAGCGGCGTCGAATAAGATGCCGTCACAGAATAGGTGGAAGAGGTGGCCGTAGCTAAAGTGGTTGGACCTGAAGATGGAGCCGCAATAATCTGAAAAGTAACCGGTGCCGTGGATGGCATCTTCACGTAAATATTTCTGGTATTGAAACTTTGAAACGAAACCGAGGTCACGGGCGTTGAAGAACAGGTGGCATCAACAAAATCATAAAATAAAATAGAACCAGAACCTGATAAAACAGAAGCTGTCAGCGTTGCCTCGTACTTACCCGTCACATTAGCGCCACCGTTGTTGGCATCCAGAATCCGCAGATTCATCGGCACACAAGAACCCTGATAGAATGTTGACAGATTATCCTGCGGAAAAAGTCCGTAAGTCGCAGGGGGCCCGCCACCACCTCCGCCGCCGGTGTGACCGCCATTACCATTAAAGGCTGGGCCTTGACAGCTATTATTTGAAACTAAAAAATTTCCCGACTGCAAAGTGGCTGTGACGGGAATGTTCACCGAAGAAGTCTCCCCGACTGATAAATTCACACCATTGACAGAGCCCACAAACACCGGATTGGTAAAATGACTTTCAAGAGAATTAAAACTATTCACTGTTGGACAAGGGACGGTCGAATCAGTTTCTAATCCAAAAATACTGATGGTGCGATTCATTCCAGCTGGCACAGCAATGTCCGAGGTTGAGCCCGGAGGAAAAGCTCCCGCAACGACCCCGACAGGAATCGTTGTTCCACTCTGCAACTTGCAAGAATTATTACTCATATTTGCTTCGGGCCCTGAAACAAAAACAAAAAAGCAATTCAACTGACTGAACGAAGTCAGACTGCTCTGCAAAGTGTCGTTAAACATGGCATGGAATTGAGCATTCGAAGACAAACTGACGTTTGAATTCTGTGGAATTGAAATCGTGAGCGTCGCATTGCCACCTTTGGAAGAAGTACAGGCTGGCGCTATTAACAAAAAAGAAGTAAGACCTAGTATTAAACCAAAAATGTTTTTTGCAAATTCAATACCCGTCGATTCGATACAATTTTTTATTTTCATATTGAGTTTATCGGTATGTGGAGGTTCAATCTTGATGTCAATATTGCATCAATCGGGATTCCGAATTATATTCGTATCAATTTGAAAAAATTCATAAGCCTAACATAAACCTAAAACGAAAAATGGCCTCAGCAAGGCTGTAAAAAAGTCTTGAAATATCCCGAACTGAAACAGATCTAATCAAGATCTTATTTAGCGCCAATACGTGAGTCTAATCAAGATCGTATTCGGAGACCCTCCGTGCTCAATTCCAAATTCAAGATCAAACTCTTATGCGCCGATAAGCCCTTTATGAAATACAATGACTCCGCTCTTCCTAAATTGGCGTTAAGAAATTTGACACTCATTCTATCTTTTGCAGTTTTTTCTTCAATTGCAATCTCCTCAATTGCAAAGGCCGAAATGGCTGGTATCTTTATGATGATCAAAGGACAAGTCACCTTGAAGATCAAAGGCAGCAATCCTCTGCCTGCTAAAATCGGCACCAAGCTACATGAAAGCGATCAGGTGACCTCTGGCCCTGATTCAAGAGCTAAAATTGTGATGGAAGATGGAAACGTTTTAAACATTTCTCCTGACACTATTATGACTGTTGAAAAATATCGTAACGATGCCAACGAAAAAAATGTCGAAATTAAAATTGACCAAGGAAAATTACGATCTTCTGTTGAGCAAAAGTATGATGGAGTCAAATCACAATTTAACGTACGCACTCCAACCTCAGTCGCAGGAGTGCGCGGCACGGATTTTATCACCTCATATAATCCGGTGTCTCACGTCGCGCAATTTGTGACCTTTCACGGAGTGGTCACGGTCTCTCAGATCACCAATGGTCAGTACTCGAAGCCCGTGGAAGTTAAGGGTGGTCAAATGACCTCCGTCAATCCAAACGCGAGTGCACCAGAAGTTCCTAAAGCAGTCCCTCCAACTCAGCTTCAACAAATGAACACTCAAAGTTCCACCGAAAGCGCGTCGAACAAACCTCACCTGAATGGCAGTCGTGAAATTGCTTCCACAGGACCTGTTAATGAGCCAGGACTTGCTAGTGGACCAAATACTGCTAGTGAGCCGAAGCCTCAGATAAACAACATGATCGGCACGCAAGACTTAAGCCCAGACACTGCGAAAAACTTGAATCTACCACCTCCACCGACGGGTACGTCTGTGATGTCGCCTCCTCCTTTTGCAAAGCCACCATTACCACCAAGCTCAACCTTGCTGCAAAACACTGTCGGCGGAGCTGGCAAGGCGAAGATAAACATAATTTTAACTCCGCAATAATCTGTTGAGGACAAAAGCAATCAAAAGTAATATCTAGAGCGATGATATTACTTTTACTTTTTATATTTAGTTTAGCTCAACTACCGTCCTTCACGTTTGCTCAATCAAACACCACGAACTTCTCTGGTAAAAGTGCCTCCCAAGTTCGCTGGGATGAACAAAAACAACTCGTGGTGGAATACGAAGCACCGGCTCTCAATAAAAATCCGAATCAAGTGGAAACACAAAGACTCATTCTTCGTGATTCCGTGACTAAAAAATGGGTGGTCACTGAACTTCGAGAAACCGATCAGAATTCCGGTAATTTTCAAAGTTCGGTAAGGCTTTCCTTTGCACCTCAGAATGGGGCGCAAGGTTATATCTTAGAAGTTTACTTTCTACCGGAACAAAAAACTTTGGATGACGTCAACAACCTCCTGGAGGCTGGCACTCTCATTCATAAACTCTATTATATTTTTCAGGATAGAAATATTGTCCGTTTACAAATTTATGATTCACGCGAACAGCTAAAACAAGCTTATCAGACGCGAATTCAAGCCTTGATCGACAAAGGAGTTTTAAAACGCTCCACATTAGGAGCGTTCACGGAGAAAAAACGTTCCGAACAAGTTCAAGATCTAAAAAAACAGGCAGTGGAAGCCGAACAACAACGCCAAATAATGGAAAAAACTGAGCAAGAAAAAAGACTCGAAGGCCTGCGCCAGGAAAAAGCGCTGGAAGCCAAAGAGCGCGCTCGCCGCAAAGAGGAAGCTTCCAAGATCGCCACACAGGCTTTGGAGTTTTATAATAAAGAACATTTCAGCGAGGCCGAACCTCTCTTCAAAAAAGCCACTGAGCTAGATCCAGAAACTTCGTCTTACTTTTATCAATATGGGGTGACGCTCTACAAGCTCGATCAATTCACGAAGTCCCTGTCGATCTTGGATTTAGCTAACGACCCGTCCATCAATACTACAGAAAAACAGTATTTTCGAGCGCTTGATCTCCTGAAATTAAAAGATTTCGCTCAAGCTCGCAAAGAATTTGAAAACGTGGTCCTCTCGGAAGA
>CAIYID010000022.1 GCA_903926205.1 uncultured Bdellovibrionales bacterium
TCAAGTGGAGCGAAAAAGGCGCAGAGAAAATGACCAGGCTTGTGCTGCTGCAACTCAGTTCAACGAAACAGTTCTGGGACGATCACTGGGCATCCAAGATGGGAATGGAAGCGAATATTAAACTGAGCTTTTTAGGAGTGACTGTTGATGCTTAGGAAATGGGATTTTCTAAATTTTTAGATTTCTGAAAATCCCAACAACTTCGGAACGGTAACGTTAATTTAGAAAGTTGTAATAATAACCTTGGAGCCATGGCTGCGATCACGAAGTCACCAAGTACATCATCAGATAAGCCACTCTGACTCAAGGAACTTCGTTATTATTTTCTTCAACACACGTCACACGACTATCTTCAATCGTTGCCACAACTTTTTTCGTTTCTCTAGATACGACGAAACCGAAGGAGTTTCCACCATCGCAATCATCCTTTTGAGAGTAATAAACAGCGTAAGCCTGTTCAGTTACGGTATCAGTTATCTTTTGCATGGAAAAATCACCTAGATTTTGACAATCTCTTTTTATATCTTTTTTAAATTCTTGTTTTAGTTTTTTTGTTAATTCTTGATCAGAAAACAAAAAATTAAGATTATTAAATTTAGACTTTTTAAGTGCTATATCAACAGGTTCACTGTGAAGATATCTAGAGTTTTCCTTTATGTTTTGAATTTCGCTTAGCCCAGGAAGACAATCTGTAGAGGCATGAGAATTAATTCCGGCAAATAATAAAACGCTTAAAATTATTTTCATAATAGACTCCGTTCGTGATGTTGGCCTTTGTATAACGCTTCGCGTCTTTTGTAAAGATTATTCGATGGTTTTATTTATTTTATTCGAATATTGTTTACTTGTCGGTAAAGTTTTATGTACTGCAACCGATAGGTTTATGTGAATATTTTTGACCACTTAGACTATAAAATATGACTTTTAAATCGAATCAAACAGCAACCCAAAAGCGGTCGTGGTGAATTAAGTCGGTTGGCCTTGCGGTAATTTAGAAATCAGTGGCCGCGCCACTCGAAGGTCGAAAAATTCTGTAGCAAGATTTCCAAAATTCCGCGTATCAAAACGGCCGATTTGCGGCCAAATTTATTCCAAAATAACAAATATCCAGCTTGCATTTAAATGTTAACGCCACAATGGTCAGCCAAATCCTTAAAGGGAGTAAGCATTTTACAATCGAGCAAGCCTACGACGTTGCTGAATATTTCGCGTTTGATGAAACTGAGCGCGAGTATTTTATATTGCTTATTCAAAAAGAACGGGCTGGCAACATTCGACTTCAAAAGTATTTCGAAAAGAAAATTTTGTCAGTCAAATCAGATAGCCTTAAAATCGCTAATCGAATTAAAACTGAATATCATTTTTCTGATCATGAAAAATCCATATTTTATTCCAACTGGCTCTACAATGGGCTGATAAACGACTCAGGAAAGGCCCCCGAGCGGGTCTAGTTGCTGGCTTAACAATTCAAATTTCTATTTTCAATACGAAGGTCAGGTGTTGAAGGACTTTGGCCTTCCAAATTTATTTACGCCGTCTATCATAAAGGTATGATTCGGAGGAAGATTATGAGAGCGACTCTTTTATTTATGGGTATTTTACTGTTTATTAGTTTTGCAAAGGCAGATGGAGTTGATGTCCAAGCCATCGCAGCATATCTGAACTCAGCCCATACCGTCCGCGAATTTGTTATATTGGCACGAAGTCAGGACCAACGAAATTATCTCATTTCAATGATAAATGACGGGAAAGTTTCTGAGAAAATTACCCCTCCAAAAATCGAAGCTGATTCAAAAAAGAAAACAATAAGTGTTTCAGGTGACTGGGGCAAAGTCGCAGCAGACCTGTCGCTCGTAGAAACAAAAAAACAGATTATCATAAACGGTAAGGTCTTACCTTTAAAAGAGTCATACCGTATTGAAGATTTTGCGGATAAAAAGTCAGCTTACTTTTCACCGATTTTAAGTTCAGCTTACGCTGCGACACCAAATACTATTGAAAACTTTTTTTCGTCGATTGTTGGTTCTGCCACTCACACATGGGTCAATTATTGGCACGATACTTCAAAGGATGTTCTCGAATTTAATATGTTTAGGGGATTTAAGTGTGAGGGTGCGCGATTGTCAGAGATCGCCATTGGTGAAAACAAGAATACTATAAAAATTGGTTATGCGTCGGACGGCGAGGTTGTGCGAATGGACACTAAAGACCTCAATGGAAATCAATGCATATTGATGTTCGCGAAAGGACAGATTGTGAATGATCGCATTGTAAGTGGTAATTGTGATCGCTATGGCCACTCATTCTCTGTAAACAACGTACTCCTCAATACTGATCGCTATTATTGGAGTGGGCCGTCCTATTTTGAAAAATTGAACTCTTGCTGCAAATCCGACACCTGCAAACAAACGATGCAGACACAAATTGATAAAAATAATACGGCCTACGAAGGTGTTAGAAAAAACACCCCGCCGGGACCAAATCCTGGCAGTTACAAAGGCACAATGTAATTTATTTGGCCGCCAAATTGATTTGTTGATTTTGCTGTACAAAGACGTTGGATTGCTTCAATAAAACTTCAGGTCCTCGTTTACCATATTTCATTTCTAGCTCACGGATAAGTTTATTGAAATTGTCCAATGCCTTAGATGATGAATGGTTCTAATAGATGTTTGTGTCGGTGTCGATGTCGATGATCTATCTTTTCACGCCACAGCGTTTCTAAAGGACACTGGCGAAGTCATTGAAACCAAGCGCAAGCCAACAACGAAAAGCCTTGAAAGCAAACTTACTGATTTTCAAAAGAAATTCCCATAGTGTGATCTTAAAAGTTGTTACGAAGCAACCTATATTGGTTTTACGCTTCAGAGGGATCTAGAAAAGGCTGGATTTGATTGCGTCGTTGTTGCACCCAGCTGCATTCCCAGGGTCCATGGAAATCAGGTCAAAACTGATCGTGTGGATGCTCGAAAACTGGCTCAGTTTTTATCAGCAGGAATTTTAACTTTCGTTACAGTTCCCGAAAAAGAAATGGAATCCATTATTAAGTCAGAAACCAAGAGCGCTTCTCACTGGACCAAACACCACAAATGTTGGCTGGACAGGAAGGTGGATGAGCTGGCGATCGGACCTCGTGCCATGTACCTGATTAAATGCTTAAGTTTTTTTCTGTCATTTCCAGCAATCCAAACCCTGGCATTTATACTAAACCCTTCAATTTTTGCTGAATTGAAACTTTTGAAATCTCGCCCAGCAGATCTTGATCAAACTCAGTCTGATCAGACTCAACATCTAGCTTTTCAATTAAGGACAAAACTTTGGTGTGAATTTTTGCGGTCAATTCATAAAGATCCTCCAGCGTTGGAGACTGGAGCCTATAAAACTTATACTGATCACCCACTGACGATAAACGATTTGTGGAAGAACTTTGTCCACCAAATGCGCGGCTTCATCGTTCATTCGCCTGGCTGAGCAGCTGGGACAAAATCCCCGGCGCTTGCAACTATAGGAATTGATTTAGCTGGTGAAAATGGTGAATATCAGACCATGGTGATAAAAGCTCCGGCCTTAGAAATTCTCTGATTGTTCTTCTCTTTGAGAATAAGTAGCAAGAATCTCAATTCTAAGACGCGGCACTAGGGAACGCCAACTATTTATATATAATTCTTTAAATACAACCCAAATCTGAATTCTGCCGAGCGCAAAAAAATTTGAAAAATTAAAATCGTAAAAATTAAATGTTCCATGCCCAGCGGCGCGGAAATGAAACTGAGCCTAATTCCTCTTTCGCTCACGACTCTGCATATAGCTGTCCAGCGCCCTTCGACTCGATAACCATACCCTACCCTCTTTGTGCGCTTCTAGTTTCCCAGATCTCGCCAATAAGTTCAGATACTTTTCAGAGAATTTACTCCCCTTTGAAAGTTCTGACAATTTAATCAGTTGTTCGTCCTTGCCTGATCCAGATTGAATGGCCTTAAGATAAATGTTCATGGACCGCTCAACGGCTTGAGCGATGAACTTCTCTAGATCATCAAGTTTTCCTTTATCAGCTTTATCGAGGGCACGATAATACTTTTGTCGGTCATTCTTTAGGATAACTACCATTGGGTAGCCTTTTTGCATTAAAAGTAAATTCATAAAAAGCCTTGCTGTGCGACCATTGCCGTCAGTGAAGGGATGAATGTGTACAAGTTTGTGGTGAGTGATCGCCGCAAGTTCCACAGGATGCATTTTTGTGACATTTTTCCTGACCCAATGGATGAGTTCCTCCATCAATCTTAGAACTTCAAAGGATGGCGGCGGCCGATGACTTGAGCCCGTGATCATCACGTTTCCCTGGCGGTATTTGCCTGCTTCATCGTCCTCAATGTCCTTTATTACCAGCTGTTGAAGAGAACGAATAAGTTGTTCACTGATCGAATGCTTCTTGTCATGTTCAATGAGGTCATAGAGAAAATGAATTGCTTCGTGATGATTTTTCGCCTCAAGGTGATCTTTCATGGACTTACCTTTAACCGTCATTCCATCGTTAACGACCAAACAGGTTTCTTTTAGCGTTAACTGATTTCCCTCAATCGCATTGGAATTGTACGTGAGCTCTAGAGAGAACTGCTCTCGTAGCTTTTGAACCAATGTGGGAGATAGAGGCCTTTTGGATTTGATCAGTGCGTATTTTTGGTCAATTCTCTTTAATAGGCTCTTGGTGATCATATATTCCTTAATATGGCATGGGTCTAATTTAATTCTATACCATATTAAGAATTTTTCAAAGAAAATGTGGTGAAACACATATCCAGAGGCCCAGGGCCTTCGACAACTCGCCTTTGAAGTTACAGACCTCGAACAATCCGTTGAATATCTGAAACAAAAAGGAATCTCGACGGAACCAATTCGTATTGGTGGCTCCCGTTTCACGCAATCTTCCACCTTTTGTAAAAACCAGGACTCAAGTCGGTCTAGATATTAAATATGAATATCGCTGTTTTCATATATCAAAGCCTAAAGAAGAAAGCCTTGAGAAAAAGCTGAATTATTCCAAAACATTTGTATGAAATTAATTTATTTTTTTTTATTAATTCAATTCTTAGGTAGTTGTCTGGCCTTCGCCTCTGATCAATCAAATAACAACCCCAGATTTAACATTGCTATTGATCCCCAAACTGGGTCGCCTCAAGTTCTCAAAAATCAAGATTTCTCAGTCTCACCTCTTGTTCGAAAATCAGGATTAGTTCTACAAAAAGAAGATCGGGAAATTCTTTTTGCTAAAATTCCTGGCCTGAATCCCAAAATTTCCAGCAGGTCTGGGTCGAAGACGAATAAAGCCACATTTCGTTTCATGTCTAAAGTATTTCAGTTTAAAGGCTGGAGTGCAAAGCCAATTTATCCCACTTTATGACTGGCTTGATTCTGGCTTACATAACCCGCTGAAAGATCGTTCTGGTTGAATCATGGGAAATTAATCCCAACAACTTCGGAACGGTATCAACTCCAGAGTAACGGCATTGATAGCAGTAGGTTTCCACCGTCCGGTATAAAACCGACTGTTCTGGCCGGAGCCTTCGGTAAGTGAATTTGGGTATAAGTTGGACGGCGGCCATGGCCTTGCCTGGCGCGGGCCTGTGTGTTTCATTGTGTAGGCGACTTGCGCTTAGGAAACTTTCCGATGGGCGGACGACAGAAGGGCGTCGTCACTGATCAATCTTCTGAGGAACCCAGCTTCGGCAAATACTGACTCAATCCCTCGCTAGCCTTCGCATGAAGATAAATCTGCGTCGTCGAAAGCGAAGCATGCCCAAGCCGTTCTTTCACGACATGGATGGGCGCGCCACCCTCAAGACTCATCGTCGCACAAGTGTGCCGGAACCAGTGCGGACTTGGCATCGGATTTAGTTTTGCTCGCTTTGCCGCTGACCTCACTGCCCGCCAAATTGCAAAAGTCGAGAGCCTGCGACTCTTTTCTTTCTCGTCACTGAATAAATAGTCGCTCATTCGCAGAGACTGGACCTCGATGTAATCTGTGATGAGGCCCCACAGATTTTCATCAATCGGCGTTTGTCTAATTTTTGAGCCCTTGCCTTTGACATTGAGCAAAACCCCGTCTTTCCGAAAGATAAAATCACTCACCAAAATTTCAGTCACTTCACCAACACGAAGGCCAAGATAAAAAAGCATTTTAATCAAGAGCACATCCCTTTGACGTTTGGTTTTTAAAATCATTTGCTCGATTTCAAAAAGATCCAGGGTTTTTTGATAAATCGTATTTTGCAGTCGATAATTTTTTAAGCCTGCGGCTGGGTCTTGCTCGATCTTTCGTTGTTTCACAGCGAAACTAAAAAGCGAAGCCAAGGCATTGAGGTAAAGATTCAAAGTCGAGGGGCGTGCGCCCCTTTTTTCTGCCGCTCTTAAAAAAGTGGTCACATGCGCAGTCGTAGCGGTCGCCACTGAAATCCTTGGATGATATTCGAAAAATGTTCTGATCACTTTTTTGTAAGTGGTTTTTGTTTTCTCAGCTTTGCCGATGAGCCAGCCTGAGATCAGAATCGTGTCTGCGAATTTCGCGTCCAGGTTTTCCGGTAGATTTGAGGATTTTGTAGTTATGTCCACAGGTGAATTTCCTTCATGATGCCCTCAATGATTTCACAAGTTGATATTCCCCGAAAATCCTATGCGCGGGCTCATAACTACAACCCACAGCTTTTGCGATCGCATAGGGCGTTTTAAATCCGAACTCTATGGCTGTGATAACATCTGACCTAATCGCTGCTCCATAGATAAGACGATTCCGATATTGAGTATTGATCCTGGCGAGCTCTTGAACCGATAAGGCGTCTTTGTCCCTGGACCTAATAGATCCCATTGGTATCAAGAAGTTTTGTTTTTTCATGCCAGGCTCTTCACCTTTCAGGCGAATACTGCTGAGGGCAAGAGATTTATCTATTAAAAACATTTCCTGTTTTTGTTTCTTGATAAGCCTTCTCCATTTATGAAAGCCTTTGTTCTCAGCAAAAATAGCAATGGCGACTAGCCACGGTGAATTTTCTTTTTTTTGAAGGCGCATGAGTTTTTCAACGATCACTCGATCACCGTGAACCAAAACCCAACTACACAAAAGAGAAAGCAGTCTTGAGTCATTTGGTATTTCCCGCGAGGCCTCATAAATGGTTTGCTCAATATCGACCCAAAGTTTTCGTGTTTGCAGACTGAGGCCAGTAGCAAGTTGAACGCCAATGATTGATAATTTTTCATCAAGAGTTGGATTATTCATATTTCAGCGCCTTTTTTAAAACTGAAAAGGCTAAGTCCACATGTGCTGGCCACCCAGGATTTCCGTCACGAAACCTGACCCATTCAAGCGAGTCTTCTAATTCCTTTGCCGTTGGCTTAATTTTTAAAAGATCCTCAAAATCAGGATTGGTGCGATCACAATAGGCAAAAAGCTTTGATTTGATAAGATCAGCTCTGCCGAGACAAGTCAGATGAATGGCCTCGCCCACATAAAGATCCTGCAAATGATTACGCCAATCAGCAGGCAGCTCTCTCTTCAAAGTCACTGGACCATTGTTGAGCCAATTATCATCAAGTAAAAATTCACGACGAAGTTTTGCAAAGGCCTTCGATGCTTCTTTAACTTCTTTTGGAATCTCAGGATCAAGACAATCAATGTCTTTTGTTTTTCGATCAACGACATCCATGATGATGAGCGCGCCACCACCAATAACGACGGCCTCAAATTTTAGGGATTGGGACTTTAAATATTGATCAAATGCTTTGATGACGTCTTTCATGGATATATTGTACCACACAATACACTAAAAGCCACAAATACTATCAACCTCCGGAGCAAATGGACGCCAAGAAATGACATTAAAAATGACTTTTTACCGGGATTTTCCACGAATCCATTATCCGCACACCAATGAGGATAAGTAAACGAGCATTATCTTATCCGGTCTAGCTTGATCTCTTCCTCTTGCATTTAGTGAGCGTTTTGAGCGATTCTTATCTTCATGACGAACACTCACCCCTTTCATTTTCCTCTTGTAATCAAGCAAATTGGTGAATTTCTTACAGTGTCGGTGCCTGATTTTGAAATCATGGTTTCAGAAACTACTTCGCACAATCCTCGCATCGACAAGGATTATGTAACCTTAATCAATCGTCTGACACTAAAAGCTGCAAAAAAAGTTTTAGAAAAAATGAGCCAACTTGATGCCTCAGGAAAAAATCACTACCGCCCCGCGAGCCTCGTAAGACAAACAATTCAAATCAAAAACAAAGAACAAATTAGCACTAAGACAGCCGCGAAATATCTTGGCGTGAGCGAAGCCTCACTTAAGCGATGGGAATTGGCTGGAGTGATTCAGTCACAAAAATCACGCGGCGGACACCGTCGATTTGTGCTTGGTGAACTCGACCGAGTGAAAGATCAAATGGCTAAAGGGCAGCGCCCACTCACCGCTAAGGAGCAAGAGCAAGAAAAACTAAGACAAATCATGGTGAAAGCATCGAGTGGATTGATCAAGACCACTCCCTTTATCGGCAAAGGGCTTTAAGATTTTTAAATTTGCCTTTAAAGTGTCGGCCACACATTTTCTTCAAAGTGACCTCGGACTAAGGCCTTGTGCATTTCCGATCCAAATGGCGCAATCGCATTACCAGGAACAAGTATTCGTAAATTATCAGCTGAAACTAAATTAAACCATTTTTTGTATTCATCCTCGAATTTGGTCGCCTGCTCTTGAGTGAACTGAAGCTCTTTAGATTTAGCAATCAAATCAATTTCAGCCCTGGCCTTATCAACACTTAATGCAAAAGCAGCATCGGCTTCTCGCTCAGCCGCAGTCATACACGCAAGCACTGGAGAATCCCCTTCTCTCGCAAGCTCTTTGAGCTTGTCGCAAAATAAGCCTGTTGGACTTGATATTTTTCCTTGAGTTGTCATCCACGAAGTAAACTTGTTTAAAAAGTCCTGAACTGTTTCCGGTTGAAGTCGCTCTTGAACTAAGGCTCTAATAGAGGCATTCACAACCATCGGACCAATTGGCCTGACGGCAGAAAAATCTAATTCTTTAAACCAGGTTAACTCTGATGGTATGATTGATGGTGCCGGTGCCCTGCCAGCTTGCATAATGGCAGGCTCTATTCGCGTTGGAAAATAGCGACCACCCACCTGATGTAAATGAACCAGTTCCTTGTAACTTGTTTCGGAAATTTTATACTGAGTCCACCCAGCCTTACCGTCTTTATAAGCATGGCGATCAATGATGTATTTGTTGCGCAGACGTTTAATTGAGGACAGAGCGGTGTCTGGACTTAGTCCCGTCTCTGAAACAAGATGTTGCTTCGTAATTGGTGGCGTGATGAGTGAGTTATTCCAAACACAAAGTTGATAGAAAAATTCCACAAGGACTCTCTGCGATCCTGACAAAGACATCACAGACTCAAGAGGTAACTTGTCCTCAATATTCTTAGAAATGCACTTAGAGTTATTTTGAATCAAGAAATCCGAAACTCCGTGGAACATTTCTGGATTGTTTTGAAATAGCGAGCCTGTACCTTGCACTGACTTTGCAATAACATTGCGCTGTCTTTGAACGTAG
The DNA here is from genome assembly GCA_903926205.1 of uncultured Bdellovibrionales bacterium. Taxonomy (GTDB): domain Bacteria; phylum Bdellovibrionota; class Bdellovibrionia; order Bdellovibrionales; family Bdellovibrionaceae; genus CAIYID01. The sequence continues at coordinate 9,603 of CAIYID010000022.1, forward strand.
TTTGCACTGACATTGTTCTTTACTTCTTCACCTGAACTTTGCTTCTTGCTTGCACTGACTTCGAGCTTGGATTGAGCTGTCTTTGCACTGACTTGAAAAGGCTGCTTCTCTAAAAGATTAATATCAGTCTTATCAAAATTATTTTCTAATTTTGAACTGTCTTCTGACTGACTTTGCACTGACTTTAAATCATTAATATTTTTGTTTGTGTATTGAGATAAAAATTCGCTCGAAGTCTCTAATTGACGAACTGTCTTTGCACTGACTTTATTTTGCTCGAATTGCTCCGTATTTGATTCAACAAGTTTATTGCACTGACTTTGAACTGGCTTTAAGTCTTCGATTGAAACTGGAACAGAACCAAAAGTATTAGTTGCTATGTTCTCTAAAGTTAAAACCTCAAGATCTGATAATGCACCTTCTTTGCCATCACTTTGCACTGACTTTGCATTAGTATCAAAATTCGAAGTTACAATTGATTCAATTAAAACAGAAGCAATATCTTTGCACTGACTTTGGCACCACTTTGCACTGATTTCCTTTGAAGTGTTTGAATCCTCACTTTTAGAAATATCCGCGCACTCACTTTGAACTGATAATGCGCTGACTTCGACAGTGCTTTGCACTGACTTTGAAATTGTTCCACAGGATTGTTCCACGGAATCTGCCGGAGCGGGTGGGGGAGTTTCTTTGCCAGCCGAGCGATATTTGGCCGTCAGGTTTGAATATTTCGATAAACCTTTAAAGGCACCAAGGCCTGACTGGTTGACCTTACGACCGCTCTTAGCCTCGCTTGTTGCATTCTTTTTAAGTTCTTCAGCGTCTGAATCTAAAAGCCCCATTTAGGCCTCCACATCGCTGTTATCTGGAAAAATCAAATGCTCGATAGGAGCATCTAAAATCTCATGCATCACGACCCAAAAATAATTCGTAAACTCTTTCGCTTGGGGTACGCTGGCTTTAAATTCTTTTCCGTACTTGGTAGCAACGGAAAAGATAGGTTCTCTGGCCTCAGAACACTTATCGATAATGGCCCCATTTGGAAATACCGCTTGTGACAAATGAACATCTGTTCTTTCAAAGTAAATATCCTGAAGTTTTGCAAGAGCCTTAATTTTAATGTTCTCTCTTTTGAATTTATTTGGAACTACTAGAATTTTATCCCAAGCAAAACCAGCGTGAATATCTTTAAGACGTCGCAAAAAATCTTCGTTTCGTCTCATGGTTTTCAAACATTTCGCTTCAAGCTCTAAGGGAATAATGACCCGATTCGATGCAAAGAGTGCATTAACATTGCAAGTTTCAATGTTAGGCGGGCAGTCAAAAAGAATGAAGTCATACTGATCCTTAATCTTATCGACGATATCTTTAATCATATAAAGAATCGCAGGTTTTACTTCACCATCAGGTCCTTCTTGATCTTCAAGAGGTAACCGATTCAAAGAATAATTGATCTCTCCAAGATCCAGATCCGCAGGAATCACATGAAGAGTCGGGCTGATTTTTTTGACAACAGACTCAAATGGCATCCGTCGATAGGGCGATTCCTGTCCATCCTTCAAGCGCCAATCCATCAGCTCAGCGATCGTTGGATCGAGTTCCGCGTCCTCAGTTACCAGATCCGTGAACTTCACATTAAGTCCATAAAGTGAAGTCACATCACTTTGTGAATCAAGATCAACAACTAAAACTTTTCCCACCAAAGAAAGCATCGAACCCAAATGTTGAGCAAAAGCAGATTTGCCCACTCCACCTTTTTGAGAAAATATCGAAATGACCTCTGCGGATTTTCCTTTTTTAAATTGAGTTCCACGCTTTTTCAAAACTGCCTGAACATCCGTCACGCGATACGTCACAACTTCGAGGCCACCATGTTTCACTTTTTGCGGATGAATCAAACCCTCGGCCTCGTATTTTACTAAAGTATTCGTGCTTAATCCGCAGATACCTTCCATCAACTTTCGCGAAATGGCCGGATCATAAGCACTGATCGGTCCTTGGTCTGTTACTCGAGTAAAAGTCTCACTTACCAGAGGAGATTTGCGTTGTGAATCAATCTCTGTACTTGCTGGCTTTGTGTACAATTCAGGCTCGATGTTTGTATTCATGTGGTTATCCTATGTTGATAGGGTTTACCATGAAATCGTACCAATACCGCATCAGTTGTCAAATTTATTTCGAGAATTTTTTTTGAGGTCGAAAATTAAATAAAGACGTTTGGAAGTCGGTGCAAACTACCGGCAGAGAAAGATAGTAAGATTTAAAATTAAAATAAAAATCCTTTCTTTCTATCTAGAAGGGTATTGCACTGACTTTGGAGCGGACTTAACTTGAACTTTTCAGTCCTAATAAATAATTTGAGATGATTGGCCTATTTTTTGACTGAATTTTCGCACAGACATTGCCCAGACCTGTGAACGGGCATCGCTCTGACAAAGCACTTAGTTTGTTAGGACTTTGAACTTACATACTGAACTGACTTTAAACTGAGTTTGCACTGAAAAAGCTAGAAAGATAAAGCTAGAACGGCGATAGTTATAAATGTTGTTTTCACAACCGCTTCTTTATTCCGCCTTCAGAATGCCAGCACATACTATTTTACTTGAAGGACCTGGAATAAAAATAGCGGCTTGCGCCTGTTGATCAAGGGAGATTTTATTCAGTTTTCCCTCACTCAACAAAATAATAATATCGGAAAATGAGCCGGCAAAAGCATCTCCACTTAGCACTCGGAAGTCGAGGGGACTATGGCCGCGACGAATTTCGAAAGCCAATTGATCTTCGAAATTGTCGTTTTTACCCACCGAAATCTGGGATTACGAATCAGCAGAGCAGAGGCTCAGGCCATATTGACCGTTCACAACTTTAAGTGTGCATTGTCTGCCTCCAAAAAGGGTAGGGACGTGTCCTTTGTAATTTCCAACATCTTACTAAAAGCAATAACAGGCCCCGAATCAGGTTTTTCAGCTCGGTAATTTTTGTTAAACGAAATAAGCTGAAATGACATTCATAGAAATTTGAAATAAAAAAGAATTATGTAACACGTAAGTATTTATGTCTGTACTAGTTGATGGAGACGGCATTGATCTAATTTCAATATCTAGACTTGAGTAAGAGATAGCTACCATCCAAAATTAAAGTGTAATACTTGGAGGTTTTGTGTGGCCGATTTCGTCTGAAATCCACCGCCCAATTTCATCGAGATGTACCAGTCAATTTCATGCAAGTGCACCACCCGATTTCATCGTAATGCACCACTTGTATTGAATTTGAGGAATATTTCCCAGAGCGTCAGAGACAA
>CAIYID010000023.1 GCA_903926205.1 uncultured Bdellovibrionales bacterium
AAATGAAAGGTGAGAAAACCTATCGGGAAATAAAAGCGAAAAAACTTGACACAAAATCAGCAAATAAATAATGAGTTTTTGTTGTTTCTAAAGTGGCTCCCGATTATGCAATCGAGTGGCTCCGGCGAGTGCAATCTTCCAAGTATATCAACTTGCAGCAAGGTCCCGCTGTAAAGTAAATCCAATGTAGGTGGCTTCGTAGCAGATCTTAAACTCGGTATCTGGCAATTTGTCTTTCAGATTTTGCAGTTGGTTACAGATGCCTTTGATGTTTGGACGACATTTGAACTCAATCACTTCACCCGTACTTGGAATAAACGCTGCTCCATGGAAAGCTTGATCGTCGACATCGAGGCCAATATGTATTACTTTTTCGTTCAGAGACGGCTCCTTCAATAGTGTTTTGGATGTTCTGTTGAACTCCAAATTGAGGTACCGTTCAAATGGTTATGCCACTTGTCGGTAGCCCTCGATTAAAAGGAGGGCCGTCTATATCTTCTAGACCCAATTAATGCCTAATTATTCTACTGGCGACAATTTTTCACAGAGGAGTCCGTGTTAGGTCGGAATTGAGCTTACGGAATAAAATAGCATCATTGGATCAGAAGATGAAACAACGAAGCCAAGGTTTAGGTAAAAGTCTTTTGAATGTTGGTCTTTGGCATCAACGATGACAGCATAAACTCCGATTTGACCAGAAACAGCTTTCACTCTCTTGAGAGCATCAACAACAAGGAGTTTACCAAGACCTCGATTTCTTGAGGTGACATCGGTTGCAAGTCTACCAATTCGAGCTGATGGCACCGGATGTCTCGGCAGTTTCTTTTTAATTTCATAAGGGAAACTTGATAAATCAACTTGAGCCATGCTTTGTGAATAAAATCCAAGAATACGTTTTTCTTTATCGCCACTTTCAATAGCCACAAAAGTTCTACTAACGCCCTTTTCCTGATTCTGCCTAGCGTGACTTTTCAAAAACTTATTGAGAACTTCGTTGCCGCAATCAAAGTGATCCCGATCAAAGTTGCTGTCTAAAGGGTGAATCTCAAATGCTGAGGTCATAATTAAATCTTATTCACAACGCGTTTATTGTAATCTGCAAACGCATCTTTCATAGCTTTATTTGGCGCTGGTGGGTTTGTTAAAAGTCGCAAAAATGTCTCGGCATCTTCACCAGAAAGTGAAATAGTTCCAACAGCAGCAAGTTCACGTCGTGCTGCTTTAAGGGCATTTTCAAGAACAAACGTAGATGCATTGAGACCCAGGAAATCGGCCGCTTTTTCAATCAGATTCTTGTCCTTTTTATTCACCCTAATATGAAGTTTGTCTTCTTTGAGGTTGGTAGGTGCCTTCTCTCTTTTTTTAGCTCTTGCGCCCATGTCGAACTCCTTAGTTGATATAAACATACACTACATGTGGCACGTTTGTCCACACATTTAACTTCGCATAAATGTGTCTGTTTTAATAATCACTTACGGGCTTATAGCGTTTAGGCTTCGGTACAAAGTACCTCTCGACACGCCAAGAGTTTTGCAAATCTCACCAATCGGGATCTCAGACTGGCGAAGGGCGCGCGCTTGCAGGATTTTATTTTGATCCATGAGCTTCGGCCTTCCACCTTTGCGCCCGCGCTCGGCGGCAGCTTTTAGACCCGCAAGGGTCCTTTCCTTGATGAGTTCCTTTTCAAACTCTGCCAAGGCTCCAAATATATGCAGAAATAATTTTCCGCTGGCGGTGGTGGTTTCGATATTTTCTTGGAGGCTTTTAAATCCAACGCCCGAATCAGTGAGGACTTGAATCATCTCGATCAGGTTTTTGAGACTGCGACCCAGGCGATCAAGTTTCCAAACGACGACTGTGTCACCACGGCGAATGTATTTTAAAAGCTTATCAAGTCCCTCACGGCTGGATTTCGAGCCACTGACAACGTCGGTGAAGGTTTCGGCGCAGCCAGCGCGGGCCAAAGCATCCGTTTGTAAATCCAAAGACTGATCTTGAGTGGAAACTCTGGCGTATCTAAAGAGAGCTCAGTGGCAGGAGCTAACGCAACATAAGAAGACTTATGCGATTTCAAACTCGACAACCAGTTTCTGACTCGGCGATACTTTCAACATGGCTCGAATACTTTGCTTATTTTACTTAGACCTAACCTTCCAAGGTTGTTCACTCTTTGTGTCGCAAAATTTGAAATCGCAGATGTCCCAGGAATTGTAGAGGCGTTTGTAATAGTTCTCGTTGGCAACGAATTTAGCACGGCGAACTCTTTTGGAGGCTTGACGTTTTGCAAAACTCCTCCATTGACCTCCATAGCCTTGGGTCCAATACGGTTTTCGATGTGATCTTGACATTTGTAGCTCCTTTTTTAGCTACAATCTGCCTAAGACCTCCCTGTTCACTTTGTGGTAATTCATTGATTTCCCTTTTTTAAAATGATTACGCCGTAGTTTTCCGCTTGGATTTTTTGATGGCTGTAACATACTCAGCCAGAATTTCTTTTATGAGAACTTGGTACTTACCGCCAAACTTTTCCGTCAACGCCAGTCGCCTTAGATCCTTGAGTAGAGGCAATGGCAGTCGAATAGAAATATGTGCCGTCATATTGGCATCATCAAAATCCTCTTTCGGAACTTCTACATTTCTGGTTTTCACTTTAGTCTTGGCCATGAATTTCCTCCCATCGATCCAAAAGAATAAGTCGGTTTTCTTTGACCTTCTCAATAATTCTATTTAATGACGCCGCCGAAAACCCAGTGCGTGCGTCCATGACCTCAAGAGTTAAAATGTTTATTCTGACTGAGGCACCCAGTCCTTCAACATGCACATGCGGAGGGTTGTGATCATCCTCGTTGATTTTGTAGGCTAAATGCTTGGAAACACAGGGTGATCGAGGGGATTCGGCAGCAATTGAAATTCCAGCTAACTTCTTGTGATTGTTAAAAAAATTCTTCGTTTACAATGACTTACCAAAACTCAAGTGAATATCTTAAAATCCTGGGATACGAGAATATCGGTCGTACCGGTTCAAGTCCGGACCGCAGGCACCATTCACTAGTGACTCCTTTTAATTTGATCTGAGTTAAAGCCCGAAAGGGCTTTTTTAAGTTAATTCGGAGACTTTATACTCATTCAAACTGTAGATCGCCGAGATTTCGCCATGGTTTTTGTAATTGTCATCTCGGCCAGGCTCTATTGCACAAAATGCAACGATACTATCACTTGCAGATTCAGCGACAAAAACGGAAGTTTTAGTTTTTCCTTCAACAACAGACTTCCACCACGAAAGCCGCCATCTAAATGATAGTGGAATTGAGTCTAAATAGGAATCTGGAATAATCCCTTGTAGGATTGCTGCCAGGCTTGTGTATGAACATTGGCAATCTCGGATTTATCCCCTAATTGAGCTGCACGAATGAGGGTGTCTCCAATCATTTGAAAGTCAGTTGGCAGTTGAAATCCATTTCCCTTATCCGAAAAATCAAATACATCAATAACGGCATCAAAATTGAGTTGCCCATAAAGATGGGGAAATTTATTTGTGGAGTCGCCTTCGTATCGAATTTCTGAATTTAACTTATCCTGAGAAACGTAAAGAAGAACCATGTCTTGACGGTTCTTAAAAAGGAAATTTACAACCCGAAGGACCTGGTGAGGACGAGAAAAATGAATAAACCCCTCTTTATGAAGGGAGGATGTCTCATAAGACCCTTTGGTTTTTTGCAATTTCCCATTCTTGTTTTGTGGCAGCATGAAAAATCGTTCTCATTATTTTTCTTTCTTTTTATTCTTAACCAAGCCCATTGCCTTAAACACTACATGGAAATTTACTGTCCATCCTATCCCAAAAGCTTTCGGTGGAAAAAGTTCATTGCTGTCTTTGTTCCACATATTTTTTAGAATTTTCTTTGGCTCCCAGTTCATTGGCATTCCAAGAAACTCTTTTTCTACTTTTTTATTAGTATCTTTTTTCATTCAACACCTCAGTGATTTAAAATACCTGCCGGATTTCCTAACCGTGTGCCAACCAATTTCCTGATGTTGTGCCACTCGATTTCAAGCTGAGCGCTTGTTAATTTCCGGCAATTTCCTGTGGCACACGATCATTGTCAATATTTTGTTTCTGACTTTTCTTTTTCCTGTAAGTTTCACCCTGCAAATGAAGATGAAGGCTACCGTATTCAAGTTTATCAACGATGGTGTCCAGAGCTAATTCGTCCTCAATAATTTCTTTCCAGTTCCGAAGTGGAAGTTGAGTCGTGATAACGGTGCATTTATTTTGCCGCTCTTCCAACAAATCATGCAAATCCTGTGTCACTTCAGGGGTCAGTTTTTTGAGGCCAACATCATCAATAATCAGCAAATCAGTTTTAATAAAACGATCTCGTAATCTCAGATAGTTGCCGCTGGCCCTCGCCATTAATAATCTCTCATTTAGGACGCTGATCCCGATAAATAAACAACTGTTTCCATGGCGGCAAGCATGGTGACCGAGTGCCGTTGCCAAAAATGTTTTCCCGACTCCGGTAGGACCTTCAATTAAAATATTTCTTGGTGTATTTTTTATGAACTCCATCTGCATCAGATCCTTAATCAGTGATTTGGTGACACTCCTTTTGGTCGTGTAATCAACTTTTTCAAAAGAAGCATCAGTTCTAAAACTGGCCGCCCGCAGCCTTCTCTGGATTGCGTGGTTATCTCGATAAAGTTTCTCATCGGTGACAAGGGTGGAGATCAAATCAATGTGACCCCAGTTCTGGCTCATGGCCTCTTGGACCCGCAAATCAATCGTCTTCAGCGCTCCGTACATTTTCATTTCAGATAACATATTCTTTGTTTGATCTAGCATTTTTAATTTCCTTTTTTGTTAGTGGATATTTTCAACTCCTCGTAAATTTGGATTCTCTTTTCTTTTTATTGCCTGTTCCGGCTTCCGCAAAACCCCCTTTCTCATTCGAATAACTCCTTCTAAATATTTTACATTTGACTGATTAAAACGATTGCCAACCTCACAAGCTTCATTCAGATCTTCCCTTGTATATTTCAGTAGCAACGCCAGGATTCCCTGACAACGACGGAAGTACCGATAGGGCGCTGGACCTGTCAAAAGTGCCGTGATCATTCGATCAACATCACGACCAATGATTTTAGATCTTCGTAAAATGGACTGGATGTCCTCATCCGCATAGGCAGCATGAGCCTCGGGATAATGATCTGTGTTTGTTGTGTACAAGCCAATACCTTTTTTCCGGCGCCCATGAAGAGCAACACGTTCTCCTTCAAAATAGATTTCAATCATTGATGACGACACCCACAAATCAAGTTCCTTTCCTCGAAGCTTGTAAGGCGCTGAATAATAATTTTTATCAAAGACCAAATGACAATCCCGACTTAAAGTTGCTTTTTTATAAACAGAGACTTCATATGGCGAAGCTGGCAGTGGACTAAGGGACGCGGCCTCTTCACGGAACATCTCCTGCCGTGTCTTGCGAAAAATTCGATGAACTTTATTATTGAATATTTCCAAATGCTCACTCAGGCATTTGTTTAGTTCAAATAATGAAGTAAATGTTCGCCGCCGGACTCGTGCAAAAAACCACCTCTGAAAAATCTGGATCGTGCGCTCGACAATAGCTTTGTCCTGCGGCGTTCTCACCCTGGCCGGAACCACTGCAACTTCATAATGTGTTGCAAGCCTTGTATATGCAGGATTTATCGTGGCATCATAACGATGAGCTTTTGTAACTGCGCTCTTAAGATTGTCCGGAGACAACACCTGCGGAACTCCACCAAAATACGAAAACATATTCACATGTGATGTCAAAAAATCTTCCGATTTTTGTGACCACGTAAACTCTGCAAATGCGTACCTGCTCTGGCATAATACACCAACAAAAAGTTCAGTCTTCCGGATTTCACCAGTCGCCGGATCCAAAATATCGATGCCGTCTGAATAATCAATTTCAACGCGCTTACCTAGGAAACCCAGGGTGATCGAGGAGATTCGGCAGCAATTGAAATTTCAGCTAACTTCTTGTGATTGTTAAAATAGTTTCAAACACTTGCTGAAGCGCCAGTGAAGATCTTAAAATTCTGGATACGGTAAAACGGCTTTCATTGCCTAGACAATTGTTCCAAAAATCATTCCAATACCGGCAGTTGTTGCCATGGCAAGGGCCCCCCAAAAACCAACACGGATCGCTCCCTTCCAAGCGTTGGCACCTCCCACGCGCGCAGCAACTATTCCAAGCACAATCAAAAAGATCAATGAGGCTGTTGAAACCATGCCGATAAGGACATTGGGTGGTGAAATGATAACCATGAGGAGAGGCAGTGTTGCTCCCACAGAAAAAGAGCCGGCGGAGGCGAGGGCGGCTTGAATTGGTCGAGCACTGAAGTTGGGTGTAATTCCCAACTCATCTCTCGCGTGGCTTCCAATTGCATCGTGTGACATCAACTGTATTGCAACTTCCTCTGCTAATTTGGGGTCGAGTCCTCTTCCGACGTAAATCTGCGCGAGCTCCTTTTGCTCAGACTCAATATCTGTTGCAAGCTCAATCTTTTCCCGAGCTAAGTCCGCATTTTCAGTATCGGACTGAGAGCTGACAGAAACATACTCCCCTGAAGCCATCGACATTGCTCCACCAACGAGTCCCGCCAAACCAGTTAAAAGAATATTTTGATGCGAAGAATTTGCGGCGGCAACGCCGACGATAAGACAGGCAGTCGATACAATCCCGTCATTAGCGCCCAACACCGCAGCTCTTAACCAACTAATATTTTCAGAACGATGAAATTCAGGAATCATTTTTGATCTCACTTGAGCTTTGTACTATTAGTTGGACAATATCAACAGAGATGGCGCACATCAATCCTCTGGAGAGGCATTAAATCAAAGCATCAGGGAGACCGTTGAATAAATCTATCGCCAGAGAAGTTGTTGAGATGATTTTTTTCACTGACCCAGTAGTCAAAGGCACTCATAAATTTTTGAATGAAGTCGCGAGTCGATTCATTATTAAGATCGCCGTTTGAATCAAAGAGTTTTGCGGCATCTCCTATGTAAGCTTCGGGTGATTTTTTTTCATCGTCCGCATCTTGATTATAAATTGGTAGCTCTCCACTTTCGATAATTTCCATATTCAAGTTACTCGGAGCTAGCTTCATTAAAGCTTTTGCTATTTTTAAACTGTAAGATTCCCTTCGTAGACTACCAACTAAAACTGCAGTTCTCATACATCTCCCTTTGCTGGAAGGCATACAAATGCATTTATCGTGCTCTACTTGATCATTTTTTAAAGGCCGTTTGATTTAGTTCAATAGAGAAATCTCCCCATTTAACGAGGTAAAACGCCTCGTCTTGTTAAGAATTAAGCTTCAAGATTATCAGTGAATAAGGCAGTTCTCTGATTATACAACCATATATTAGAAATGAATTTTGGCAGGATCGTTGCTAACTATTGTGGAGAGGTTTATCTTGGAAAAATCTTCGTCTAATTTTATCAATCGAATAGAGTCAGATTCGTTAGGAAAAGTGAAGGTTCATTCTCATAAATATTGGGGAGCACAAACTCAGAGATCATTAGAAAATTTTAAAATTGGAGAGGATTTAATTCCAATCCCTATGATTCGTGCTCTAGCGTTCATAAAAAAGGCAGCGGCCTTAGTCAATTTTGATCTTGGAAAATTACCAACTGAGTTTATCGGTCCAATTGTTCAAGCCTGTGATGAGGTTATAGAGGGGAAGCTCAATGCCCACTTTCCACTTGTTATCTGGCAGACGGGTTCTGGAACTCAAACAAACATGAATGTTAATGAAGTCATCTCTAATCGATCAATTGAAATTCTGGGTGGTGAGATGGGAACAAAAATACCAATTCATCCTAATGATCATATTAATATGAGCCAAAGCTCCAATGATTCTTTTCCAACGGCAATGAATCTTGCTGCTGTTGAGCAAATCGAGGGTTTGCTTTTGCCTGCGTTAAATAAATTTCGAATGGAATTATTGAATAGAGAATTTGATTTTTCAAAAATCATTAAGGTCGGTCGCACTCACTTGATGGACGCGACACCCTTAACCCTGGGACAAGAGTTTTCAGGCTATCGAGAGCAAATTGAATATGGAATAGAGCGAGTTGAAAAAACTATTGAAAGACTTCGTTACCTTGCTCAAGGCGGAACTGCCGTTGGAACTGGGCTTAACACTCATCCTGAATTTTCAGATCGATTTGCAAAAAAAATAAGTGAATTAACATCGAAAACATTTTATAGTGCTCCAAATAAGTTCGAAGCACTAGCATCTCACGACTCTTTGGTTTTTGCTCATGGAGCACTTAAAACGATTGCGGTCAGCTTCATGAAAATCGCAAATGATATTCGTTGGATGGGAAGTGGCCCGCGTTGCGGTCTTCAAGAGCTAAATTTGCCAGGAAATGAACCTGGCTCCTCAATTATGCCTGGCAAAATCAACCCCACTCAGTGTGAAGCCATGACGATGGTTGCCTGCCAAGTTCTTGGAAATGATGTCGCAATCAGCATCGGTGGAGCTTCTGGAAATTTTGAACTCAATGTTTTTAAACCATTGATCATTTACAATTTTTTACACTCTGTCAGATTACTTGCCGATAGTGCTAATAGTTTTGTGGATCATTGCCTGCGTGATCTAAAAGCAAACGAAAAAACTCTTACTAGAAATGTTGAACAAACACTCATGATGGCGGCGGCATTCGTTCCACACATTGGCTACGACAAGGTCGCGCAAATTGCGAAAAAAGCTCATCAAGAACAAATAACTCTCAAAAAAGCGGCTCTCGATCTTAAGTTTCTATCTGAAGAACAATTCGATGACTGGGCGAAGCCTGAGAAGATGCTATCGCCGAGAGTCTACCAGCCTTAGTGATGGCCCTCTGTAATTCTTTTTTTGCTCCATCAGATAAGTCCGTTGATTCTTTGGAAAAGCTAATTTCAGAAACAGTCGAAGCTCCCGCGCGAGAGGCTGCTTTTCGGGTTTCAGAATTGACAGAGGCTCTAGCAAAATCAGAGAAAACAATAAAGCCAACGAAACTAAATGATGCAAAAATTAACCATCCAAATCTATTTATATTTTTTATCATAAGACACTCCATTCATCGATTTATAAAGCTTGGTACTTTCCGATGGATTCAAAATGCAATAACCTTTCCAGCAGTACATAGAGCTTCAACGATTTGAGGAAACCCTAAGAGGAAAATTGACTCATTAAGGATGCATTTTAACCCGTTCTGCGATTTCGCTGATCACTTCCTATCGTCATACCAACTCCATTAATGATTTATCTATTCAGATTTATTTTTTTCTTTTGCTTTAGTCTTCTCACTGTCCGACATATTCTTAACCGTGTGTTTTATTTTCTTTTCGAGACAAACTATCTTACCGTTGACCAGTGGACAGGCTTGATCCTCAACTTCACGATAGGTCCTTTTTGCACTATCTGAGGCCTCATTCTTTTCTGTTTCCTCTTTTTTTGTGACGGATTCTTCTGCTCTTACATTCGCAGCAAATCCAAGGGACGCCGCCAATATATACAGACCAACTGAGCTAATTTTTTTCATTGGAAACCCTCGATTCAAAAGCTGAGATTTAAAACTTACTCTTGGAAGTTGCTTTGGATGTCTTCCCGCCAGCAACGATCCAATGAATGATTGACGTCAAGAACCAAAGATACAATTGGCCAGCAGTGTTCTTTTAATCTCCCTTGAACTCTCCATTGAGATTTCAATGGAGAGTTCCACAATACCACCAACTAATTTGGTCATTGTGCACATGATGTACCTTGACACCTAACGCTGAGGTGCCATTAGGAAAAGTCTATGTGGATAATTTGCCCATTTCGCGAGGGAATATATCTCGTGTTCTTCACCTATTTAGATTTGATAACAGCAATACTCACCCTAGCTATGTGATTTCCTGAAAATTTCCGAGCAAAAAACCTTTGGCAGACTCATTGCTTACAACAAGTTGGATAAGCAAAAGTTGAAACTACAATTTTCAAAGGAGCACAGAATGATTATCGATGCTACAAAACCAGCGAAAAAAAATGAAAGACGTCGTAACGATATCTCTGATGTTGAGAAGCCTCAGCAAGGTGAGGGTAAATTGGAAAATACTTCGGATCAAAATAAAAAGTATGCACAAGCTGGATCACAGAAAAATAAGAGAAACAGCTCTGAAAAAGACCAGAAGTCCTATCGGAGCTCAAAATAGGATGTAGAAATCTAAAAAAATACACAGGAGGAAATATGATGTATTCTACATATAGTATTTTAGGTGTTTTGGTGTTGATTCTCGACATTGTTGCGATTGTAAGTGTGATTAGCGGACGATCATCTCTTGAACGAAAAGTGTTATGGACGGTCCTTGTGTTGGCTTTACCTGTTCTAGGAATGATTCTGTATTACCTAGTCGGTAAGAACAGTCAGGACAAGATCGCAATTTGAAATTTAACGGTCTTAAAATGAAAGTTCTACAGCAAAAAAAATCGACCAAGGATGAAAAATACAAATCGAAAAACTTATAAGACAAAAAGCAACGAGTCTCAAAAACAAATGGCTAATAAGAATACCGCGGAGGAATAGTGCTCCGTAGAAAGCTAGCCGTAATCTGATAATCACTTTAAGGAGGATTTCATGGGATTAGGAACAATACTTTTAATCATTTTTATTTTGATGTTAGTCGGAGCTTTTCCATCATGGCCACATAGTAGGAACTGGGGCTACTACCCAAGTGGTGGACTCGGCTTATTGGTCATCATCATCGTCATCTTAGTGTTGACGGGGCGGATTTAGAACCTGAGTTCTAGACTCGAGCGACCATTTAAAATTAATCGGAAAAATTTATAAATAGTTTTATTAAGCATCTAATCGGTGGATTTCCGCCACTCAAAGACTACTCCTTAACTTCAATCCAAATTTCATTTCTACGAAGGAACCAAACTTGAAAAGGTGAATTGAAGCGAGCAAGCACAGGCTCTCCAATGCCTTCCACACTATCTTTCTTTAAAGCTTCTCTAAAGCTCGTGAGCTTATCTTTGTAGCGTGATTCTGACCATGATCCTGAATAGTTGAAGACGGCGACTTTGCGAGATGATATTTGGCGTAATTTAACTTTGGGATCATCAGGAACAGGTAAGGAGTCAAGGGTGTATTTTTTTGGCATGGTAAACTGGATTAAAAAACCAAGTTTTCCCTTTGATTGGGTCACTGGAGCCGTCATTTCAATTTTTTCAGAAACTGACTTCTGACTTACGGGAGCAGTCATTTCGATTTTAGTTTTTGATTTGTTACCGCCAAAAATATAACCGGCCAGAATTCGAAAAGCTTGGTTGCCTGCGTTTTCAAAATCAGACTCAATCTGCGTTTCGGCGACTATAATTGGACCATACTTTCTTATCTCATATTGGTTTGTTTTTAACTCGACAGTGTATTCTGGTTCTTCGATTGCCATTACAACTCCTGAAAATATAAAAATAAGGACTGCTAGGATTTTCAACTATTTTCCAAACACGAACTAGCAAGACGAGTTTTCATTTTTAAACCGAATACGAGAAAATAATATTTCATGTGGCCTCCTGAGTTATTCTCATCAACGTTCTTATTTTTTTACACTATCGAAAGATCTGTGAAATGATTCTTTGCAATTGTTGGACCGCTGATCTGACCTAGACGTTTCAAGAATATGAATTCATTGACAGCAGCCATCCCATTTCAGGTTCCCATCGGACTTGAATATCTACCAATCAAGCCGCGTTTCTCTGTTTTTGCAGAAATAGCACCTTCGCTGGAGTTTACTCCAAAGTCCTATGGCTTTATTACGACAGAATTGGGAGCCAATTTTTAATTTTATAAGTTCTTGTCGTGCTTTGCTGCTTTTTCATAAGCAAAGCGCGCTGCAATCTTGGCAAGCTCCTCGGAAATTTTATCTGGAGGTAAAACGAAATCAACACAGCCTGCCGCCTGTGCATGAAGCGGCATGGAATCGACATCGGCAGACAAATCCTGTGCAAATGTTTTACCTCCGTGGGCTTTGATCAGTTTACATCCTTCGGTTCCATCGCCATCTCCGCCGGAAAGTATAATTCCGATTGCATTAGATTCCACCGTCTCCGCCAAAGAACTAAGAAAGGAATCCACTTGATTGTGTCTCCCTTCATTCATGGTGCGCGGAGAATCAACTTTGAAAGAATAGTTCTCCATACGAAGATCGGTGTTCGGAGCGATCACGTAAACATGATTTGCCTGAATGGCCATTCCTTCAGTGGCCTGAATGGCCGGCATATTTGTTGAGCGTGATAAAAGTTGAGCTAACAAACTATTACCTGTTGGACTCAAGTGAGCAATGAAGACAAATGCCATTCCTGTATTGGATGGAAGGGCCTCTAATAGTTCCGTATAGGCCTTAAGGCCCCCCGCTGAGCCACCGATGCCAACAATGAAATTAGGATTTAAGTTTGTCATAAAACACCTTCTTCTATGTAAGTTCAGCAAGCAATAATCCGGCCACACACTCACTCAGGAGGCGGGCATTTTATCAACAACCTATAGAGTTCGATGATTCATTCTTCAGCGGAAGAGCCTAACTTTTCCCTTTTTAAAGATGATAAAATACCCACAACATAGATCATGACCCTTTGTAATTAAAATGAATTTTGGCCTGTATGTTGCTACGTACATTCTAGACACAAAAACATTAATAATGTTGGTTCTTTGCAAAATGGTTAAAAGGAGTTTTATTGTGAAAATACAAAGTCTGTTTATAATTCTTTGTCTCACTTGTTTTTCGACTTTAAATTTTGCTGAAGAGGCTCAAAAAGCCTCCGAAATGTCAAAACCACCATCTGAGCCAGCCAGCCAAGTGGCGAAAAAGAGAGCTCATAAAAAAGTAGAAGAAAGTAAATAAGAGCTTTTAACAAAACTTAAAAATCATGATTCTCCGGAGGCAATTGGTAATGCTAAAGCGCGGATTCAAATTGATCGGACGGAGAGCAATCGACAAGACTATTCAAATAAAGAAAAATAGTGCTCCGAAACAAAAAGCATATCTAGGATTGATTTTCCAAAGGGCTTCCTCGATGATTGGGCTCAGAATCGCTCCAGATTTATCCATTGCCTTGTGCACGCCAAAGTAAAATCCTGCCTTTTTGTTATCGTGCCCGATTTCACCGGTTTGACCACTCGGATTTCACCAATTTGACCACCCCCATGTGGTGTTGGCGGACCGAAGGGACGCTTGGTTCTAGTTTTCGCCTTCGTTGGATTCAGTTGTCAATCGCTTCTTAGCCTCACTTCGT
>CAIYID010000024.1 GCA_903926205.1 uncultured Bdellovibrionales bacterium
AGATGGGAATGGAAGCGAATATTAAACTGAGCTTTTTAGGAGTGATTGTTGATGCTTAGGAAATGGGATTTTCTAAATTTTTAGATTTCTGAAAATCCCAACAACTTCGGAACGGTATCTATTTATTAGAATTTCATGAGAAATATTTTTCACTTCGCTCAATAAAATAATTTTTATGTGAAAATGCTCTGCGAAAATCGAGCCAGCGTATGATGTAAGCCAATTTGCGCTGTAGATAAAACGAGTGCCTATCCTTTTAGCAAGGAAGTGTTTTTTTCAAAAGTTTAGGTATTCCCAGGAACCTTTTCACAGGGACAAGTTAATCCCTTTTTGGCATAAGAATGGCAACTCATAAGTCAAACCCGTTCTAAATGATTGGGAGATCTTATGGCCAAAATAAGTTTCAAAAGTGTTTATATTCGAATCCTGCTGTCAGTATTTTTGACAGTCTCTGTGGTGGCCTGTCTTCCGAATAAAAATGGAGAGAATTCTACTCCAGCTTCAGAAACCAAACTGTCCTCCCTTGATACTGAGGCGGCCACTTGTGAAGCGCAGCTTCGACAAGGAATGTTAGCTAAAATTTATCAGTTTTACCCAGTGGCAGAACTCAGTAAAGAAATTTCTTTGGCCAATCAAAATATCAAAACTAAAACCGACCAAGTTTCGTATTCAGTCAATCAACAAAAAGAGCAAGTCTCTGGTGTCGGTGTTGAATTCTTTAAGATCAAAGAAAAAACTCGGCTCAATATTGATTATAAAATTAGCCTTGCTCCAGAAGAGTCCAATGGTCTTTTTACTTTTACAGTCGCAGTAAAAAGTATTCTACCGACAGAGAACGACACCCTCACTCAAGAGTACTTGGTTAATCACTCTTGCCAATTGCAGTTGTCACAAACAATCAATGAAAAATTGGTCAAGGCCGGAGGCAGTAAGATTGACTACTCTCAAGTCATTATTTACCTGGATGGAGGAAAAGAAGTTAAAAACAATTCCTTCAATCTTGCGAGCCAAGAGATTCTTGTCGATTTTCTTACTGATACCGATGATATTCGCCATTTACCTCAATCTGCAGTTTCTTTTCTCGAAGGAATCGGTCTTGTTCAAACGAGCATTCATAAGGAAGACTCAGCTAAAAAAGCTCATGAATTCGGTCTCGATTTGTTTCTGAACGCTTACTTGATAGACTTTTCTTCTCAAGGAAAAAACTTGTTTCAGGTTTATTATGGAATTGATGATGGAGCCCAGATTAAGCTAACAAGCATCGCAAAAACCAAGAACTGGAATGTTCCTCAATCGGTCTGGACTGGACAAAATTTAGGTTCGTCTAAGGATATAAATAAATCAGTTCAGAGTCTTCTTCCGAAGGATTATCTTCTTAGGCATAATTCAATTCAGATCTTAACAAAACAGCTGCCGTCTTATGATCACTTTGCGGCTTATTGGAGTGTGGCTAGTTCCTTGCCAAACGAAAAGCCTGGGTTAACAGTGTTTAATCTTATTGAAAATTCAAACCCAATAATCTCTGGGACAACCTCCCCCTTGGACCTTGAGTCCAACGATACTATTCAGACTGAGCTTCCAGCGGTACAAACTATTGTAAAGGGGATTGTTGCACAGGTGGACTTGTCCCGATTGCCGTTAGAGTTCGGCCGGGCTCAATTGTTGTTTAGGCCGCCTTTTGTTCAGAGTCAAATCCGTTCAATGTATTGATAAATATTTTCATCTGCTCCTTTCCGCCACGAAGTCGTCGCAGTTTAC
>CAIYID010000025.1 GCA_903926205.1 uncultured Bdellovibrionales bacterium
ACCAAACTTTGAAAAGCCGGCTTATTTACTGGCAATACTGCCCGATTAATAATTTTATAATTGTCAGCCTGACAGAGCGTTGTCATCATAAGAACGATTTGCACTAAAATCATTTTTCCCCCTATAGTTCACATATTTCAACTAGTTCGCAGCTAGGACCTATAGTGGGTTCATTGATTTTTTTCAAAATAAATCTCTTTATAGAGAAAGGCTAAAAAGAAATTTAGGAAATTTGTTCCAAATTTGAACAAAAAGGCGCCAAAACTTGCACCCAAGGTCTCCACCTAACGATGGAGACCTGTGTTATATTCGTTTTGGTGGTCTTTTAAAAAGGCTGACCAGGTGATTAATAAGCCCAATAAGGACCAGTCAAGGATTGTGACCCAATAAGTGAGCTTGATTTTTCAATACCGACATAAACGCTGCGACCGGTGAAAAAGGGAAGACCCCAGATAAATCCAATGGATCCGGAAGGCATCGTCGAAGGAATTGATCCTGCAAGATCACTGAAAGTATTATAAGACGCGGATAATGTATTTGCGCTCGCTACCGTGAAAGACACCGTCTGACTTTTCACTTGCGTTGAATCCATTATTATCGCACTCAAATTTTGTGTTGAGCTTGGGCAATACCAACCAGAGGTGGTCGAACATTTTGGAATATTTGAATCAGGAAAATAGTAAGCATTCGAGCCACTGTCGATGATCGCTTTATAACTCTTTCCATTATATGTGGTGTTTATGATGCCAGTACCAGGGTCAGCCTGAAAGACTGATGGGGATCCTATCTTATTGTTTGTCTGTGTACCAATACCCAAGATCATTTGCCCAGAGACATTTGAAGCTCCCGCTAGTGGCACGGATGAAATTTGAATAATTAAACCATTATTATCAGCAGAAAGTCCTGAAACTGGATTAATCAATTGATTATTTATGTCAATAACAGCACTTGTGCAAGAAGACCCAGAACAAGCAGAATAAATTCCATTACCAGCAGTGCTGACACAATAGTTACCACAATCTTCTTTCCAAAATTGCACTCCCAAAATTCCATTAAAGCCAGCCGCCATTGCATCTTGAACTCCTCCTGCTCCTGCGGAACTTTTGCAACTGGCGCCCAGATCTCCAAAAGTAAAATCGATCACTTCAATCGGAATATTACTAGCAAGATTTTGTCCTAAATAAACGTCAGCTCTCTTGATCGGCCCCCACTGATAAGAACCGTCCCCATAGACAGCACAGGTGCCATAAGGACGTCCCGAGGTGTCTTTTACTGAAGGAAAATTTGCGTTCAAGGACGGAGTGATTGCTCCTGAAAAAATCCTTAATCCCGCACTTCCCGTGTCCAACAATAAATTACTGATCGTCTGACATTGAGTGGTGCCCGGCACACAAATTTTAACGGAAACACAAGGCTCATTGACGTAACCGCAGCCGACAGTGATTGCAACAATATTACCTCCACTGTTCCCGCCACTCGACGACCCACTGCTTGATGATCCACTTGACGAACTGCCACCTGAAGTGCCGCTCGATGAACCGCTACTTGAAGAACCACCACTGGATGAACTCGAGGTTAAAATATTTGAGCCCGCAGCCGCAGAAGAGCCCGAGGACTGAAAACCTGACTGGCTACAATTTGAATAAACTAAATTGAGAAAAGCAAAGCTGACAAATAAAACAATGTATTTCCTCATCGCGAGCCTCTCTATTTAGTTCAATGTTGCTAAGTCAAGACCAGCGGGAACCAAAGATGGAATATGAGCAAATCCATTGAGATTTCTCATATGTCCGCCGGAGTTCACCACTAGTGACCCCGTTCTTACACTCACAGAGCGAACGCCTTTCACTCGAACGATGTTTTCTCTTTCAACTTTATATTCCGTGTAATAAGAACCAAAAATCACCGACAAATCAGGCGTTTTCATCCCATTCCAGCTCACCGCAAAAACCACACCGTTGGCATCGGCGTACTCTTTCACGGTGGCACCATCGACCGTTAATTCATGAACGGTATAGGCACTGCTTGCCTGGGTTATTCTTTTGTTACTGACTTTGAGAAAACGACCTTCATTTTCGGTGATCTGAGACACATGCTCACCTAAGGTGGCATAAGCAGAAGAAGAGAAAAACACGCATAATAAAAGAATCAGCTTCATCCAGCCCCCCAGCTTCATTTCAGGATAATAGTCTAGTCGGCAAGAAATATATGTTTCTAAAGAAATTTGAGCCTTTTTATACGTGATTTTAGGCTGCCCAATTCTTTATGAGTCATTCTGAGACAAAGTGACCGTTGAAGGCCGCAATTTTTGCTCTGTGAAAAAAACCTAGACAGACGAGTTCGCCAGCCGGCCACTTATTTTCGATTTAATAACTAAAATTTGAATGAGAGAGTTGGCCTCACCCTTGCTCTTAGGTAAGTCACCCCCCCATAGCGACCTGGTACCCCACCCCCCCGCCAGGTCGCTTTTTTTTTATCTCAAGCCTTTTCATTTCAGAAAAAGAGTAAATTTCTGAGGAAAAGGATACACACAAAGCCGGAGGACAAAAACTCCGGCTTTTCTATTTTTCGTTAGTAGACCTTTTTCTAGGATTCCTGAAAACCAAAAGTTTGGACTCGTCGGGATTTTACTCAGCCTTTAAAATTAAACCATGTTCTTGGATTTAAAATTTTCAATTTTTTTATTTCATGCTGTCTTGTTTTTTACTCTTGCTCTCGCGGTGACCGATACTCAGGCGGCGCCATTAAAAATTATGATTGATCCAGGACATGGGGGAGTTGACTCGGGTGCCGTGCACGGCAAGGCCAAGGAATCAGAGATCGCCTTAAAAGTCAGTCAGCTCTTGAAAGAAAAATTAAACCATAATTCAGAGTTTCTTGCAGATCTGACTCGCAACTCAGATCGAAATATTAGTCTACAAGATCGAGTTAAACTCGCCGAAAAAAATCACTCAGATCTTTTTCTCAGCATTCATCTTAACTCGAATCCTGACTTGAGAGCCAAAGGGGTGGAATTGTATTTCCAAAATCACCTTCCGCCGGATGAAGAAATTTTTTTCCTAGCGGCCAATGAAAATAAGTACGAAACTCAGACCGAAATCAGCAGTGATGACGAGCCCACAAAAAAAAATGATATCGCGGCCATCATCGAAGACATCAGTCGCAGTCACCGAATGCTGACCAGCCACCGTTTAAGTGTCGATTTGAAAAAAGCCTGGGAGCTGCCTCATCAACAAAATGTCACGATTCGGCAAGCGCCGTTTTATGTGGTAGCGAAAGCCACCGTTCCTTCCGTCCTCGTCGAGTTAGGGTTTATTTCCAATCCTAAGGAGGCGGAAAAATTATCCAGTCCCGTCTATCAGGCAGAAATTGCTGAGAAAATCTATCACGGCCTCCTGCTCTACAAAGAGAACCTGAATCACGGAGTCGCAGTTCCCGTGAGCGAAAAAAACTGAAAACTCTAGACATTAGCGACTGTGCTCTCTAGATTGAGCCCATGGAAAAATCGACACAAAAAATTGTTCGTTTTGATGGTCGCAAAAATACAGATTTGCGAAAAGTTATTATCACTCCCAATGTTTCTGACTATGCCGAAGGCAGCGTGATTGTGGAATTTGGAAAAACTAAAGTTCTCTGCACTGCGAGCTACGACGGCCCCGTCCCCCCCTGGCTTAAGGGGAGCGGCAAAGGCTGGGTCACCGCTGAGTACGGAATGCTTCCACGCTCAACTCACCAACGTATCAAGCGTGACAAAGCAGCTAATTCTGGCCGTTCACAAGAGATTTCCCGATTGATCGGTCGAAGTCTGCGCGCTGGAGTGGATTTGCGCAAACTTGGCGAAAAGCAAATCACCGTGGACTGTGATGTTTTACATGCCGATGGTGGAACACGAACTGCCGCCGTCACAGGTGGCTTTGTGGCCTTGGCCTTGGCTCTGAAAAAATTAATTGATGTGAGTGAAATCAAAGATCTTTCACTCAGCCATTATGTTTCGGCGATCAGCGTAGGACTTCAAGCTAATCTGCCCTTATTGGATCTCAATTATGATGAGGATTCTGGAATTGGCACTGATATGAATTTCGTGATGACCGACGAAGGTAAGTTCATTGAAATGCAAGGGACCGCAGAGCACACTCCTTTTGGAAAATCAGATCTTATGAATATGATCGAAGTCGCCGAAAGCGGCTGCAAAACTTTGTTCCAAATTCAATCGGAAATCATTGGCGGATTCTTTCCTTTAAAAAAGTAACCAGCTTCCAGCGAAAGGAAAATGAGAATGGAAATTTGGATTGGCACTACAAATAAAGGGAAACTCGCAGAAATGCGCCCGTTGCTTGAAAAGGCATTTCCTGAGTTGGTGGTTCATTCAATTGAGGAACTTCCACATTATTCTCAGCCTCCTGAAGACGGAAAAACTTTTCTTGATAATGCTCGAATTAAGGCTCGCAGTGTAAAAGTAATGAAACCCGGCGTTTGGGTGCTTGCCGAGGATTCAGGCCTCGAGGTCGAAGGCTTGGGCGGCTTGCCGGGAATTCACTCCGCTCGCTATGCAGGTCCCCATGCGCGAGACTCAGAGAATGTTGCTAAGTTGTTGAAAATGTTACAAATTAGATCAGTCGCCAACCGCAATGCCCGATTTCTTTGCACCATGGTGGCCTTTGATCCTCAAGGAAATGAGCATATTTTTACCGGTGAACTCAAAGGTGTGATTGGCAAAAATCCTGTCGGTCAGATGGGATTTGGATATGATCCAGTATTTGTGCCACTTGGAGAAACAAAATCCATGGCAGAGCTCGGGCCTGCGTTCAAAAATAAGCACTCGCACCGTGCTCAGGCCACCTTGATATTAATAGATAAAATACTCAGTCAAAATAAGCTCTGACAAAGAGCGAAAACTCCTTTTAAAGGGCCTGTTAATTTTTTTCATCAGACCTTGGCAAATTTAATAAAATCTTTGTCAAAATATTAAGCTTCGGTTAGTGTCCCGGACTATGAATAGCTTGAAAATTTTCTCCGGTAATTCGAATCCTGCCCTGGCTCGAAAAATTGCAGAAGGCGTTGGCGTTGAGCTAGGTTATTGCCAATTAGGGACTTTTGCCGACGGAGAAATCCAAGTCGAAATTCATGAGAGTGTCCGAGGTCAAGACGTCTTCATCATTCAAAGCACTTGTCCTCCTTCGAATCAAAATTACATGGAATTATTCATTCTTATCGATGCACTGAAACGAGCCTCAGCACGCTCAATCAACGCTGTCATTCCCTACTTCGGTTATGCTCGTCAGGATCGAAAGGTCGCACCTCGGGCTCCTATTTCAGCCAAATTAATGGCAGACTTGGTGACCACGGCGGGAGCGACACGGGTCGTGTGCCTGGATTTACACGCGGCTCAAATTCAAGGTTTCTTTGATGTTCCTGTGGATCATCTGTTTGCCATCCCAACCTTGGCTCGCTCTTGGCGGGAAAAAGTGGGTTACGGTGCTGATTTTGTCGCCGTCAGCCCTGACGCAGGTGGCGTTGAACGAACTCGAGCCTTTGCCAAACGCATCGAAGCCCCCCTTGCTATTATCGATAAACGACGTTCCGGGCCAAATGAGGCCAAAGCCTACCATTTAATTGGGGATGTTCAGGGCAAAACGGCCATTATTGTGGATGATATGATCGATACTGCCGGAACTCTTACACAAGCAGTTGACAGCCTTTATAAAAATGGTGCAAAACGTGTCTTCGCCGTTGCGACGCACCCGATCTTATCAGGTCCTGCCATCAGTCGTTTGATTGAAAGCAAGATTGAAAAAGTTTGGGTCACTGACACGATTCCCTTGTCAGCGGCCGCGTCCAATAGTGGAAAAATCGAAGTGGTTTCTGTTGCAAGCTTGCTTGCTGAAGCCATTAAGAGGATCCACGGCAATGATTCTGTTAGTTCTCTTTTCGATTAGTCATGATCGTTAAGCACAGCAGTTGAAACCGCCTGCGAAAAAAATAATAGTTAAAGTTAAAAGATTGAACGGAGAGATTATGAAAAAATTTGATTTGAATGTTGAACCTCGCCAAACTGGTAAAGGCAACAGCCGCGCTTCTCGCGTGAATCACAAAATTCCTGCAGTTGTTTATGGCTCTGCAGACAACAAAAACGTTTTGGTTGATGAAAACACATTAGCTAAATTTAACACTCGCGCCTACGAGAACGCTCTTTACAATTTGAAAAGTGAAGATTCAAAATTGAATGGGGTGGTAGTTCTTTTGAAAGACATTCAAATCCATCCTGTGACTCGTCGTCCAATCCATGCTGATTTATTTGCTTTGGATTTGAAAAAACCAGTTCGTCTTTCTGTCGAAATTCGCTTCGAAGGAAAACCTATTGGTCTTTCAGAGGGCGGTCTTTTGAATATCGTAAACCGTCAAATCGAAATCGAATGTCTTCCAACTCAAATTCCAGATTCTTTCAGCCTCGATATTTCTGATTTGGGAGTCGGCGATACTCGTCACGTTTCTGATTTGAAATTACCAGCTGGTCTGAAATTAATTTCGAGTCCAGACACAACACTTGCCGTTCTTAATATCTTTGTTGAAGAAGCTGCTGCAGCTCCAACAGCAGCGACCGAAGCGGCTCCTGCCGCTGGTGCGGCTCCTGCAGCTGGTGCGGCAGCGCCTGCAGCTGGCGCAGCTCCTGCGAAGGCAGCTCCTGCGAAAGATGCAAAACCTGCAGTTCCTGCGAAGAAATAATTCAAAGTTGAAATTAAAGATTTCAAATTAATAATGTCTATTAAATAATATGCATTAAACTAAAAGCAGCTGAAAACCAGCTGCTTTGTTTTTTGAGGAACTTCATATGTGGCTGATTGTTGGCCTTGGTAATCCTGGACCAAAATATGCTCTCACCCGACACAATATCGGATTTTTGGCTGTTGACGTATTTGCGCAAAGTTTAGTGAGCGGAAATTCTGCTTCGGGCATGGCCGCTGGCCAACTCCCATGGAAAGAAGAGCACAAAGCTCATTGTTGCAAATTGAAAATCGAAGACACGCCAGTGATTTTAGCAAAACCGATGACCTTTATGAATAAGTCTGGAGAGTCTGTTCAGAGCTTACTCCAATTCTACAAAATTAATCGTGAAAATCTTTTGGTGGTTCAAGATGATATCGATCAAAGCTTTGGCAATATGCGCTTTCACAAAAATCGCGGTCACGGTGGTCATAACGGAATTCGTAGTATCTCAGAACTTCTCGGTACTCAGGATTACACTCGCTTAAAACTAGGAGTGGGCCGCCCCACTCACCCTGAGATGGAAGTCGCTGACTACGTCCTAGGAAAGTTTAGCAGCGAAGAACAAGCTGAACTTGCGACCGTCTTAAACAAAGCCGGAGATGCGATAGAGTCTTTGGTTTTCGATGGGCTCAATAAAGCCTCGACAAAATTCAATTCCTAAGGATAGATTGCACTCGATTAAAAGAACTCACAAAACTAAATTTTAAGGAGAGCTTTATGGCCTTGCAAGTGGGAATCGTCGGACTGCCAAATGTGGGGAAATCGACTTTATTCAACGCCCTCACCTCAGCAAAGGCCGAAGCTGCCAATTATCCTTTTTGTACCATTGATCCGAACGTTGGTGTGGTGACTGTTCCTGATCAACGCCAAGACAAAATCACTCAATTTGTAAAACCTCAAAGCGTTGTTCCCACCACCATTGAGTTCGTCGATATCGCGGGCCTTGTGAAGGGTGCCAGCCAAGGCGAGGGACTCGGCAATCAATTTTTAAGTCACATTCGCCAGACCGATGCCATTGTGCAAGTGGTGCGCTGCTTTGATGATCCTAATGTCATTCACGTCTCAGGCAGCGTTGATCCTCTTCGAGATATGGAAATTATTAATACCGAGCTGATGCTTGCTGATTTAGACTCGATTGAAAAAAAATATAAAACGGTGGAAAAAACGGCCAAAAATACCACGGACAAAAAATTAAAAATGCAGGCCGAGGTTTTGAAAAAACTTTTAGATACTTTGGGTAAAGGCTTACCTGCTCGTGCTGTGCCTTTAGATGATAACGAAGAACCTTTTCGTCGAGAGATGCACTTGCTCACCGCTAAACCTGTTTTGTACGCTTGCAATGTTTCAGAGGCCGATTTTATCAAAGGCGGAAACGACTGGGTCGTCCAAGTAAAAAAACGCGCCGGCGAAGAGGGCAACGGTGTTGTTGTTATTTGCTCTTCGATGGAAGCGGAAATTGCGCAATTACCAAAAGCGGAACAAAAAGAATTTTTATCTTCACTTGGCACGGACGAATCCGGACTGAATCGCTTGATTCATGAAGCTTACCAGCTGCTCGGGCTCTATACTTATTTCACGGCTGGCGTCAAAGAAGTGCGGGCGTGGACAATTCGTAAAGGAACAAAAGCCCCACAAGCCGCTGGAGTCATTCACACCGATTTCGAAAAAGGCTTTATCCGAGCCGAAACTTATCACTGCGAGGATCTCTTTAAATTGGGAAGCGAACAAGCCGTGAAAGATGCCGGAAAATACCGCCTCGAAGGAAAAGACTACATCGTTAAAGATGGTGACATTCTTTTCTTCCGCTTTAATGTTTAATTGGCAGGAGTGTAGAATTTTTTCGCTAGATGACTAATGATGAGTATCGATGGGTTCGAACTTTCGTAAAACTTTACGACGGAGTTGCTCAAAAATGACATTCAAGGAAAAAACCGTCAAAAATAAAATCAAAGAAGGAAAAAGTAAAACATGAGGGTAAGCGATCATGGACTTCCAACCCTCTTGCAACAGTAATCCCCAGCTAGATAAGGGTGGTTGAATTCCTAATCCGGTAAAACTCAGTAAACTTTCAAACAACAAAAAATTAGGAATCTGAAGACCAAACATGATCATCAAAGATGGCGCTAAATTCGGTCCAATTTCCCGCCAAAATATACGAAACGGTGTCGAGCCAACGGCGACAGCCGCCTCTACATAAAGAAGAGCTTTTTCTTTCAAAACAAGATTTCGTGTGAGCCTGGCAAAAGACATCCATGAACCTAATGAAATCGCGAAAGCTAATTTAAAAATTCCAGTAAGGCCAGAGACCCCGCCGCCGCGATTCGCAAGAAAAATCACAAGAAGCCCTATGGTCACTAATTGAGGTAAGGACATCAAAACTTCCATCAATCGCATCATCACTTGATCCGTCAATTTTCCGAGCCAAGCTGAAATGCCACCATAAATTACCCCGATAAAAAAGGAAAACAAACTACAAACACAACCCATCATCAGAGTCATTTGTGCTCCGTGAACCGTGCGCAAAAAAAGATCTCTTCCTAAAGAGTCGGTCCCGAAAATATGGGCAAAGCTTGGACTTTGCATCGCTATTTGCACATTCGTCTGCCAATTAGATTCAGGGAACAAAAGCTGCACAAGTCCGATGGACAATCCTAAAGCTGTTAGAAAAATAACTGAAAAATAAAAAATACTTTTCAATCGACTCCTTACTTTTTTTCTTGAGTAACAATAAATAAACTAAAAAACATTTTTACCTGGTTCTAATTTTTTTCTATTCTGGCATCCAATGAATAAATAATAATATCAAACAACAAATTACTTATCACTAAAATCAATCCATAAATGAGTGTCAGAGAAATGATCACCGCATAATCACGATTCACCAAAGATTCGATAAATTGCGAACCCAGCCCACCAATATTAAAAATAATTTCAACTAAAAGTGATCCCGATAAAATTCCGGCCACTGATTGACCTAAGTAAGAAAGGACCGGAATCAGAGATTGTTTGAAGGCAAATTTCATCAAAATCTTTTCATTCGAAAAACCATAAGCTTTCGCCGTAATAGCCCAAGGCTGAGCAAGAGACTCTTCCAGCCCACCGATCAAAAGGCGTGCTAAATTCGCTGCGGGACGAATTGTTAAAACCATGAGGGGTAAGATATATGATGCCCACCGATCACTCACGGTGATCGGAAACCAATTGAGCCAAAGACCAAATACTAAAATCACCAAAGGGCCAAGAAATAAAGTCGGTGCCGACAAAAACATAAAATGTATGGCCCTCATAACAACCTGAGAACCTGTAATAAAAAATAAAAATCCACTGCTGATTCCAATCAATACACCGAAAAATAAAGCGCCAGCACCCAAGCCAAAACTCCGCGGAAGAGCATTCATAATCACAATAGAAACAGATTTTCCAGAATAAAGAATCGAATGACCTAAGTTAAACTCGGCTAAATTTTTCAAATAAAGAGTGTATTGAGTCAAGAGGGATTGATCCAATCCATATTGAATTTTAAGCGCTGCCAATACTTGCGGCGCTAACTGAACTTCGTCATCAAAGGGCCCGCCTGGCAAACAGCGTAACAAGAAAAAAGTCGCCGTGATTAAACCAAAAATTGAAAAAAGAGAAAGAAAAATCCTCCGAACTAAATATCGTCCCATGATTCCTTCATCGTCTCATGCGAATTTTCCTTGGAGGAAAGAATTGATTCGTTGAGCAATCCTCCCAATGGTCCACTGAGCGTGATCATTCCCTCCTTTTTTCCATTGTAGAGTCGTGAGTAAATCAAAAAATGTGTCAGCACTTTCTTTACATAATTACGAGTTTCAACATACGGAATGTGCTCAACAAACTCATCTAAATCCAATTGACCAAAACTTGTTATCCATGAACGCACTCGATGAGGACCGGCATTATAACCGGCGGCAACCAAGGCAAAGTTTCCGTCAAATTTCTTTATTAAACGCTGCAAATACTTAGCTCCGATTTTAACAGCCCCTTCGGGTTGCAATAATTTTTTTGAATCGAAGTTTTTTTCTCCGAGAAGGCCGGCAACTTTTTGAGCGGTGAAGGGCATGACTTGCATTAATCCTAAGGCCCCGACAGGCGATACCACATCACGCTTATACTGACTTTCGGCTCTCATAATTCCCCAAATGAGTTCTGTCGGTACATTGAACTCCAGAGAATAGCGATTCACCACTCCGGAAAACGCGCGTGGATAAGTTTGTTCCCAGAGGGGTCGAATGCCCTCCAGTCCGTAGAAAGCCCTCTGACTGGCAAAAGTTACTTGACCAATATAACTCGAACGATTGTAACTTTCTGCCAATTCATATTCTTGCATCAAGGTTTTCAGATATTCTCGATTACTCGTGCGTTTTTCGATATCAAAAAGGTCCCAACGCGACCACTCTTGAAGACCTAGGATCATTAAATTGCGGGCACGTTCAAAACGCTTCAATAACACGGGCTTCGAAAAAACGATGGCGTTATCATCGCCTTCCACCGAAGAAGCTGTTTTTTCTTCAGTGACGTCATCTCCTCGATCAGGCCCTTCTTCTTTAACGAGCTCCGGTGCCGATTCTGCTTCTTCACCAATTTGCTTCAATGACGAGTCTTCGGTTCGACTAAAATCGTTCAACTCTGACTGCTGAGCTGCAATTTCTCGAAACCAAGCTGGATCATCTGCCGGCATGAGGGCCTCAAGAGGGAAAGAACGGATAACTCGTCGATTTTCATCAGGAAGAATTCTTTGGGAAATCTTTGGCATGATTTCATCTAATTTTTTCAAGCGTGCAGCGGCCGCCCAAGAATAATATCCTAACAACTTATCGTGAGACAAACTTTCAAAAATCACTCTCGATTCAGAATAGCGAGCCATTCTAAAAAGACACATTCCTAACCAATAATTCATTCGATCAGAAGAAATTGAAGCGCTGGATTTTTTTACTTTTTTGGAATCTGTCCGAAGATCAGTCAATGATTTGTACGCCCCTTCATAATCTCCGCGCAAATAGCGAATCCAAGCCAAATACCATTTTGCATCTCTCGTGAGGGGCGAGCCCGCAAAGGCTTTCATAAACTCCTGAAATTTTCTCGAAGCACCATCGTAATCTTGAAATTGATAACTCACGAATGCGGCTTGAAAAAGCGCTTGCTTTCCAAATTTTCCTCGTGAATTACGTCGGTAAGCGGCATAATAGGAGCCAATCGCAGCTTCGGAATCTCCTAATTTTGCTGCAGCATTAGCGATCAACATCAAAAAATTAGCGTCTACTTTCTTGGATTCATACATGGGCTTTAAGAGCTCCATCGCCGCTTCCACTTCACCATCATGAAGAAGAAAAGTGATTTCTAAACTGACGGCTTCGACCTGATCTTCTTTCGATCCTTGCTTCAACTGAACAATTTCTTCACGAGCTTTTTTATTCAAACCCGCCCACTGAAGATTTTTTATTCGCAAGTGCCGATCATCAGAGTTTGTGGAACATTTTGTAGCCAGTTGCTCAAAAGAATTTTCTGATAAATTAAAACCCCAAGTTGAAACATGACTGTCATCGGGATAGTGGGCATAAAGCTTTTTGGCCCAACGACAAAATCCACTTTTATTGCCAACTCCTCGTTCTGCTCTTGCCAATTCGTAAATGAGTTCTGGATAAATTTCTTCATGACGATTTTTCTTTTCTAACTTGGCTAAAATGGTTCGAGCCTCTTTGAATTGTTTTTGATCGTTCTGAATTTTCGAAAGCTGAAATTGAGAATCTCTTAACATTTTCATATTCGGAGATAATTTCAAGATGGCTTTGAACTCTTTCTGAGCCTCCAATGGTTGCCCCTTTTTAAGAGCTATTTGAGCCAACTGATAGTGGGCATATTCCATAAGATTTGTTTCTGATTCGAGAATATTTTTAAAAATAGATTCTGCTTTTTCAAGTTGGTTAAGATCCAACAACAATAGACCTTGCTCCATAGTCAAAAGCCGGATTTCGTCTTTAATAATCTCTGTCGTTGGCATCGACCTCAGAGTGCTGATTTGCTGGTTCACAACTAGTAAGGCTGGCTCTAATTTTCCTTCGGTTTTTAATGCTCTTATTTTTGCAAAAAATTCTGGCTGTGCCTGTACCTGCCCTGAATATAAAAAAAGGCTTAAACTCAAAAGAATAGTTAGTTGTGCGAACATACTTTCCATGATAGCCATTTCTTTCACTATGTCGAAACGGAAAACAATTTTTACTTGTCAAAATTGCGGGGCGCAGCGATCACGCTGGGAAGGTCGCTGTTCTGATTGCGGCTCCTGGAATTCCTTTGTCGAAGAAACTTTTTCTGATCCTGCTGCGGTCAAGGGCTGGTCTATCGGCAAGGCAGGCAAGGCGGAGAAATCTTCTGGCCGCAACATTGCAGCAAAGGCCGAGACGGTCACACTCGACCAAAGTGTTGAACATATTCAGTTTGAACGCATGAACACAGGATTTTCTGAACTCAATCGAGTTTTGGGTGGCGGTCTTGCTTGTGGATCTTTCGTTTTACTTGGCGGTGCCCCGGGCGTAGGAAAATCGACTTTGCTCTTACAAATGGCTGGCGGTTTAGCCCAAGAAGAATCCAAAGTTCTTTATGTTTCTGGGGAAGAAAGCATTGCACAGACAAGCTCTCGTGCTCATCGCTTGGGTATTCGCAACAAATCCGTCGAGCTTTCAGCCGAAAGTAATTTACAAAGTATTTTGGATTTGGCCCGCGCCAAAAAACCACAGGTACTGATTGTTGACTCAATTCAGACAATTTTTTTGCCGGAGTTGGAAGCGGCGCCAGGCTCAGTCTCACAAGTGAGAGAATGCGCAGGTCACTTGATGGGGCTCGCGAAAAATGAGGGCATCACCGTTTTACTTATTGGCCACGTCACTAAAGAAGGTAACATCGCCGGCCCCAAAGTGCTCGAGCACATGGTCGATTGCGTCCTTAGCTTTGATGGTGACCTCTCAAGTAATTTTCGTTTACTTCGCTCGTTAAAAAATCGTTTTGGTCCTACTCACGAATTGGGCGTCTTCCGAATGATTGCGAGTGGCTTAGAAGAAGTTCTTAATCCTTCCGAATTATTTCTTGAAGAACGGGGCGACAGTCTTATAGGCTCCGCTGTTTTTGCCTCAATGGAAGGGAGTCGCCCCTTGCTCTGCGAAGTGCAAGCGCTGACGATTTCAACACCGATGGCCATGCCTCGTCGAACGGCCTTGGGAATTGAAGTGAATCGCCTCCACATGGTGACGGCCGTGCTCGATCGTCATTTGGATTTGCGCTTGGCTCAACATGATATTTTTATCAATGTCGTTGGTGGATTAAAATTAGTAGAGCCCAGCTCTGACTTAGCGGTTGCCGCCGCGATTCTTTCCACCGATGGTCGCAAAGAACTTGATGCGACATCTGTTTTTTTCGGAGAAATTGGCCTCACCGGCGAAGTTCGTGCGGTTTCTTTTGCGGAACAGCGCCTGCGAGAAGCCGCGAAGCTGGGTTTTAAAACTTTCGTCATTCCAGCCTCAAATAAAAGACATATCGAAGATTTTAAACCTGAGGCTGGCTCAAAAATAATCTGGATCAAAAACGTCAAAGAATTACAAAGACTCATTTATTGAAGTGAGATTCAACTTCACTCAGTCAAATAATTGTTGAAAAAAGTAAGTCATGATCAAGGCTTGATCACGAATTAGCTCTTGAAGATTTGCGGCGGCACCATGACCTCCATTTGTGTTTTCGTAGAACAAAATATCATGCCCCTGGGCCTCCATTTTTGCTGCCATTTTTCTGGCATGAGCTGGTGTGACTCGGTCATGCGTTGTCGCTGTACTAAAAAATACTTTGGGATATTTCTGATCTTTCTTCACATTTTGATAGGGTGAATATTGAAGAATTACTTGCTTCATGATCGGATCGGCAGGATCTCCGTACTCCCCTTCCCAACTAGTACCAGCTCCAAGTAGCGGAAAGCGAATCATATCCAGAAGGGGAACTTCGCAGGAAACGGCATTGAAAAGCTCTGGATATAAAACAAGGCTAGCTCCAACTAAAAGTCCTCCATTGCTACCACCCTTTATTCCTAGTCTTCGGGGTGACGTGATTTTCTTTGCAATGAGACTCTGGGCAACACTCGCAAAGTCCTCAAAAACTTTGTGACGATTTTCTTTTATAACGGTGTTATGCCATTTTGGTCCAAACTCACCACCGCCTCGAATATTAGCAAGCACGTAGGCGCCGCCAGCTTCGAGCCAAACTTTTCCGACAGTTCCTGAATAATAGGGAGTCTCTGATACTTCAAAACCACCGTAAGCCGTCATGATCGTCGGATTCGAACCGTTCAGTGGCAAGTTTTTTTTGTGAACCAAATAATAAGGAATCTTTGTTCCATCAAGGCTTGTTGATTCAAATTGTTCAACAATCATTTCATCAGAATTAAAACGAGTCTTTGCTTGTTTGATAATTTCTGGCTTCTTTAGAGGCTCAAGATCCGAATGTAAAAAATAACTCGCGGGCGTTAAAAAGCCCACATAAGATGTTATAAATAAATGTTCAAAGCTGCCTCCTGTGACGAAATCAACAGCTCCAGCGGCAGGAAGAGGCAAGGCTGATAATTTCCAGCCTGAATTTATTTTTTGTGCCTGGAAAATTTTTCCGTTCACATTTTCAAGCACGTGAATAAAAAGTTGATTAGCCGTTCTTGTCACATACTGAATTGAGGAATGAGAGTCCGGAGCCAATAGAACCTCAGGCTCTAGTTGTTTGAGGTTTTTCATTGGAATTGAAAGGAGTGTTCCAGCAGAAAAAAGTTTCCCATTCAAAGACCAATCAGTGCGAAGTGAAATTAACAATTGTTTTTTAAATAGTCCCTGAAAAATCGCATCTTCTGGAATTGGTACTAGCTCGACTTTGTCATTTTGAATCCAGTAAAGTTTGTTGGTGAAAAAAGTGAGGCCTTCCATAATAAAGGTTTCATTTCCCTCAGGACAATGGATTGGACTGGGCGATGCGCTAATATCATTGACTGAGCCTTCAAACACTGTTTTTGCTTCTTTTAGCTCGGTGCCGCGATGCCATTTTTTTACTATTCGTGGATAGCTAGAGGTCGTGAGGGAACCCTCTCCCCAGTTTGTTCCAACAAGAAGCGTATTTTCATCTAGCCAAGCGGCATCAGTTTTTGCTTCGGGAATATTAAAGCCATCAGACACAAATGCTTTTTTTACTAAATTAAATTCTCGGATAACCACAGCATCACCGCCACCCCGAGAAAGTGAAATCAAGCAATTTGTGTTTTTGGGAGCTAGGCAATCTGAGCTTTTATAAACCCAGTTTTCATTTTCTGCGAGAGCCAGCTTGTCGATATCCAAAAGTGTTTCCCAATATGGAGAATCCGTTTTGTAATTTTCTAACGAAGTTCTGCGCCAGAGAC
Source organism: uncultured Bdellovibrionales bacterium (assembly GCA_903926205.1). GTDB lineage: Bacteria > Bdellovibrionota > Bdellovibrionia > Bdellovibrionales > Bdellovibrionaceae > CAIYID01. Next base: position 16,202 of record CAIYID010000025.1, read on the forward strand.
CTCTGACATGATCCTTGTCTTGCCAAAAGTTATAAACCCAGTTTCCCATTATGGCACTCGGAGTGGGAATGCGATCTGGGGCAAGAATGATATTTTCAATATTCTTTTTCACGGACTCAAATCGGTTATCTGAAGTGAGTTGATGCAAAGATCGAGAATTTTCGGATTTTACCCAATCCAAAGCTTGAGGTGAGGAAGTCGACTCTAACCATAAAAAGGAATCTTCTGTTGTTTCTTGCGCAAGAAGGCGAGAAGGGGCTATTTTATGATCGGTTATTTGAGCGGTACTACAACTCACAGTCAAAACAAGAGCAATAACTTGGGCTAATATAAATTGCGGGTTCTTAACTGACTTTCTCATAAAAGTTCCTTCATCATAGATGATTATTGAATTTATATCGGATTTTATGGATGTTAAGTTGAGTAATTTAATCTGAAAATATGATAAAAACAAAAGTCTAGTTTCTAGACCACTTATGAAAATTATATCAATATTTTATCCTGAGACTGAATTTCATACTTCATTATTGCGCTACGAATGGTCAGACTTTACAAGCCAGAGAGACTGGGTTATTCCGTAAAACATGAAAAAATCTGACCGACTGACCCTTCATTTTTTGCTCTTATTTTTCATCTTAATATCCTCAAGCAATGCCTTTTCCTTAGTTGAAAGTTCTGTGAGCTTCACTCAAACTGGCGATAAATTCAAAATTTCAGTTAAAATTCAATCTAGTGAAAAATCAAATCTGCTTTTTAAACTGACGCCCCTAGCGGTAATCAAAAATTCATCAGGACTCAAACTGAGTAAAGAAGTTGATGGCAGCTATGATTTGACTTTCCATTCGCTCACGATGCCAATGTCACCAACTCAAATATAAATGTCGCTCAACTAGAATACGAGATTCCTTACTCTACTAAAACACAGACGAACTTTTACTTAACAAGTAACGACGCATGGACTCCGGTTTTACAAAACAAGGGCGAGGGTGCTGTTTCTCTTCTGCAAGATATCGAGCAACATTTTTCTACGTCTGCAACCTTACTCCCTGGTTACGAAATGATCGATACAGCCACAGGTAAAGCGGAAGAGGAACTCGATTTCGTGATCTGCCAGTGCCACAAATACTCAAATCCAGATCATCGCCTGAACGTGTATTTACTCAATGATGAACCTGAATTGGCAAAAACGATTTTGAGTGCTCTACAAACCTATTTAGAAAAATTTGAAGCTGATTACGGTGTATATCCCTATGATCAATTTTCAGTCGTCGAATCCACTGAAGAAGTGGGCTTCGCTTTCCCCAAAATGACCTGGATTGGAAGTCAGCTCTTACATTTTCCTTTTATTCTGCAGACTTCACTTCCTCATGAGCTTTTACATTCCTGGTGGGGCAACGGAGTTTTTGTCGATTACACCAAAGGCAACTGGTGTGAGGGCTTTACCACTTTTGGCGCGGACTATGGTTTAATCTCAGACGCAGATAAAAAAATATATCGACTGAAAGCGATCACGAGCTACTTAGATTACGCTCACACCGGCAAAGAAATTTCATTATCACAATTTATTTCCCGCGGTGAGGACCGCTCCTTGCAAGCCATCGGATATGACAAATCAATGATGGTCTTAGTGATGGCAGAGCAAAGAGTTGGCGAAAAAATTTTCAAACTGGCGCTAAAAGAATTTTATGGAAAATTTCGATACAGAAAAGCTGCTTACCAAGATTTTTTTTCTATCTTGAGTCTACTATCAGGAGTTGATTTTACGGCTTTTCAAAATTTCTGGCTGTATTCGGTAGGAATTTTACCCAAAGATTTTGTTCAGCTCGATTGGCAAAACCAATCAAATCAGCTTGTTGCTACAGCAGAGAAAATGGCTCTTTCCAAAATTCCTGGGCAATATCTGCCAATGCAATTGCAATTTACGGATCACTCTAGTCAAATACTTTATTTGAAAGTGAATGCTGAGGGTACGGATATTCAAATGAGCCCGCTCAAGCTGACATCACAACCGGAATTTTATTTCTTTGACCAAGATTTTTTGCTTTTTCGGGACTTGAATGAAAACGAAAAGCCGGTGACTTTTTCCACTGCTTTTTCAGCGACAGAGTTAAAACTTTTTTCGAATGATTCAGAGTTATTAAAAGCGATGGAAATCGCTTTTCCATCGACAAAAATTTCTTTCACCGATGATACTTTTAATTTAAAACCCGATTTTAGCATACGACAAATTATTTTGGTCGATTCCAATCATGCAAATCTTATTGCTGAAATTTCTACTTTTCTCAAAGAAAAGAATATCTTCATCTCAGACGATCATTTTTCATTGAGCGACAAAAACTTCAGCACCAAAGATCATTCATTTTTTACGAGTTTTAAAATTCAGCAAACAACGATCATTGTTTTTGGTCTTGGACTGACACAAACTCAATTGCGTTGGCTCCAGCGCTGGGGACACTACGGTGCTAAAAGCTATGTCGTTCTAAATTCCACTGGTGCAGAAGCTCAAGGACTTTGGCTTGAGGCTTATAAGCACTACTTCACTTTTTGAACAGCTTCGTGCCAATGAGCCAATCGCTCTCCACGGGCTTTCGGCGCCATCGCTGGCGAAAATTCATGATCCACCTTCCAAATTTTTTGCAATTCCGCGGTGGAAGACCAAAAACCAACACCCAGACCTGCCAAATAGGCTGCACCTATGGCGGTGGTCTCAATCAAAGCAGGGCGGAGCACTTTGATATTCAAGTAATCGGATTGAATTTGCATGAGCAAATTATTAGCGGTCGCACCACCGTCCACTTTAAGACTCTTCAATTTTTTTCCCATATCCTGCTGCATAGCCGAAAGCACATCACAATTTTGCAAAGCCATGGCTTCCAGAGTTGCTCGCGCAATATGAGCTTTTGTGCTTCCACGAGTGAGCCCACTAATAGCACCTCTTGCCCCAGGCCACCAGTAAGGTGCGCCAAGCCCTGTGAGCGCAGGGACAAATTCCACGCCTTCACTCGATGTCACCGTTGCGGCCAGGGACTCAACTTCGTTGCTCGAGCTGATCAGTCCCAGCCCATCACGCAACCACTGCACGGCAGCCCCGCAGATGAAAGCACCGCCTTCTAAAGCATAATTCATTTTCTCACCTGGCAAGCGCCAAGCCACCGTCGTTAACATTTGATGCTTTGAAAGAGTGGGCTTTGCTCCCGTGTTAAGAAGTAAGAAACTTCCAGTACCGAACGTGCACTTGGCTTCGCCGGCTTTGAAGCAGGTTTGCCCAAAGAGCGCCGCCTGTTGATCACCCGCAATACCTGCCACTGGAATTCCGTCTGGTAAAAATCCCAAACCTTTGGTTTCCCCAAAAATTCCGGAAGAATCTTCAATGGAAGGAAGAAGGGACACCGGCACTTCAAAAAGTTTCAGCAAATCTTGATCCCAGTCACCAGTGAAAATATTCATCAGCATCGTGCGACTCGCATTGCTAACATCGGTTTTATGAGCCGCTCCACCGGTTAAGCGCCAAAGTAAAAACGTATCAATATTACCAAGGGCGAGCTCTCCTTTTTTTGCTCGAGCAGAAACTCCATCTACATTTTTCAAGACCCAGCGAATTTTTGAACCGGAAAAATAAGGATCGGTCACTAATCCAGTCTTTCTTCGAATCATTTTATGCTTGCCTGATTTTTTTAAACTCTCACAAAAGTCTTGAGTGCGGCGACACTGCCAAACAATGGCATTGTACACAGGTCGATGAGTTTTACGGTCCCAGAGGAGCACGGTCTCTCGCTGATTAGTAATCCCGATACCAGCAATTTCCTGCGCGGAAATTTTTGCTTTAGACATTGCCCCTTTAACAGATTTTTCTACGGATTTCCAAATTTCTTCAGGGTTATGTTCCACCCAACCAGGTTTCGGAAAAATTTGTTGATATTCATTATTAACTTTCGCAACCAGACTTCCGCCCTGATCCAAAATCACGACCGTCGTGCCAGTTGTTCCTTGATCAATAGACATGATAAATTTAGCCATGAGAACATCATGATCAATTTTTTTCTGAAACCCAAACAAAAAATATTCGATCTAAAAAACTTAGATCATGAAAGCCTGCTCTACAGAGTTCTTCCTCATCTCATGTTGGAAATCATGCGTAAATATTTTCGACTTGAGGTCGAAGGCCTAGAAAATATTCCACGCCGCGGTTCGGGAATCATCGCTCCTAACCACTCTGGCTATTCTGGTTTTGATGCTTTGTTGATTGCTCATATTATTAATAAAGATGTTAAAAGAATTCCGCGAGTCCTTACCCATCATTTTTGGTTCTTATCAAAAACAACGGCCATTCCCGCGCAAAAAATGGGTTTCACGGAAGCTACTTATGAAAACGGAGTCAGCGCTTTAAAGAAAAATAATTTAATTATGCTTTTTCCTGAGGGCGAATATGGAAACTTCAAACCCACATCAAAGCTTTATCAACTGCAAGAATTTAAACGAGGATTTGTGCGAATGGCTCTTGAAACACAAGCCCCCATTGTTCCGACCCTGGTGATTGGCGCTGAGGAAACTCACATCAATTTGAGCCAGTTGAAATTCACTAAATATTTGCGAGGCACCGTGATCCCCCTTCCCTTAAATGTCATCCCTCTTCCCGTGAAATGGAAAATAAAATTTTTACCACCAATTCACTTGCCTTACACAAAGGAAGCTCTGGATGATCGCGAACTCGTGAATGACATTGCCCAGGAAATTCAAGAGCAAATGCAGGACGTCCTTTCCGAAGAAATTCTTCGTCGAGGTAAAGGAATTTTTAAATAATCTCTAGCGATGATTGGGGTCGTCTGAGCCAATCGCTTGTTCCATGGAATCCCATTGCTTGATCACAGCACCTGAATCCGCGGAAGTTTCTCCGGTTTTAACAAGAGCCATTCGAATAGCAAAAGCAATAGCAATAGCAACGACGAGAAGGAGAACGTACTCCACTATCATCTGGCCATGCTGGCCTCGCATCTGGCCATGCTGGCTTAGGATCTGGCCATGCTGATTATTAAAGGTTGGCTTCTTCCACGGCTGGTCTGAAATTCCAGCTTGAGATCGCATCAGAAATCGCATTGATCACCTCAGGAAGTTGCTCGTCTTCAAATGGCCCATTGATACCAATCAAATTATCGTCGTCCAAACGTTCTTTCACAAGCAATGTTTGCTTTCCTTCGAAGGACATCTGAAAACTCACTTTGGTGGGATACAACATGACCAAAATATTTCGACTCGTTTGTTTATGAATCATCTTGGCCTGAGCCATTTGCGAGGCTAACTCTTGCTGCAGTGTAAAGTACACTTTCAAAGCCAGGGCCTCATGAAACTGCGAAAAATAAATTCTAATAGGCCCATCAAAGATCGCGGAATTAAAGGCTGGATTAAAATACTTGGATTGAAGAAGAGTTGAGTACATTGATTTCATTTTATCATCATCCTTAGTTGCATAAGCCCAATGGGTCTAAGTCCAGACTAGAAATGAGAGCAGGCTAATTGCAAGTAACAATTGTAAGAAAAAACAAAAATCTTAAATTTACAACGCGTTACACAAAATATTAACGAAAACTGTCTATTCTGAAATCTGTTGGCCAGAGAAGTAGACTGAAGAAGCCTGGCTTACGCCGATGGAGTAAAAAAGCTCCTGCCAGTTTCCCTTAATGCCCATAAAATCAGCACTCTTACCAACCTCTAGACTGCCGATTTCGTTCTCTAATCCTAGGGCGCATGCAGCGTTGAAAGTGTAAGCTGCAATCACCTCAGGGAGAGTCATTTTCATTTTTATTCGGGCCAGCAAACCCACTAAATTTAAATCCTGTGTCGGAGAGCTTCCTGGATTAAAGTCAGTTGCTAAGGCCACGCGCGCGCCAGCCTCAAGTAACTTTCGTGCGGGCGGATAAGCGCAGTCCATATATAGATCTGCCGCGGGTAAGAGCACACAAGTGGTTTTTGATTTTGCTAGTTTTTTTATTTCTGAATCTTGAATCTGAATCAAATGATCTGCGGAAAGCGCTTGTAGTTCTGTCGCAACATCAGCGCCACCACTCAAACTCAGTTGATCCGCATGAATCACAATATCAAAACCCAAATCTTTCACAGTGGATAAATATTTCTTAGCCAACGTCGCATCAAAAAAAGATTTTTCAATAAAGATATCGACTCTCTTTGCTAATTTTTTCTTTTTTATTTCTGGTAAAACTTTTTTCAGAATAAAATCCAGATACCCTTGAGTGGATTTAAATTCTGGAGGAAGAGCATGAGCTCCTAAATAAGTGGGAACTATTCGGATCGGGCCTAAAGTTTTCATCACTTTCAAACACTTCAATTCGTGTTCAAAATCTAAAGCGTAGCCCGTTTTCATTTCAAGAGTTGTTACCCCTTGCCGCAAAAAACGGTTCACTCGAGCTTGCGACAAGTTTTGCAATTCTCTGGCAGAAGATTCACGAGTGTTCTTCATCGTGCTTAAAATCCCACCTCCCCGTGCCGCAATTTCTTGGTAACTCACCCCTTGATTGCGCAATTCAAATTCTTCTGCGCGACTTCCAGAAAAAACGGTGTGCGTATGACACTCGACAAAGCCAGGAAGGAGAGTTTGCTTTTTTAGGTCGATAATTTTTTTGATTTTCAAATAAGTCTTTGGCAAAGACTTGCGCGGTCCAATCCAAGAAATGATTCCATCTTCCGCGACCAAGGCCGCATTTTGAATGATCCCTAAATCCTCTTCAGTCACGTGACGCCCACCCTTTTTACGAACGCCTGAAAGGGTCAAAATCATTCGGATATTTTTAAACAAAACTGTTTTTTTCATTTTTTACCTAACAAGTTCTTGAAAAAATATTTTCAAAGGACAAATTCAAAAATCGTAACAAAGACTCACTGAGCCGGGACCAAAACTCACATGGTTCCCCATCTGCCCTTGGCATTTTTTTTGAGCATAAACTGCCCCAGCAAAACCGCCCGCCAAACTTCCAACGGCCACTGAAGTAAAAAATGTAATTCCATTTGGCTGAGAAACATTAGGAGTCACTATTTCGTACACTAACGCCGCTCCAATAATTGTTCCCACAATGACAATGGGCGTGCGCGAAGGACAATCCAACTCAGGATAAAGTTCCTCCGCCTGGGCCTGCCTCACGGCAAAAAATAAAAAACTAGTAACAAGTACATATAAAAATGGCTTCATTTATTTTTTTGCTTTTCCTTGAGCCGCGACTGAGGCCATCGCTGCTTTGACTGTTTCTGGGTCTCCCAAATATTCTTTTTTTACAACTTTAAGATTTTGATCCAATTCATAAAGCAAGGGAACTCCCGTTGGAACATTCACTTCCATAATTTCTGCCGGAGTCATTCCTTCTAAATGCTGAATAAGAGCTCGCAAAGAATTACCATGGGCCGCGATGAGAATTTTTCTTCCTTGCTTAATTTTTGGAGCAATCTCTCCGAGCCAGAGAGGGAGAAAACGTGCCACGGTGTCTTTCAAAGACTCACCACTGGGCAAAAGTTGTGGATTAACATTTTTGTATTTTCTGTCATTACTCGGATGTCGCGGATCAGTTTTTTCCATCATCGGAGGTGGAGTGTCGTAACTCCGTCGCCAGATTTTAACTTGCTCCTCACCGTGCCGCGCTGCGGTTTCTGCTTTGTCTAGTCCAGTGAGACCACCGTAGTGTCTCTCGTTCAAACGCCAGTCCTTTGTCACAGGAAGCCAAAGCAAATCCATCTCTTCCTGAATAATCCAAAGCGTTCGAATCGCGCGTTTCAAAACGGATGTATAGGTTTCATCAAATTCAAAACCCATTTCTTTTAAAGTCTTTGCGGAGCGAAGAGCTTCGTCTCGACCTTTTTCTGATAAATCGACATCTTGCCATCCGGTGAAACGATTTTCTTGATTCCAAAGACTTTCGCCGTGTCGAACAAGCACGAGTTTATACATGACCTTTTCCTTCTGTTATGATTCTCTTGAACTGTACAAAATTGGTATCATAAAGCGTTGAATTTGCAACTGTATTGTGAGGACAAACATGAGCTCAGATATGTCCAGTTTTACGACCCGCGAAAATTTAGATTATATTGAAAATCTTTATCAGCAGTTCAAAGCTAATCCGAATTCAGTGACAACAGAGTGGCAAAATTTTTTTAAAGGTGTTGAATTTGCCTCGGAAGGCTCTTTTGGCCTCTCAGAAAAAGAGCTTGATGTTTATCATCTCATTTCTGCTTACAGAAACTATGGTCACTTTGAAGCCAATCTTAATCCTTTAACCAATGCTCCGGCACCGTCAGATCAGTTAACACTCTCCCGCTTTAATTTGTCCGATAAAGATTTAGATTCAAAATTTCAAATTGGCTCGATCATTAGCAAGCCAAATTCCACCCTTCGCGAAATCATCGCACATCTTCGCAATTGCTACTGCGGAAAGCTGACCGTTCAGTGCGCGGAAGCACTCCCTGAGGTGCGAAGTTGGTTTATCCAGGAATTTGAACAAAATAAAACTCCGTTCTCTCTCTCTGCGGCTGAGAAAAAAGAAGTGTACCATTCTTTGACTCGCACAGAGAGCTTAGAAAAATTCATTCACACTCGCTACGTCGGTGCAAAACGCTTTTCTATCGAGGGCGGAGATTCCCTTTTACCGATGATGGAAACTTTAGCTAGTCGCTCCTTGAAATTCGGCAATGAAGAGCTCGTCATAGCCATGGCCCATCGAGGACGAGTCAATATGTTAGCCAATTTCATGGGAAAAGCCTTAGAAAATATTTTCTGTGACTTCAACGGGCCAACAGAATTAGCCGCCCCTATTGACGATTTTGATGGAGATGTGAAATATCACTTAGGATATTCTTCTGAAAAGCAAACTTCGAATGGCCTTTGTCACGTCACTTTGGCATTCAACCCTTCGCACTTAGAAGCCGTGAATCCCGTGGTCTTGGGAATGGCAAGGGCCGCGCAACGTCGTCGCGAGGACACTGAGAAAAGAAAAAAAGTTATTCCAATTTTAATTCACGGGGACGCAGCCTTTGCTGGCCAAGGAGTCGTTCTTGAAACTTTTCAAATGGCCTATGTCAAAGGCTACACTGTCGGCGGAACAATTCACATAGCCATCGACAATCAAATCGGCTTCACCACTAATCCGGAGAACAGTCGTTCTTCTCATTACTGCTCTGATCCAGCGAAAGTTTTGGCAACTCCAGTTCTTCATGTCAACGGAGATGATGTGGAATCATGTGTGCGTGCTGCCGACATCGCCGTCCGTTTCCGCCAAGAGCGAGGCTGTGATATTGTCATCAATATGGTTTGCTATCGACGCTATGGCCATAATGAAGGTGACGAGCCCGCTTACACTCAGCCTTTGATGTATGAACTTATCAAGAAACATCCCACCACTCGCGAAATATACAGCAAACAATTATTGCGCGAAGGTGTGGTCGATCAAAACTACCTTGATTCTCTCATGAATGAAAAAATGGAAAATCTGCAAAAAATTTATGAAAACACAAAAGCCCATCCTCCAAAGGTGGCGCCAGTAAAATTCGAAGGGCCCTGGTCAGGACTCCGCAAAGCCAAAGCAGAAGATTTTGAAAAAACTTGGAACACGACAATTGACATTAATGTCTTAAAAAAAATTGGTAAAATGCTAGGCGAGGTTCCGGCTGAATTTACTCCGCATCCGAAGTTAATTAAATTGCTGGATGCGCGACGAAACATGACCGAAGGTAAAGAACTCATCGACTGGGGTACGGCCGAACTATTGGCTTACGGCTCTTTGATTGCTGAAGGGAACTCTGTTCGAATTTCAGGGCAAGATGTCGTGCGAGGCACCTTCACTCACCGACACGCCGGTTTGTATGATTGCAAAACAGGTGAGCCCTATTTTGCACTCAAAAATATCAATCCGAAATTTGAATTTTGTGCCTATGATTCGGTTCTTTCGGAATACGGAGTGCTTGGTTTTGAATACGGCAACGCGATTTGCGACCCAAATTTTCTAACCATTTGGGAGGCACAATTTGGCGATTTTGCCAACGGCGCTCAAATTATCATCGATCAATTTTTGATCAGTGGCGAGGCCAAGTGGCAACAGATGTCTGGTTTGGTATTGCTTTTACCCCATGGCTATGAAGGCCAAGGGCCTGAGCATAGCTCTGCTCGCTTAGAAAGATTTTTACAAATGTGCGCACAGTACAATGTGCAAGTGATGAACTTGACCACTCCCGCACAGATTTATCATTCTATGCGGCGACAGATCAAAAGACCATTCCGTAAGCCCATGATTGTGATGTCACCAAAATCTTTACTTCGCCATCCCAAAGCGGTGTCTTCGATTGAAGAGCTGGCTAAAGGGAGTTTTCAAGAGGTCATTCCAGATAACCTGCTTAAAGAACCTAAAAAAGTGGAAACCCTGATTCTTTCGACTGGAAAAATTTACTACGATCTGCTCGAAGAACGAACTCAAAATAAAAGTGAACGCACGGCTTTAGTGCGCGTGGAGCAAATCTATCCAACGCCCATGAAGCAAATCACGGCTGCGATCAGATCTTATCCAAATTTGAAAAATGTTTTATGGGTTCAGGAAGAACCAAAAAACATGGGTGCTTATCAACATATTTACTTTCGACTTTCAGAGATTTTTATGAAGGAAGGTTTTACAAAAATTGGCCTGCACTACGTCGGCCGAGGAGAACGCAGCTCTCCGGCCACGGGCTCGCTCTACAAGCATAAAGCGGAGCAATCCGAATTAGTGAAAAATGCATTCTCGATTTAAGGACCAATTTGATTGTTCGATTTGAATAGCCAAAACGGCTGTAAAAAAAGTTTTTTGAAAAAGGAAATTTGAGTATGAAGTACGATGTAAAAGTTCCAGCAGTTGGAGAATCCATCACGGAAGCAACAATTGGCAGCTGGATGAAAAAAAATGGTGAGGCTGTTAAGCGAAATGATGTTTTAATGAGTCTTGAAACTGACAAGGCCACTGTGGAAGTTGTGGCTGAGTATGATGGAGTTCTTTTTATTTCAGCAGAAGCAGGAAAAATTGTACCTATCGGTTCTGTCGTAGCTCAGATAGACTCGGAAGCAAAAGCGACCACCACGTCGACACCTGCCGCCTCAACGACGCCAACGACCAGCACGGTGTCGGCGCCCACCTCTAAGTCGGCCTCTGCTACCAAAGAAATCCATTCAGATTTAAAAAATCATTTAAGCCCTGCCGTTCAGCGTATTGCAAGCGAACGAGGCCTTGATGCAAGTAGCCTGAGTGGCTCAGGTCGCGATGGGCGCCTCACCAAATCTGACGTGATGAATGTTGTCGCGCAAACTGCGGCTCCGTCGCCAACGACACCTGCGCCAACCACTTCTCCTGCTGGAAAAAAAGAATCTTCTGTTCCTCCGACTGTTGACATGACCCTTCGTGGTCTTTCTAAGCAAGGTGATCAAAAACGAGTACCTATGACAACGATTCGCAAACGTATTGCGGAGCGCTTGCTGCAAAGCCAACAGACAACAGCAACACTCACTACTTTCAATGAAATTGATATGAGCAAAATCACAGAGCTTCGCAATAAATACAAAGATAAGTTTAAAGAAAAATACGGCGTGTCTTTGGGCTTTATGGGAATCTTTGTAAAAGCCACTGTTGAAGCGCTGCAAGCAAGTCCTGCTGTAAATGCTTTCCTAGAAGGCAGCGAAATTGTATACAATAATTATTACAACATCGGGGTGGCCGTCAGCACGGAAAAGGGACTCATTGTTCCAGTCATTCGTGATGCCGATCTGATGACGGTGGCGCAAATTGAAGCGGCTATTCGAACTTTTGCACTTAAAGCTCGCGATGGAAAAATCAGTATCGATGATTTATCAGGCGGTACCTTTACTATTTCGAATGGCGGAGTCTTTGGCTCCCTGATGTCGACGCCTATTCTGAATCCTCCGCAATCTGGCATTTTGGGAATGCACAAAGTCGAAGACCGTCCCGTGGCCGTGAATGGAAAAGTAGAAATTCGCCCAATGATGTATGCGGCACTTTCTTATGATCACCGAATGATTGACGGCAAAGAAGCCGTGAGTTTCCTCGTTAAAATTAAAGAAGGCGTCGAAGATCCAGAGCGTTTACTTTTAGGAATTTGAATTGTTAGATTGGGATTTAGTTTTTGTCTTATTTTTTAAACTGGAGTTAAATCGTGGCAAAATTTGATGTGATCTTCATTGGTTCGGGCCCCGGGGGTTATGTCGGTGCTATTCGGTGTGCTCAACTGGGATTAAAAACAGCCGTGATCGAAAAAGACGAAACTTTTGGCGGCACTTGTTTGAATGTGGGCTGCATTCCCTCTAAAGCCTTACTTGAAAGTTCCGAATTCTACCATCTTGCGGGACATGACGCCGCAGCTCATGGCGTGAAAATTTCCAAATTAGAATTTGATTTAACAAGCATGCTTTCTCGAAAAGAAAAAATCGTGAAGGATTTTACAAATGGAATTTCCTTTTTGTTTAAAAAAAATAAGATTGAAAGCTATAAAGGGACGGGAAAAATATTAAATCCAGGTCTCGTTCAAGTCACCGCTGCGAATGGAACTAAAACTGAACTCGAAGCCACGAGTATTATTTGCGCCACTGGAAGTGTTCCGATACAACTTCCCTTTTTAAAATTTGACGAGAAACAAATTGTCTCTTCAACAGGGGCCTTGGCCTTAACAAAAGTTCCCAACGAACTCATCGTTGTCGGCGGCGGAGTGATTGGTCTTGAACTGGGCTCTGTCTGGCAACGTTTGGGAGCGAAAGTCACCGTGTTGGAATATGCCGATCGAATTTGTCCAATGATGGATTATCAAACTATCAATATCCTAAAAAAATCTCTCGAAAAACAAGGAATGAAATTCATCACTAAAGCGAAAGTGACGGGCTCAGAAATAAAGGCTCCAAAAGTCGAACTGACTTATGAAGACCTCGAATCTCAGACTATAAAAAAATTGAGTGGAGATGTTGTTCTCGTTTCTACTGGACGGAAACCTTTTTCTGATAATTTGGGATTAGAAGAACTCGGAGTTAAAAAAGATCCTCGCGGGGTTGTTCTGGTTGATCAACACTTTCAAACAAATATCCCTGGCATTTATGCCATCGGTGATTTAATTCCCGGTCCGATGCTAGCACACAAAGCTGAAGAGGAAGGAGTGGCTCTTGCTGAGCAATTAGCCGGACAAGCCGGACACATCAATTATGCAACTGTGCCTTCTGTGATTTACACTTTTCCAGAAGTTGCTTCGGTGGGACTTAGTGAAGAACAAGCCAAAGAAAAAGAAATTCCTTTTGCCGTCGGGACTTTCCCATTTATAGCCAACGGACGCGCCAAAGCTTTAGGCACGACCGAAGGTCAAGTGAAGATCATCACTGATACTCGCTCTGATAAAATCATTGGCGGGCATATCGTTGGCCCTAGAGCCAGCGAATTACTAGGAGAAATTGTGATCGCCATGGAGTTTGGAGGCAGCAGCGAAGACCTTGCTCGTAGCTTCCATGCTCATCCAACGCTCAATGAAGTGGTGAGAGAAGCCGCGCTTGCGGTCGACAAGCGCGCACGACAAATGTGATTCTTCGTCTAAATGCTATCTTTTCAAATCAACTTCACATTTATCGATGTATTGTTCCAATTGATCTTGGCGCGAGTACAAAGTTCTTTTGTACTCTTTGAATCGCTCCAGACGTTTTTGTAAATCTTCTTCCAAATAACCGATCAATTTTTTTGTTTGAGAATCACGAGCCACTTTCATTTGATCTTCATCAACAACAGGAGATTTGTCGGGAATAAAAGAAAGCTCCCCGGTTTTTAAGGCTTTGTTTTTTCGGCACGCCAAGGCTTTGCCATAAATTCCTTTGGAATCGTAATCGGGGCTTCCGTAAACCTTATCTTGAAGACCATAAACTTCATCTTCGATTTTTACGAGTTCATTCACCAAATCATATTTGCGTTGAAAAACGGCCTGATCTTCGCCTCGGGTTCCGATACTTTCATTCGGGCTAATAACTTGTTGATCGTTCAGTTTGGTATCAACAGATTCAATTTTTTTCTCTTTAGAAGAACAAGCTGAAATTTCAAATACAAAAACCAATAATAAGAAAGATTTAAAAATATTTTTCATTATATAAGTCCTCATTAGTAATTAATTTTGATCGCCATCTGTTTTAGCCGGAACAGATTCCGCCTTTTTGCCAGCCTGAGCCGCGTAAGCCTCTTTTTTATCTTTCAGATCGGTTTGACACTTCCGTACTTCTTCATCAAACCAAACTTGTCGTTCTTGATAAGAGGATTTATAACCTTCAAATCTTTTGATGCGATCAGAAAGATACTCTTCACTCACCCCGACTAATTGTTTATTTTCATTTTTACCCATTTTCCCTGGAGTCACTTTTTCAATGATCGCTGAAATGGAGAGGTCCTCTCCTTTAGTCTTGATATCTTTAGCTGGAGGGGGCGTCACTTTGGAATCACCACCATATTTTTTCGATCGTGATTCATCCTTGCAGTCGCGAAGGACTCCATAAAGTCCACTGCGCCCAACGCTTTGATCTCCATAAATTTGAGCTTCCAAGGTATAAACTTCTGTTTGCAAATCTTTCAGATAGGTGGCCAAGCGCACTTTATTTTGCACGACCATTTCGCCCTTATCATTTAGGCCAAGCGATTGCCCCCCGCCGACGTCTTCTTTGTTGCTTAGTTTTGTTTCAACACTTTCAGCTTTGTTTGGATTTGTTGAACAAGCACTCAAACTCAATAAAAGAATAAGATTACAAAATACAACACTCGTTTTTTTCATCATTAGCTACCTCACTGTGGTTAATGATAGTCTGCCAGTATGTACCGAGTCCACCCAAGCAAAGAATTTATCTTAAACACCTCGGCAAAGTGTCTTTTCAGCAACACCGAACTGCGGCTTGAATTTAAACCCTAAAAAGATTCAGAATATCGAATCGGGGGACCTTCCAATGAAAACGAATCTATCGCTAACAGTTTTGATTATTCTCTTCACTCAAGCTGGACTTTTGGCCACGGGTTGCGCCAATCGCAATAAAGCCGACGTGATTGACACTGGCATGCAAAACTCTTCAAAAGTAAGTGAAAACTCCGGCGAGGCCATCGGTGTTCGCAACAAAGAATTTGTCTTACAAAAAAAGAAAAACCTGGCGGAGGAATTGCGCACGCTCGAAGAAAAGGTGCGTGAATTGGATGACCGTGTTTTTGGCTCCCGCGACTATGAGACTTATGGTCTCTGGGGACAACTTCGAGATTGTCGCAATAAATTGAAAGAAAAAAACTCCAGTTTAGAGGCAGGCTCTTTAGAACGAATGTCCGATGGCGATTATTTGCTTAATTGGAAGGCCAATGGCGATGCAAAAGCCGGTATTGAAAAAACAACCGACAAGCTGGTTGCTCTTTCAGAGGAAGATTTAGACGATCACATTAAGAAACTGAATAAAGCTAAAGTTAAACTTCAAGACAAAGAGGATGAACTTCGCGAAAAGCTTTCTCAATGTAAGACCGCAACGAAGTAATTGCAGCTGAGAGTAAAACTCTGCTCAAACTAACTCCAAAACTCACTTCACGTGAGTTTTGTTTTTTGCAGCCGAATCAGCTTTTGAACTGTCTTTTATTTTCGAATCCGGTGCTCCCTCTTTTTTTCCATCTTTGGATTGAGCAGAGGACTCTTTGTTAGAATCACTCTCTTTTTGAGCAGATTCAATTGTGCCAAAAACATTCGCTTGCGTTTTTAAAGTCTGCAACTGCTCTTCTGAAAGAATCATTGGAGATTTCCCTTGATAAGTTCCAGAGCTACCTGTGAATTGAAAGCCCTTTTCGATAATCACAGAATCAGTAATTTTTCTTCCCACCATCTTTTCGCCAACTTCCACAACTCCTTCAAAAGTAGTGACTTGCATTTTATTCTCCCGATGCACCGTCAAAAATTCAGTTCCACGAATTCCAGCAACACCCGAGGGCGTAACAAGACGAAAATTTGGCTTATCATCTTTGTATTTATTTTTGATATTCGAAAGCAACTTTCCATCAAGAAGCAAAGTCGTATGTCCTGGCGGTGTTTTTGAAACGTATTCTTTCAAATCCAGTTTCGAATTTTCACTCAGAATAAAAATATTTTGATCTTTCATAATGAGTTTAGCTGAAGCTTTGGCTTTTGCCTCTATCCGGTCACCCTCTTCAAGTTCCAGGCCGCGTGAAACTTTAAGCTCCACCTTGTTTCGAAGAATCAATAGGTCACCTTTAAAATCATCGACCTTACCAATGACTTCACCACCTAAAGCCATGGCGTTAAAAAATAATAATCCTATAAATAATACAGACTCAACTAACTTCATATTAATCCTCCGCTCACAGATTCTGTCATTTTTTAAGGATTTTGGTCAATCTCGAAGTATCGCTCAGAAATGAGCTAATTATTCAATAGAACAAAGACCTTCAAGAATATTAAGTGTTCTTTTAAGTACGGGAGCCTCCGCTTCAAGCGGAGGTCGGCGATCCCATCGATGAATTAATTTTCGTTCATAGTCAGGACAGGACTCTTTTTTGAATTCTGAAAACATTGGAAAATCGGTCACTGATGAAACCAAATTATCCAAATAGATTTGATCGTCAGTCAGCAGTCGAGGACTTTTTTTACGCACTGTTTTTATAACAAATAAAGTTTTTTCTAGTTGCAAGAATTTTTCTTTTAAACTTTTATGCTGGAGAAGATTTCGTGATAAATTCATCATTTCCGAATCCACCTCCTGACGAATTGTCAGTCCAGGACTAGGTGTTTCTTTCTGCCCACGCAAAACCATCGGTGTTCCCACCAAAATCACAAAAGTTAAAGCGCTAAGTACGGTTCTGTTACACATGCGCCCTCCTTATGTTTTCTATTGAGTTCGTCTGCAGATTCCGCCATTTGGAGCAAATAATTTGTATCTCTTCCCGTTTTTTTGGAATAAATATAAAAATGGTGTGAAGGACAAGACCGATTGGCCTCAAGGCTGTAGTTTTCAGTTGATGGAGGTTTTGTAGAAGCGAATTCCATTGAACCCGCTTCACCGACTAGATTTTCTCTGACTTCTTGGGAAGACTGGCCCGCCTGAGTTGACCATCGAAAAAAAATCACTGCCGTTAACATCGACAAAGCAACGAAACCGACAATAAGCAATCCTGAGCGATAATACAAAAAAGCCTCCTCAGCATTTTCCTTTCGGCTTTTTTGTTTAATTTCTGAATCTGACTTTAGCAGAGTCTGATTTTAGCATCGCATCGAAAAGTATAACCTGAACTTTCCCAGACGAAAATCGAGCAAGCTTCCTGGCCGTAACTGTCAAATATTATATCCAGAGCGAATGAACTCCGCGCTCTTTGGCTACAACTTTTGCTTCATCATAGCCCGCATCTAAATGTCGAAAAATTCCCATCGCCGGATCTGCCGTAAGAACGCGTTCAAGACGTTGGGCCGCTTCAGCCGTTCCGTCAGCCACAATCACCTGCCCCGCATGCTGACTGTATCCCATCCCAACTCCCCCGCCGTGATGGAAACTTACCCAGGTGGCACCACAAGCAATATTTGAAGCGAAGTTGAGTAAAGGCCAATCGCTGACAGCATCAGAACCATCTTTCATTGCCTCGGTCTCTCGGTTGGGCGAAGCCACAGATCCGCAATCCAAATGATCACGACCGATAACAATTGGAGCGCTTACTTTGCCAGTGCGAACAAGCTCATTAAACATAAGCCCCGCTTTGGCGCGTTCACCGTATTCCAGCCAACAAATTCGTGCCGGCAAGCCTTGAAAGGCGATTCTTTTTTCCGCCATATCAAGCCAGCGTAATAAATCTTTTTTGTGAGAAAATATTTCGCGCATGGCTTGGTCAGTCACTTTAATATCGTTCGGATCACCGGAAAGTGCCACCCAACGGAACGGGCCACTTCCCTTGCAAAATAAAGGACGAATATAGGCTGGCACAAAACCTGGAAAAGAAAAGGCCTCTTTCACACCGTGGTCAAAAGCCACCGCTCTGATATTATTACCATAATCAAAAGTGATAGCGCCACGCTTTTTCATCTCGAGCATTCCTTGCACATGCTTGACGATGCTGGAGTAAACTTGCTCCAAATATTTTTTCTGGCTTGTCTTTCTTTCCTCAGCGGCTTGCTGAAGCGTCAAACCCTCAGGAATATAGCCAACGAGTGGATCGTGGGCTGAGGTTTGGTCCGTCAATAAATCAGGAATGAAGTTTTTATCGAGACATTGATGAATGACGGTGGCCATATTTCCTTCAAGAGCAATCGACTTCGCCTCACCATTCGCTGCATACTTTCGAGCCCGCGCTATTGCCTCATCTAAACTCGTGGCCACCTCATCAACATACTTTGTTTCTCGACGTTTTTCAATTCGGGTTGGATCGACATCCACCGCGAGCACGACCGCACCAGCAAAAACTCCCGCAAGAGGCTGTGCTCCACCCATTCCACCAAGTCCAGCAGTTAAAATTATTTTTCCTTTGAGACTTCCACCAAAATGCTGTCGGCCTGCTTCTGCAAAAGTTTCATAGGTTCCTTGAATAATTCCCTGCGTACCAATGTAAATCCAAGAGCCCGCCGTCATTTGTCCATACATCATAAGACCTTTTTTATCGAGCTCATGAAAATGATCCCAGGTCGCCCACTTTGGTACTAAATTTGAATTGGCAATCAAAACCCGAGGGGCATCTTTATGTGTGCGAATAATTCCGATGGGTTTTCCACTCTGAACAAGAAGTGTTTCATCATTTTCCAAAACTTTAAGAGTCTCCAAAATTTTATCAAAGCATTCCCAATTACGTGCGGCTTTTCCAATCCCACCATAGACGACCAAATCTTCTGGGCGCTCTGCGACCTGTGGATCTAAATTATTCTGAATCATGCGATAAGCCGCTTCTTGAAGCCAACCTTTGCAATTTAATTTGGTACCAGTAGGAGCACGAACCACTCGAGCAGACATAAAAGCCTCCGTTTGTTATGACATTGGAATGCCATAGTTCCGGCAGAGTATAAACAGAAGCCGAGCTTAGGAGCGCGGCATTATTCTTTTAAACGCTGAATGGAGTCTCACACCAAGCTTTGGATCGTGCCAAATCCTGCATCACATCTTGCACATAGAAGGATTCACCGAATTCGATTTGAGCTTGTATTGAAGGCTCCTTAAAAAGATCCATAACATGAGTCGGGAAAAAATCATTGTCAATGTAGGCCACTGGACGTTCCGGAGAATATTTCACTCTGAACAACTGAACTTTAATTTTTCCTTGATGCGCAATTTCAAAAGCCCCTTTTTTCCACTTTGCAGAAGGTCCCAAGGTGGTTGTTCCACTTGGAAAAATCACCAATTTTTTATTTTCATTTTTTAAAGCCTCAATAATTTGTCCTCGCACGTTTTTTCGAGACTTATAGCTTTCACGTTGAACAAAAATCGTTTCACATTTCACAGCACCTTTGCCGATAACTGGCCAGTATTTGACCTCTTGCTTGCTGACAAAGCAGCAGCTCGGCTCTGTGTTCATCACTAAAGGAATATCCAAATAACTGGTATGATTACCGACTAAAATTATAGATTCTGATGGTGTCTGCATTCGCTTTAGCTTTTGAACAGATTCAAAATCAAAAATTTGGCCCGAAGCTTTTACTTCGACCTTCATCAATTGAAAAATTTGCTGAGTCCAACTTGCCTTTAAGGCGCGGACATCAGCGCCTTTTTGTTGAGACAACTTTAAGTGAACCCAGCTGATTTTAAAAATTGTGAGAAATTTAAAAAAATCCAAAGTAATAATTAAACTCCTCCGACGCGCTTCCAAAGATGCTTACGCACATCACTTTTTTGCAGGATGGTTAAAAAGTCAATGCACTTATAATCCTTGTCATAGGCCGGTTCCCCGCCGATAAAGGCTCCCAGGTTCAAATAAGAACGACACAATCCAGGAATAAGTAACTCAGCCTCAGCTCTTTCTGCAAGAGACAAAGGATTCTGAAAACTTGGAATCCAAAAATTCAAATTTGGCATCGTGTATTCCAATGTGGGTGGCGCAAAAAACTGAGGAGCAATTCTATTTTCTTCAAGAAAATATCTATAGAGCAAGGCCGCTTCCCTCGGATTTTCAGTTTTCACGGTGGCACAGCCAAAAAGAACTTCTGCATTGGTCGCCATCATATAATCGGCGATGCCTTTCCAGAGTAAAGAAATCAACATTCCTCGTCGATAATCTTTGTGAATGCAGGCTCGACCGAGTTCTAATTTCACACCTGGTTGCGCCATTATTCTTGCCATCATAAATTCATTTTGAGAATAAAAACGATCAGAAAAAAGCGAACAATTCAATCGATACGTACCAACCACTAGATTCTTTTTAGTATCTATAATAATTAAGTGGTCGCAGGAAGCATCAAACTCATCAACGTCGAGCCCATAGGATTTCGTTTTATGTAGCATTTCTCGATGAAAAATCTCGTAGCGCAGCTCTAGTGCGGCTCGTAACTCCGCTGTGTCACTCACAGTCTTATAGACGAAATTCCCAACTTTATTTTCAATTTTTATTTTGGGTTTAAATTTGGATACCTTGTTAACACGCATATGGTACATTGATGTTAAAGTCGCTAACATAATCCCCCTTTTTCTTTTGATCAAAGTGTAAAGGATTTTGTGTTAGCGTACTGTCAGAACATCGCAAGAGTATGGTCAAGGGCCGCGATCAATGATTAAATTCAAAGGATGTCGTCTATTATGTACCCTCACAAGCTTTACGAGATTGACCAGCTTTTGGCAAGAGCCCAAGAACTCGGAAGCCTGGCAAGGCTCGAAACTCTGGCTACAGTGAAAGACACAAAAGGCGAGGAATTTCCGATCCACAAGCTCACCCTTGGTAGTGAAGATCCCGCCGCACCGGTTTTAGGTTTTATCGGCGGAGTTCATGGATTGGAAAGAATAGGCTCACAAGTTTGCATTGCTTATTTGAATTCCATCGCAAAAACTTTACTCTGGGATGAAATCACTCAACAGGCACTCAAAAAAATTAGGATTTTTTTTATTCCGATGGTGAATCCCACTGGAGTGGTTCACCTAACCAGATCAAATGCTCAGGGTGTTGACCTGATGAGAAACTCCCCGACAGAAGGAACCAATACAAACTTTCTTTTGGGCGGCCATCGAATTTCACCAAGACTTCCTTGGTACCGCGGACCAAATATTGGAGAAATGGAAATCGAATCAAAAGCACTGGTTGAAAGTGTTTTAAAAGAGCTCGAACGGAGTGTTTGTGCCGTCACTATTGATGTGCACTCAGGCTTCGGGATGCAAGATCAACTTTGGTTGCCTTACGCTAAAACAAAACGACCCTTCCCGCACTTGGCAAAAGCCCATGCTCTTTTTGATTTATTTGATCACACTTATCCTTATCATTTTTATAAAATTGAACCCCAAGCGACCAATTACACTACTCACGGTGATCTTTGGGATTATATCTATGATGAATCCATGGCAAGACGAAATGATTTTACTTATTTACCCTTAGCCCTTGAAATGGGCTCCTGGAATTGGATCAAAAAAAATCCACTGCAATTATTCAGCTCAACGGGTCCCTTTAATCCAATTAAAAAACACCGTGAACGACGAATTTTAAGAAGACACAATACTTTTTTTGAATTTCTTATTAAAGCTATGAGCTCTTCTTCAGTTTGGGATAATTTGAATGAGGATCAGATCAATAAACATGAATTGCGAGCCAAAGAAAGGTGGTATCAAAATGACTAAAAAAACCTCTTGGCTTTTTCTTCGTGGTCTCACACGGGGGATAAAATATTGGGCGGACTTTCCAGATTATTTTCAAAAGTTAGTTCCTGATGATCAAATCCTTTTTGCGGAGCTTCCTGGTAATGGCGAGGCTTTTCGCGCAACAAGCCCACTGCACATCGGTGCCTACACTGACTTCGTTCGCTCGGAAATTTTAGGCACTTTTAAAAAAGTCCAACCTGACCAGCTCAAAGTGATCGCTATTTCTATGGGAGCCATGATCACGATTGACTGGATGAATCGTTTTCCAAATGAAATTCAGCAAGCTTTTTTAATTAACACCAGCGCCGGAAATTTTTCGCAGCCACTGGAGCGATTTCAAATTAAAAACGTTTTACAAACTATGTACAAAAGCGAGTTTAAGGACCAAAGTTCTAAATCTCTTGAGCTTCTTGCTAACAACGCAGAACGCGTTCGAATTTTTCAACCCATTTTCAAGGATTATTTCGAGACCCATCCAGTTTCACGAGCCAATTTTTTTCGCCAAATTTTTGCTGCTGGAATATTTTCTTTTCCGGCTCAAGCGCCAGGAAATATTTCATTACTGGCGAGTGAAAATGACCGTCTAGTGAAAGTTTCTTGTTCAAAAAAAATCGCAAGCAAATGGAATTTGCCTCTAGGAATTCACCCAACCGCTGGCCATGATTTGCCCTTGGATGATCCCCAATGGCTCAGTGAAAAAATCCTTGCTGCTGTAAGTTAACATTTTCTTGAAAAATTATTAGTTTTAAATTTTAACATTTGTCGATCTTCGATTCCTACGGCTTGGCTTCGTCTTATAGACTAGACTCAGCTCGAGAATCTTTCTCAAAAAAGTGAAGAGTAATAGCTAAAATCGTCCTGATAAAAAGAGCTTTGCTATTTAAAACTCATTTCGGTCGGCCATCGTGGTCGCCCGATCACTGCGCGAGCCTCCCTTCTTCGCCTTTTAAATAATAAATCGACTAAGTCCAGAGAATAGTCCAATCACCACTCGAAAGACCTCTTAAACGATTTTTTTGATAAGAAATTTTACCTAAGGATTCTTTTTCGTTCAATTTTATGTAATCTCTCACGATCTCGTAAGCACGATAACCCTTAACTACCCTTGAAAAAGGCCGGTATTTCCAAAGACTCTTCTTCCCTTCAGGGCTCTCAGAGGTACCGGTCACCTCTTGCAGTTGTTGGGAAATTTGTCCTGCGAGCACTCGAAAAAAATGATGAATTTGACATCGACGAGGAGCCCGAAGGAGCAAGTGAAAATGATCGTTCTGAATCGAAACCTGCTCCATTTTGACAAAAAAGAGGAGGGAATACTTTTTGAGGATTCGATGAACCAGCGCAAAGCACTTTGGTGAACAAAGACTTTTCGTTAAATAATGATTCTTATTGATTTTAAAAACGACATGAATCGGATCGCTGGTGGAAAGCGGTCTTTGCCCCCTCCCGAGTCTTTTGTTCCGTAATATTCCGCCGTAGGAATAGCGATGTTCCGATTTGATTTTGAAAAAGTTTTTTTGGCGACCGATACCCATAGTGAGTGACGCTTGCAAAGAGTGGGCGACGGCAAGATAACGAAATATTCAATTTGAACCACAAAGTGATTCGGGGCTCGGACTTGTGTTAGAGAGGATCACCTCTAAATTCAACCACTTGCACTTCTTTGAGATAGAGACTCAGTTATCTAGAGACTCAACTATCTAGAGACTCAACTATCTCGTGACTCAACTCGAAGTAAAAAAAGTTCTTTCATGACTCTTGTATAGTAGTTAAAGACTTCATTTTTTCAAAACAAATATAATAAATGAGACATTAGCACAGGAATCGCACTAAACCATTCCTAATGAGTTGATCTATTACTGACGAGAAAGATAGCTCAAAAAACTTCAGCATGGAGAACAAATGAAGAATTTATTTTTTATGATTTTGATGATTACCTTTTCATTTGGTTCTAAGGTTTCTGCTTATACTACAATAACGAGCACAATCGAAGTATCCAACGAAAATTCAAATTTAATTAATGATTCTCTCGTTACCAATCTGCTTTGTGATCAGCTGACCGAGGAGAATGTTCTGACTTTCGTCAACCGCGCTGAGGCCTTTAAACTGACACGTCAAATTCCAATAAATAATTATAATGAAGGTATTAATAACAGCTGCTGGGCTTTTTCACTTGCTCAACGACCTATGTTCTACTGACTACGATTTGGCGTTGCAGATGCTCTTAATAAGCCATCCGATGAAACGATGAGCAAAGTTTTGGATTTAATAGGAAATCGAAATCATGATATTTTACCGATTCAAATTTCTGACAAATCATTTTTTAATAGAGAGAGTGAGCTTAATAAATTAAAAATAAATAATTTTTTTGAATCAATAACCGCTTTTGAGTCCGTTGATCGTTCTTTTAAAAGCGAAATTATACATCGTCAAAATAAAAGATTTTTTTCGCCATTCAACATTAGTTTGGTCACAGGATACAGAAATCGATCTGAAGGGGCGAATACTGACACGATGAAAAAAATATTAAAAAGCAGGACTCGCGGGCGAATGCTCATTTTAATCATTCGCATGGCAAGGGCGACACAATATGCGATTTTAGTCAAAGACGTCAAAAAACTAGATGATAATAAATATCAATTATCAATTTACGACTCAGATTTTCCAATTTGGGATGAAAAAATCATTTTTGATAAGAATGCCTTTTACGCAAAAGACGTGGACTTCGATCATCTAAATGACCCAGTGGGAGTTTTCATCAGAGATGAAGATGATATGGATGCTATTCAAAAAGCGAATTTCGAATACTATTCAAAGTTATGCAAAAAGAAACATTGATGAAAGAAAAGTATCCTATAATTTGTGGGTCAAAACTCCAAAGGCCCTGTGACTTTTTCATAGGCCGAGGTCAATGAGCCCTCTTTGATCATTTGGCGTATCACAGCCACATCAGCAGAAAAAACTCTATCTTTGTCTGCAAATGGAACTTTCTCACGGATTTTTTGGTGAACCGCCAAGACGGCTCCTGCTGGAGTCAATGGCCTTAGTAAATCCAACGCCTGTGCCGCAGACAGAAACTCCATCGCCACGATATTTTCTGCATTTTGCAAAATCTGATTAAATTTCCGAGCGGCAATCGTACCCATGCTCACATGATCTTCTTTGTCCGCGCTCGTAGGAATGCTATCAACGCTTGCAGGGTGAGCCAAAATTTTATTTTCGCTCACTAAACTTGCCGCTGCGACTTGCACAATCATATGCCCTGAATTCAATCCACCATCGGGAGCTAAAAATGCGGGCAAATCACTCATCGCTGGGTTGACTAATTTTTGAATGCGACACTCACTCATATTCACTAGAGCACTGATGGCAATGGCCGCAAAATCCATGGCAAAAGCGACAGGTTCTCCATGGAAATTTCCGCAGGACAAAACCTTGTTATCTTGCGAAAAAACCAAAGGATTATCGGTGCTGGAATTGGCTTCGGTCTCGAGTGTCTTCCAAATGTACCCTAAAGCATCTTTTGCAGCTCCGTGAACTGCTGGGATGCAACGCAAAGAATATGCGTCTTGCACTTTACCACAGCCGGCGTGACTTTCCGCAATCGGAGAAGTTTTGCCCAAAATTTTATTCATATTTCGTGCCGTTTTTGCTTCGCCAGGATGAGGACGAGTCGCCGAAATCAAAGGATCAAAAGCAGTCCTTGTTCCACGCATTGCTTCAAGAGTCATCGCACCAGACACGTCTGTGAGACCTAAAAGTCTTTTCGCATCAGCGGCGGCTAACATCCCCACGGCCGTCATGACTTGACATCCGTTGATCATCGACAAGCCTTCTTTGGCCTTTAAAGTCAGGGGCTCGATTTGTTTTTCTTTCAAGACGTCTTTGACGGAAACAGCTACGCTTGCGTTGGAAACAGCTACGTTCGACCAGACTTGTCCTTCGCCAATGATGGCCAAAGCCAAATGCGAAAGCGGAGCCAAATCTCCACTTGCGCCCACACTCCCCTGCTGGGGAATGACAGGAATCACGTCAGCGTTCAAAAACTCTAAAATCTTTTCCACCACGAAAGGACGAATTCCGCTATGACCACGAGCCAAAGCATTGGCCCGCAAAAACATGATTGCCCGAGTTTGCTCTGGCGTGAAAGGATCACCCACTCCCATCGAGTGGGAGCGAATTAGATTTTTTTGCAATTCTTCCAGTTGCGAATCATTGATTCGCACCGAACTAAAGGCGCCAAATCCGGTATTAATCCCGTACATGACTTCACCGCTGCCAATGCGCTTATCAATGTAAGCTCGAGATTCTTGCATTTTTGCGCGAGCTGATTCCGCAAGTTTCACAATCACTTTTTTTCCAGACGCCACCGAGCGTGCCACTAGGCAGACCTGTTCGATGGTCACATTTTCGCCCGTCAATTCAATCGTCTTTACTTCACTCATTAGGATTCCTTTAATTTGCGGATGGCTTTGGTGTAATCGTTTTTAAAAACATAATTTCCCGCTACGAGCACATCGGCATCGTGGCACTCACCAATGGTGGATTCATTCACTCCGCCATCGACTTCAATCAAATAATTCATTTTTTTTTCTTCGCGCAAACGTTTTAGTTCAGAAATTTTTGAGACTTGATCTTTCATAAAATTCTGGCCGCCAAAGCCTGGTTCCACAGTCATGACCAGCACTAAATCCAACTCGCTGAGAAAAGGAGTGATCGCTGACAAAGGCGTCCCAGGTCGCAAACTAATTCCAGCTTTTGCTCCCAATTCCCGAATTCTTTTTAGAACGCGAAGGGGATCATTGGTGGCTTCCACATGAATCGTCAGATAATCAGAACCAGCTTTGATAAACTGCTCGATGTATTTTTCTGGATTTTCGATCATCAAATGCACATCGAGAGGAAGTTTCGTCACTTTTTTTATTGAGGCCACCACCGGCACTCCGATAGTGAGATTCGGCACGAAATGTCCATCCATCACATCCACATGCACCCAATCAGCTCCTGCCTCCGCGATGGCCCCGAGCTCAGTCTGAAGATTAGCAAAGTCCGCCGACAAAATACTTGGAGCGACCATTTTTTGCGAGTGTTTGCGTGGCGAGGAAGGCGATGGTTTAGACAAGCAAATCCCCTTTTTTGAGATTATGGCCTTTTAAAAAATCCATCACCGACATGCGATTGCGTGATTCGGGTTGCACTTCAAATATTTTTAAAGAGCCCGCACCCGTTGCTACAGTTAAAAAATCAGCACCCAATTCGACGATTTCTCCTGGCGCGTGAGTGGAGGTTGAAAGGCTCGCAATTTCTGTACGATGAATTTTTAGTTTCTTCCCTTGAAAGGGAACCCAAGTTCCTGGCCCCATCACAAAAGCGCGAATGCGGTTGTGCAAATGTTTGGCCGAATCCGTCCACTTAATTTCAGCTTCTGTTTTTTCAATTTTCTTTGCATAAGTGATATGATTTTTGTCCTGCGCAGATGGAGCCAAATTCCCTCGCACATAATCCATTAATTCAATTTTTAGTAAGTCAGTACCTAAAATAGCTAACTGATCGTGCAACTCTTGCGCGTTCATATTCGAAGTGACTGGAATCTGGCGCAGCCCTAAAACATCACCCGCATCCAGCTCTTTCACCATTTTTTGGAGTGCAACGCCAGTGAGTTCATCTCCGGCCTCAATCGCCCTCTGAATGGGAGCCGCTCCCCGCCAACGAGGTAACAACGAAGCATGGACATTCACGCAACCAAACTGAAAGGAGTCTAAAAATTTTTGTGAAACTATCTGCCCAAAAGCAACGACAATGGCAACTTCCGCGCTCCATTTTTGCACTTCCTGCAAAATCACTTCTTTATTCACTGACTCTGGTGAAATCACTCGTAATTCACGAGCTTGCGCAAAAGATTTCACGGGCGAAGGTGTTAACAACATCTTTCTTCCCGATGGTCGATCTGGTTGCGTGACGACGCCCACCACTTCAAAGTGATCATCATCCAAAACTCCGCGCAAGCAGTTCACGGCAAAGTCAGGAGTTCCTAGAAAGACAACTCGTACGCGACTCACAGTTCCCGCTCTTCATCATGGTCAGATCCGTCCTCGTCTTCGCCTTCTTTTTTCTTTGGTGGATAACCATGTTTCTTGATTTGATTTTTGATCTTGTTTGATTTCACTAAACTCAAATGATCGATAAATAAAGTTCCTTCTAAATGGTCCATCTCATGTTGAACCACAATCGCTAAAAGTCCATCGGTCTTCAAAATTTGTTTTTCACCTTGAAGATCTTGATATTGCACTTCAACGTACTGGCTTCTTTCCACAGTTTCAAAAAACATTGGGACGCTCAAACAGCCTTCATCGAAAGTTGTTTTTCCTTCGGCTTTCAGAATCACTGGGTTTAGAATCACCAAAGGCTGAGTCGCCGACTTTTCCATCTCAGTTAAATCTTCAACTGTGTAGCGACCCTTGGTATCACGTGGACGAGCATCGATGACGACCATTCTGATAAGCTCTCCCACTTGGGGAGCCGCAAGACCAATGCCGTTTTCTGCATACATTGTTTCAAACATATCCTCAGATAATTTCTTCAAACGCGACTTGGTCTTTTGATCAAATTTTTCAATGGCATCTGAGACCTCTCGAAGCCTTTTGTCAGGAAATTTTAAAACTTCTAAAATGGCCATGGTTTATGCTCCTTCGGATTACTAACGATCACAGTCGAACTCTTCGAATGAAAAAATAAGCCAGCGAGGACATTATCACAATTGGAGCCCAGGCCGCAATCATCGGCGAAAGATGGCCATAGTTTCCAAGAGTTATTGAGGACGTATAAAAGATATAAAAAGTGAAGATGAGCGCCAAGCAAAGACCAATATTTCTCATCGCGCCACCAGATCGAGAGCGTCCAACGCTAAAGGGAATCCCCAAAAGGGCCATAACCAAAGCTGATAAAGAATAACTGTATTTTGACTGTAAATCGACTTCATAGCGGATGGTATCTAGACCCGCTTCTTTATTTTTTTTAATGAACTTCGAAAGTTCATCCAAAGATAAAACTTCCGAGGTGTTTCCAGTGGCGCCCAAATCCTTTGAGTCCTCGCCCATCACCACCGTTTTTTGCTTGAACTGGCTGGTGAGAGGAAAACTTGATTCTTCCGTGAAAAGCGTTACCGAGCCATCGTACAGCTGCCATTTGGCTCCAAGTAAATCCACCTCTTTTGCGGTGATCATCTGAATCAAATCCCAATTTTCGTTAAAATAATAAAGCGTCAAGCCTTGAGCTTTGTTGGCCTTTTCATTGAGTGTTTTAATATTAAAAATCGTGTCGTGTGACCGATACCAGATTCGTTCATTCTTCACCATCGAGTATAGGGACGGATTTTTCTTGATATCATGATAAAAAACAAAGTTTTTAAGTTTCGCAAAATTAGGAAGTACTCGATCGCCGATCGCTAATTCCACTCCGCAAAGCACCAGCACCCAGACGAGCATGGGAGTGCAGATCCTCACCAAACTCATACCGATGCTATAGAGAGCCACTAACTCATTGGCTTTGCCAAGACTTGAAAGCGTAAAAACGATGGATAACACGCAAGCGACTGGCACCATGCGATAGATAACATCCGGAACCATATAGCCATAGTAACTGAGCCAAGCTGACAGGCTAACTGCTTTGTACTCTACCATCAATCCAAGGGCGTCCATAGAGACATAAATTGTCGCAAACACCAACAATCCACCCAAAAAATACATCCAAAAGAGTCCCGAAAGATAACGATCAATTTTATTCATTACTTTATGCAGCTTACCCTTGACTGAGCAGAAGGAAAAAAGGTTTACTTAGATCATGGCTTTACGCGTCTTATTGGCTGACGAAAGTACCTCTATTAAAAAAGTGATGCAACTGGCTTTGCAAGATTTTGGCGTTGAAGTCAAAGCCGTGCCTCTAGGCATCGATGTTTTACCTGTAGCCAAGTCTTGGAATCCCGATATTGTTTTTGTGGATGTGCTCCTCGCAAAAAGATCGGGCTATGAAGTTTGCGCTGAACTCAAAAATGATCCTCTATTGTCGAAAATTCCGACTGTTCTTATTTGGAGCAGCTTCATGGACATCGATGAGAAAAAAGCTTCCAGCTGTGGAGCGGCCCGCAGATTGGAAAAGCCCTTTGATGCTGAGACCTTACGTGGAATTATCAAGGACCTTGTTCCTTCCACTTCGAGTAATACAATTTCTAGCTATTTAAGCTTTCCAAACTTACCTGATTTTGTGGAAAAACCGAAACCTCCACCTTTGAAACCTCCTACCGTCAATCCTTCAGCAAATCAGACAACCGATTATTCAGCCAATCGTTCCATAGGCGAAGTCACTGATCGTTCTATAGATCTTGGCGATATTGATGAGCCTGAAGATTTTCGACAAGTCCCTTTACCAAGAGTCTCTCCTGAACTTTCAACTTCAGCTAAATTTCCACCAGGACATAACTCACCCTCAAGGACTGCGTCATTTTCTGGAGGGGGCGTGGATCGATTTAAAATCAATATCCCCACTGAAGATTATAGCAACCTGGAAGAAGAATTTGCTGACGTTGATGACGCTCACATTGCCTTGGCAGGAGCAGGTAAAAATAGAAATGAAGTTCAACTGGCTGACCTTGATAATGATTCATCACCTCCTGTTGGCTTTTCAAGTTCTCCAGGATTTTCTGGTTCTTCAAACGGCCCTGGCGCGTTAGACCCCACTGTTGTCGAACAAGTCTTGCGAGAGCAGGTGCGCGCTGTTTTGCAGGACATTGCATGGAAAATAATTCCTGACATCGCGGAGAGAATCGTGAGAGAAGAAATTCAGAAACTTCTCAAAGATGCTGAAAAACTCTCATGACCTTACTTGATCTCATCAAAGCCGCTCTCAAAGAAGATATGCCCTCTGGCGATCTGACGACGGAAAGCTTAGCCCTCACACCAAAATTTGGACGAGCCCGCCTTATTGCTAAACAAGATTTAGTTTTATCAGGAGCCATCCCCTTCGAAAATTCCATGGTGACGCTGGATCAAGGCGCACGCCTCAAGTGGCATTTTGAAGAAGGCGATACTGTTTTAAATAAACAAATTATTTGCACCATCCAAGGTGATCTCGTGCAAATTCTTAAAGCCGAGCGGGTTTCTCTCAATTTTCTTATGCACTTGAGTGGCATCGCCACGCTCACACAGCAATTTGTAAAACAACTCACAGGTACTTCTTGTCGAATTTTAGACACTCGAAAAACTTTACCTGGATATCGTGAATTAGAAAAGCGAGCGGTTGTTCATGGTGGTGGCTTGAATCATCGCCTCAATTTAAGCAGCGCGATTTTAATCAAAGACAATCACATCTCGGTGATGGGCGGAATCACTGCCGCTGTCACACGCATTCGTGCGAGCTCACCCCTCAGCCCCATTGAAGTGGAAGCCAAAAATCTTGAAGAAGTGAATGAGTGCGTGAGCCTCCATGTGCAAAGAATTTTACTCGACAACATGAAAAACGAAATGATCACAGAGGCTCGTCAATTAGTGCCCAAGGAAATCGAGCTTGAGGCTTCCGGAAATATGACTTTGGAACGCATCAGTTCCGTTTCCAAATTAGGCGTCGATTTTATTAGCGTCGGCGCGCTCACTCACTCAGCACCTTCAGCTGATGTTTCACTGATGTTCGATTGGGAGAACTCTTAAATGTTTTCCGTTGGCGACAGTTCCGCAACCTGGGCTCGCCAATCTAAACTCAATGTTTTTTTTCAAACTTCCGTAGTTAGCACAAATGATTGGGCCAAAGAAAAAGCCTTTGGAAGCGAACTCGCAACTTCTCCGATTTCCCTCTTTCTGACTGAAGAACAAACTCATGGACGCGGGCGAGGAAATCATTCGTGGTCTCAAAATTCACCGAGCTCCGCTCTTTTGTCTTCTTGGGTTTTCGAATTACCACGCCCACCTCGGTCCGTTGTGACCTGCCGGATTGGTTTAGCCGTGGAAAAAGCCCTCACCGCCACTTGGCCTTGGCTGCATTTTTCTCTGAAAGCGCCCAATGATATCTATATCGGCAAAAAAAAACTCGGTGGAATTTTGGTTGAGAATCTCCAACAAGGAAAAGCCAATTGCTTGATCATTGGTCTCGGCTTGAACGTTTTTGAAAGTCCTGATTTACCCTTGGCCACTTCTTTGTTTGAAAATTTAAAGGATGAAAGATTTTTGTCAGCCATTGATTGGGAAGCTTTTCTTGATCGTCTTTTTTTAGAGTTATCCCTCGCGGTTTCCCTGAGTGCCGAAGCACTTTCCTCCAGCGAACAAATGGCGCTCCTTTCAGCCCTTAATAAAAAAGTGGATCTACCAGAAAAATTTATTTCCGTGGAAGCAGATGGAACCCTGATCACAGCACAGAATCGCATTCACTGGTCAGAACTTTAGGAGCACGAATGGCACTGATGCACACCCCACCTTTAGAACTTGGAAAATCCCCTTCGCCCTTTGAACTCCTGGGCGTTGATGGCCAGAAACATTCTTTGCAGGAATTCACCAGCGGCAAGGCCCTGGTCCTCATGTTCATCTGCAATCACTGCCCCTATGTGAAAGCCATTGAAGATCGACTGATCCAACTTGGTCATGATTGTAAACAAATTGATGTTTCTGTCGTGGCTATTTGCTCAAATGATCCAGAAAATTATTCAGAAGATAGCTTTGAAAAATTACAAGAGCGCTGGAGAGAAAAAAAATATCCATTCCCTTATCTTCATGACCCAGATCAAAAAGTCGCAAAAGAATATGGTGCCGTTTGCACTCCTGATTTTTTCGTCTATGACAGTCAAATGAAACTCGCCTATCGCGGACGATTGGATGACTCTTGGAAAGATGAGACTCAAGTAAAAAAGCGGGAGCTTTTCACGGCGGTCCAAGAATTGGCGAATGGAAAACAAATCTCTTCAGCACAAACACCCAGCATGGGATGTAGTATTAAATGGAGTAAATAATGCTTAAATGGATTCTTGGAACAATTTTAGGAGTCGTGCTCGGTCTTTTAGTTTATTTTTCCTGGTACCTGGGAGTTTTCAAACCAGTGAACTTGGTGGAAAAACAAGTAGGCCCCCTGCATCTGCTCTACAAAAACCATGTAGGTGCTTATCACAAAATAGTACCGGTTTTGAACGAAGTGGAAAAATGGGCAAAAGAAAATCATATTTCTTGCGAGCGCACCTTCGGTGAATACTTGGACAATCCTAATACTGTTGAAGAAGGCCGGCTGCGTGCCAATGCCGGCTGTGTGATCGCGGAAAGCAGCCCTGTGGCCTCTTCGGCAGCGGTAGCCGCCCCATTGTTGACTCAGCTTCCTGCTCAGCTGCCAGAGGGCTATTTCACTCGTGAGGTTCCCGCAAAAAAATATGTGACCGTGGTCTTTGAGGGCTCTCCAGGGATTGGACCGATGGTTGTCTACCCAAAAGTCACGGACTACTTTGATGCAAAACGGGCCACGATTGCGGGGCCCGTTTTTGAACTCTATAAAATTACTTCTGAAAAATCCATGTCTACGACTTATCTCTTCCCCATGGAGTGAGAAGCTTCATAAACTGGCCGCCGTTCGTGGTGATAATTGCCATCCTTCGTGCCAACTTGACTAATGATGAGTTTCATAAGTCGAGAAGCCATCTTGTGATTTACCGCCATTCACTGGCTCAACAAGAGCCTCGGCGAAGCAATTAATGGCCAGCACGAATCAAATTCAAAGCACTTCCTGCTTTGAACCATTTGAGCTGCTCAAGATTGTAAGAATGTTTCAAACTGACTTCTTCTTTTGAACCATTCTTATGTTCAAGAATCATTTTTACATTTTTTCCAGGAGCAAGTTCTGACAAACTCACCAATGAAATTTTGTCGTCTTCTTGAACTTTTTCATAGTCTTTCGCATCTGCAAAAGTGAGCGCCAAGATTCCTTGTTTTTTCAAATTCGTTTCATGAATTCGCGCAAAGGATTTTGTGATCACAGCCGAACAACCTAAGAAGCGAGGACTCATCGCTGCGTGCTCGCGCGAGGAACCTTCTCCGTAGTTTTCATCACCGATAATCACCCAGCCTTTGCCCGCTTTTTGGTACTCACGAGCAATCTTCGCAAATTCAATGCCCGTTGCTTGAGTCAATTGATTACGACCTTTTCCAATTTCTGCTGTGAAAGCATTGTCTGCTCCCAAAAGCATATTGTCGGAAATGTGATCCAAGTGACCACGATAGTTCAGCCATTTTCCACCGGGACTAATATGATCAGTGGTGCATTTTCCTTTCGCTTTCGCGAGCACTAACTGACCGACAAAATCTTTTCCATCCCAAGTTTTAAACGGTGCTAGTAATTGCAAACGCTCTGACGTGGGAGCCACAGATACTTTTGCATTTTTTCCCGCAGGAGCTTGATAGCCGTCAGGATCCGCCGCGAAGCCTTTTGCTGGAAGTTCGGCGGCCTCCGGTGCTTTCAATTTTATTTTTCCTTGTGGCGTATTCAACTCATCAGTCATCGGATTGAAATCCAAACGACCAGCAAGACCTAATGCCATCACTAATTCTGGAGAACCAATGAACGCCAGCGTTTCGTTGTTCGCATCATTTCGACCGCGGAAATTACGATTGAAAGTCGTAACAATCGTGTTTTTCTCTCCCGGCTTGATGTCGTCGCGTTTCCATTGACCAATGCAAGGACCGCACGCATTCGCCAAAACGGTCGCACCCACGCTATTCAAAACGGCCATATAGCCATCACGTTCGATAGTATTTTGAACTTGAGTGGAACCTGGGCTCACCAAAAAGGGTTGATTCATTTTCGCACCGGAACTGGTGGCTTGTTTAGCCACAAAGGCCGCGCGACCAATATCTTCATAGGAAGAATTCGTGCAAGAGCCAATCAAAGCTGAAGACAAATTCGTTGGCCAACCTTTTTCTTTCGCCTCTTTGGCGATCGCAGAAATTGGTCGAGCAATGTCCGGAGAATGCGGACCCACTAAATGGGGTTCAAGAGTTGACAAATCAATCTCATAAACTTCGTCGTAATATTTTTTCGGATCTTTCGCAACTTCAGGATCAGCCGACAAAAGATCCATATTTTTATCAGCGATATCCGCCAAGGAGGCCCGATGAGTTGCTTTCAAATAAGCCGCAATTTTTTGATCGTAAGGAAATACGGAGCAAGTCGCTCCCAGCTCAGCTCCCATATTGGTGATGGTCGCTTTTCCTGTTGCAGAGATATTGGCACATCCTTCGCCGAAGTACTCAACAATTTTATCAGTTCCACCTTTGACCGTCAGCATTCCGCAAAGTTTTAAAATCACATCTTTCGCAGAAGCCCAACCTTGCAATTTTCCTTTCAAATGAATACCGATCAACTTCGGATTTTTTACTTCCCAAGCCAAACCAACCATCACGTCTGATGCATCCGAACCACCAACTCCGACGGCACACATTCCTAAGCCACCGGCATTTGGAGTGTGAGAATCAGTTCCAATCATCAAACCACCTGGATAGGCATAATTCTCTAAAATCACTTGATGAATGATTCCCGCGCCAGGTTTCCAAAAACCGATATTGTACCGAGAGGTCGCCGTCGCCAAAAATTCAAAAACTTCT
Source organism: uncultured Bdellovibrionales bacterium (assembly GCA_903926205.1). Classification (GTDB taxonomy): domain Bacteria; phylum Bdellovibrionota; class Bdellovibrionia; order Bdellovibrionales; family Bdellovibrionaceae; genus CAIYID01. Next base: position 51,644 of record CAIYID010000025.1, read on the forward strand.
TTATTGGCGTTGTTGGACGCAGGCATGTCGATGTCTTTACCTTTGTAAGCTTGAATCAAATGATCGCAGTGAACTGTCGCTGGCACGGCGGCTTCATCTTTTTCCGCTAACATGAATTGCAAAAGCGCCATTTGCGCCGTGGCATCTTGCATAGCCACTCGATCTGGTCGTAAAAGTAAAAAACTTTTCCCGCGCTCCAACTCTTGGTTTTGCGGATCATCCAAATGACCATAAATAATTTTTTCCGCCAAGGTGAGGGGACGATTCAATCGTTTTCGTACGATCGCCAAACGGCGATTTGATTCACTGTAAGTCTTTTGAACAAGCTCCGGAGTTGTTTCAATTTTTGCTGCCATAAATTCACCTTATCCTATTGTTTTTATTTTGATTTTACAGACGCTCGACAGTGTAACCGAGAGCGCTCTTTTCGCCAACCTAAGTAAGATTGCGTCAACCAGACATTTTTCAAGTGAGTTTTATGAACTTTTCATGCATTTAGTGCATATTTAAATGCTTTTTAGACATTTAATATTTAAATCCCTCTGGGCTAAGTTCCGCAACCATGAATAAATTCAATTTTTCTGCTCCCAATAATTTCTTTTGTTCTTTATTTTTTGCCTTTGGACTGGTGATTCATTTTTCCTCTGCCGAAAGTCTAGCTCAATCAATGGAAGCTATGACAACGGCCAATAGCAGCAGCTTTGATTCATTGATTTTAGAGGCCGTAAAAACTTGCAAAAATCTTCGCTGTGAGGATTCTTCTGTTCGCGCAAAAATTCTTTCAAAAAGTGAGCTCGGAGAATTGAGTGCCGACAATCTAAAAAAAATCACGCTAGCCTGCCAAGAAATTGCAGAAATTGAGTGGCCAGAAACAATTCTTGACGGCCCCTATGTCGCCAGCTTCAAGATCCAAATTTCGCGAGTGGAAGCTCTGATTCATTTAAATAAAAGGATTGGTTTTCGAGTGACTTATGTTGATCAAGCTTGGGAAACAGAAAACTGCAAGTACAACCCTGAAAAACCAAACACCCTTTCAGAATGCAAACCCGGCCTTTTTGTTGAGTCAGCTTTTATTTCTGCAAGTACCGGTGAGGCCTTTCGCGATCCAAACTCTGTGGTCGAATTTATTCCTAAAAAATAACTTTTTGAAGATGTTGCTCACGGATTTTCGCGAGCTTCCGTGATTGAATGAGAGTCAGTCCTGGCTTGTATTGTGAGCCATTCTTGCCGCAAATTTTCTGTGTCTATGTTTTATTGGCTTAGGCTCGTCTTCTGATTCAACTTCTGATGCAACTTCTGATGCGACGATGGCTTTAGTTGTAGATTGATTCATCGGCGGCACCATAATACCGATTAACACGTAATCATTTCCTTTAGAATGGCAGTCTCCAGTAATGGGTCCGTTTCCTCGAAAGTCGCTAACAAATTTTTGATTTTCCTTCTTGTCAGTGATCTTCACCTCGACATGACCGCAAGGTATTTTCCCGCAATGACGAGAGTGACCACCTTTATACACTAGAACCGCGCCATCAGGCGCCTTACAGGGGTCTTTCATTTTAGACATAAGCCCTTCTGGCTCAATCAAATTAATAAATCCACTATTCTTTAAATCTTTAACGGCAACGCGCGCTGGCCTTGACGTCAAATCCGCACTAGAAAATCCTGCTTTATTCAATATATCTTTCACAGAGTGCCAACAAAGCCCTTGTGATTCTGTTTGCCAAATTTTATTTGCCTGTTTGGCGATCCTCGCAAGCAAAGGGCTGTTTGAAGCAAATGTTTGCAATTTGATCTCTGGACTCATATCAACAACTTTTTTTAATTCCGAAGTGTTTTTGGCGGATTCGCAATCGGTGCAATCACCACTCTTCGATTCCGTCCTGTCAGTTATGAAACCCACACCAAATGGAAGCGCTGATGGACTCTTAGAGAACGGGTTTCCTTTTTGACCAATGAAATTCTTGCCCTTTAGCTCATCAAAGGCGAACACCCAACTGGGCGCCATTGTTCCAAGCAGTACTAACAGCAATAGTTGTCTCAATATGAGATTCATGGTCATCACCTCTTCATGATCAGGTATTGCAGGGGGTGTACCATTCTCAGATTGAGAACACGGGACTCTGAGGCCAACTCAATGAAAATATTTTTGACACTGAATAAGATCCTAGACAGTGGGTCGGATCCGGGATTTTTCGTCTTAAAATGAGATTTTAAGCTGGAAGCGGGATTCCAAGGATTAACGCCGCACTCAAATATCCGAGTATTGACACATGGAAATTTCATCAGAAGAAGCCGCATAAGAAAACAGATATCCACAGATCCACAGATCCACAGATCCACAGATCTAAGAAAGGGACTTCTTTGCCTTTTGCTCAAAGCTTTTCCGAAAACTTGTCCGTAGGGTCAGCGCAGGATGCGCTGATTTTCGGAAAAGGCTGCCATGGACGGCGAAACGGACTCGAGATGAGCTTTGCACTATCTCAAGCCTGGATTTTTCAAGCGCCGAAGGCAGCTTATGAAAATCCAGGGGGTTTAAAAGGCTAAAACCATTTTTATCAGGACGGTTTAAACGACAATTCAAAGATTAAATGTAGCTTCCACTTTTAATTTTTTCGAGAATGATTTTCTCGGTTTTAATAGGATCATCGGGATCAACAGAGAAAAAGGATTGTTGCTCACAACGAACTTTTTCTTTGATCAACCAACGAAGAATATCAGCAAGTCCTTTGTTCTTTTTATCCAAAAAGAAGGGATCATTTTCCAAGGCATCTTTCGCTTTTTTCAAAGCGCGCGCTTCCACAGGATCGGATTCTTTTACTCTGTAGGTATTCAAATCATATTTCTTTACGTCTTCAGGGAGCACTCCCAAAAAGCGCACTTGAGGAGCGGAAAAATCAGCATTTCGAATCAAAGACGCCGCCGAGCCTGCCTTCAAAGTTCTAAAAATGTTTTGTAGAGTGTAGGCGTCCAAATCTCCAAAGAAATACATTGGAACACTGAGCTCTTCTTCGATCAGTTTTGCCCAACCACGAACCGCATTGGACGGCACCCCTTGGGCACCCATCAAGATACAATTATTTCTTTTAGTAAAACCCATTCCTTGCAGCGTGTTCGCGGTACCTTCTGATTCCACGATCAGACAAAAATCAATTTTTTTGCGTGCTCTTAACTTCAAAGCTTGAGGACGATTTTTCGGCTGGTAAGGAGCCGTTCCCAAAGATGATAAATCGATAGTGGCTTTGTCTCCGTCAGGCATGGTTTCAGTCACCACCAACTGCTGAGAATAAGTTTGCCCCCCACGATCATTGGCAAAGCAATTGAGTTCCTCGCGATACACGCGAAGCATGTCACCAATAAAATCAATGATTGAATCCGACTCTGTTTGATCTTCAAAGTCTAAAGGCCTCAGTCGTGAATTTCCTTTTTTGATCACACCTTTACACATGTAATAGAGCTCACGCTTGGTGTTGATCGCTCCGGTTTCCAAATTTTTCAATAGAAGCTCTAACATAAAAAGAACGCGCGCTAATTTCTGCACCGACGAAACATTAAGTTCCGTACGAACCATTTTATCACCCGGTGTCAGGTATCCCACTTTAGCATTATAAAAAGAGTTGTCGAGCGAGGTTTTCACGGCTTCCAACACTGGTCGTTTAGACTTTTCCAAATCTGTTAGCATCATTTCGGCTAGTCGTTTGGCCTCTTTAGGGATGTCTAAATTGAGTTCACGAATTTTCAATAATTTTGCCATAGTTCAAAACCTTACTTTTTCTTCTTTGTCGAAGTGGGTTTTTTTGATTTCGCGGCTTTTGAATTTTCTTTGACCGTTTCCTCAAGACTATCCTCGGAAACAGTTTCCTCTTCTGAAATTTCCGTCGCAACTCCCGAAGAATCAGTTCCTAATTTTTTATCCTGTCGCGCCTTTAATTGTGAAAGTCGCGAAGACGCTTCTTCTAGTTCTTCCACTGCATCTTTGGAGTCTCTACCTAAAAGTTTTTTCAAACCCTCTTCTGCTCTTTTTTTGCGGGCGTCATTGGATTTTGTGATACGTACCAAAGAATCAACCAGAATCGGTCCGAATTGCTCGATATGAGATAATTTTCTCTCTAAATCAGCTTCGCGGAATTCCATCTTAATATGACGAGATAATTTTTGACCGGCTTGCATAAGAGCTCGTCGAATTTCTTCGACCAATTCCTCAGAAGCATCAATGGTTTCCTTCGAAGCATTTTTAAATTTAATGAACGGCGAAACGACGGAAACCGCGAAAATATACTGACCGATCGGCAAAGAGCCTTTGGGCTGAGCCAATCCGTAATTTTTCCAATTCACGGACTCAATGGCCCAAGTAATGGCACAGCCCGATTTATCAAATTGCAAAGGCACACGATTCGCAAAACGCAATAATTGCACCGGTTCATCAGCTTCCAAATTACGATTTTTAAATCGCGCCAGAGCGACTTCGACCGACACAGGCTTAAAATCGCAAATGGTGGGTTTCCTCGCTACGACAGAGAAGAAATCAATTTCCCCTAAACGAGTGATGGATTTTGAAAGAGACTCTTCACCCACAGTTAAAACGGATTTTGTTGAAGGAGCCATCAATTCGGTGTTTTGAACGGCATTGAAAACTTTTTTAAAATCATCTTCTTTGAGAACAGAAACCGATTTATCTAATAAGTTTTTTGGCAAACCTTTGGCCACAAAATCTTTGATGGATTGATCAGATATTCGCGAAAAGCCAGTTTTTAAAAATTTATCGAGCGAAGTTTTTCCAAATAAAGTGGCATGAGTGATAAACTCGCCCAATTTGAAAGTGTGCGGGTGAGGCAAAGTTGCGCCAGGAATTTCGGGGCTTTGATTGCTCACACGCTCGATATGAATCCAGTCGTTATCAAGCAGTTGATAATGTAAAGTTAAATGAGGGTTAACAAGAACCGTGCCCTCCATATAAGTGATAAGTCCACCATCACCATTCATCTGAATACGTCCATCAAAGATGAACTCGACGCGCACTCCGCTCACTTTCTTATCCCAATCAACGGTTTCTTTATTTCGAACCACACCCGTGTTCGATTTAATATCAACATCTATGCGAGCTTCCAGCGCCTTACGCATGCTCGCTGTTTTTGTACGAACAAAAGCGCCCTTTGCATTGGTCAACTGCGCCCAAGTGGTCGCCGCAGAAATACCAATTCCCTGTTGTCCACGAGAACATTGTCCGCGACCAAATTTTGAAGAGGCTAAATACTCACCAAAAACTTTTGCTAAATCATCAGGATCGATTCCGGGTCCATTGTCTTCAACGACAATTTTCACCAATTCGGAGTTTTTACTGGAACCCGCACCCATTCGTTTCACTTCAACACTGATTTCAGGAAGAATATTCGCCATCTCGCAAGCATCAAGGGAGTTGTCTACTGCCTCTTTTAAGGTCGTTAGAACAGCCTTCAGCGGAGAAGAAAATCCAACTTGTTGCAAATTCTTTGCAAAATATTCTGCTGTACTGCTTTTTGTGATTTTATTTGTCACAACGCCATGCCCTGTTAAAAAATTAAGATTCAATCACTAAAGAAAGGGTAGAACGGGGCATAAAGGCAAATGTTTTTGTGAGAAATTAAATTTTGACACAAATTTTATGTGCTGAGTTAATTAGCATCAGCTTGTTTTATTCTCACGAAAGGAAGGGGTTTTCTCTTTCAAAGATCCTTAGAATTCTCGCAGAATTTCATTCTTAAGCTCTCAATTATTTTCGTCTTATTTTTCTTCGTCAGGATCAGAGAGTGTTTTTTTTTCTAACTCTTCCATCGCCATTTCAGCTCGGGTTTTATAGCCTTTTTTTGAATTGCATTCTTTGCAGGATGGCACACAATTTTTTCGATCTGATTTCCCGCCCCGAGCAATGGGAATCAAATGATCCATGGTAAGTTCACTGGGGTGAAAACGCTCATTGCAGTGATAACAAAGGCCTTTCGCCAATTGCCCCTTCCACCACTGGCTGATGCGTAACTCCCGCGCCTTGGCTTTCTCTTTTTTCTGGTGTTCCGACGATGCGGGGACAAAGTATTGATTCATCGAGTGTTTTCTTACCTGATAAGATTCATCCGAACAAGCCTATTTGAAAAATCTCCTCCCCCAGTATGATACGCTAGACAGAAGCCATTTTTGCCGCTAAGTTGATGGGAAATGAAACCAGAAATAATTAAAAAACGCCTTATTGAAGCTTATCCTGAAGGAACTGTTGAAGTGGTCGATTTGACCGGCACGGAGGATCATTACGAAGTCCTTATTGAGTCTTCAACTTTCGCGGGATTGACTCGAATACAACAACATCAAAATGTGATGGCCATCTTTGCTCCAGAGTTAAAGACTGGTGAAGTGCACGCTCTTTCAATAAAAACTAAGGTGAAATTACAGCTCTAAATATTTTTTAAATAATATCTAGAACTCTTTAAACAAAGACTCAGAGGTCAGACAAAATGGAAACAAAAACTCGCATCGAAGAAATTCTCAAACAAAACAAAATCGTTCTTTTTATGAAAGGCACTCCGAATTTTCCAATGTGCGGATTTTCGGCTCGCGCGACTTCTATTTTACAAGACATCGGAACGGAGTTTCACGCTGTGAATGTTTTGGATGATCAAGAAATTCGCGAAGGCATCAAAACTTACGGCAACTGGCCGACCATCCCACAATTGTATATCAATCATCAATTAGTCGGTGGCTCTGACATCATGACTGAAATGTACCAATCAGGAGAACTTCAAACTTTACTTAAAGCATAGAAGGTAAGCTCTTCACAGCCTCTTCATATTCCTGAACCAATTTTTTTACGATGTCTTCACAACTTAAAATTTCATTGATGAGCCCAACACTTTGGCCGGCACTCCACACAGTTTTCCATGTCGCGGTCATGGCTGCCTTTTCCATCATCTGCATTCCCGACCAATGCATAAAAGGAACAACATATTTTTTTGTGGTTTTATTCTTCTTCAAAGCTTGAAGATACCAGGGAATATCTAAACCCATTTTTTCTATATAAGGAGTTTTAATAACTGCCGCAGGAGTGCCTGACACTCGCGTGGTCAAAACAATATCTTCCGGTGTGCTATCAATAACGGCTTGCTTATAGGAGGCTTCAATTTTGGCTTCTTTACATGCTATAAAGCGAGTGCCTACACTGACCGCATCGGCGCCTAAAGCTAAACACGCAGCCATTTGCGAGCCATGAGAAATTCCCCCGGCCGCTATGATCGGAATCTGCAATTTAGTTTTCAACCAAGGGATCAACACCAACGGAGAGATTGGACCTGCATGTCCGCCCGCTCCAGCGCCAACCGCAATGACTGCATCAGCACCCAAATCTTGAACTTTTTCTCCGTAGGAAAGATTGGTCACATCACAAATAACTTTTGCACCATTTTTATGCGCCTCTTCGATGACCTTTTTCGGGCTTCCAAGTGAAGTGATAAAAAGCTCCACACCCGCGTCTAATGCGATTTTAACATCTTCTTTTTGCCGAGTATTACTTTTGTTCACGATAATATTCACACCAATTGGTTTTTTTGTGCGCGCTTTGATCTCTTGTAAAGCTTTTCGATATTCATCAATAGGACGATAATTCAATGCGGGAAAAGTGCCAAGGCCGCCCGCCTCTGAAATATTAACAACCATATCGACATTGGAAACTAAAAACATCGGCGCACCAATGATCGGATATTGAATTCTCATTAACTCTGTGAATGCGGTTTTAATTTTTGCCATGGCCTTATGAGTCACCTTTCGCGATTATTCATTTAGTTTGGCAGAAGAGACCGACCCACGCCAAGCCTTTATGTGAGAAGCTTGCCTCTTCTAGATGAAGGAGGTAATTTAAATCCATGAAAATCAATTTGGCCCTTTGGGATCGAATTTTACGTTTTATTTTGGGAGTGCTTTTTACTGGCTGGGCCATCGCGGGTGGACCGTGGTGGGCTTACGTCGGGGTTTATTTTATACTCACGAGTGGATGGGGTCTTGATCCTCTTTACTCAATTTTTCGAATTCGAACTGCTCAATTGGAAGATCGCAACCTGATTCCTCCAGAGTGAACGCAGAGGAAAAACACTCAGAATTAATTTCAAGAACGAAGAGGTCTAAAAATGTTGAGTGAATTGCAAAGTATTTTTTCATCTGAACGTGTTTTGACTTCTGATAGTGATTTAAAAAAATATGGAAAAGATTGGACGAGCTATTTCGATATCAAGGCAAGTTATGTTGTTTTTCCTGCGTCTGCAGAGGAAATCCAAAAATTAGTCCTATTTGCTCGCTCAAAAAAAATAGCTTTAATTCCTTCTGGAGGTCGCACAGGCCTTAGTGGCGGAGCCTGCGCCCTCAATGGCGAAGTTGTGGTCTCTTTCGAACGCATGAATAAAATTTTGGAGTTTGATTCCATCGATCAAACGGTACGCATTCAAAGCGGAGTTCTCACTGAAGAACTCCAAGACTTCGCAAAGAAAAAAGACCTCTTTTATCCTGTGGATTTCGCTGCTCGCGGCTCCAGTCAAATGGGTGGAAATGTGGCTACAAATGCCGGTGGGATTAAAGTGACAAGGTACGGGCTGACTCGCGACTGGGTCGTTGGACTTCAAGTCGTTACGGGAAGTGGTGAATTACTTAATCTCAATCAATCACTTGTAAAAAATGCCACTGGCTATGATTTTCGTCATCTTTTTATTGGAAGCGAAGGCACCTTGGGATTTGTGACAGAAGTCACTTTAAGGCTGGCGCCGCCGCCTTCTAAAACAAAAGTTCTTTTTTTGGGCTCTGATTCTTTAGAGAAAGTGATGCAAACCTACAGTTTATTCAAGAGGCAAAACATTCTTGTCGCCTTTGAAATGTTCTCTGATAAAGCCTTAAAGTTAGTTGAGCAAAGCACAGGATTAAAATCCCCGCTCTCTTCACGCTGCAATTATTATATCGTGACAGAGATCGAATGCCCTGGCGAGCCGACGGACGGACCTGAACAAAAAATCATGAGTTCTCTCGAGCAAGCACTCAGCGAGGAGCTCATCACCGACGGTGCGATCAACCAAAATGAAGCGCAAGCCAAAATATTTTGGAGATTTCGCGAGGATATTTCCGAATCTCTTTCGAAGTTTTCACCGTACAAGAATGATATCGCTGTGCGAATTTCGAAAATTCCGACTTTAGTCAAAGAATTAGACCCTCTTCTTGCAAAAAATTACCCCACTTGGGAAGTGATTTGGTTCGGTCATATTGGTGATGGGAATTTACACATCAATATTTTACGTCCTGCGGACTTAAGCAAAGAAGATTTCGTCAAGGAATGTCAAAAGGTCGACAACTTGGTTTTCCAAGCCGTAAAAAATCACCAAGGAAGTATTTCTGCCGAGCACGGAGTGGGACTGACCAAGAAAGCCTATTTGTCGTTCACACGATCACCGGCTGAAATTGAACTGATGAGAAATATAAAACAGGTTTTCGACCCTGACGGAATCATCAACCCGGGTAAAATGCTTTAGCTTCTTCCAAACGCATCTTGAAAGCCCTCGTCATCGATTTTTATGGGAAGCATTGCCTTATTAACTTTGAATACAACTTGAATAGGATCTCGCATGAAGAGTTGCCTTTGACCTCTACCGATTCTTTTGTTCCGTAAAACTCCGCCATAGGAATAGCGAAGTCGTAATAGCATAAAGCAGACCAAAAATTACGGGAGGAATTGAATCATTGATCATCGTACCAAGAGAGGCCCTTGACTTATACGTCTAGCCACCGAATTAATTCGCGCTAATTCGTAAACTTTCTGGAATGGGATCATGAGTGACCGTGTTGCAAATTTTCTCAAAGGCCTCTTGCGCTTGTCCAGCATTTGCAAATGGCATTCTAAATTGTCCATCAACAATTTTACTCAGCACCGGGGCTTCCGCCAAAACTTTTCCATTGAAAGAAAGCACCAAGGAACTTCGGTGTTTTAAGCCGTCCTCTGTGAATTTAAGAAGTTTATTGCTAGAGAAAGTTTTTAAACTAAACCATATTTCATATTGATCCGGCCCCAAACTTTCTAGAGAGGCTTCAAGCATATCCTCTGCCATCAACATTGGATTTTTTCCTAAAAAATAATCCTTCCCATAGATAGAAACTTTCTTGGCATGCTTTGGGTCTTTTTTTAGAAGAGCATCAACGAACTGGGTCCCTAGCTTAAAGGCATTATCACGACAACGTGGGCGTTCGTAAAACCGCGCCAAATCTCGATAAGCGGATTGGCACATCATGTCCGTTCGATCCGCATCGATGCAATTTTTGTAAGCAACCATCACATCTAAGATACTATCCACATTTGTTGGAGTCGAAATGGCCTTCATGTACCAAGCCGTCGCCGTCGTTTCAGACTTTGCTTTCAGGCGTTCTATTGTGGCCTCCAAAGTCTTTTGTACATCCACCTCTAAGCTCGCGTAAATCGAATTTGGATTCACTAATTCCCGGTATGCCGTTTCCAAAATATCTCTTTCCGTTTTGGCTGCAAGAATTTTTAGAAAAGATTTTCTGACTTTTGATTGGCCGAGTAAGGCTTGCGCTTTTTGCTCCGTACTCAAACGACTATAGACCGGAGTTTTTTCTGAAATCGCGAACAAAATTTGATAACCGTCAGAAAGGTCCCTTGCAATTTCATTGTCGGGCGCGCGACATTCAGTCGCGCACTTTTTCAGCCAAGCCAATACTTCTTTCGGATTCGTTGCTTTTTGCCGCAAAATATCTTCTAGAACAGTGCCTTCGGGCTTTTCTATTTTTTTTGAGGGCTGCCCACAAGCTGACGGAAGCAACAGTGTTGATAAAAGAATTGAAAACAACAGTGGAAAAATACTCTTTTTCATTAGTACACGACCCTTGTTTTAATACTCCGTGAGAGTTGACTGATTTCTTTTGACAAAGAACTCGCCTCGGCTTTTTCAACGTCCATCACTAAATAACCAATGCGATTATCCGTTGATAAAAATTGTCCTTGAATATTAGCGCCGAATTTTGAGACCACTCCGTTAATTTCTCCCAAGACTCCGGGCTCATTTTTATGGACGTTAATGATTCGATGAGCCCCCGCAATCACGGGTAAATCCACTTGCGGAAAATTCACCGCTCCAGAGGTAGAGCCCACCTTTAAAAATCTTCGAAAACTTTCGGCCACTTCAAGCCCGATCGCATACTGAGCTTCTTCCGTACTTCCTCCAATATGGGGAGTTAAAAATACGTTCGGGATCCCCTGAAGCAGACTTGAGAACTTTTCTTTGTTCGAGGAAGGTTCCTCAGGAAACACATCCACCGCCGCACCAGCAATGTGTTTTTCCTTGAGAGCTTTAACGAGATCTTCGATGACCACCACTGTGCCGCGAGAAGCATTGATTAAATATGCGCCTTGTTTCATTTTTCGCAATTCCGACGCACCCATCATGTCTTTTGTTTGCGGAGTTTCTGGAACATGCAAAGTCACAAAATCAGAGAGCCCTAACAATTCAGAAAAAGTCGAGCAAACTTGGGCGTTGCCCAATGGCAATCTTTTTACGATGTCATAGTAGACAACTTTCAAGCCCATGGACTCTGCCAAAACACTCACTTGAGAACCAATATGACCATAACCTACAATTCCCAAGGTCTTGCCACGGATTTCCCGTGAACCATCGGCTGACTTCATCCAGCCGCCTGAATGTGCCAGCGTATTACGATCACCAAGCTGTCGCGCGAGAATCACTAACTCTGCAATCACCATTTCTGCAACGGAACGCGTGTTACTGTAAGGCGCATTAAAAACGGGAACTCCGAGTTGATTAGCAGCAACCAATTCCACTTGATTCGTGCCTATACAAAAGGCTCCAACCGCATAAAGATGAGAGTGACTCGCAAGAATTTTTTTTGTGACCAGCGTTTTAGAGCGAATGCCCAGTGCATGAAAATTTTTTACTAACTCGGTGAGTTCGTCTTCATCGGGAGAGTAATTTTTGAGCTCGACCTCAAAGCCTTCTTCTTCCAATTTTTCTTTAGCCACTGGGTGAATACTTTCAACAAGGAGAATCTTAATTTTTTCCATCTGGACATAATGACAAAATCATCGAATCTTGTCGATAACATCACGCAAAAACACTCGCTTCTGACTCGCCGGCCTGAGAGACTATGGAGCATGAACTCGAATAAATCTTTTCATCTATTGGTCATCGATGATGACGCGACAATTATCGACGCCTTGAAACTCATTCTTCCCAGTCAGTGGAAAATGACTTCCAGCTCACAAGCCATATTGCCGCCTTCTGCTGGAAATGCTCATGCGGCTTTTATTGATATGCATTTGAAGGGCAATACTCAAACAGCAGAAGGTCCAGGTTTGATCAAAAAACTACTAGAACAAAATTCGAAGATTGAAATTGTGGCTATGTCCGGCGATCTTTCGCTCGATTTAATGGAGTCCTGCCTCAAAGCTGGTGCTTCAAAGTTTTTAGCGAAACCTTTGCTCCCTGATGAAGTGATCTCGTCCTTAGAAAAAATCGAAGCTTTGTGGCAAATTCGCAGCTTGGAATCCCGCGGCAGAGGAAATTCGATTCAGTGGTTAGGAAACAGTCCAGCCTCTGATGATGTGAAACGTAAAATTGCCAGCCTGCGCGGAGAGTCTGGACCAATTCTCATTGAAGGCGAAACTGGCACTGGCAAAGAAGTCGTTTTTCGCTTGCTCAATTCACAAGAGCCCAATCGCCCGACTGTCTCCGTGAATATCGCGGCCATTCCGGAAAATCTTTTTGAATCTGAATTTTTTGGACACGTGAAAGGAGCTTTTACTGGTGCCGACAGCATGAAAGTCGGCTTAGCGGAAGCGGCTCATGGCGGAGATTTATTTCTTGATGAGATTGAAGCGATGCCGCTCTCTCAGCAGGTCAAACTTTTGCGTTTCATTGAAACTGGTGAAATTCGCAAAGTGGGCGCCAAAGAAATCACCCATGTAAAAACTCGCCTTATAGCAGCAAGCAATCAAAATTTACAAAACTTGGTCAAAGAGGGAAAGTTTCGCGAAGATTTACTTTTTCGTATTAGTGGAAAGAAAATTTCACTTCCTCCCCTCCGAGAACGCACAGACGATATTCCCGAATTGACCAAATATTTTTTATCTTTAGAAAAACCACGCAGTAATAAATTTTTTTCGACGGAAGCCTTGGTTGTTCTGATTAACTATCAATGGCCTGGAAATGTGCGCGAACTTCGTCGAATTTGCGAGCAACTTTGCCTCACTTCTCCTCTACCCATTATTCGTCCAGAAGATATTAAACCCTTAATTCAAGCCGCGACCTCCAGCTCGCTCAGCCCCAATTATGAAGTCGGTCTTTCGACCCTGCTTGAAAATTATGAATCACATCTGATTCAAGAATTATTGCATAAAGAACCCGATGTGGAAAAAGCCGCTGAAATTTTTAAAATCTCTCGCAGTAGTCTTTATCAAAAAATTAAAACCTATAACATTCAGGTGAAATAATGAGTGGCGCTTGGCAATCTCCGATTTATCAACAGACAGCTCTTATCGTTTTAAGCTTCCTATTTATCGCCGGCCTGCTGGTCTATTTTTTAAGAAAAAGGAATTATTATTTTGTGGTCTCCTGGGCGAGTTTAAAATCCTGGTTGATTTTAGCACCGCTTTTATTTATTGGCTTTGGATTGCCTGAGCCTTGGCCACTCATCATTCTCACCCTCTTTGCTGTCACCGGGGCAAAAGTTTTCTTCCAACTGATGGGTATGTATCATCGAAGCTATTTCGTGCTTATCACTTATGCCGGCATCATTGGACTTGCGGCTTCGATTTATTATGATCGAGTCGATGTCTACAATATCTGGCCCATGGTGGTTTTAGGAGTGAGTTGCCTTGTCCCACTTCTGCGAAATAATTATCGCCGCATGATTCAGTACATTTCTCTGACGAGCTTAGCTTTTGTCTTCTTGGGTTGGTCTTTCATGCATCTTGCCCTCCTTTTAAAATTGCAAAACGGAGTTTATCAACTCATGTACTTACTGATTCTCACCGAATTTTGCGACAACACCACCTTGGCCATCTCAAGATATGTGGGAGTTAAAAAGGTCTTTAGCGAAATTGATCATCGCCGCACCTGGGGGGGATTTTTAGTTTCTGCTGTCATCACCATTTTTGTTGCCGCCACAATGAGGCATCTTCTTCCAGATCGTTCCGAAGTTTATTGGCTCACCAGTGGAATCATCGCCAGCGTTGGTGGACTTTTTGGCGACACGCTGATGGATGTGATACGCAAAGATGCTGGCATCAGAACCCTGGGCGCTTTTGTGCTTGGACGTGGTGACTTTCTTCAGCGGATGGATCGTTTAATTTTTGTAGCTCCGATCTATTATTATGTGATGCTTTTTTTGCAAGGTAAAATAGGATGAAAGAGTGGAGTTACGAAAACGAACAGTGGACAAAGCTTCCTTCTTACATGAAGCATCTGCCTTTATTTACTCGTCATATCGATTTGATGAGTATGGCATTTCGCGCGCTCTGGGCTATTTATTTAAAGGGATTTGTTTTTAGATTTTATATTCGTTTGAAAGTGGTTGGCGACTATCACGCAGTTTTTAAGAAGTATCCAAAATTATTAATTATTTCAAATCATGCCAGCCACTTGGATGCGACGAGCATCGCGGCCTCCATTCCTTTTCGTTATTGGCGTGATCTTTTTATCGCAGCGGCGAAGGATTATTTTTTTAGCAACCCAGCCTTTACCTTTTTTTCCCAACATTGTTTGGGCGCAATTCCTATCGACCGCAAAGACAAAAAAGGCGAAGCCATTAAGCTCATTGTTACCTTACTCACTACATTACCAAAAATGTGGCTGATTCTTTTTCCTGAGGGAACTCGCAGTCAAGATGGCAAAGTTCACGACTTCAAACGAGGTGTTAGCATCTTCTCGGAACGCACAAAAACTCCTATTTTGTATCTTTACCTTGAAGGAAATGGCGAGCTCTGGCCAAAAGGCGCGCTCTTTGCTAAACCAGGAAAATTGCGCATTCACGTCGGGCCCGTGAAAGAGCCTGCCCCAATTGAAGAAGTCTATGCGGACTATCGTAAATGGGTCATGGGAATTAATCCGAAAGCTTTTGATCACACCGAAAATCCAGAATGGAAGGTTACTCAATGAACACGGAACCCATCAAACGATTGAAAATTGGTGAGTACGAAGTCTGCCCTATTAACACCGGAATTTTCGGCCTTGATGGCGGTGCCATGTTCGGCACTGTCCCGAAGGTTCTTTGGGAAAAATCTAATCCTGCCGACGAAAAAAATCGAATACCTATGGAAGCAAGGGCTCTTTTACTTAAAAGTCCTCAGAGAAAAATTTTGATTGATTGTGGAATTGGGCAGGACTTTGTCGCAAAATATGGTGAAAAATTGGGGAGCAAATTTGCAGAGATTTACTCCGTCAAAGCTGAAGGTGATAGTTTGTTCAAATCACTCAAAGCAGAAGGCGTTGCTCCTCAAGAGATCACTCACGTTATTCTCACTCATTTGCATTTTGATCATTGTGGAGGAGGCGTCACAGAAATCAATGGTGAGCTCAAACCCACCTTCTCGAAGGCCAAGTATTATGTTCAGAAAAGTAATTTGCAAAATGCTCAGCATCCAAATTTGCGAGAAAAAGCCAGTTATTTTAGCTGCAATTTTGAACCCTTGATTAAAGCCGGAGTGCTCGAATCCGTCGATGGAGAGAAAGAAAATCTTTTACCCGGAATTTCCGTTTATATTTCAAACGGACACACTCAAGGGCATCAAATGGTGAAAATTTCTAGCGTTGAAGCTTCAGAAAGAAAGACAGTTTTGTATTGCGGAGATCTCATCCCGACAGCCTCTCACGTGCGCTTACCCTGGGTGATGGGCTATGATCTGAATCCTTTGTTGCTGATGGAAGAAAAAACCAGATTTTTAAGCCCTGCCTCCGATGAAGGCTGGTATTTATTTTTTGAGCATGATCCCTACCGCGCTTTTGCGAAAGTCGAGCGCTTCGGCAGTGATTTTAAGGCTATTTGAACAAACACCTCTAACAACATACGATGAACAGACTATCCAGATACTATTTCACCGATCAGGGAGGCTTTAAATTGACTCTCAAGCATATATTTGAGAAACAAAATCTAAGTTTATTTACCTCATGGTGCCGTAGCTCAGCTGGATAGAGCAGCTGCCTTCTAAGCAGCAGGTCACTGGTTCGAATCCAGTCGGCATCACCAATTGTCAATCTTTGGGCTCTTGGTTCTTGGTGGTTCTTGGTTCTTCTCACTTCATCGTTTATCACTTTCGACAGCGCAAATTTGTCTTTACGTGAAAGTCGGCAAAGACTTAAGTGAACTGTATTGTGAGACGATTGAATCCGGCGAAAGCCCTCAACGTACCAAGGGCTCACCTAGAATATTTAGAAGTTATAAACTAAGTCTGCAACAATCGTGGTGACGGTCCACGCAGGACTTGTTCCTACTGCCGGAGATGCCTGCACCTTTGGTTCATAGAATAGATCTAACTCGATCGAAGGTGTAAACATAATTCCAGCGCCTACTTGAGGACCAAATCCTGCACCTTGACCCATGACACAAGCCGAACCAGCGCTAAGTCCAGTATAGCTGCAGCTGACAGAATTTCCGGTCCAATAAAACCCACCAGCAAGGACAGAAAAATGTGAGCCAAGCTGTGCTTCCAGCAACAATGGCGCAGCAAATGCCGTAGACGTTACAGTTCCGGCTCCATTACCAAATCCAGGAATGGTGTAGCTAAAGCTAGAACTCATTTGCGCAACTTCCGCTCCAACCCTAGCTCCAAACCACGAATTAAAAAGATGTCTATAAAATGCACCTGCCTCATAAGTAGTTTGAGTATTTGCCGTATAGGTTACAGTTCCACTGCTAGGAAAGGAACTGGAGTCCAAGGTTCCCGATCGCGCTCCCGCAAAAACTCCCCAGCCTGCTAAAGATGTCGCTGATGCAAAACACATTAAGACAACTAATATTGCTTTCATGATGTTAAATCCTCCGTCGGTTACAAAAATTGTAAGTCATCATTCCGTAAGAAGAAAGCAACAAAATAAAAAAGTCTTCAAGACGCCGGATTAAGCCTTTGTCGTTAACGTCAGTCGCAGTTTTTCAAGACATTGAGGGCTCATTTTTCAATAGCCAGAAGCTTTGCTTCCCGAAATCTAAAGAACTCCTCAAGAAATTTCGTTTAACATTCAATATTCTGACCATGGGCACGTACTTATGGAGAAAAATCACTGCTTAATGTAAAAAAGCATCAAAACCTTGCTTCCCTTTATTCTCGTTCGGAAAACCAATTTCACTGGCTGCGTTCTCGCCAACCTGGCGATTGATGAGCTCATTGACTTCTAGATACAAAGCACCGTAACCCTCGATACCAGCATGTGGCCGATTTCGTCTGAAATCCACCGCCCAATTTCATCGAGATGTACCAGTCAATTTCATGCAAGTGCACCACCCGATTTCATCGTAATGCACCACTTGTATTGAATTTGAGGAATATTTCCCAGAGCGTCAGAGACAA
>CAIYID010000026.1 GCA_903926205.1 uncultured Bdellovibrionales bacterium
ATCATGAAAAATGTTACAATCCCCGCCAAGTTATTAACAAACTCTGCTCGAAATCTTTTTGATAAATGTAAATATCCAGAAAAGAAAACAAAAGAAGACATGACCATTGAATAAATTTTTAAAAAACGGACCGTTTGAAAATCAAAATTTTCTGAGATCCAAGGCGTGTAGTAGGCTAAAAAATATGAGCTCAAAAGAAGATAGAAGGCTCCATAAAAATAGCCGCGGTCTTTTCGATGAAAAATTGATAGAATTAAAAAGGAGGCAAACATCACTAAAGACAAAATAAAATAGATGCTTCGGAAAAGATGAAAAGTCATTTGATTAGTTAGAACGGCATTTCGAACCGATGAGAACTCTGACAGGTAAGCTCCGATGTTCGGCAGAATGGTCAAGCCTGGCGTTAAGGAAGGTTTCGCTTTTGCTTGTATAAGCAAAATGTTGGGCTCCCCATTTCTCAATAAACTTGAATCAAAAAAGTAAGTGCCGACATCACTTAGATGATCAGAGCCGCCAATAAATTTTCCATTTAAATAAGCGCGATGTTGATCGGCGATGAGACCTAAGACCAAAGCTGGAGTTTTAAGATTGATTCCAGCACTAAATTCATTTTTTAGCCAATAACGACCGTGAAGAGTATCAGCGTAAGAGTTCGGCTGATCCATATCAAATTTTTTCCATCCAGAATTTTTTATGTCGGGTAAGCGGAGGACGGTCTGATCCTCTTTGAGCTCATTGGCAATAAGATAACTCCAGCCATTGGCAAGATCAATTTTTTGAACTTTCTCACTGTAGGTGCTGGCTGGTCCCCTGGCGGGATCGGAGATCTCAGACTGATCCCAATTCAGGGAGCTGACACCAAGCCAAAATAAAAAAGCGAATGTTGCGATGAAAAAACTTCCTGCCAAACTGCCATTCAGAGAGAGTCTTTGAATTTTTGAATGAGATTTAAGAATTTTCTTAAAGATGGCTTGCTCAGTATTTTTTTGTTGCCACGGCATGATGAGGTTATAGACATCAACTCCGCTTTTGATATTTTTTATTTCACGATGACCAAGATTTTTAAAATTAACAGCTTGAATATGGCTAGCAACTTGATCAAAAACTTGGCGGCTGATGCAAATGCCACCGGGAGGGGCCATGGGCTCGATTCGAGCGGCGATATTGACTCCATTGCCATGAAACTGAGTTCCTTCAATAATAATATCACCCAAGTGAATTCCGATACGAATTTGAATTTTACGATCTAAAGTCAGGTGCTTTGATTTTTCGTGAAAATAAGTTTGAACTTCGACAGCACACTGGACGGCATCAACAGCGCTCGGAAATTCAATAAGAAAACCATCACCGGTCGTTTGATTCTCGTTGCCATTATGAGCACGAATAAATTGTCTGATAATTTCACGGTGTTCATCGACTATTTCTTTGGACAAGAGTTCGTCTTGGTAGGTCAAAGCACTAAATCCCACCATGTCAGTAAACATAATGGCAGCTAAGCGACGTGTAGATTTCAAGTTGTCCTCCACTGAATGTTTTTCGGTATTTCATAATAAAACTGAAGTCTTGCTGTAGAAGTTGAGGCTTGTTTGTTGTGAATAGGGTGAAGAGCGATGGCTTAAAATTTTTTCTACCTAGGCAGAGGTCCAGCGATTGAAAACATTTTGAATATTTTAAAATATCCTTTCTCTTTTCTATTTCGATAAATAGATCAAGTTTTTAAGAAAATGTTCTGTCGACACTGAATTTCTAAACCCAAAATTAAGTTTCAGCTCGCCCTAAGTTTGTGTGAGCCTACCTACTACCAGTTAAAAATTATTTTATAGTTGGAGAAAATCTCAGAAGGTATTCTGTGTTCTCTCGAGTAAGTTGCTATAAACATTTTAATATTCGGACAATACACTCCAATGAAAAAAACGGTTCAACCCCAAACGCAATTACAATCACAAGCACAAAAAGAATTTTACAAAAAATTGATCTTGTCGACTAATCTACTCGTTTTTATTTACGGTTTAATTTATTTTTATCTAGGTGCAAAAGCTTCAGCCATCGTCGGAGACGGAAGTCTTCTCTTTTTTACACCTTTTGTCCTATTTTTTGAAAGCAAGGGCTATGCAACTCTTTCCCGGATTCTTTTTATTTTTGCTTGTTCAATTTGTATCTATGCCACGCCGATGGGAGTTCCCCTTCACACCGACTATGAACATTATTTTATTTCAGGCGCGTTGGTTGCTCTTTTTGTTTTTGAGCCCACTCAGAAGAAAGAACTTTTTATAGGCATGTCGATTCCGTTTGTATTTTGGTTGTTGGCAGAATTTGAAATTTTCCCTCCGATTCCAGCAGAACTTAAGCCGCAGAATTTTCCTGTAGACTTTTTTAAGCACTTTAACTTTATTGGCGCCTATGTACTCATCGCTCTGACTGTCAAACTTTATAACACCTTTATTGTGCGCGAAAAAATAGAGCAACTAAAGGATTTAAAAGAAAAAAATAATCAAATCCGCAAAAGAGAAAGTTTTCTTGAAAATGTTTTGGGCACGCTGCCTTCTCTTGTTTCTTATGTAGATAAGAACGCGGTCTATCAATATATGAGCCCAGGTTATAAGAAGTGGTTTGGCATAAATCCAGCGGCGTATATTGGTAAAGCCACAGTGGAAGTGGTGGGTGAAGAAGCGACGGCCAAGTTAAGACCTTACTTCGATCGAACACTCAAAGGGGAAACCGTTGATTTTGAACAATATGTAAAGTTGAAAAATGCTGGAGAGCGCACGATTCATTGTATTTATATTCCTGATAAAAATTTTGAAGGCGAATGTGTCGGAATTATTATTATCGCCACAGATATTACTGAAACCCGTAAAGCACAGCGCGAGCTCGAAAATACGACCAAGGAGCTCACGAATTTTTTTAGAGTTTCAGTGGATCCTCTTTGTATTGTGCGGCCGAATGGAAACTTCGCGATGGTGAGTCCTGCATTGCCGAGACTATTGGGATATTCTCCTGAGGAAATGGATGCGAAAAATCATATTGATTTCATTGAACCTGAAGATCTTCCTAAGACTAAAGTTGCTGTAAAAAAAGCGATGCAGGGTTATCCAATTGAAAATTTTGAAAATCGTTATGTCTGTAAAGATGGAAGTCACCGCTCCTTTTCTTGGGCTGCGGCCTTTGACTTTGATTCTGGTCTGCTTTATTTATCCGCTCGTGATGTAACGGAGCTTGAGAAAGCCAAAGAGCGAGTTAAATTGGAAAAAGCGAAGTCTCTGCAAAGTGCCAAGCTGGCCAGTTTAGGGGAGCTCTCGGCAGGGATTGCCCATGAAATCAATAACCCCCTAACTATCATCGCAGGTAATATTTCAATTATTGAAATATCTCTGAATGATTCTGAAAAAATAGTAAAAACATTAAGAAATATGGAAAAGGCCTGCGAACGAATTAGTCGAATCTCAAAGGGACTAAGAAAGTATTCGCGGAGTCAATCTAAAGAAGCTCACAAGCTGTATTTCATTTCTGAAATCGTAAAGGAAGCCGTAGAATTATCCCATATGAAAGCCAAGAGGCATTATTGTGAGATCAGGACCTCGATTCCTAACAACGTGAAGATTCTCTGCGATGAAGTGGAAATTGGTCAGGTGCTTATCAATCTTATTAATAATGCCATCGATGCAGTGAAAGATCTTGATGAAAAGTGGGTGGAAATTTCTGGTTTTGAAAAGGATGGATTGTTTTATCTTCAAGTGAGGGATTCAGGGAATGGCATTCCAGAAAAAGTCGCGCAGAATCTTTTTCAGCCATTTTATACAACTAAGCCCGTGGGCGAGGGGACTGGTTTAGGGCTTTCGATTATTCAAGGGATTCTTGCTGATCACGGAGCGACCATTGAGCTTTTAAAAACAGATCCTCACACTTGTTTTGAGCTTCATTTTATCAACTGGCCCCCTAACGTGGTGATGGCTTAGAGCTTGCTGATATTTTGGCATATGAAGCCAGAATGTTCGTGTTCATCAAACTCAAACCCACGTGCATCTGAAAATCGGACACTCGTTGTTGCTTGTGGTTTTTATTCTAGAAAAAGCGACCAAGTCAGAGTTCAACGGTATCGTTGCCAAAATTGCAAAAAATCTTTTTCTGATGCGAGTTACAGTGCTTGTTTTGGTCAAAAGAAAAGACAGTTCAA
>CAIYID010000027.1 GCA_903926205.1 uncultured Bdellovibrionales bacterium
GAATTTAAAAATAGATGCCGCTTTTTTATCGATAGTGATTTTAATCAATTACTAGAAACTGTGCTTTGGGTTTTGAAACCGAAGGGACAGGCTTATTTATTATTGAGGTCTCTCAAGGATCACGGTCGTACTGTCGAAGAAGACTTGTCCGAAGTTTTGCAAGATCGTGCTCGCTCCGAAATTGTCGCCGACATTCGAGGTACGAACTTGGTGCGAATTGCATTTTCATGAGCGCTTGCAGGGTCATCTTGAACGTTCTGCTTATGTCAAAAAGATCGGCGAATTTCAACGGCACTTTGTCTACTATTTCAACAGTACTTTTTGCATGAATTCTTAATAAACACAGTCTAACGCTTGGAACGAAATTCGCACAACAGACCACCTGTAAAGATCGTTGAGGTTGAATAATGGGAATTAATCCCAACATCTTTCGAATTGTATCAACTTTCAAGCAGTCTAGAAAAATGAAGGGATGTTCTATGAAAGCTACATCAAAAATTGCGCTCTTATCTGTTTTTACTGTCTTCTGTACCTTTACTCAGCTCAGTCGGGCGGATATGACGTCGGGAGATAGCACTATTTTGGGTCAGGAAATAAAAAATGGACCGGTAAAAATTTATCGAGGGCTTCAATCAAGTCGTGATGGTGGAAACTTCGCCGTGCTGACTGTGGATTATGATGGTCCGCTTCTCCAAGGATTAGAAAAAGACTCCAATGATTTGGAACTCTTTATAGAAATTCCATATCAGAATGGAGCTCGACAGATGAGTTTGAAAATGAAAATATTGAATGGCGGAAGGTTTGCTTCTGCAAAAATCACTGGCGGCTGCCTCGAAGCTGCAGGTAGTGGATGCAAGGAAAAAGGCACTGAAGAAATGCGAGCCCTCCTCGCTTGGGCCCAGAGGGCAGACGGGACTTTAAACCTTCTGAATGTGAGAGTTGCGGTTTATAATAATAAAACTGGAGAATGGGATAACAATGGCAGAGCCTTTGGCTCGTATGATTTTCAATTCCCACAGATAGATCACAAAGCTCAAGCTGGCTTTCCACCACGACAAGGACTCGAATGCCGTGGAGCCCTCATGTTTTAGGCTGCAGGAGTCGTTGATTTGAATTCAGCACCAATTTTATTTTGAAGTTTGAACAGTCTAAATTCAACCATTTGCCTTTTTCTGAAATAGAGCCTTTCTAGTGGCTTGGCAATTAGCGAATTGCGAGATTTTTGGCACTCATTCTGCAAGACTTTTATTCGCTGACTGCGAGTGAATGTCTATTTGAAAGGGCACCAATGATTTTAACATCAATTCGACGCTTGTCTAAAATTTTTACAGTTTGTCGAGGTGAGAGCCGTCGAGCGGCAGTCAATTTCATTTCAATTTTTCTTATTTTGTTTTTGGCCTTTGAAGCCTCAGCCTTTGATCCTCTTCGTGATCCGGGTAAGCTTTGGGAAGCCCAAAAAGAATCGGTGAAAAGAGTCACCAGCGCTCGGGTGATTTTAGCTGATTACAATTTGATTCGTAAAGATTTTCCCGAGATTAGAATTTTTACCAACGAACAAGTTGATGAATGGCTTATTCGTAATACTGCTTTTGTTTCCAAAGAACAGGCGGCTCAAACGCAGGTCAATGATCCAATTTCAACTGCAGAGGACTACGTCGAAGCTTACCGACCTCGTGAATATCGACGTGCTCATGTTTTTTCTACAGATACGGGAGGTTTGATCGATGCCAAAGGGACAGGCTCCGTCGATCCTTCTGGCGGCAGTCATGAAAATGGCCTAGCGACTTTGGGTGATATGATCCGTGAATATATTTATGAAAAAATGATTCATGCTGTTTTCGAAAGAGCCGGTCGCTATGATACGGTTGGATGTTATGCTGTGATTGATTACGGTTTTAGCATCATTCATCCTGATGGAAGTCGATCGCGAGCAGGAACAGTTCTCAGGCAGGCCCATGTTCGTTATCACGGCGGACCTATCGGCCGACGTCACCGTTCACAAGCAACTGTGCTCCCAGAGAATCTTCAATTAGAGATGGAGCTGTTTCTCCGAACGCTGGGTATTACTTCCAGTGTTGCTTGGTTTGATCGTGATTTACTAAATATACAGGGAGCAGAAAATGGAGCGGTGGTTGATTTTGGTTCATTCCTTGTGAGGGAGCGATTTTCAAGGCCAATGTCTTTTTTTTACGATAAAGAGGGCAATGTCCGCTCCTCTATGGCGCCAGATTTTATTATGAGTCCAAGAGATAAAAATTTTATTCAGCCGGATCTCAATCTTAGGATTCCATTTAATATTTGGGGTTATTCGCAAACGGGAAAGCCCGATCCAAAACTCGACAATCCCTTTGTTTGGTCTCATCAATTGGCTGAAGGCTTGGCGAGCGGGCATGCCACGCGTGCTGATGCTGAACAACACGTCCGTAATTTCTTTGATCAAGAACCCGTGCAAAAGGTTCTTCGTTCAATTCCAAGATCTTGCAAATCTATTCTAAAATAATAAAAAGCACAGTTGCTTGGCGCGCCAAGGCTTGAATTTCCAATTTGTAAAGACTCAAGCCGAGTAGCCTAGTTTTTTTGACAGAGGCTCGTCATTAAAATGACTAAAATTCACTGAAGTGAATGCGTCTTGGCTTCCGTTCTTAAATCGCAATGAGGACAATGAGTTTCTTCTTTGATTTCACCGGTGGACTCGACCCGTATATGTTGTAGATCAAGAGGACCTGCACACAAGATGCAGTTGTTCTGTTCGATCAAAAATTCTTTTTGAGTGTTACTTTCGATTTTTTCGAAGTATTGAAGTTTTCCTAAATCCATGAGCTTGTCCTCTCGAGTGTCGAAAGCCGTATTCTATGTTTTCGAGAGATTTTTACTGCAAGAGTTGTTCACAGACCTAAAGCAAGTGAGGCGGAATTTTATTCTTCTTAACGAGTGTCTGTAACGAGTGTTTGACAGGGTCTAGGTATGAAGAAATTCTAGCCACTGATGGGGCCGCTCAAGCCATCTCCACAAGTTCTTGCGCAAGTCCCCCGATGCCTTTGAAAACCTGATGAGGTTTTGCATCGTACATGTACGCGGGAGTTGTGATGATCTTGTGTTCGCGATCCGAAACAAAATCATCCACAGGGCAAATTTCATGAATGGCGCCCGTTTTTTTTATTTCAGCTATGGTTTTTGAATCATCACCAATCGTGAGCGTGACTTTATGTTTTCCTAAAACTCGCGCTACTAACGTGGGAGCAATGCAAATCGCGGCGATGGGCTTGCTCTCTTTGTGAAAATCAATAATTGCTTTTTCTAATTCGGGGATAACTTTGCATTGTGCGCCAGCACTGGCCCAATTCGACAGATTGATCGCCGCTCCAGATCCACCCGGAAGAGCCAAACCATCGAAGTCTTTGGCGGCGAGTTCCTTCAGGGGTCGCATTTGGCTGCGGGAAATACGCGCGGACTCGATCATGACATTTCTTGCTTCACTTAATTTTTCACCAGTTAAAAAATTCACGACGGTGAAATTTTGATCTGGCGCAAAAAATTGAACCTCAGCATCTAGTTGTGAGAGATGAATAATAAGGCTTACGCTCTCATGGATTTCGCTGCCGTCTTTATTTCCGCAGCCGGAAAGTACTATAGCAATTTTTTTTTTCATGGTTTAGTCATGTCCTACGGTAAAGTCTTTGATGCTCTCACATTGTAAAATAGCGATTCGCTGATTTTGATAAGGGATTGTGGTTGAGCCACAAGAAGCCAACTGTGCCGCAAAAAAAGGTGCTTCGGCACTGAAGACTAAATTGTAGGAATATTTCACAGGGTATTGTTCGGACGTCCAATCCACTTCATCAAAAGTCACCTGAATGGTTTTCATCGGAGTTGCACAAGGATTTTTTCTACCGCCGCAATCACTTCTCATTGAAACAAGAGAAGGAGTTGGGGCTGTCGAGTAAGTTTTTACTAAATTGTGGTAGGTCCATGTAATTCCCGAGGTGCCGGAGGTCGCTTGTTGAGCCTGTTTGACAATGGATTTCCAAGATAAATCATTGAAGTGTCCGGCAAAGGCGCCAAAGTTGGGTGGAAGATTTGGTGTTAAAGTTTTGAGCGTTTGCAGCGTTTTAGTTAAGTCCGGTAAGCTCATCGTTGCGATGGTATCAGCCGTTCCACAGGCGCCCGCGATTTTTTCTAAACAAGCCGTCGATTGAGATTGTGAAGGCTTCATGTCTCCTGTGGAAGAGTCCAATTCTCGCAGTTGATGAGTGATAGTATAGACTGTTTTGCTATTATCGGCGGGCGTGACGAGGTCTGTGACGGTGTCCGCTCGTTGTCTGATCACCAT
Organism: uncultured Bdellovibrionales bacterium; assembly: GCA_903926205.1. Taxonomy (GTDB): domain Bacteria; phylum Bdellovibrionota; class Bdellovibrionia; order Bdellovibrionales; family Bdellovibrionaceae; genus CAIYID01. The sequence continues at coordinate 4,331 of CAIYID010000027.1, forward strand.
TGGAAAAAGGGTTTCAATTTGATTGGTCTTTTCAAAATAGGCAAACTCACCTTTTTTGATATTTAGAATAGAATCGGTTGTGGATTCATATTGCGCATCGGAGAGGCTTTGATTCAATTGATCGGAGGTAAACTGCGGACCGAAATCTTTGTTCATTTCAGGGGTCTTCATACATCCTGCTGTGAAAAACAAGTGTATGAATATCATGTGTAGACCGAGCAATGAGCGAGGGGCTTTAAAATTTTTCATATTGAATCCCAACCCCAAATCCAAAGATTAACGGGAAGAACTTTTTCAAGAGTCTTCATTGTTTCTGGCTTTAAATTTGGAATCTCAGGCAAGGGGCCAAAGATGGCACGAACCATGTCTTTTTCATCGGTGAATTCAATAACGTCTGTGCCAACTCCCAATCGATACTGCTCATCAATTTTTTCTAAAACCAGATCGGCAATTCCGAGAGAGCGTGCAGCTCTTTTAATTTTTCCAAAGAGTTGTTTTTCCCGAGTCATTTTGATCATTCCTAAATAGCCCTCATTATGAGTGGCGCCGGGAATGGCTTTGAGTGCCGTGATCAAATTCAAAGAGTGTTGTCCTAAGATAATTGTGAACGGAGTCTTTTTTTCTTTTCTGATCCAGGAAAATAAAGCCAGGAGGTTCGAAACAGAACCGCCCCATTCGTGGATGTAGCCATTAAGGTCGGCGCCTTTTCCTTCAACGGCGTAGGCAGTGAGTTGTCCTTGCGCATCCCAGGCTGTGTACAAAAGCGTATTTGGAATTGAAAGAAATTTTCTCACGTCAGCCACATTCCGAACAGAGCCCACCGTGTGCTGGTTGTAGAGTCGATGAATTGCTTCTGCGGACACATGGGTGTCTTGCATAAATTTTAGGCTAGAAGAGTTGGCATTAAACTCTTTGTCCAAAACAATGCTTTCCTCAAAAGCCGCTAATTCGAAATTGAGTTTTCGGTAGAAGTCATAAAGGTTTGTCCATAGCAATGCGACATCACATTCCTGACGTTCCGCCTCTGCCAAGCATTCTTTCAAAATCTGCTGACTGAGCCCTTGTCCTCTTCTTTGGGTATCGGTCACAACACTGCCGATGGCGCCAACTTTGAAAACAATGGCAGGAGTTTTTATAATGAGAGGTTTTAAAACGGCATGAGATAAGACCGTGTTACCCTCTGTAATTATACGGATATTACCAATATTGCTTGGGCTCAATGCCGTCGGATACTCGCTGGCAATTGACCAATTGGAATTCGGTCTCAAGTTCGTGTTGAGGAACTCGAGCACTTTGGGTAACTCATTTTCTTTCGGAGCACGGGGTCCATCCATGGAAACCTCCTACATTTCAGTTTACCGGGCTTTGACAGGAAAATGAAAAACAAGCTATAAAAACAGGACTAAGAAATAGGTTTTTTTTATTGGGGGATGAACGTGGCTGATAAATTGCAAAAGTGGAAACAAAACTCCAGTGGAAAATTTTACGTGGATCAATCATGCATAGCCTGTGACGCATGCATGCTCGCAGCGCCAAATAATTTTAAAATGGATGAGGGAGACGGCCATGCCTACGTCGCGAAACAGCCCGCAGGTCCTGAAGAAGAAGCCGCCTGCAAAGAGGCCATCGACGGTTGTCCAGTCGAAGCGATTGGTAACGACGGCGAAAGCTGATCCTTCCGATTTTATACGTCTTCTCAAGCAAGAATACCCGGACGCCCATTGCGAGCTCGATCACCGCAATGCCTTTGAGTTATTGATAGCCACGATTTTGTCTGCACAGTGCACTGATGTGCGCGTTAATATTGTGACCAAGGTTTTGTTTAAAGAATATTCCACTCCCAAAAAGCTAGCGACAGCGGTTCCGGCAGAAATAGAAGAAATTATTAGATCCACAGGATTTTTTAAAAACAAAACAAAAAGTATCATCGGGTGCGCCCAGGCTTTAGTCGGGCAACACAAAAGCCGAGTGCCGGAAAGCATAGAGGCGCTCATTGCTTTACCTGGTGTGGGAAGAAAAACAGCCAACGTGGTCTTAGGAAATGCGTTTGGAATTTCCTCCGGTATTGTTGTAGATACGCATGTGATTCGACTCTCGAATCGATTTGGCTGGACAAAATCCCAGGCAGCTGAAGTGATTGAAAAGGAATTGCTTAAAAAAGTCCCACAACAAGATTGGATTATTTTTTCTCATCTTTTAATCACTCATGGGCGAAAGATCTGCAAAGCTCGAAATCCCTCTTGTGAAAGTTGCTTCTTGTTTGACCCTTGTCCCCGCTTAGGGCTCTAATAGAGAGGCATGTTTGCATCTTTCATTGATAGCGTAAAATATGTTGGCCATCTTATTCCTGTTGCGTTTTTACGCATTTTCTTAGGCTATTATTATCTTCAGCAAGCTCTGCTGAAGTTCAATGGCGATTTTTTAGCACGCCCGAGATTAGCCGCGCAAATTGCAGATATTTTGCCAAGTTTGAGTTCACCGGAATGGTACAAAATTTTAGTTGAAAGATTAGTCATTCAGCATTGGCAAGGATTTGCTTTTATTATTTTAGGAGTTGAATTCACGATCGCCTTTTCTTATTTGCTCGGATATGTCGTACGACCCGTCGCGATTATGGGCGTCGTCGTGTCCCTTAATTATTTAATTTTACTTGGAAGCAATACGGATGATTTGTACCGAACTTTTATTGCCGTTCATTTAATGATGGCGTGGATCGGCGCGGGTCGTTGTCTGGGTTTTGATTACTATTTTTTCAAACGGCGACGTGGCCTCTGGTGGTGATGAAATGAAGCATTTTTTAACTTTTGTGGCTCTTGTATTTTTTGGATTGTTTTTGGCTCTTTTTGTTCGTCGGAATCAGAATCCAGAAAATGACTCACGACCCACCTTACGAATCTATGCTGCCAGTTCTTTTATCAAGCAATGGGGACCTGGCCCCTGGTTGAAAGAAAAATTCGAAAGCACTTGTGATTGCGTCGTAGAGTATCATGATGCGGCCGATAGTGTTTCTCTTATTCAAAGAGTAAAATCAGAACCAAAAAATAAGTCAGTAGATCTGGTTTTAGGTTTTGATCAATATGATTTGGAAATGGCCCAGGTGGGTTTAGATTGGAAAAATGTCAAAGTAGACCCGCAACAATTTGAGGAACCTGTTCGTCCACTTCTTTCACGAACGAGCTTTACTCCCTATGATTGGGGAGTGTTAGCTTTTATTGGACATCGCAATGCTGATAAATCCTTGCCATCGAACACTGATGATCTTTTGGCTCCTGAATACGCCTCTAATATTTCTTTGCAAGATCCGCGAACCAGTTCAACGGGTTTGCAATTCCTTCTTTGGTTGATTCAAGTCAAAGGGGAGGAGAAGGCCTTCGAGTATTTGCAAAAATTCAACTCCCAAGTAAAAGCCTGGGGAGCCAATTGGTCTTTGGCTTATGGCCTTTTTCAGAAAGATCAAGTGAAGCTGACTTTTTCTTACGTGACCTCACCTGTGGCGAGCCTTAAGGAAAATCCTCAATCTGATATTGTTGCTTTACCTTTTGCCGAAGGACATCCGGTGCAATATGAATTTTTGGGAATTCCGTCCACTTGTCTTAATTGTGATTTAGCCGAAAAGTTTGTGACCTTAATGTTGTCTCACGATGGTCAAAGAGTGATCATGGATAAGAACTACATGTTTCCGGTGATAAAATCAGTCACGAAGGGGACCATGTTTGAAGCGATTCCCGAATTTAAAACAATTGATATGACCGTAATACCTAATCAAGCAGAGCGAGAGAGAATTTTAAAAAAATGGTCTCAGGTGCGACGCTCCGAATGAGAAATATTTCTCGTTTAACATCGTTTGGTTTGGTTGTTTTTTTACTTTTTCCCTTTGTTTTTCTTATTTTAAAATTAAATGCAATTTCAATTGTTGATCATGAGGAAGTGAGCTGGGCATTAAAAAACTCTACATTGCAGGCTGCCGGAAGTGCTAGTTTAGCGCTTATTTTAGGATTTATTTTTTTTTCAGGCATTGTTAAAATCAAAGAGATTCTTGGAATTAAAATATTTCGTTGGATTGAAATACTGTGCTTGATTCCCGGGATGCTTCCGTCACTTTTTACGATTCTAATTTTAATGAGTCTTATTCATCCATTTCCTATGGGTCTTAAAGGGATTATTTTGATTCATGGAATTATATATTCTGGGTTTATTGCGCTAAATATTTATCAGTTGGTACAGGATAAAGCGCAATCTTTAGTGGAGGTGGCTTACATTCTGGGAGCTTCACGCACTCAAATTTTTGTACAAATTTTTCGTTTGCTTAAATGGGAATTGATTTCACTGTGGATTCTGATCTTTTCCATTTGCTTTACTAGTTTTGCAGTTCCTTTGACTGTCGGTGGCGGCTGGGGAACAACTTTGGAGGTTTTGATTTTTGAAAAAATTCGTTTATCGGCAGCCTGGAGTCAGGCTTTGTCTCTAGCCTTACTGCAAAGTGTGCTTTTATTCCTTTTTTCTTTTATTCAGAGACCAGGAGCCGCACTTGAAGTGGGAAGGTATTCACAAGTACCGATTTTGGGTGGTTTCACTTCAGGGCTCCTACTCATTTTCTCACTGTTAGCTTATTATGGTACTTTTTTACTGTACTCTTTTCGAGGTTGGACACAATTCTTTCAATTATCCGAAATTGTGGGCAGCACTTTACAAACCGTACCGCAAACCTTAATTGTCGGTGTTTCCTGTGGAGCAATGATTTACATGATGCTCAATCTGACCGCTTTTGGCTGGAAACAAAAGTGGTTGCGCCGATTTCTAATAGGTTTTGTTGCGCCAAGCACTTCCTTGGCGGGCTTGATTGTGGTGCTGCTGCGACCAGATTACTTTTGGATGCAAATAGGTTTTTTCACTCTTGCTTTTGTTACAATTGTGTTTGGTGGCCTTTACCGAATGGGATTTGATCAGAGGCTCACAAGCCTAAAAATGCAAATTGAAGTGGCCCAAGTGCTGGGGGCTCATCATTGGTTAATTTTCCGAGAAGTTATTTGGCCTCAGATTCACCCAATGGCTGCGCGGCTGGCAGGAATTGCGTCCTTGTGGATGGTGGGGGATTTTGCCTTATCAAGAGTTATATTTTCTCAAGACATTGTTTTAGCGCAAGTTGTTCAAGGCTTAATTAATAGTTATCATTTAGACATTGGCATGGCCGTGATGAATGTGGTGATACTTATCGGCTTGGCACTTTACTTTTTATTTGAAGGGTTTGGTCGTGTCTTTAGTTACAAAACTCCATAAAAAATACGAAGAGTTTTCTTTGGAAATTGATGAGTGGGAAATTCTCGATCGGGGAGTGACGGCACTCATCGGCCCCTCCGGTTCGGGTAAAACTTCGATCCTTCGCGCCCTGCTTGGTTTGGAGTCCTGTCCCGGTCTTTCTTGGGTTTTTACTGGAGTGGATTTAGCTCAGCTGACAACTCCTGATCGCCGAATAGGTATTGTTTTTCAAAATTATGAATTATTTCCTCATCTCACTGCGGAACAAAATATTCTTTTTGCGGCTCGAGCAAGGAAGATTCCTGCAATTCAGCAAAAAGAAAAATTAAATTCTTTGGCAGAAAAATTACAATTAAATTCCCTTTTAAAACGGTCTGCAGCTTTGCTCTCCGGCGGAGAGAAGCAACGAGTTGCTCTTGCGCGAGCTTTGATCGGTGCGCCCAGAATATTATTCTTGGATGAACCCTTTTCCGCTCTTGACGAAGCGCTCAGAGATAAAGCGCGAGCTCTCGTGCGACAAGTTTTGGAGGATGAAAAAATTCCTGCACTGTTGATCACTCATGATGAGAGGGATCTTTCTGCTTTGGCGCATAAAATCACGCAAATTGACGCTGGGAGAATTCTTGCCGAAAAACTTCCGGACAAAAGTCGTATTTTTTAGCTGGCCCCTTGGATATTTTTTAAAATACTCCGAAGAGAGTATTGATGAAACACAAAGTCTTGGTCATTGATGATGAAATAGATATTTGCGAAATGATGAGAGATATTATTTCGCCTTTGGGTTTTGAGGTCTTAACAACTCTGAGTGCTTCTGAAGCCTTAACAATCGTAGAAAAAGAAAATGTCCACTTAATTATATCCGACATTATGATGCCTGATATGACAGGCATTGATTTAATTAAACAGCTACGATCAAAAAGCTATAAATATCCAGTGGTTTTTGTCTCCGCCAGCGACGCGGACGAATATTTAGTGAAGGCTCTACAATATGGTGCTTCAGACTTCATTTCTAAGCCATTTGATTCGGCAGAGCTTATAGACCTTGTAAAGAGACTGCTAGCCAATGTTGATGCTTCGGTTGCTTAACTCCAAAACAGTAAAATGATTTTCTTAGAACATATTAATCTTCGGAGAAATCTCCGTTTTTTAATTCTTTTCGAATCACGCTGCGAATCGTATCCGCATAAGATTTGGCGCGAATGGCTCTCAGCAATTTTTGACGATCCTGTTTTTTCTTTTTCCAAGCAGGAACTTCAGTGGTTTCAGAACTCGTATTTACCTCAACCGTTTGATCAATCTTTTTAGCTGCGCTCATTTAGCACCTCTCCAATATATTTATCGGACAAAGGTCTAGTAAAGTTAAGAACAGGCTCGTTAATTTCGCGACAAGATTTCACTTCGATGTCTCAAAATGATTCGGTTCGGAGTTTAGCATTAATCATTTCAAGGTCAGCTGGCATTACTCGAAAATCATTTCACCAGCTTTGACGGGCTTTAGAATAAGAATGAAGACCACTGAAATAAGTAGTCCAATCGAGAGAACAAGAAACACTTCGTTAAAAGATTGAATAAAGGAATCCCTGATCGCAGCACTTAAGAAAGCTTTTGCAGCGGCGAGCTTGGCTTGAACCATGTCATAACCGAGTGTGCGAAAAGCCATTTCAACTTTGTAAACATATTCTTGCACTAAGCTTGATCCTGAATTGATGGAATCAATGATCGAGCGCTGATGGACTTGTTGTTTAGATACAAGAAAAGTTCCAGCCAGGGAGACGCCCAGCGAGCCACCAAGATTTCTCATCATATTAAAAATTGCCGAGGCATTTCCGGCATCATGCTCTCCGACAAGGGACATTCCAATAGTAGAAATGGGAATGAGAAAAAGCGGCTGTCCAAGCGCGCGAATGAAAAGGGACCAGCGGACTTGTTCTCCTGCGTAATTGAAATCCATAAAGGCATTAAGAAAATTACTGTAAGCAAACATCAATAAACCCACTGTCGCTAATAACTTCAGGTTAACTCTTTTCATTAAAAGAGGGACTAGCGGCATTACAAAAATTTGAGGAATTCCAATCCACATCACCGTTTGGCCAATTTGAGTTGGTGAATAGTTGTGAATTTGTCCAAGATAAAGACTCAAAGAAAAAATTCCACCATAAAGAGCGGCTCCAGTGATCATGGTGATGAGAGAAGTGAGCAAAAAATTACGGTCTTTAAAAACAAACAGATTTAAGATTGGGCTTTTTCGAGTGAGCTGGGAAATAAAAAAAGTCGTTAACATAATCATCGCAATTAGAGTGCAGACCTGGATATTAAAATCTTCAAACCAATCATGCCGGGCTCCCTCTTCTAACACATAGGTCAAGGTTCCTAAGCCGAGTGACAGGGAGAAAATTCCGATCAAGTCGATTTTTTTCAACATCGACCAGTCAATTTTATTAGGACGAATACCAGCCATGATCAGACTGATCATTAAAGCACCAGGGATTAAATTGAAAAAGAAAATATAACGCCAGCCAAACTCATCGGTGATCCATCCTCCCAGGGAGGGGCCAACAGTGGGGGCCAAGGTCGCAGTCATGCCGAAAATAACCATAGAAATATGTCGCATATTTCGTGGAATAAATACGAGTAAAATTTGAAAAGCCATCGGTACTAAAGCGCCACCGACAAAGCCTTGAAAGGCTCGAAAAAAAATCAAGCTTGGCAAATTCCAGGACATACCACAAAGAACCGAAGCTAAAATAAATAGAGCACAATTCCAAACGACAAAACGGCGCACGCCGAAAACCTCTGACAAATATCCGGTGAGCGGAATCATAATGGTTTCCGCGATAAGATAGGCTGTGGAAATCCATCCGCTTTCAGTAAAATCAAGACCCAATGATCCTGAAATTTCACGGAGAGAAGCATTGGTTACTTGAATATCTAAGATAGCAATGAAAGCTCCCAGCGAAGCTCCAAAAACGGCAAGCCATTTTCGAAACTGCGCCTTTTTAGGCCCGGCCTGTTTATTTTTTATAAATGGGAGCGGCGCGGGGTTGATGTTCATTCAGTTGCCGGAGTTAAGTTGATCGTCGTTAAAACAGACATTCCAGGACGTAATTCATATTGAGGATTCGGGTCGATGGAAATTTTAACAGGCACGCGCTGAACGACTTTGGTGAAGTTTCCAGTGGCGTTTTCTGGTGGTAAAAGGCTGAGCACAGAGCCGCTAGAGGGATAAATGCCTTCAACATGACCATGAAATTGTACTCCAGGATAGGCATCGACCTCGATATCCACAGATTGGCCCACATGAATTTTTTCAATTTGAGTTTCCTTGTAATTGGCCTTCACCCAGGTTTTTTCTTTGGAAATAACTGTGACCAAGTTTTGTCCCGGTTGAATAAATTGACCTGGTTTAATGTAGGTTTTCCCGACGACTCCTTTGGCAGGAGAAACAACGGACGTGTATTTAAGTTTAAGTTCCGAGCCACGGTAATCAGCCTTTGCTGCAATCAAAGCCGCTTCTGCCAACTCAAAATCAGATTGAGAAATAAGTTTAGAGCGCACCAAAGATTTGGCTCTTTCAAAGTCAGCTTGAGTTTTTTTCAGTTTGGCTTCTTTAAACCCTTTTTCAACATTAACATCCGTCTCATCCATCTGAATGAGAACATCGTTTTTTTCGACTTTTTGATCTTCTTCAACTTTAACGGCGTTCACATAACCCATCATTCGCGATTGAACATTGTAAATATCGGCTTCGACATAGGCATTGTTGGTTTCGATATGTGATTTTGAGTAAATAAACCATTTATAACAGAGGGTTGTGGCCAGGCCAGCCACAAAGCAGCCGATGGAAAGAAGCCCCATTTTAAAAAAGAAGTCGCGATTTAACTGAATAAAACTTTTGCTCTCGGCCTTTGGCGGTACCAGCTTAATGGCAGGTTCACTCATGGGGCACTCCTTTGTTCTGTTCAAATGCTAAGTAACTATCAACATCGGCAATCAGGTGGAAAAAAACTAATTTTGCAGCTTCGTAAGCGAACAGGGCTTGAACATTCAAATCAAGAACTGTGGCTAAATTTGTTTGTGCATTAATCAGCTCAATATTACTTGAACTTCCGATGCGAATTTTATGCTCAGCATACTGAAGTTCTTTGCGCGCTAATTCCAATTGTTTGTTCGCTGAATTAACAACCTTACGAGCAAACTCCAGTTGTGCTTTTGCCGTTTCCAACTGACTTTTTGTTTCCAGCTGCACCTGCTGGAACTGTTGATTTGCAGTATTCACTTTCGTTAACATTTCAGCACTTCGAGCTTGCTGATAACCACCTGTAAAAAGTGGCAGGCTCACTTGAATTCCCACAGCCCCTGAGGGCGTGGCCGATATTCCTAAAAATTGAGTGCCGGCCATTCCTATTTCTCCATATAAAGAGACAACAGGCTTTTGTTCATTATCGACGGATTCTTTTAAGTAGGAAACGGCTTTCAGTGTGTACTCAGCAACCTTTACTTCTGGTCGATCCGTCGCCTTTCCTTCTAATCGAGCAAGCTCCTCTGCTGGGATTTCATGAAAAGTGAGTTTTTCGAGGCGAATGGAAGGAGGAAGCTCGACTAAGAGTTCTTTGAGTTCCTGAAGGGCTTTGTCGTAAGAAGCCTCGGCATCCAATTTTTTAAATTTATCACGTTCGACCAGGGCTTCTGCACGCGCCAAATCCAAAGGCACACCAACACCGTTCTTAACTTTTTCAGTGGCCAAGTGAAAAAGCGACGAGTCTTTACTGAGTAGCAGATCAACGACTTCACTTTTCTTTTGATATTGTTGAGCATTCAAATAACGTAACAAAACTAAAAATTTCAAATCGTTTTGGTATTGGCGAGTGGTGGCGTTTCCTAAACGGCTATTTTCCTCAGCCGCTTTGATTCGAGAAAGTGCGGCTTTGTTATGGAAATCATATTTTCCTTCGATCCCAGAAACTCCCGCACCAATCATATCGTGAAGGGTGTTACTAAACCCATACATGAGTTCACTTGTGCGAGCGACAAACTCTCTGGCAAAAGCACTGACCATCACATTTGTAGGAGCTCGCGCTTGCAACAATTTTGATTCAGCTTCTTCTTTTGGAGAAAAACTTTGCTGCCAACGTAGGCCTGATTTTACCAATTGTTCTGAGGCCATTTTTTTTGTGTAAACAGAATCTTCTGCCGCGCGGGCAGAGGTGAAACTAATACACATCACTAGAAACAGGACCGCTGTCTTAATTAATCTCAACATATCGTTGAAAATCTCGGTATTTCTTCAAAAAAAGTGAACGATTTTCCAGAACTTATTTCCGGCTTAACAAAGCCTTAAGTAATCATTCTCATTGCTTTAAAAGCTGACTCAGAAGGTAAATAAGTCCTAATAAATACATACACTTATAAAATACAACTAAAGTCATAACGCGGCGCGTCCGAAGAGGGTTCTGACTGCTGTTTGAGGTTTCTAAATTAGGTCTGTGGGCGCATTCCCTCGCGGGACAAAGATAGGCTTTGTTCCTTTCTGAGACGAAAGGAGTGCTCAATGGGTCTTCGTATCAATACGAATCTCCCATCTCTTACTGCTCAACGCTCGTTGGATATGAACGTTCGAAAAACCGAACGTGCCATGAAACAATTGGCGTCGGGAAGCCGATTTGCTGACATCACCGAAGGCGCTGCGGATTTCGCCATCGGTGAGCATATTCGTGCGCAAGAAAAAGGGATGGAAGCGGCGGCGAACAACGCTGCCACTGCAACCAATTTCGTACAAATTGCCGAGGGTGGGCTTAACGAACAAAATAATATTTTGATTCGAATGCGGGAACTGTCTGTGCAGGCCGCGTCTGATACTTATTCGGACACTGAGCGGGAGATGATGAATTTTGAGTTCCAACAATTATCTAAAGAGTTTGACCGAATTGCTAAGTCGACCTCTTATGGCTCCCAGAAATTATTGAATGGCGACGGAAAAAGTTACCAATTTCAGGTGGGCCCGAATAACACCCCAAACGACGTGATCAAATATGAATTCAATACAAACACCACCGCTTCAAATATGGGAGTTGATGGGCTTGATGTGAAAGACCTATCAAGTGCAGAGGATTCACTCTCGAGGATTGATGAGGCCATCACGCAAATGGGAAAACAGAGAGCGAGTCTTGGTGCAATTCAGTCTCGGTTTAACAGTGTAAGCAATTTCACGTCTGATCAAGTCATCGGATTAGAAGAGGCCCGCTCTCGAATTGAAGACACAGATGTAGCTAAGGCTTACTCCGAAATGGTAAAGGGCTCAGCACTACAACAGTATCAAATGGCGGTGTTGGCAGAGGCCAATCGTTGGCCAGGAAGCGTGTTGCGCTTGATAGCTTAGTATGAAGAAATCCGAGTTCGTTGAAAAAAAGAACTCGGATTTTAATTTTTTCTCACAAAATTTTTGTTTCAAACCGAGAAACCTAGACCAAGGTCGATATTTTTTTTATTTCAATCTTCCTAAATTATTTCAAACACAAGATGCGCGGCGTCAAGATTCTTACTGGACCTTGGTCCTAAAGTTTTTTGGACGAAAGACGAGAAGGTGTTTGTAACACGTTGGAGCTACCGCGAGAAGATCTAAAGGGACCTCGACAGCAGTCAAACTTCGAGAACCCAGAAGTTCCTCCCGTGCAACCCTCCTGGCAGAAGAGACAGTCACCTCTGAAGCCATGAGGGATCTCCAGCACAAAAAAAGTTAGCACTCAAACTGGTGCTTTTATTCAGGGACAACCCTTTGGTGGTTTCTGTTTATGAGCTCAGGAAGTGGAAAAAGGGAAAAACTTTTTGTCTGTAGGGAGGACAATATGGGCTTAAGAATCCAAACAAATTTACCGTCCATATCCGCTCAGCGGGTAATGGACATCCAGCAAAGGCGGTTAGAGCATTCGACTCAAGCCTTAGCATCAGGAAGTCGCATCGTGCATGCGGGTGATGATGCTGCGGGACTCGCCATTTCAGAACACTTGCGCGGTCAAATTAGGGGAACTGCGATGGCAAGACAAAATGCCTTCAACGCAGTTTCAGCCATTCAGGTGTCTGAGGGTGGTCTCAATGAAATTTCGAATATCATGGTGCGATTGAGAGAGCTTGGGATCCAAGCGGCCTCCGACACAGTCGGAGATCAAGAGCGCACCTTCATTCAAAATGAATCAAAAAATCTGGTAGAAGAGGCTGATCGTATCGCCAATACGACTCAGTTCGGAACGAAAAAACTTCTCGATGGATCAGGCGGAGTCCAAGAGTACCATGTCGGCGCTTACGGCGGAGAAGAAAACAGAATCAAGTTTAGTCTTTCTTCAGATGCGCGTGCCTCAACATTGGGAATCGATGGCATTGATATGTCGGACAAATCCGGTGCTCGTGACGCTTTGTCGGTGGTCGACAAAGGCTTAGATAAAGTCGGAGTTTTGCGAGCAAACTTCGGTGCGATTCAGTCGCGATTAGAGAGCACGGTCTCGAACTTAGATGTTCAGTACGAGAACATCAGTGCGGCGAATAGCCGTATCAGAGATGTGGATGTTGCCAAAGAATCTTCAGAGATTGCTTCAGCGAGCGTTCTACAAAATGCCGCGGTCTCCGTGTTGGCGCAAGCCAATCAGCAACCGAACATGGCACTGAAGTTAGTTCAGAATTTATAATAGTAATAATAAATCCTGTTCGTAAGGGCAGGAAATCACCAAGTTAAGGAGTGCGTAGCCCACAGACCTGCGAACTCTTAAGCCCCCCTCGGGGCATCCGCTCCGAGGGTTTTTTTCTAGCGGCTGAAAAGCCGATGCTAGAGCAATATCTGGTGAGTGAAGTTATCTGAAATCGGTAGACAAAAACTGTGAGTCTGTGTTGACTAGTGCTCATGAAAAAGTTTTTTAGAACCCATCCGGAGCTCATTTATCTTAATTCTGGTTCGCATTCACTGGTGCCTCTTTCTGTCATTCAAGAGGTCAAAGCTGAGCTCGACTTGTATGAACAAAATCCCACCGCCGGGATGTTTCAAGCGTGGCAAAAGCTTTGGAGTGTGCAGAAACAAATAGCTCCTCATTTTGGAGCAAATCCCAAAAATTTCTTTTTTCGAGCCAATGTCACTCAACCATTGAATGAATTTATTCTGGGTGTGAAATTGCCCCCTGCGAGTGAAATCCTCACTTCTGATCAAGAATACGGTGCTGTTTTTAATATTTGTCGTTTTAGGGCAGAAAGAGATTCTTTAAATTTAAAAACATTCACTATGCCTTCTCGTCAGGAAATAAGTGAAATGACGGCCGATGATTTAGTTGATCGCGTGGTTTCGTCATTCACGCCAAAAACAAAAATGCTCGTAATAAGTGAAATTTTTACGGGGAGCGGAGTGGTCGTTCCTTTGGAAAAGATTGGTCGTGAGGCTCGTGCTCGGGGAATTTTTACAGTTATTGATGGGGCTCACTCACCAGGTTTTTTAAAATTGGATTTGGAAAATTCATCATTAGATTTTTATGCGGGCAATTTACACAAGTGGTGGATGGGGCCAAAAGGAACCGGATTTGGTTGGGCTCGTCGAGAGTCTTTTACGGAATTGCAACCCATTCAAGCCGGATGGATTTCTTATGATTTACAAGAACCTTTTGCGAGTTTTGCCGAAGGCGATCCTCAGGCAATTCGTTCTTTAATGTTGGGCTGCCATGATTTTTCTCCATTTTTTGCCTTGTTGGCTACTTTGAAATTTTGGCAAGAACAAGGGCAAAATCAGATTTTTTCTCTTAAGCGTGCACTTGATAATCACTTAATTTCAGAGGCAGAGAGAATTTTGGGTTTTCCAAGATTTGCTTCGAAGGACTCTCAAATGCAGGGACCTTTGCACTCATTTTTAATGCCCGAGAAGTTTTCTAAAATTGTATTCACGAAATTGATCGAAGATTTACTTGAGCAAACAAAGGTTCAATGCTCGATCAACTTTGTCAACGGTGAGATGTATCTACGACTATCTCCTCATATTTATAATAATAAAGATGAAATTACTGAGGCGCTGCTGCGACTGAAGAAATTTTTCACACTCTAAAATCTTTTTCTATATATAGATATCAATGGTGACCCCGACGTAAGGACCTCTGAAAAAAGTCCAGCCAGACCTCGACGCGATTTTTTTACCACTAGACTTTAGTAGGGGATTTTTTTAAAAAATCATATTTAAAGTGAGATTTTTCAAGATCAAAGTCTAGTTCCTCCACGACCTCAGTCTAGTTTCACTAGACGAGACTAAAGATTTGCCCGACCTCGCCGATTGGATAGGTACGCAAGTAGATCAAGACTCGACTAAACAGAGTGAGAGCGAGATTCGGAGTGACTGCCAATCTCGATCGTTAGCAACAAAGTTTAGAAAAGTTGAGGTCTCCAACGTGTTACCGCTGGAAACAAGGATGAGCTTTGTTTCTGGTCTGTGGAAGCAAGGATTTTCTTTGTTTCTAAAATAAACCAAGCGGCAAAGGATGCTGCGCCAAATGCATGTGCTTGTAGGTAAGCCGTCATTATTGGTTGAGGTCAAGAAGCCCTTAAAACTGGAGGTCCCAAATGGGAATGAGAATTTCAACAAACATGGCGTCGATCAACGCTCAACGTACACTTTCAAAATCACAAGGAGAGATTCAAAAAAGCATGGCGCAAATTGCGTCGGGCAGTCGAATCACTAAAGCGGCAGATGATGCCGCCGGCCTGGGAATTAGCGAAATGTTAAAGTCTCAGATTCGAAGTTACGCGCAAGCGTCTCGTAATGCCAATGATGGTATATCAATGGTGCAAGTCGCAGAGGGTGGACTAGGTGAGACTTCGAATATTCTGACTCGTATGAGAGAGCTGGCTATCCAAGCTTCTTCAGACACCGTCGGTGAAAATGAGCGTGGTTATATTAATAAAGAGGTTCAACAACTAAGAGATGAAACAGAGCGAATCGCAAAAACGAATCGTTTTGGCAAAACAAATTTATTAGACGGCTCTGCTCAGAATTTTGAAATTCAGGTGGGTGTAAATAATACGGGAGTGGAAGATCGAATTTCTTTCAAGGCCAGTGAATTGAATGCAACGACAGATGCATTAGGAATTTCAAGTATTGATTTTTCATCGAAGCAAGGTGCGCAAGACATGCTGATGGTGATTGATACCGCTCAGGAAAAAGTAAATAGTTTCCGAGCTAACATTGGTGCGATCCAGAATCGATTGCAGTCAGCAGTGGAAAATTTAGGTGTTCAACACGAAAATCTGTCTTCAGCAAATGCTCGAATCCGCGATACTGACATCGCTCAGTCATCAGCAGATGCGGCTCGAAATCAAGTGTTGTTGCAGGCTTCTGTGGCGATGGCCGCGCAAGCGAATCAGCAACCAATTTTAGCAATGAAATTGATTGGTTAATTAATAAGATAAGTCGGTGAAAATCTTTTCACCGACTTGCCGAATTAATTAGTAGAAAAAATAAGCAAGTTGAAAATGAGGTGGGCTCTCCAGCTTCCTCGGTACCAACCTACCTAGGTTATCTTCTTGTAAATTTATTTCAGGCAAATTTATGAGAAGATAACCTGGGGTACTTTTGTATAGGTATCATTGAACAGAGTAGGGCCACTGCAAATTTAAACTCGACCAAATAGTGGAAATGGTCGGGTCTCGTGATTTATATATCTGAATTTTCCGATGCGAAGAACATGGATATCAAAGGCGTACTCAACGCAGTTTTACCGTCTACCATTCGTGGCAAAGAAAAAGTCGAAAGGACTATTAAATCTGATTCGACAACCGATCGCGATGCCAATGGGCAAATGCCAGGCGGAAATCAAGAGGAACATCATCCTCCGATGTCTGATGAGCAATTTAAAAAAGCAATTGAACACTTGAAATCATTGAGTGTCGTCAAAGACCATAGTCTAAGTGTGGAGCCAGTAGAACTTGAGGGAAAAAGGTTTGTTTTTTTAAAAGAGCCATCTGGTAAAATTGTCAGAAGAATCCCTGAGCTCGAATTATGGTCTTTGCAAGTTGTTAAGAACACTGAAAAAGGACAACTGTTGCGGAAGACCGCCTGAGTTTTTCTTTCTAGTCCAGTCAAAATTCAATCAAAAAAAACAATCGCTTGGACCAAACGCCAGGAATAAAAAGACATATTATTGACTCACAGTTTCTGTCTCATTTTGGGATAATAAAAATATGCCGGCGATTAGAATTACGGGAATGGCTTCTGGGCTCCCGCCAAACATTGTTGATCAACTCATGGATGCGGAGCGCATTCCTGTGAAGCAAATGGAAACAAAGAAAGCCGTCGAAGACGAAAAATATAAACTCGTTGAAGAATTAGAAACAAAAGTGAACGAAATTCCAAAAAGCATCGGTGAACTTGTTGGAATGCGCGGCTTTACAAATATGAAATTAAATTCTGGTGATCCAAACATCATCAATGGTTCTGCGGATCCTGCAGAAGCTGGAACTGGCAGCTGGATGGTTGAGGTTGAACAGTTGGCCAGCAAAGCCGGAGCCTTATCGTCAGGTTTCCCAGATCCAGATCGCACTCAGATGGGTGTTGGTTATATGAAATTTGAAACATCGGAAGGAAGTAAAGAAGTTTACATCAATGGCAAGAACAACACATTAAAAAGTGTTGCGGCGACGATCAATTCTTCCAATACTGGTGTGCGGGCGAGTGTCATCAATGATCGTAAAGATAAAGAAAATCCATTTCGAATTATGGTCACAGGATTGGCGACTGGCGATGATAAGCAGGTAACATTTCCAACAGTTTATATGTTAGACGGAGACCAGGATTTTTATTTCGATGAACAAAAAGTTGGGCAGAATGCGAAAGTTAAAGTGGACGGTTTTGAAATGGAAGTTGGTGAAAATCAGATAAAAGATGTGATTCCTGGAGTCACATTAGATTTGAAGCAAGCGGTGCCGGGGCGACCAATTGCCATCACAGTCAAAGAAGATATGGAAGTGATTTC
This sequence comes from uncultured Bdellovibrionales bacterium, assembly GCA_903926205.1. Lineage (GTDB taxonomy): Bacteria > Bdellovibrionota > Bdellovibrionia > Bdellovibrionales > Bdellovibrionaceae > CAIYID01. Next base: position 21,571 of record CAIYID010000027.1, read on the forward strand.
AGGAAAGATCAAATCTTTTGTTGATGCCTACAACGGTGTTTTAAGTTGGATTCAAAACCAGCATAAACTTCAAAAAAGTAAAGACGGTCGTGAACATCTTGGTCCGATGGGTGGCGACGGAATGTTGCGAACGATTGAAAATGATTTTCGCCGTGTTATTTTAACTCCTCAATACGGTCTTTCAGACAATCTCAGCAGAATAGCAGATTTAGGTGTTGAATTTAATCGAAATGGAACTTTGAATTTAAACCAAGAAAAATTTAATAAAACTTTAGCCTCGGATCCACAAGGCGTAGCAAACTTTTTGCGTGGGGACGGCATGAAAACCGGTTTTATTCCTACAGTAAAAAGACAAGTTACAAATTTGATCAACGGCGCTTTCGGCCCGATCACCATGCGTAAGCACAGTGTGCAGGACAAGATCAAACAACTTGATCAACGTATAGATACTAAGAATCGACAATTAGAAAAGAAAGAAGAATCACTAAGACAAAAGTTCGGTGATTTAGAAGCTCAAATGTCGAGATTAAACCAGCAGGGCTCTCAAGTGGCTGGCTTAGCAAGCGGTGGCGGAAAGGCGGGAAGCTAATATCAGGACCTTTATGATCTAAAGGTTTTCCTGATATTACCGAAACAATAACTATATGAGTAATCCTTATCAAAAATACAAATCGACGCAGATCACCAGTGCCAGCAGAGAGAAACTGCTTTTGATGATGTATGAGGGCGCGATTAAATTTACAAAGCTAGCCATCAAAGCAATCGACGAAAAAAAAGTCGCGGCAAGATGTGAAAATATCGGACGTGCTTTTGATATTATTTTAGAATTGAATAATACGCTTGATCATAAAGCTGGTGGTGAAATTGCGAGCCGTTTGGAGCAACTGTATATGTTTATGACAGAGCAATACAGTAAAGCCAATATAACTGGCTCGGTGGAGCCGCTGAAGAGCAATCTGAAATTATTAGAGACGCTTTATGAAGCTTGGGTACAAGCTGTTGAGAAATTGAAAAAAGATGAAGTCGCAAAGTCGTCAGCGGAAAAGAACGATAAAAAAGCTGTCTAGGATAGACAGTTTGATTTTTTAAATAATTTGCCTAGGAGGGGCTATGATGAGAATCATCACACTTTTAAATCAGAAAAATCACTACCTTGAAAAATTTTACTCAGTCAACGAGAAAGAACTGTTGAATTTTTCTAAAGGGAATTTTGATGGCATCGAAGCCTTCTATCAAATGAGAGACAAAATCCTAGACCTGATCAAGTATCTCGATAAAGAAATCGAGGCGGCTCAAGAGAACATGGCAACGCCAGTCAGTTCTGATGTTCGGTTACAGGTCAAAGAGGTGTTGGCGATCAAAGACGAATACGTGAGTCGAATCTTAGCTCAAGATTTAGAGGTTTTGACCTGCATTGAAATGGCAAAATCCAATATCATTAGAGAGCTTCAAGATCTTCGAAAGACGAAGTCTGCAATGGGGCGTTACAAATCTGGACGTGGCCCAACGAGACGTCTCGACGAAGAAGCGTAAAACCTGTTGCTCGTCCCTTGAGCTGAGCATAAACTTTGCTCAAAGTACAGAGGGGCGAGCGATGAAAAAAGATTTGAGAGCAGTTACTTACTTAAGTTCCATTATTTTTCTTACCTGCGCATTGGCATGTCAGAGCTCGAATTCAAACAAAGAAAGTCTGACTGAAAAAACCGATTCAGCGCCAATTCTGGTTGCTACTATGCAAAGTTATCGGGAAAATCTCACGAGACTTTTGCCGATGATTATTGATACAAAACAATTCAATGCACCTGAAAACACGGAAAAAATTAATCAAGAGGTTACAAGTCTTTTAGAAATATCCAAACAGGTTGTTCACACTCCTCAAGTGGAACATCTCGACCCAAGTTTGAGATTTATTTCAAAGGCCTTCGATGAAGATTTAAAAAGAGCCAAAGAGAGTTTGGACGCGGGAAAACGTGAATTTGCCCGTTATACATTAATGAACGTGACGGCTTATTGCATTGAGTGTCACACACGAACCTCTTCTGGCCCCTCTTTTAACACAAGCCAAATCGAGCAAAGCTTAAAGACAATGAATCCGATGGAGAGAGGCGAATATCTTTTAGCAACTCGCCAGTTTGATCGAGCTTTCTCTGAATTCGAGACGGTGATTAAAGCGTCCTTGAAAAAAAATGGAAATCTTTTCGATCTTGATCGAGCGGTTCGGTACGCGCTTTCAATCTCGATAAAGTTTCAACGAGCACCAAAAAAATCCTTGGAAATTGCACAGCTTGTAGAAAATAGTGATCAATCACCATATTACTTACGACAAAATGCGCGATCTTGGGATCAAGCGATACGAACTTGGCTGAAAGAAAAACCAATGAAAAGTGATAAAGTGGAGGATTTGCTTAAGCGCAGTGAAGCCTTGGTTAAGGCGGGGCGAAATTCTCAGATGGGTCTAGCGGATCGAGGAGGCGATATTTTTTTTCTGAGAGCTTTGTCTGATTTGCATTTAATATTAACACATCAGCTGAATAAAGACCAGTTGGGGGAAGCTTTATATCTCACCGGTAATAGTTACGAAGCAGTGAGAGATCTTTCCATTTGGTCTTTGCACGAAGATTATTATGACTCATGCATTCGACAGGTGCCACACACCAAGTGGTCTGAAAAATGTTTTTCAAAATTGGAAGAGTCTGTTTATTTTGGTTACACCGGAAGCAGTGGTTTACGATTGCCTGTTGATATGGAAATAAAGTTAAATGAATTAAAGAAATTAGCTCTTCCGGAAATCACAGAAAAAAATTAAAAGGACTTTATTAGCCATTGGCTAGACTTTTGTCAGAGTACTATTAAAAAATCAGTTGAAAGAGAAAATAAATTCGACGTCACGGAATTGACGCTTAGCTGGGCGTGTTGTGCCACTAAAATGACTATTTCATAAAGATTTTATGTCCATCTCCAAATCAGGATGCAAGGACTTTCTGGCACTCCTCTTGCTCCGATGTTTAATGAGTTAACAAGGAGTATCGGACGCATGCAGGATGCAGCTACAAGACAGAAGTCTGAACAAAAATTTGTGATGCCGGTTTCTCCGGACGTCGAACCCAAAAAAACTTCATTTTTTGAAATAGTACCGGAGTCTCCGGATCATCGCGAAAAGGCTTTCGCGCGTTTCACGGAAGAGAATTTGCCGGAGACATCTGTTCTGCCAAAAACGGACAGCTCCGAAAGAAGTGCTTTAAAAAGAACTTCTTCTTCGGCAAAAGCTTCAGTGGCAGAATTATTACTTAATGCTGAAACGCTTTTAAGTCATGGCGAAAAAGACTTAGCAAGAGTATTGGTTTATGAAGCACTCAAGCTAGATTCGAAAAATCCATTAGCCTTGAAAAAAGCAAAAATATTTTTGAATCCGATAAAAGACTTAAATCAGTTGATATCAATACAAAATGTCATTTGTAAAAATGAATTATTTTTTGAAAATTATGCAGAATTGGCACATCTCTATTATAGGCAGGGAAATGATGATCAAGCGCTTAAATATTATCACGAGTGCTTAGGTCTTGTTCTTACAGAGAACGAAGTCCTTTTTGATGTTTATAAAAACATGGGAAACATCATGACAAAGATGGGAGACTTTGAGGGCGCCGAGGAGTATTTTCACAAAGCTTTCACTCTGAATCCGGACTCTGACATACTTTCAGTTAATTTGGGTACATTGAGTATTCAAAGAAATGATTATCAGTCGGCTCTTGAGCGTTTTCGATCGGCAGTAACGAAAAATCCAAAAAATGATAAAGCATGGGTCGGACTTTCCTTAGTTCATCATGAAATGGGTGATGTGCCATTAGCCTTCGCAAATATAGAGAGTGCAATTGATATCAATCCCGCCAATCGAACAGCGGTGCAGCTCTTTGCTAATTGGTGTGTTCGTGAATCTCGATATTTGAACGCAATTGAAGTTGTGGAAAATTACTTATCTAAAGTCGATTTGGACGAAGAAATATCACTTGTTCTGGTACACCTTTTTTGCAAAGTAAATAAATTCGATCTTGCAAAAATTGAAGCCGAACGAGTTCTTCTTTGGAAGCCTGAGCATCAAGAAATGTCGGAAGTATACCAAGAATTAAGCCGCATGAAACAAGGAAGCTGTGAATGAATCATCTTGAAGAGCATAAAACCACCGATGGTTTGAGAACGCTGAGTCGTAATGGACGTTGCCTATGCTCTCCACGCGACCCTCAGAAAGAAGCTGAGGAGTGGCTCAGTCGGCAGAAAATTCATTCTGAGGATCGAACGGTTGTAGTTTTGGGACTTGGCGCCGGATATCATTTAATTGCGCTAGTTAATAAGTTTCCAAAATTAGCTTTAAAAGTGATTGATTTGGATGATGAGATTTTTCAAACAACAAAAAGTTGGATAGAGCTTCTTAGACAAACTAGCCCACAAATTCAGTGTTATAATCATGAATCGGCAGCTTCATTGTCTTGTTTGGAATACGATCTAGTATTAAATTTTCGGCCGGCATGGGCAGGGTTAGAAAATCAATACATGGTCGAGTATTTTCGTTTAACTCAGAATTCAGCAAGTAGTCTTGCTCGTGCTGCGGAAGAGAATAGACTAGAAGTTACCAGTCAAGGGCTGAAGGATAAGATTTCTTCAATTGATTTTTCACTTAAAGATCTGGATTTTGTCGGCGCAGATGGCGGGAATGAGGAAGTGAAGTTTTGGCGAGCGCTGCGGGAGCTAATTGAATGAGAATTTTGGTTTTGTCGCTCTTACGCGTGGGCGATTTTATCATGCAGGAGTCAATCATCGAGGATCTAAGAACTGAGTATCCTCAGGCGGAGCTTCATTTATTGATTAATGATGTGAGTGAAAAATATATACGAGAATCAGGAAAGTATAAAAATATTCACATTTTACCCAGAGCTCAAATTCAAAGATCACTTGTAGAATCAGACCGACCGAAGCTATCCGCTTATTTTTCTTTACAAAAATTAGTTAAAACTTTGAATGAATTTCATTTTGATCAAATTATTAATTTCTCTCACACGATGTTTTCTGCTCGGATAATGGATTTGCTCTGTGCGGGGGAAAAAAGCGGAATGCGATTTCAAGAAAGTCGAGTCGTTCGGCCGGATAATCTTTGGTTGCGTTTTATAAATGAAAATTTCAGTAGAAATTTGAATTCGCCTTTTCAAGGGATTGATTTGCTCAGGCAAGCGCATTCAATTCCTAGACACACTTCGCACAAATCACCACTTTCAGCGTTAGCAAAAAAAGGGAATATTCAAAAAATTGCCATTCAAGTACTGACAAGCGATCAGAAAAAAAACTGGCCGATGAAGAATTTTGCAGAGCTCGTTGCTTTGATGAACTTAAATCATCCTCATTTAGAAATTTCAATTTTAGGTGCACCAAACGAAGAAGAAATAATTCGACAGACCTTTTCTGAAAAATTGAATTGCAAAATTCAAATACTTAATTGGACAGATCTTAAAAGTTTTTTATTGCACACTGATTTGTTGATCACGGGTGATACAAGTGTTCAACACTTGGCCGCACAGGTAGGAACACCGCTTGTGAGTTTATTTCTGGGAAGCGCCAATCCAGAGAAAACAGCCCCTATGCAAGCCGACGCCGTGATCTTGCAACCACGAACTCACTGCGCGCCTTGTTTACATTCAAAGTCTTGTTTTCGTGAAACACAGATTTGTGCTGAAGACTTAGCAGTGAATTGTGTGAGCTCAGTGATTGACTCAAGAATTCTCAATCAAGAGCTGCCTCAAATTCAAAGTCATATTTGGCAAGTTTCAACTAATAAAAATGGAATAATATTTTTAAAAAAAATTAGCAAAGGAGCTGAGGTGACAAATCTCAATAGATTTTTGGAGCAACTCACTTGGCAGATATATTTAGATCGTGGTCACTTGGAAACAGCGGGGCCTTTTGGCTCGGCTTCATATATGTTTATTGAAGAACACTCTCGGGAGCTTGCTCGGCCAACAAGCTTGGCGGTTATTCAGACAGGGCTGCAAAATCGTCTGTTTGAATTTCAGACTCACGAATTATTCATCGACCGACTTGAGACCAATTTTCGAAAACAAATGACCCCATTTTTACTGAATCAAACTGAGGCTTCGAGTTCGGCGTTTAAAAATCTTTTAATGGATGAAGTGACAAATCATTTATTTGGAAAACCAAGTGGAAAAAATTATTTTTTTACACTTTTAGAAACCTTGAATATTGAAGAGCCACCGTTCCAACAATTAAAAAAAATCAAAGAGTGTCTTCAGGAGTCACGAGCTCTGATAGAAATTGAACTAAAGTTAATAAAATCAATATTAGTGGAATTAAATGAAAGGAATTTTATTTATGTCGCAAGAACTCGAACATTATTTGACCTTAGCTCTGCAGCGCCTTGAAAAGGCTTATGACGAGATAATCAAAACCCAAGGTTATACGAGAGATACAGAAAAACTCAAAATGTTAGTAGAAATGACCAGAGAGCAGGTAAAAAATGAAAATTCTCGTACTGCAACTAGCCAGACTCGGTGATATTTATATGTCTTGGCCCGCGATTCGGGCCTTGCGAAGAAAATTTCCCGAAGCGGAAGTGCATGTGCTTACGCGTCCTCGATTTGCGACGGCTTTTGAGGGGTTGACGTCGGTTCATAAAGTTCATCAATTGCCGACAAAAGAAATTCTGGCTCCTTTGGTTCAACCTAAAATGGAAGTCCAAGAATCTTTTGATCTGTTAAGTGTTTTTGTTGATCAGCTTCATCATGAAGCCTACGACAAGATATACAATTTTTCCTTTTCGCCGTTATCGAGTTATTTGACACATTACATTTCTAATTCGGCCACTGAAGTTTGTGGGTACACACGATTTAAAGATGGTTTTTTTGCAATTCCCGATGATATGAGCGCCTATTTTTATGCACAGGTGGGTATTGATCGTCCCAATCGTTTTCATTTAATAGAAATATTTTCTAGTTTGGTCGGCTCAGATTTAACCCCAGATGATTTCCGACCACCTCATCCAATGCCCAGCTGTAGCAAAAATCTTCCAAGAGAATACATTGCGGTTCACATTGGAGCGAGCGAGTCGACTAAAACTCTTTCTGCTGAAAAATGGACGCAAATTTTGCAGATCCTTCATCAACAAACAGCATTGCCATTTGTTCTGATTGGTTCCGAAGGCGAAGCTTTGATTGGAAAACACATCACTGAAATGATGGAGCTTGGCTCTGTTCATAATTTGGTGGGACAGACAAAATTAACTGAACTTTTTCCCATCATTAAAGGGGCTCGTGTTTTGATTGGTTGTGATAGTGCGCCAATGCATATGGCAACTTTAACAAACACACCTTGTGTTAATATATCTCTGGCCTCGGTCAATTTTTGGGAGACCGGTCCTCGTTCAATGGATAGCGTGATTGTTCGGGCGAAGACGGAAGAAGATTTATCCTCTGAAAAAGTGGCCACTGTCATTTATAGGAATTTGAATGGCGAGAAACAAGACCTGAGTGTGATTCATACAACGGCGGGGACACCCAGTTATTCAGCATTCACCCCCAAATCTGCTGACTTTGAGTGGTTGTTTTTACGAGCACTTTATATGGCAGAAGATTTTCCTTCGAATGATGATCCAAATTTTGTTGATGCGATTGTTCAAATGGCAGAAATTAATCAAATCATGCTCCAACAAATGGGTAATGTGGATCGCTCCGGAGATGTAGCAAAAGCGGCTCCGTTTATTGAGCGTGGGGAAGAAATTATTGAGACCATCGCTAAGCTGGTACCTGCAACTCAGTCATTAGTTAGATGGTACCAAACTGAAAAAGTTCGGATTCCGCCAGCCGATATGAAGACTATTTTGCAACGAACGATGGAGATTCACGATTTATTCCAAAAAGTTTTAGATCTTTATAAGAACTCAACTCGAACTCCGGAAAAGGAGCTACGATGACAAAAACATTAATCGATAGGGCAGAGCTTCAAACGAATTTTTCGTCGATCACTGAACTGGGGGCTTTAATTAAAGCTCTAGAGGAACGTTTTTTGAGTCAAGGCGAAGTGATTTGCCAATTTAAGTTGAATGGGCTGTCAATCTCTGAAGCTGACGAAAAACGACTGTCTCAGATGGGTCTGCATGAGATTGAATTTATTGAGATTGAAAGTCAGAGCCCGCAGACTCTGCTTTTCAATCTTTTGGATAATTGGTCTAAAGAATTGCCAGCTTTAATGAAAAATGCCGAAGAACTGGCCAAAGAGATCAGATTTAAAGGTCTCGAAGGTCATTTGAAAGCCTTTGTGAATTTGCTGGATACTTGTCAGTTTCTTATGGAAAGTTTGATTAGCCTGGAATCTATTATTAAAACTTCTCCGGCCAGCCAAGTGAGTTGGTGTAAAGCAGAGGAATTGACGGCCCGAGCCATTGGTGAGGCACTGAAAACCTTCGAGAAAAAGGATTTTGTTTTTTTGTCGGAAATCCTTGAGTATGATCTTGGTCATGCATTGCAAGTTTGGTTCGACGAAATCAGTAAGCTGAGCCAAGGATTGAAGGACGAGAATGCCAAAGACGCAAAAGGATTCTCAGAACGGATCTTTTTCAAGGGAACTTGAGAAGCAGAAACGCATTGTCTTGATTGATACTCATCAATACATGGAAAGCGTACTCACTGCTGAGATTTCAGCCGGTAGCTTTTTTAATCAGTATCAACTCATTAAATTAAATAACACTGAGGAACTTGTTCAGTACCTTTCATTAGGTGATACGGATATCCTGATTGCCGTCGACGAAAAGCCGGATCATATATTCGCTATATTTGAATTGTCTTTGCAATTGTCTCCTCACACTGCGCGGATAATGATTGTAAAGGATTGGACCGAAAAAAATGTGCGAGATTCAATTAATCGGGTTCACGCTTTTCGAGCTCTAAGTTTTTCAATTTCTCCTCAAGAAATTCGGATGCATTTGCAAACAGCTTGCGTTGAGGCTGAGCTGTCCCGCAGCCAAGCTCGACTAATGAAAGAAGCCTCGAAACAAAACAGAGAGCTTGAGACTCTAACGTTAAGTCTTGAAAAAACCGTCGAAGATCGAACGATTCACATCCGTCAATCAAAAGATGAAATGGATGCAAAATTGGATTTGGTGCGACAGTTGATTCGTTTTATCAAAGAATTATCGCAAAATATTTCATTTGAAGAATTAATGGATCATGTCCGAAAATACATGAAAAAATTTGTTCGTTTAGGTGATCCAATTTTAGTTTTAAGAGATGAAATCCGTGAAGACATGGGTCAAGTGGAAATTATTTCCTATCGTTCGGGTGCCTATTGGTCTTCGGGCCTGATGAATGCGGGACGAGAGCATTTTCAATTTTCCGAAAAAACAATTCTGAATGATAAGGAAATGAGTCGTGATTTAGCAAATTATTTTGGCCGGCCATTTATTCGAGTGGTGTCCATCCCTTTGCAGGTGAAGCTCATTCGAAAATTTGGTTTTTCTGAGGTCGCAGCCATATTATGTATAGAGAGCTCAATGACAGAGAGCGAGCAACTTTTGTTTTTAGATCATTTTAGTAAAGTTTTATTGCCAGTATCAGTGGCTATCGATCGCTCTTTTTTGCAAAGAGCCTTGGCTCGGCAATCTTATCGTTGGGAAAGAACCTTTAATGGTCTCCGTGATCCTTTGGCTATTGTTGATGTTGATTATCATGTACTTCATTCCAATAGCAAATTTTCTGAAAGAATCGTGCATCGCCATTGTTATGAGTCTTTCGCACAGAGGACAAGTCCATGCGATGGTTGTCCAATGATTCAAACTTTGTCTGACGGAAGCCCTCGAACGAATCAAATTCAAGTTGGTGGTCATCTTTATGAGGTGAGTTCCTATCCAATTCATTTGAGCGGTTCTGCAAAAACATCGACCGTGGTAAACCAATATGTGGATGTAACCCAAGCTCGGCAGCTTTATGTTCGAATGTTGCAGAGTGAAAAAATGAGTGCCTTGGGTTTGCTAGCGGGGAATATTGCACATGAATTAAATAACCCACTCTCTGGAATTCGTAATTTGACTCAAGTGATGATCGAAGAATCCAAAGATCAGTCGCAGCTAAATAATGATTTAAAAGAAATTGAAAAAGCTGCCGCCAGGTCGCAAATGATTATAAAAAACCTTTTAGAATTTTCCAGTGGCACTCCAAAAAAACTGCAAGAAATTTCTTTGGCAGAAATTGTAGATCGCACAATGCCCTTATTAAAGACGACCATTAGAAATCATCGTTGCTACTTACATCTTGAAGATCGAGAAACTCTAGTGGCTGCAGATCCGCAATTAATGCAGCAAGTGGTTTTTAATTTGGTGACAAATGCCTGCCAAGCGATGAAAGACGGCGGAAATTTGGAAATCATCACTCACGTGATTCAGGACGGTCAGCAGGTGGAATTAATTATTTCAGATTCAGGTCCTGGAATTCCTGAAACAATTAGAGAAAAAATATTTGAACCCTTTTTTACTACCAAAAATGAAAGCCAGGGAACGGGGCTTGGTTTAAGCTTATCGCTTGAGATCATCAAGAAAATGGGTGGTCATATTCGACTAGAGACGGAAATGAACAAGGGCAGCCAATTTATTGTTACTTTGCCATTCGTTTCACGAAAAAAGGAGGGCTCAGAATGAAAATTCTCATTATTGATGATGAACCCTTGGTTCGACGTTCACTCATGCGTGCTTTGATCTCTCGTGGGCACCAGGTCATTGAGAGTGTTGATGGTATTCAGGGTTTAGAGGTCTGGACGAAGGAACAGCCCGAGCTCGCGTTTGTTGACGTGTTGATGCCGGGATTGACCGGGCCACAAGTGATTCAAAATTTGGATCAAAAAATTCGTGAAAAAACCAAAATCATTTTAATGTCAGCATACACGGGTGGCGATCAAGCTAGTCCAAAGTTAATAGAGAATGCTGACTTGTTTCTCTTAAAGCCTTTTGACGATATATTTAGAGTGGTCGAAGTTGCTGAAGGACTAATGAAAGAGAATTCCGGAAAAATTAATTAAAAGGAAAAAGGCTCGAAGCCAAAAAAATGCAATGTCTGATACAAACTTAAAAGAAGTAAAAATAGTCAAAGTACAGCCCTATCCAATTACTTGTCATTTTGCGACGACAGAAGGACAGCCCCCACTTGAGTGTTTGATTCAGCGATTAGAGGATTTTGGATTTATTTTTAGATCCGTCAAACATCTCTATCGCATCGGTGAAGAATACGTATGTGATTTTGAGATTCCAGTGACAAAAGAAAAAATTCACGAAGTCGTTAAGGTGGTTCATTCGACCGAGTCTTCAGAACCTTATATTCCAAAAGGAAATAGAGAGCGAGTCATGACTGTTGAGGTTCACTTTAAAACTCTAGAGGGTGAATTTCGTAAACACATTCGATCCTTTCACGCAAAAATTGGACAACGGTCTGCAATAAAACCTTTGCAACAGACTCGCCAAAAAACAAAGCGATAATAATTTAGGAGAAGTCATTGAGAATTATTTCAGGTAAATACAAAGGAAATTTAGTGCCATTCAATGCCGATCATATTCGGCCAACGACTGATCGGGTTAAGGAAAGCCTTTTCAATATCTTAATTGGAGAATTCGATGGCGTTAGAGTTTTAGATCTATTTTCAGGTACGGGAAGCCTAGGTCTGGAGGCACTTTCTCGCGGGGCGAAAGAATTAACAATGGTGGAGAAGAATAGAAAATCTGTAGACATCATGCGTGCCAATTTAAAAAAACTTTCCATCGGAGAGCCGGTTGAAATTATTCAGAAAGACGTCTTGTCTTTTTTAAAAACTTATTCAGGTGAGCCCTTCGATATCATCTTTGCCGATCCTCCCTTTACAGAGAAAATGGCAGACGAGGTCATGCTCGCCGCGTCGACCTCGAAGATTTTCCACGCCAAAAGCTTAATGACAATTGAGTCAGGGCGAAAAGAAAAAATTGGTGACGACTACGGCGAACTCGTTCGCTATGATGTGCGCGAATTCGGAGACAAATATTTATCTTTTTATAAACAGAAATGATAAATAAAAAAATATGAAAAAAAATTTCAGTACGGCCGTGTACCCTGGAAGTTTTGATCCAATCACCTTGGGGCATATTGATATCATCCAACGAATTTCAAAACTCTTTGATGAAGTGATTATTTTAGTGGCGCACGCTCCAGACAAAGCCTCTTTATTTACCGTTGAAGAACGAATAAAAATGATTCAACAATCACTAAAAAAAATAAAAAATATTCGAGTGGACAGTCATCAAGGACTGACCGTCGAATATGCAAAAAAATGCGGTGCAAAAGTATTAGTGAGAGGTCTTCGCGCGGTGGTTGATTTTGAATATGAAGCGAGTATGGGAAATATTAACAAAACGATTGATCCTGAGATCGAGACAATTTTAGTTTTTGCCTCTCCTGAATATTATTTTATTTCATCAAGAATGGTGAAGGATGTAGCAAAAAATGGCGGTCCTCTTGAGGGACTTGTGCCTCCCGAGGTCATTGGGCCTCTGAAACGAAAGTGGGGAAAAAAGTGATTTCAAAACGCGCAAAAGCTTTAAAACCATCACCAACCTTAGCCATGGCCAATCGAGCTCGCGAGTTGCAAGCAGCAGGAAAAGATGTTGTTTCCCTTACCGTCGGTGAACCTGATTGGGCGACTTTTAAAGTAGCCAGTGATGCTGGCATTGAAGCGATCCAGAAGGGTTTTACCAAGTACACAGCGGCTCATGGAATTATTGAACTTCGTCAAGAGGTGGCCAAGCAAACTTCAGCGCAAATGGGAGTCAGCTACTCTGCTAATGATGTTGTTGTCGGCTGCGGAGCTAAGTACATTTTGTACTCAGTACTCATGATGATTCTTGATTCTGACGAAGAGGTTTTGATTCCCGCACCCTATTGGGTGAGTTACCCAGTGATGGTTGAGCTTGCAGGTGGTGTTCCAAAATTTATTGATTGTCCCGCTGAAACAAATTTTAAATTAACGGCAAAATTACTGTCCGCCGCTATCACTCCAAAGACGAAGGCCTTAATTCTTTGCAGTCCTAGTAATCCTACCGGGATGCAATACTCGAGAGAAGAATTGAGTGAACTAGCGCAAGTTTTGAAAAATAATCCTCAGGTTGTTTTGATTTCGGACGATATTTACAATCGATTGATTTTTTCAGAGGCTGCGCTCTCACCCCATATTTTGCATGTGGCTCCCGAACTGAAAGAACGCACGATTCTTGTCAACGGAGTTTCAAAAACATATTCGATGACCGGTTGGCGAGTGGGTTGGGCCCTCGGCCCTCAAGCAGTGATTAAGCCTGCTGCGGATTTTTTAAGTCAGACCACATCGAGTATTTCCTCCATCAGTCAGAAGGCCGCTTTAGCAGCGCTGCTAAATGGGGAGCCAGAGCTTTTGGCGGTTCGAAAAAAATTAGCAGCAAAGAAAGATCAATTCTATGCAAGCCTTTCCGGTGTTAAGGGCTTAAAATTAAACGCACCTGATGGAGCTTTTTATTTGTGGATCGATGTCAGGGAATGTCTTGGGCGAACTCACAAAAAAGCTAATCGAGTGATTAAAAACTCCAGTGAGTTGGCGGAAGTTCTTTTGACAGATCATTTGGTTGCAACTGTGCCAGGCTCGGAATTTGGAGCCGAAGGATATTTGCGCCTGAGTTTTGCGACTTCCCAGGAAAATTTAGCGAAGGCCGCCCAGCGGTTTCAAGATTTATCTGCGCAATTGTTTTGATAATCAAAGGGACAGTTTAAAAAAAATTCATGAAATCAATGAGATTTCCCTCGTCGTAAGGCTAGTTTCAGGCCTCTGTTTTGCTCCCTGTTGAAGGGGCTTGCGCTCACCCATAGACTATAAAGTGAGCGGAGGCTGTTGTGAGCTTTTGGATTTTAATTCAAGTGATATTTGATTTTGTCGCATTGGCTGGATTTGTTGCGGTCTGGGTGAAACTTAATCGGCCGGCAAAGGATGACCCTCGTTTAAGTCGAGGCTTGCAGCTTTTGCAAACTAAGATTTCAGTTCTTGAAGATTTGAGTGATCGCACAGAGACTCAGGTGAGCCAACTCACCGCACTTATGGAACACAAAGTGAAAGAAATTCAGCAGCAAATTTTAAATGCAGATAAACATGTGCAAATGGTTGAAGCATCCATTTCTAAAAGCATGGAAGTGGCAAAGATATTTCAAGATCGAATTCCTCACCAAGAAATTGTTGAGAGGAAAAATACCATTAAATACGTGAAAGCAGCACGCATGGCTCACCAGGGGGCAACAGTTGATGAGATTTCCCAACAGGTAGATTTGAGCCGGGGAGAGATTGAATTCATAGCTAAGGTGAATAAAAATCAACTTCAATTTTCAGAAGAGGATTTGCCGGAATGGATTCAAAAAGAAACTTCTGAAAATAACCAAAATAAACAGACAATTTCCGAATATGATTTTATTGAATCGCAAGAAGGACCAGTGCCAGCGGTGCAGCCAGCGGTTCCAGCTTCTGAAATTACTCAGCAGCCATTAATGAAAAAAGAAGATCGCATTACACTTTCAGATTTAGGCGACCGTTTTCGTCAGGCCATGACGCCTATACAAGCCGCTCAAATCTTTGTGCCAACGACGATTAACGCTCAAGAAGCCTCGCCGATGATTGCTGAAAAAAAGATTGATAAAAAGCCTGAACAGCAGGTTGTGGAAGGACAAAACGCTAAAGGAGAAAAGATTCAAGTGCGCAAAGTGGTCTTCCGCAGGGTGGACTCGAGCTCGGATCTTTCTTAAGGTGACAATGTGGCAAATCCTGAAGATATTTTGAAAGAAGGCGATTTGTTTTTTGCAAACATTGAAGACGATGTTTCCGATGGTTTGCAAGGTCGAGAACTTATCGTTAGTTATCGTGGGTATTTATTTCGAGTCAAAAACTCCACCGGAAAAAAATTTTCAAAAGGAGATCGCTTGGAGCTTTTGGTAGTTGGGACCAAGCCCTTTGAGCTTCGCTTGATGGGTGAAAGTTTACGTTCCTTGAATTGTTTTGCCTAAAGGGCACCACTTTACTAAAGTGATTACTTATTTTTCTGCTCTAGGAAAATTCATGTGCAATTTCTGAAGAGCTTCTACAATTAGCTTTGAAACTAAAAAATCACGATACCATTTATTATCTGAGGGAATAATATGCCAAGGAGCATGAGGAGTGTTCGTCTCTAGCAGCATTTTTTCAAAAGTCGACATATATTTATTCCAATGCCGACGCTCTTTAAGATCTGCACGTGAAAATTTCCAATTTTTTGAACGATTTTGAAGTCGTTCCTTAATGCGTTTTCCCTGTTCCTCTTTTGAAATATGAAGAAAAAGTTTGATCAACACAGTTCCTTTTTGAGTTAAAAGTTTTTCAAAATCATTGATTCTTTCATATCTTCTTTTAAAAAAATCAGATCTTTTTAGAAATTCTTGAGGAATATGTTGTTGCTCCAAAAGTTTTGGATGAACCATCACCGTTGTGACTTCTTCATAATAAGAACGGTTGAAAATTGTCGTTAAACCACACTCTGGAGTGTGCAAGTGACAGCGCCACAAGATATCATGACGAGTTTCTTCAAGAGATGGTTTTTTAAAAGAAAAAACTTTTATTCCCTGCGGATTTGCTGAAGAAAAAATATGACGAACGGTTCCATCTTTTCCCGCAGTGTCTATTCCTTGCAAAATAATTAGCAGTGAGTATTTATCATGAGCAAACATCAAATAGAGAAGATCGTACATTTGCCTCTGCAAATCACCTGTCAATTTTAAGGCATCTTCTTTGTTTTTACAAAACTTAAGAGATGTCGTAGAAATCTGACTTAAATCAATTTTTCCCATTTCATTGTTTTTCTGGCGGACGGGTCACTCCATCGATAAAGCCTTCGATAAACTGCAGACCAAGGTTTTGTATGTTTATCTGATGAGTTTTTTCATATGATTTTTGTTTTTTACGGAATAGTGAAAATCGATGATCGCTGAATAAAATTATTAATAAAACAAAACTTACAACACTAATCACGCCGAAAAAAATAAGTTCAAGCCACGCGGCATTTTGATATTGGTCAAGATAAGAGCGCATTAAGGATTCAAGCTGAAAAATTGAAAAGATGACAAGTGATGCTAAAATTAAACCTTTGAGTATTTTGTATTCTAATAAATTGATCTCATCATAAATGTTTTTTTTAATTTGTGTAATCAGTCCAAACGAATCTTCTGAATCAGCTTTACCAACAGGCTTTACTAGCGATGAAAATGCGAAAAATAATCCTTTGCTCAACATGAATTCTCCAAAAAAATAACGACAGGCCTCAACCGCAAAGTCTAAGCCCATCGTCAAATGATCGCCTTAATGGTCTTGGTTTCTTCGGCGTAAAAACAATGTCAATAAGCTTCCTACTACAACACCTGCCGCAGCAGCTGCAGCAATGCCTTTTCCGGGATTTTCTTTTACAAAATCTCTGCCTGATTTCACATATTCTGTACTTTGATCTACAATATTTGATGCCATTTGTCCCATTCGTTCACCTGTGTCGTGAACTCCTTTTTCAAGTTGCTTTTCAGCATATTGAATTTTGCTTTTGAAGTCGTTACCAGCACTACTAGGACCATTTAATTTACTTTGATTTTCTGTTATGAGATTAGCCATTTTTCCTCCTTCTTTTTCAGTTAACGTTTGTTTAAAATTACTCGCCCACTTTGTTGAGAAGCAATTTTATGGCCAACGATTTTGATCAATAAGCTCAATTCAGAAGAGAAATGAGAAAAATATGAGTTTATTTAGAACGCTAAAATGAGTATTTATTGAACGTGGGATTTTTGTGAATAGTGAACTTACTCGTTAGAAAATTCTTCGCGAATGATTCGAATGATGTGGGGAATTTGCCGAGTCGAGGCCGGTGCCACGAAAATTGTGTCGTCACCGGCTAAGGTGCCGATGATGCCTTCAGGTTTTATTGCATCCAGGTGGCGGGCCACTAAGCTCGCAGAGCCCGGTGAAGTGTGGATGACAATCATGGCCTCATTGTGTTCGATGTTTTTCAGAAGTTCACCAAGTCCTCCCGCCACGACAACCGGAGTATTGTATTGTTCTTCAGCCAAGCGATAAATTGTTTCTCCGTGAGCATCGATAGCTTTCACTGCACCAATCCGTCGCAAATCTCGCGAAATCGTACTTTGGGTGACATCGAATTTCCGTCGTTTCAAAGCTTCGCAGATTTCTTCTTGAGTTCCTGCTGTTCCTTCACGAAGCATTTGGCGCAGAACTTCTAGTCGCGATTTAGACTCTGGGGCTGTTGTGTTCATGAGAAAAGTCCTATCAGCAAAGCTTTTTGCGCGTGCAAACGATTTTCGCTTTGGCGAAATAAAATGGAGTTTTTGTGTTCAACCATCTCTCGTGTGATTTCTTGGTTTTCATGAATGGGCATACAGTGCATAATTGCTGCGTTATCGGCGGCCAAAGAATAGAGCTCAGAGTTTAACTTGTAATCTGAAAAAGCATTGATGCGTTTTTGATATTCATTATGATTGTCCGTTTCAAAACCCATGCTGGTCCAAACATCCGTGTACAGTGCATTGGCTCCAGCAGCGGCTTCTTTAGGCGACGAGAATTTCTTGATTATTGCCCCACCAAGTTTTGCTCGCTCCTGAGATCGATTCAAAATTTGAGCGTTTGGCTGAAAACCTTCAGGACATGAATAGTTCACATTCACTCCCACAAAGGGAGCGAGCAAGAGTAAGGAGTGGAGCATATTATTGCCGTCCCCGAAATAGCAAAGTGTCAGTCCTTGGAGGTGACCAAAAGTTTCTTTCAGACTTTGCAAATCGGCCAAAACCTGACAAGGATGATGAATGTCTGAAAGTCCATTGATCACTGGAATTTTTGCATGCTCACACATTTGCAAGAGATTTTCGTGAGCAAAGGTGCGAACCATCAATCCATCGACATACCCTTGAAGTACTCGCAAGGTGTCAGCGGGGTGTTCTTTTTTTGACTGCTGAGAATTTAATTCAAGCACATTTCCAGCAAGTTGATTGATGGCAACTGAAAAACTAACTCGAGTACGAAGAGAGGGCTTTTCAAAGAGCAAGGCCAATGTTTTATTTTCTAGCGTTTTCTGAAAACGATTGGACTTTAATTTGATCGCTAAAGAAATGAGTTGTTCCAACTCTTCGCGGGAAAGCTCCTCTCCTGTTAGAAAATGCTTCGTTTTCAGTTTAAGCATGCGCCAGCGTTCCGATGTAATCGCTCCAAAGTCCATTTTCGGATTCTTTGCCGCTCATCACTCTGACTTGCGGAACTCCACAGTGAAGAGCTTCAATGGCGGTCAAAACTTTCGTATGCATTCCGCCTGAAACAACTTTTGAATCAACCAATTCGCCTAATTCCAAAGAATTAGCGGAGGTGATCAAAGTGCCATTAGCGCCTAAAATACCTGGTTGATCTGTGAGGAAAATCAATTTTTCTGCTTTCAATGCGGAAGCTAATTTGGACGCGGCCCAGTCCGCATTGATATTGTATTTTTCTTTGTTAAGACCAATTCCAATGGGCGCAATCACTGGCACAACAGAGCCTGCTGCCGCCAAAAGCCGTTCAATCCAAACGGTATTCACATGAGTGATTTTTCCAACCAAGCCGAGTTCAGGATTGGATTGTTCACAAAAAAGTGTTTCGGCTTCAGCACCTGAAAAGCCGACGGCGGGAATGCGGGCTTGATTTAAATCTTCAACCAATTGCTGGTTGATACGATCAACTAAGACCTCTTCAATCACGGAAATCATGGCCTCAGTGGTCTGGCGTTGGCCATTGATAAAATTCCAAGTGATCCCGCGTTTCGTCAGTTCCTCATTGATCATGGGGCCACCACCATGAACCAGAATGACAGAATAGTCATATTTGCGATAACCACGGATGGTTTCAATCACTTTTCTGAGCGTGGTGGGATCTTGAAGAGAAGATCCGCCTAATTTAATGATAACGCGTTTTGATTTCATGAGTACTCCGTATTGATTTCGACATATTTTTTTGAAAGATCACAGCCCCAAGCTGTTGCCGTCATAGGCCCAGAAAATAAATCTACTTCAATATAAACTTTGGATTGCTTCAATAGAATTTTAAGTTCTGGTCTTGAGAACGCCACGGGCTGGCCATTTTCAAAGATCTTTACTCCTTGTAACGTCAGAGTCATTTTGTCCAACTGTTCAGAGGGAACTTGCTCAGAACCCAAGCGCGCTAAGATGCGTCCCCAATTTGGATCTTCGCCATGAATGGCGGTTTTGATTAAAGGAGAGAGGGTAATTCCTCTTGCGGCTCGTTTGGCAATTTCCAAATTATTAGAGCCTTTGAGTTTCACTTCAATGAGCTTGGTGGCCCCTTCGCCATCAGCGGCAATAGATTTTGCTAAGAAAATAGAAATTTCATTCACCGCTTTTTCAAAAGCAGAAAAATCTTCTGCAGTTTTTAATTCAACGCCAGAGGCGCCATTAGCCATCAAAAAGCAACAGTCGTTGGTGGAGGAATCTCCATCAACACTGATCATATTAAAGCTGAGTTCGGTGGCTTTTTTCAAAACTTCCTGAGCATATTCTTTAGTGATTTTTGCATCGGTCAAAACATAGCCAAGCATTGTGGCCATGTTCGGGTGAATCATCCCAGAACCTTTGGAAATACCAGTGAGGCGCACAGGACCTGCGGAGAGATTCAAAGAAGTTGTCACTGTTTTTGGAACTAAATCTGTTGTTAAAATCGCCAGCGCAAAGCTTTCTGCGGCATCATTCGCGCGATCCACTAATTCTGGAATAGAAGGAAGAATTTTATCTGTGTGCAATTGTTCACCGATGACTCCAGTGCTGGCAACTAGCACTTGTTCGCGAGCACAACTCAAAGCTTTCGCTGTAGCATCAACCATCATCAGGTTTCTCTCAACGCCTTCCGGGCCCGTGGCAGCGTTGGCTTGTCCGGAATTTGTTAAAATGGCCATAATATTTTCAGCAGGTAAGATTTTCTGGCAAAAAAGGACCGGAGCGGCTTTGCACTGATTCAAAGTAAAAACACCTGCCGCCACTGCAGGAACCTCGGAAATAAGAAGTCCAATATCAGGACGGTAGCGGCGAACTCCGCAGTTCACTCCGCTGGCTAAAAATCCTTTTGGTAAAAGCGTGCGGTGCACGCCAGGTCCTGGTGTCATAGGACAGCCTCCAATGAAGTTAAACTAGTATTGGTGTTTAGATCCAAAAGGCGATTGAGGTTTTCCACCGCTTGTCCGGCGGCACCTTTAAGTAAATTATCAATCACGGAAAAGACAAAAAGCTTTTGGCCCACAACTTCATAACTAATATGAGTTTTTGCTGTCCCCACAATTTTTTTTAAAAATGAAAGTTGTGGTCGTCTTGCTAGGGCTCCTATTTCAAAAAGAGCATTGCTTTCATAATATTTTTTAAATGTGGCATCGACGTCTTTCAGAGTCAGTCCTTCGCGAAGATTTGCATAAATTGCAGCCGTAATCCCACGGCGAACGGGTAGAAGCGAGGTGGTAAAATGCGGATTAATTTCAATTCCTGTGAATTGTTTTACGGCTTCTTGAATTTCTGGAAGATGTTGATGTCTTCCAACTTTATAAGGAAGACACTCGCCATCCACTTCCGTAAAAAGTAAATTTTCTGCCGCTTTTTTTCCAGCGCCAGAGGTTCCAGATTTAGCGTCAATAACAAGGCTGTCGGTGAAAATAAGATTTTCTTTAATTAGAGGAATCAAGGCCAAGGAAACAGCTGAAGCATAGCATCCTGGATTAGCAATCAAGTTTTCACAAGAGCCAGTTTGATTCTTGTGAGGCCCGACAAAGGGCAATAAGCCGTAGACTGATTTTTTCAGTAATTCGGGCTCGGAATGTTTGAATCCATACCATTTTTCGTAGTCAGAATTTTTCAGTCGGAAGGCTCCACTCAAATCAATGACCTTGCAGCCTTTAGCTAGCAAGCTCGGCGCTATTTTCAAAGAAACTTCTGCCGGCGTGGCCAAGAAAACAATATCAGAGTTGTTGGAATCTAAATCAGACTCTGACAAACACCTGACCGTTTTTGCTTTGGAATGAGAGATATAATCAAACAATTCAAAAGAAGAAGTTGCATAGCAATGAGTTAACTCGACGTGAGGGTGACTCAGTAGAATCTTCGCCAATTCCAAGCCAGAATATCCACGAGCACCAACAATTGAGACTGTATATTTATGCATCACCAGTGCATAAATATGTGTATATTTTAAGATTGTCAACGCTAATTTCGATTAAAATGTATTTGACTGCATAAATAATCTAATGTTGATTAGACCCTGTTCAATTCCTAACGAAGAAAACTTTGAATCATCTTGAAGGTGGTTCAATTGAAAATAAGGAGCAAGACATGGAAAATTCTAAAGTCCTGTTGGTGTATTCTGGCGGCCTAGATACTTCTGTTTGTATTCCACTGATGCGCCAAGAGTACGGATATAAAAATGTTGTAACGGTGACTGTTGATGTTGGTCAAGATCCAGCTGATATTCAGCAAGCCGCTGAAAAAGCAAAAATTTTGGGCACGGAACATTACACGGTAGATGCGAAAGAAGAATTTGCAAAAGATTTTTGTTTTGCGGCAGTACGGGCTAACGGGGACTATCAAGGCTATCCCATGTCTACGTCCATTGCTCGTCCTTTAATTGCAGCTAAAGCCGTGGAGGTTGCAAAGAAATTAGGAGTTAAGGCTTTCGCGCACGGTTGCACCGGTAAGGGAAATGATCAATTTCGAATTGAGTTCGGCATTCGCACACTTTTACCAGATTCTCTTATTCATGCGCCAGTTCGTGAGCGCAATATGACTCGCACCTGGGAAATTGAATATGCGAAAAAGAACAATGTACCAATTCAGCAAAGCTTAGAAAAAATATGGTCCATTGATGAAAATCTTTGGGGCCGGTCCATCGAAGGCGGCCGTTTGGAAGAGCCCGACTTCACTCCCCCAGAAGAGATCTTTCAGTGGACTCGCAGTGTGGAAAAAACTCCGGATAAGTCAACAGAGCTAAAAATTCAATTTAAAAAGGGAAATCCCGTCAGCTTAAATGGTGAATATCTAACGCCCGCTCAATTAGTTTTGAAGTTGAATGCACTAGCAGGCGAAAACGGAATCGGCCGTTTGGATATCATGGAAGATCGTATGATGGGGCTCAAAGTTCGTGAGAACTACGAGTGTCCTGCAGCTACGGTCCTTTTGAAAGCACACAAAGCTTTGGAAAATTTAGTGCTGACTCGCGATGAAATTCGTTTCAAAAAAACTGTGGATCAAGAGTGGAGCAAACTTGCTTACGAAGGTCTTTGGTGGGATCCCTTCAAATCGAACTTGGAATTTTTTATCAATGGAACTCAAGAGCGCGTCACCGGCGAAGTTCGTCTGAAACTTTATAAGGGACAAATTTCTATCTTAGGACGACAGTCTCATTGGGCTTTATACTCTGAGGACTTGGCAAGTTTTGATTCAACAACTTTTGATCAGCGAGAGAGCACCGGAGCCGTGAAAAATTTTGGTATGCAATCTCGAATGTACTTTCAGTTGAAAGAAAAATACCAGAAGGAACTGTAATTATGAAACTTTGGGGTGGGCGATTCGAAGAGGGGACTGATTCGGAGGTAGAAGTTTTTTCCGCATCCATGAATATTGATCATCGTCTTTGGGACGTGGATATTCGTGCTTCCATTGCCCACGCCAACATGCTGGGAAAAGTCGGAGTCTTGACGGGTGCTGAAGCTCAGCAAATCGTTAGCGGACTCAAATCTTTGCACGAAGAAATTAAGTCTGGAAAATTGGAGCTCAATTCTGCAGCGGAAGATGTGCACTCAGACATTGAGTCCAAGCTCACAGAAAAAATTGGAGCACTTGCAGGTAAATTGCACACGGCTCGTAGTCGCAATGATCAAGTGGCGACCGACCTTCGTTTGTACATGAAGTTAGAAATTTCTTCTTTGCTTCAAGAGATCAAGTCACTGCAACAGCATTTAGTGGAAACTTCTGAAAAGCATTTGCACACGGTGTTGCCAGGGTTTACGCATATGCAACACGCACAACCGGTGAGTTTAGCTCATCATCTCTTGGCTTATTTTTGGATGCTAGAGCGCGATGTTGATCGCATGGAGGACGCGAAAAAGCGAATCAGTGTTTTGCCTTTAGGCTCTGCTGCTTTGGCGGGAACTGGTTTTCCCTTGGATCGTCAGATGGTCGCTCACGAGCTCGAGTTTCTTAAAGTCAGCGAAAATTCTTTGGACGCAGTTTCTGATCGTGATTTTGTCGTCGATTTTTTATCCGCTGGTTCGCTTATCATGATTCATTTATCGCGTTTGTGTGAAGAGTTGATCATTTGGTCGACGCCAGAATTTAAGTTTGTTGAGTTGAGTGATCGCGTGACCACAGGTAGCTCCATTATGCCCCAAAAGAAAAATCCGGATGTGGCAGAGCTGATTCGCGGTAAGTCCGCAAAATTAGTGGCGACACTCACTGGGGCACTTGTTTTACTGAAAGGCTTACCACTTTCTTACAATCGCGATCTTCAAGAGGACAAAGAATATATTTTCAACGGACTTGATACAGTTCGTTCATCCTTGCGATTGATGTTGGTGATGTTACGAAATGCCAAATGGAATACAGAAGCGATGAAAAAATCTCTGAGAGGTGATTTTTCTAACGCCACAGATTTAGCCGATGACTTAGTTCGGAAAGGTCTTGCGTTTCGTCAAGCGCATGAGGTTGTGGGAAAAATTGTCAGTCATTGCATAAAAAATAAATTGATTCTTGAAGAAATGAGCCTGGTAGAACTCCAAGTATTTAACCCGATTTTTAATCAAGAGTCTGTTACTTGCTTGGAGCACACGGCAGTCATGGCGGCGCGGACCACAGAAGGTGGGACCTCTCCGAAATCTGTGGCAACTCAAATCGAAAAAGCTAAAGCGGCGCTGGCTTAGGTCAGTGAAATTTTTCAAGACAATGGTCTAATTTTTGTTTTCTTTCCTGAAAAGGTCCCGTCTTGTCTAAAGTATTTACGAAAAATACCGAATCAGATGGTGGAGAGTCAGGATGACTCAGGTTCAAGGCACATGGAGGTGAATCTATGGAAAAGATCAGCAGTATTATACCCACCAATCATCGAGTCAAATCTGTGGATATGGAGGATAGCCAACCTGTGCGACCCGGGGCTCCAAGTTTTGGTCGTCCTGTAGGGACTACTTCTTCCTACCGCGAACAAGTGCGAAATCATTTAGCGGAGCAAAAAGCAGCAGAGCTATTACAAGACAAACAAGACAGCGTGACAATTAGTAACGAAGGGAAGCAAGTCGGAAAACAAATTGAAAAGCAGTTTGAAAAATCGATAGGAAAGCAAGTCGGGAAGTCAGACGTCGCAGAAAGCGCAAATTTTAAAGGGTACGTTGAAAAAGAAATTCAAGACGCAGCTGTTCCTATGAAATCCTTTGTAGAAGAAGTGGCGGGTGCGCCAAGTTTCTTTATTGATACTCAGCCACACACTCAACCTCGCACTTCAGTTCCAAGTCAGGTGCGAAGTCCGATTTCGGCCGCAGTTCAAGCGCCAACACAAATTTCAGCACAAACATTAACTCAAAACTCTGAAGCCTCGGCAATAGGCTCAGCTCGTTCGCTCGACAAGTATGCCTGATTCTTCTCGCGAAGAAAGAGTGTAAATACCTTTCAGTTCTCGTCCTCCTGAAGGATTTTTTCCTACCACGATGATTTTCTGTAATGAGAGGAAAATCAAATTTCGTATTGCTTCTATAGACCAAAAGGGTGCTCCCAGTTGAATGAGCATTTCCAATCTTAGCAAGGCTTGTTGTGGATCATTGGCATGTAATGTTGCAAAACTTCCGGCGTGACCTGTTGAAAGTGCCATGAGCAAGTCTTTAGCTTCTGGACCCCGAATTTCCCCCATAACAATTCGATCAGGTCGCATTCGTAAGGATTGGCGCAGTAATTCAGTTTGATTCACCTCGGATAACGAATTGTTCGCATCTCTTCTTGTGAGTAATTTTGTGCTGGCCGAATTTGGCGCCCTTAGTTCGGAGGTGTCCTCGATGATCACCACGCGCTCATTGTTTGGAAGACTTTGTAAACAGGCATTGAGAACTGAAGTTTTTCCAGATCCAGTTGAGCCAATAACAAGAAAATTTTCTCGTTTTGCGAGGAGTTCTTTTAACAACTGAAGCTGATGTTGTCCGCTCCAACCAATCTCAACTAAAGATTCCAATGTCCAAGGATTTTGCGGGTGCCGCCGGAGACAAAGAACCGAGGAAGTCTTAGTTAATTCCTCACTCAATAAATGCAGCCTGAAATCAAAAATTTTACCATCAACCATCGGACGATCAAGCGTGAAGTGAACCTGTGCCTGCTGACAGACTCGTGAAATAAAATTTTCATAGGAGTTTTGTGAAGAAAAGCAGTCTGGGTGATGAAATAGCTTACCATTCTTTTCAAACCAGAGCGCTTTTGGTCCGTTGATAATAATTTCCGTGATGGACGTATCATCAAGAAGTTCTGCAACAGGGCCCCAACCTTGAAATTCGTTCAAAATGCGAGATTTGGATTTTTCATCTAAATTTTGAACTTGTGAATAAATAATCGAATCGATCAAGTCTTTCTGGGATTTTTGCTCGTCAAAATTGCGAAAAGAAAGTTCCAAGGTATTGTGTTCTTGAATTTTTTTTTCAATTTGCTGAATATGCTCAAAAATGCTCATAAGAGTCCTTTGTTGCTAGGGGTTTAATTTCTGTAGGAAGACTCGGCTCATCACCCATGGCATCAGGGCTTATGATTTCGGGTCGAACAAAAATCACAAGCTCAGATTTATTTTCTTTAAAATCTTTGCTAGAAAAAAGTGCTCCTAAAATAGGAATTTGACCGAGGGTCGGCCAGCCTTCTGAACTTTTGCTGTCCTCACTTTTTATTAAGCCCGAAAGGGCAATGGTTCTTGGTTTTGTCAAATCAAAGTGAGTTTGCACTCGGTTAGTGAATAAGCCTGGCACACCGTCCACAGTGCGACTGGGGTCAATGCTAGAGACTTCAGTCTCTACAGAAATACTCATTCGTCCAGAGTAATCTGCTAAGGGAGAAACTTTCAGTACAATGCCATATTTTTTCCAAATCACATCTTGCAGTCGAAAATTAACGATCTTGATTGGAAATTCTCCGCCCGCAACAAATTCAGCATCTTTGCCGCTGCGGCAAAGAATATTCGGACTCGCAAGAACTCGGCCTGCGCCGGAATGTTCCCAAAATTGTGCTGAAACAAATTGTGCGTCCGTGATACCGCTAAAATTCGGCAGGATTTGAGCCTGATAAGCATTGGGCCACTTCATTCCGTATTGTAGTAAGTAATCTCGCTTGACCTCCGCCAAGGTGATTTGCACCTTAACCAGTGGAGCAAGTTCAATCGCAGTGGTGGAAGTTTCAATTTGAATTCCCATTGCAGACAAAGCCCTTTGAGTTTCTTTAATCAGAGAGGACTTTAAGGGCACGTGAACTGTCAGATATTCTCCTCGATCTAATCTCATTTTTGGTAAAGAAAATTGACCGAGTCTTTGATTCATGAGGGCTTCGACTTGAGTAAAAAGACCTTCTGAAATTTCAGCAGCCATCTTGAAATTACAGAAAGAGGTAGCGCAAGAATTGGTGATAGCCTCCATGTCTGACAAACGAACTAGTCTGCCGATAATTTGGACCCGACCTTCTTGCAACTGCATTTTTAATTGTAGAGTTTTTTCTAAAACTAATTTGAGACGACGTCTCGTTCGCTCCTGATCAAGACTCAATACTTGGACTTCACTGGTTATTCCATTTAAGCGAATTTCTGATTGTCCTGGCTTAAGGCCTTTGAGCACTTCTCCTTTGCTGCCTTCGTCAATTCGAACAATAGAGCCATTTTCCACCCAGATTGAAGAACTTTTTGGCAACGGACGATGTTCTCCTTGTAAAAGGATAATTTCATCGGCTCGGCTTGAGCTAAATGTAGAAAGTGTTTGTAAAAATAGCAGTGGAATGACTGAACGACTAATAAGCCCCATCTTCGCGACCTCTTTTCTTAATTTTGCAAATAAGCAAAAATCGCACATTTATTGTGGGCGTGAGAAAGCGTCAGGAAGTCCGGGGTTTCGGACGGGAGAATGTACTCTTGAGAATTTTTAATTGAAGCGAATAAGTTTTTTCTACAAACAAGGAATTTCAAAGGAGACTTCAACTCCTTCGGACTCATTGGCAATAGCTAATTTCGAGGAGTGGGCTTTCAAAATAGATTGGCAAATGCTCAAGCCAAGGCCAATACCCACTGAGTGGCGCATCACATCTTCATCCATAAAAAAAGGTTTCATGATTTTATCAATCACTGTTGAGGAAACGCCTGCTCCCTGATTATAAACGGAGAATTTCACGCGGTGGGGTTGCGTTAGTTCCGTCCGCACTAGAATTTGAGAATTATCTCGAGCAAATTTTACTGCATTATGAATTAAACGGTTCAACACCTGCTGAATTAAAATTTGATCAGCGATGATCTTCTTATCCGCCCACCTCAGAATGGTTTTTATTCCTTTTTGATTGGCGAGTAAGCTCACATCGGAACTCACTTGAATTTGGAGATCACTGCATTGAAAAGGAGTGATTTTGGTTTTAAGAGTTCCGGTTTCTCCCTGTACGACCAAGAGAACGTCGTCAATCAGCCCACGCAAACGGTTGGCGCCGCGCTCAATGCGTTTTGCACAGATATCCTGCTCTTCCGTGAGTCGAGTTTCTTTTAGAAGATCTGTAAAACTCAAAATTGAAGTCAGGGGAGTTTTTAATTCGTGATTGATTAAAATCATGAATTTATTTTTTGCTTCATCGAGGGTTTTTAATTCGTTGAAAGCCTTCGAAAGTTCGTCATTTTTTTGTTTGAGTTCTGCGAGAAGTGAGAACTTTTCTACTGCACGATCAACGGTCGCGGTGAGGTCCACGGGATCCCACGGTTTATTAATGTATCGATATATTTGTCCGGAGTTCACCGCTTCGATGATGGATTCTATATCCGTATATCCTGTGAGAAGTATGCGAATAGAATCTGGATGTGTTTTAATTGATTGCTCAAGGAGTTGCACTCCGGTCATATTCGGCATTCGTTGATCAGTGATAATCACGGAAATAGGTCCTGGATTTTTGTCCAGAACCTGCAAAGCGTCCAATCCTGAGACAGCCTTTAGTACGGAGTACTTTGACCGTAAAAGCCGTTCTAGGGCATCTAGATTATCAATTTCGTCATCTACGCAAAGAATAGTGTGTCTCATCAGTGACTTAGTGTAGAATTTGAAGGGTAGAGGAAGCAATAGGATATTGCGATGGATAGTCAGAATCTCCCGTGGGGGATTCTATTTTAGCTGAAATATCCCATGAGGAGATTTCATAGATTTAACTATTTGGGAGTTAAATTGAAACTGATGAATGGATTCAGCCCTTTGCGCACAAAGCTTAAGTCCAGAATTTTTGGACTGGTGTCAAGTCTGTGTCTATTTATGACGATAATAAAAAGTGTGGAAAGAATATCACAATTCTTGAGGAGAGGATTATGTCTCTAAAGGCTAAGTTGATCGTGATGTGTTTTATGGTGATGAGTTTCATTTCGTCAAAATCTCAAGCGCAGTCCTACGGAGGTTTTTGGGGGACTGGGATGTACGGCGGAGCAAGCTCTTGTCCTTATCAAGTCGATGTCGGCGAAGCCGCAACGAGCGTTGCTGATGAAATCAGCGATGCAAATGATGCGATAAGAGATACTCAAGAAAATCTCGCTGACGCTAAAAAGGAACTGAGCGAAAAAAAACGTGCTTTGGAAAAAGATCAGCACGAGTTTGATCGTAGCGGTTTTAAAAAGGGAAGCGCTGTATATTCGCTTGTGGATAATTTCATTCAACTGAAATACAAATGTAATGAGTATTTACCAGAGGCTACATCAGCATCTTCAGCAGAGAAAGATGACAAAATTAAAAAAAGTGATAATGAAATGAAGGATCTAAAAAAATCTGATGAAACTGCGGTTGATTCTTCCAGTAAATACTCGATAAAACCATTCACTCCAGGTGCATGGGAGCATATTTGCAATGACAGTGCGGGACTTAATGGTGCTGAGCTTTGTAGTAACGGTAAGCTTGATGGAATAGGATATAACTATAAATCTGGCAAGAACGAATGTGCTTCATCATTAAAAGACTGGCAGAAAGATTATAAAGAATTTTTGGCGGCTCAGCAAAAAGTTGAGGATTTAAAAGGGAGCATTAAAACTCAGAAGAATCACATTAGTGACTTAAAAAAAGATTACAAAAAAGAAGTCAGACAATACGAACGTGAAAAAAGAGAAGAAGTTACCGAGGGTGGCTGTTATGAGTGTATGCTTGCGGGAAATGGAGCCGTTTATCGTCCACCCCGACCATCTGCTTTAGCTATTGGTGGAGAAGTCGCTTTGGGTCTTGGCGCCATGTATATGGGTAGTCAGCTTTATAAATCTGTATCTAATAATAATGCTCAGTTGGGTTTCCCAACCGCTCCAGTGAACAGTTTTGGTTTTGGATTTCCTTACTTTTCAGGGGCTCTTTACGGAGCACTCGGTGGTGGAGGAATGGCCGGTGGCTCCTTCGGTTGTGGCTCAAGTATCAACGGAGGCGGAAATGCAATGGGGCCATATGGAATGGTTGGTCCTTGGGGGCTGAGCGGAATGTACGGCCCCTCGGCGGGTCCTTGGGGTTATCCAGCAGGAATGTTTCAGTCTCCGTACGGTGGCGGAATGTTCAATCCAGGAATGGCGCCATGGGGGATGAATGGTCCATGGGGTCTTGGAGGCGGAATGGGCATGGGCCCTGGTATGGGAATGGGTCTTGGACTTGGAATGGGCCAAGGCCAAGGTATGGGAATGGGCTCTCCTTACGGAATGATGTCTCCCTATGGAATGGGCATGGGCTCACCATTTGGAATGGGCGCAGGAATGGGAATGGGCATGGGCTCACCATTTGGAATGGGTGCAGGAATGGGAATGGGCATGGGCTCACCATTTGGAATGGGTGCAGGAATGGGAATGGGCATGGGCTCACCATTTGGAATGGGCGCAGGAATGGGAATGGGCATGGGCTCACCATTTGGAATGGGCGCAGGAATGGGAATGGGCATGGGCTCACCATTTGGAATGGGTGCAGGAATGGGAATGGGCATGGGCTCACCATTTGGAATGGGTGCAGGAA
>CAIYID010000028.1 GCA_903926205.1 uncultured Bdellovibrionales bacterium
AAATAGTTTTTATAATAAAACTTGTAATTTAAAAAACTAGACCCTTTTATTAAGAATTTATTTCATGAATTGGAAATGTACTAGAATCAATATCATATGTATACCACATTTTAAATTCATTATTCCATTTTGCGCCTTGACTTTTAGCTTCATCTTTTTCATCATATCCAACATCAATATAATATTTTGTTCTCAATGGATACTTTGTTATTAATTCTTTGTTAGTTTTTTCAACAAACTATTTTTTATTTTCTATATCCCATTTTGCACCTTTACGTTTAACAATATCTTTTTTATCAAATGGAACATCAATGTAAACATGATGAGATTCAACAAAGATATTTTTTGAGATATTTATAATATTTTTCATAATATTTGTCATTTATATATATTATATACGGCTGGATGGCATGATACCAGGCGACTGACTTACCTTTTGCTGCAACAGCCGCTCCAACAGCCAGTTTCGAGTTGCTTCCGCTCCAACAGCTGTTTTAAGTCAGCGGCCTGACCTCGCTACAGTTGTATCTCACTGCACAGTGGAATTCTGATTCAATCCCCAATGCATTCGTGTAGTCAGTTTATTAGTCAGGTCGTTCCTCCTCTGCTATATCTGGCTATTAAGTCAGCGGCCTGACCTCGCGCCGGTTTCGGTCAGATTTCAAGAAAGTCCATAGGGGGCCCCCTACAACATTTCTCAGAAATTGCCATAAATTAAGACCTCACTGCATAATCATTTTATTCGAATTGTAAAACTATAACTCACTGCATTTATAGTAAGACATTATTACTTACACATTTCAGACACAAAATCTAACAGTTGGCAAGAGGGGGGTCTTACAGATTTCTCAGAAAAGAGATAATAAACAACCTATTCAAACGTTCATAATTCGACTGTAATGTCGTCGCAAACATCGTTAACCTCACGAGCATCCATATGATCAGAAATGGCAAAACCATCGAGTCCAGGTTCATAGTCACCAGCACCCTCAAGCTCCTGAGAATCCAAATCCTCGCTAATGATGCGGGTCTCTTCA
This sequence comes from uncultured Bdellovibrionales bacterium, assembly GCA_903926205.1. Taxonomy (GTDB): domain Bacteria; phylum Bdellovibrionota; class Bdellovibrionia; order Bdellovibrionales; family Bdellovibrionaceae; genus CAIYID01. The sequence goes on from CAIYID010000028.1 coordinate 1,038, forward strand.
GTCACAAGCAAGGTATAAGCGCTTTCAAAGATATTCGCCTGCTTGTAATTGTTAGGACGGTTCTTGAGCTCATTATAATCAATTTGATGTTTGAAATAATGTAGTGCAGCCCTCGATCTTGAAATGCTTGCCTCATCCTTGGCAGTACGGCGCAAGTATCTCGCAAATTCGTCAACCTGATTATTCGAGGCAAAATATTTTTTCGCATTCAGGACCTTCTGCTTTGTGAGATTTAAATCATTCGCGTGCCCCTGCTTGGTTTTCACACAAGAAGCATGAAGACGATCAACGGAATCCCTGGACTCCTTCATAAGAATCTTCGTCTTGAGAGATTCAGCAATATCGGAATGTGGTGTGTTTTCCAACGCCTCGATGTGAGTTTTCACCTTGATAGCTAAATCTCCGCCATCTTTGGAAGTGCGTCCTGCGCCCTTTGGCAGACCTAAAGCATCTCTCTTTCTGGATCCGCTCATTTAAGACATTTAGAAGGAACTGATGGATTTGAGAAGTCGCTGATTTAAGGATCCTGCCTATAAAGACAGAAAGCTTAAATCAGCGACTTCTCAAATAAACAAAACTGGAAAGCAAAATCGAACAAGGAACTCTAATCCGCGAAGCCGACACGACACTTTGTTACAACCAGGGCGACACTTTTCACCAATGAGATCACAACACACCTATCCCCAAAGGGATTCACTTTTAGCATTTCCGAAATCGATTTTAGGGTTTCCGAAATCAAATTTAGGATTTCAGAAATCGATTTTTGCATTTCCAAAATAGATTTTAGAATTTCCTGAATCGATTTAGAGGCAATTTTGGGGCTATTTCAATTCTTTTAGGCCTATTTTTTTCATTTTTAGAGGCA
>CAIYID010000029.1 GCA_903926205.1 uncultured Bdellovibrionales bacterium
TCGGATTTTGAATGGGTTAACATTCAAGTTTACATCCACTCCCGAGAGGGTCTGACACGCCTTAGGTTTAATTTTAGCCTAGGACGAGGTCCATTTGTGGATATTCCCCTGAGGGGATGCACGCTTTCTTACATTGTCTTCGGTCCTTAGAGCCTTCGTGGGCGTGACTTGCCCTAAATAGCGTCCCACAGCTTCGGGCACGCTTACCTGCTTGAACTCTTGGTAGTTAGTTATTTGATCTATCGGTCGAAGCAGGAGCGTTCGTTTGAACGCCTCTGCCTCGGCCCGAGTATCAAATGAAGGAACTTTGCGAACACCGGCGATCCGGTAGTCCACGACCCATTTACCTCTTCTCTTTTTTACGCAAGCCATAGAAACTCCTTTCTACGACCCACATTTCGCGTTCATTTTAAATTTCAAAGAACAGTTGGATTTAACCCAGTCGTCGATATCCGCCTCATCAAAGCGAAGATACTTCCCGAGTTTTCGAACTGGAATAGCACTATGCCGAGTTCGTTCATAAATCCAAGATTTCGGAACTTGCAGTTTTTTTGCAAGTTGGTCAACTGTAAGCAACCGTGTTTTTGGAGTGCCCCCCGCCGCTCCATGCGTGGCCATAACTTCCGATTGGCCATCAGGCCAAACTTTGCGATCTAAGTCTCTAGCCTCATTACTTTTTCGCATGGTGCACCCGACACTTTTCACATTCGCAACCATTTCGAAGCGCCGCGAAAATGCTGTTATCCATCAGGGCAACACAATGACAGCACAGTTTACGTTCAGTGCCTTCGACAAAAAAACCAGGGCCCCATTGTTGATCGGTTATCTCATAACCGCATCGAGCGCAAATTTCCTGACTTGGACCAAACTTAATAACTATTTCAGGAATAGGTGTATCGGGACATTTCATTTCCCACTCCCTATTCCAGTCTTTAATGGCGGCATTTGAAAAACTTGGAGAGGATGAGTTTCTCATTTCCCACCTCGATCTTCAACGATCCAAGCCTGGATATCTTGGAGACGAAAGCGCCGAGCACCGCCAACTTTAACTGACGGAATCCGATGCTGAGAAACGAGGTTGTAAATCGTCTTTTTTGAAATCTTCAAAAAAGTCGAGACCTCTTCTACCGTTAAAAGATTTTCCATGAAACCCTTCCCGGCCCCAAGAAATTTGGGAGCCTTTAGGAAGTCCGGTGATGGACGGGAGGGTGTTTTTATGAACTATTTCATTTTTTCGAAATTTTTATTAGCTTTTTTATCGAGCCATCTATGCGCTCCCGAACGCTGGGTACACTGATACCCAAAAAAGCGGAAATAGCGTGTGTTGACTGGCCTTCATTAAAATACAAGTTGAAAACCTCTTGCTGCTTAGACGTGAGTCTTAAAATCGCATCTCTAAAAGTCGCCTCGTCACCAAACGCGAGGGCCGCATCCCCAAGTTTATTCTTCCGATGCTCAATACCCTTTTGCTCCAAAGCGTTAGATACCTCCAGCATAGGACCGGGAATGTCTGAAGCATCAGACGAAATCTCCTCTTTCAAAAACGCATGATCCAGGGAAATCAAAGATGCCGAGGTTTTGATATTCGGCTTCGCTGACCAACGAAAATCTGAATCAATCTTCGCTAGAGAGCCTAACTTAGGCTCGGATCCTTTATTTCTAAAACCTGGGCGAGTTGCCCTTCTAGTTAAATTACCGTCATTCTGACGAGCTTCAATGAGGTAGTCGACCCTATACCATCTCAAAAGCCCGACAATTTTACGAATGAACTTAGGCAACCGAACGATACGACCCTTCTTGTCTTCCAAAATATCAGCAAGTTCAACCAATGGGTTATTACCAAAATGTTGTGCGTAAATAAATCTAAGATCATTGAACTGAGGAAGAGAGCTCACCGGTGGAATTTTTTGTATTGCACCTCCGAACCCTTTCGAAACTTTATGTGACTGATGTAATAGCCTATAAACTCTCAGTCTATTTCGAAGCAATCTTTTTCCAACGGCCGATCTAAAACGCCTAGCAATCCGGTCGTAAAAAACTCCGTAGTAGGTCGCGCTCTGAAGACGCAAGTTTTTTCGCTGTTCATCTGTCAACCTCAGGTCACAAAATTTATCATTTAGCCGTCTACGAAAACGAATTTGCCTGTTCCGATCCTCAATCTGATCGCTGCCAAAACTATTTAGATAAGCACTTACAATGATGCTTGGAAGTTCTTCTGGCAGAATAGATAAATCGGACGACCTCTGCTTCCCATCCGTTAGCAACATATTTATTTCTTCGGCAAGCAACAGCTCAGGATTTCCGCACTCCACTTGCTCAATGAAGGCATCGATATTCTTCATCGAAGAGGAAAGTAATTTTTTACTTATCTTCCGGCTTGTATAGCTTTTAGGTTCATCCAATAGATCCGTAAGAACGTATGCCAACGTAACTGCTCCATCTACCGAACCTTTGTTGTAACAATCAACTAAACCATTCAAAGCGCGATCGATCAAATATCTATAGTCCGAAAAGGAAGTTGGGATTTTCGCTTCCCCGGATAGTGGATCAATAAGTTCCCTGCAACTTAGTTCTTCAGTCGCATTACTGTACGGATTTCGCCAAATAACTTGTTCAAAATTCTTCTGCATCTTTCATATTTTCTCACGATTTTACCCTCCCGTCCATCACCGGAACAAAAAAAGGAGAAAATGTTTTATGAAAACAAAAAACAGTGCCGACTTGATTTGTTCAATAAAAAATCATCCAAACAACAAGGTGTTAACGCTCCTTGCTGCCTTAGGATGGACCGAAACTCGCGGTGGTTCAAACCCGCAGGGAAATTGTATCACTGGGCATGGAAGCGAATCACAAACTTGCATGAGGGTATTCGAGGACTCAAATAATTGCTTTTGCTTCAGCTGCCAAAATTCTTTCGATGCTTTTGATATCGCTATGAAAATAAAGTCGATGGACTTCAAACAAGCCTTGTCATGGTTAGCAAACAGAGCTGGTATTGCAATTCGAGATGAACTTTCAAATGAGCAGCGAATCGCAATCGCTTCCGCCGAGCGAACCCAAGAAATACTTAGGCAGGCAACTTCTTTCTGGAACAGTGCTCTCATTGCAAATTCAGAAATGATGGAAATCCTGACAAAGCGATATGGTCTTTCCAACGAAACAGTCATAAAAAATAAAATTGGTCTCTGCAGCATTGATACTGCAACCTTTGCGTATTTAAAAGACTTGGGATTCTCTGATATCGAAATTCAGAGATCCGGAATAGTGTTTCCCGAAGGGAAAGGTTTTCCAAAGGAATTTTTCGAAGGTAGATTGATTTTCCCCTACCTGCAATCAGACCAACCTGTTTATCTGGTTGGCAGAAAAACCCACTTGCCAACTAGACCTGGTCAACACGGCGATGATGACTCGGGAAAATACGTAAAACAGCCTACTGCAAATGGAAACTTCAAAGACGTGATAGATCCATTTATCTCGGGCACAGCCATCTTTGGCGAAGATACAATACTCGACTCTGATAAAGTTGTTATTGCAGAGGGCGTGACAGACTGCCTGGCGGCGCAACAACTAGGGCTTGCATCAATTTCACCTGTGACAACCGGCTTTTCAGGGCACCAACTGCATCGACTGATTGACTTATTAAAAGACAAAACCGTCCTTGTCACCGGAGATTCTGAGCCTAATTTGGCCGGCGAAAAGGGTGCATGGAAGACTACTGAAAAGTTAATTGAACATGGCATCGACGTTTGGTTTGCCAAAATCCCCGATTTGGATACATCACACCGGCCAAGAATTGATGTGCCCGATATTTTCAAGTACCCAGTCGGAAAAACTGATTTAAATGACATCATCAACGCTCTTGGTGCTGAAGGTTTTACGGCCGTCAAGAGAGAGTCTGTGCCTGGCTATAAGGCACTTGTAAAGAGGACGTTTCCTAATATTGAAAATGCGAGACAACAAACAAAAGTTGTCACAGGGGTATTTTGGAAGCTAACAAATTATGACAGTGACCGTTACATAGAAATGACAAACTGGTTTATTGACCAAGCATTTGGAACAAAAGAAACCCAGGCTTCAAAGGCAATGCGGGAGGCGATCGAAAAGGTCTTTAAAATGGCAGCCGCCAAAAAACGACGAGAAAAGCAGCATGAACAAATTGCTGAACAAAGGACTAAAATGGTTGTGCTCAACAACGAAATCCCCAGAAAATCAGTGGTGGAAGATTTCTCGAATTTTATCTCCCAAGCGCCTGATGTTTATCGATTTGGTAATCAGCTCACTTTCGCGACAATGACTAATCTTCAGCCCATTCAAAAAATATCTGTTTTGCCGTCATACTTTGCCAAGAACATCGCCGAAGCAGGAATTGTTTCATTTGACGACTACGATAATATGCACATCGACCACAAGCAATTACCCGATTGGTTGGCGGCTTCTGCGGTTGAAAGCCCTTGGCAACATCCAACTATTAGGGAAATTGAGCATTATACAAATGGTCCAACATTTGATGAACTTATGGTTCTATCCTCCCCAGGATACAACTCCTCCAGTAAAATATTTTATGCCGGCACAAAATTAAAGCCACATGCTGACTTTTCGATTTTTGACTCATTTATAGATGACTGGCCTTGGAAGGAAACTGCAAGCCGGACCAACTTTATTTCTCTATTGCTTTTGGGAACTCTTAAGCATCAATTTCCTGGAAATTCTCCAGCTGGGTTAGCTATTGGAAATCAAAGTGGAGTGGGCAAAACGTTTTTGGCTTTTTTCTATTCACTTCTTTTTGAACAGAAATTTGCTAAGCCAGTCCCATTCATTGCGAATGAAGAGGAGCTTCAAAAACAAATTGTTACGGAACTTATGTCAGGATCAAACACGATTCTCATTGACAACATTCGCGTTAAAAATATCTCGAGTGGTACTCTCGAGTCGATGTTAACAGCACCTCGATTGAACTTTCGCTTACTTGGAAAAAATGTCGGCATCAACCGCCTAAATACCATTCAAACATTCCTTACGTTAAACGAAGGTGAAGTGAGCGCGGATCTTTTAAATCGCTCGGTACCGATGCACTTAGAGTTTATTGGAGATCCGAATAAACGCCAATGGAAGCGTATCGACTTCAGGAAAGATGTCCTAGCCTCACGCGAAAAGCTGTTAGGAACACTGATCCAAATGGTAGAAAACTGGAAGGAAGCAAAAATGCAAAGGTCCACAGTAAAACATCGATTCTCCGATTGCGTTTCACTTGTCGGCGGCATTCTTGAAGTGAACGGATACAAGGATTTTCTCGCCAATGCAGATTCCGTCAAAGCGGAGCGGGATCCGATGAGAGCTGGCTTTTTGGAAATGACTGAGTATTTGGAACTCGGGAAAAAATATTCTGCGAAGAACCTTTTGGATATTGCTGATAGAAATGGCGTCTTTCGCACAGAAACCCAGTACGGAGATGGAGTCGCTCCAAAATCCAGAACAACAAAACTGGCCGGAATCCTGATGCGCTTTTGTGGGGTGAATCAAAGATTCACCTCTGAAAGACATAAAAGACAAATTGTGATGAAACGGGAACATGACAGTTCCCTCAACCAACAAGTGTATCGCCTTTTAACGGTGGAAGCTGATGGCTCCCCGGACCTAAAAAATGATTCCGGTGAGGTCCGGCAGGATGATTTTGATTTCGAATCAGGTACTTAGAGATTTTACGGACCTCCGGACCTGTATACTAGGTTTTCAAATCTATTATCCATCGAATATGCACAGGATGGCAGATGGCTCTATGTAGGAGAAAATCACTCCGGAGGTCCGGGGTTCCGGGAATCAGATTGAGCGTGGTATCGATGATTCTCCTAGGGATCCTTGATACCGATACTGGTTTTCTAGCTAAGCGGCGCTGTATCAAACCAAATCATTCTATCAAATGTAGACTTTTTCTCATTATTAGCCAGCTCGGCACTTACTGCGAGTGCCCATACCTGTTCCCAATGTTGCGAGCCAACTTCAGGTTTAACAACAGAGTACCAATTGAAAACTCCTACTTTATGTATTCCATTTCGCATCACGTCCCTCAAAATAGGACCTAGCAACCAACGGTATTCAACCAAAGGTCGAGAGAAATTTCTTGGTACAAATTTTTTACCAATCTTGCCCAGATTGAAAAAAATCTCCTCCAATGGTTCTGGCGAGCACCACGCAATTTGAATATTATCGCGGCAGATTTTCCTTATGATGTTGCGAATTTTTCGCTCTGAATCTTCAGCAAATCCAATTTCGCCGATAGCATGCGCGTCAATGTCCTCGTTAATCCAATCAACGAAACACAAGTTTATCATACTCTGATAGGTCGGTGAGATCGTCATAAACTGATATAAATTCTCAGCAATGAGCATCTTCATCTTAAAGAGGGACAAGTGCCGTTGCTCCAAATTTATTTTTTTACTTTTTTTTCGTAGCGTGGCTATACAGCCGTCGCGGAGATTGCAAGTACCAATCAATTTTTCGCCAGATTTAGTAATATATGGACCAACCAGGTGACCAGCAATGTCAGAGCATAAAGCCAGCTGCCGCCCAGGATGATTATCATTCAATTCAATAAAATTTTTTGCAGCGGTGCGAATCCTACCCACTGCTTTCCCGCTATTGAGAAACTCAGATTTCTGAATGACTGTGAGGTCGGTATAAGGGACATTACTTCCCTCAAAACGATCAAAACAGAGGTACCCATCAACACGTCCCTGTAGCTCACTTACGATTACATCAATTTCTGGTTGCCCCTTTTTTGTTCTTCTAGAAGGGATGATTTCTTCATCCCCATAAAGAATGCCCGATAAAAAACTCAGTCCACCATGAGAGGCCAAATATTTTTTAGCTTGAATTTTCGGATCCTTTGATAAATATAGATGTTCAGGATCCCTGCTCGTGCGGAACTCACCACCAGTTTTCTCGATCCTTTCCAAGAAAAGACCGATCAGGTTTTTTAATTCAGCCTCTGCTAAATAACGCACAACATCCCCACTTTTTGTCGGTTTCATACCGCCACTTTTAGTTTTTTTCAATGCAAAACCCTCCTTCAACCAAATCCAATAAGGAGGATTAATGAACCAAATCGAACCCAACGTAGAACCCTTTCCAGTAAAGAATCTCCTGGAAGTTCCAGATCAGGATACAGAGCAGCGGTATCTAGTAGATGGCATCATTCCCGAACAAGGCTGTGGAATCGTGGCCGCCAAACCGAAGGTAGGTAAGACCTGGCTTATCATTGATTTCTTAGTTTCGCTGCTCACGGGCACCCTGTTTCTACAAAAGTTCAAGGTGCTTCCACAAAATAGCGTCTTGGTATTTTGCGCAGAGGACAGTCCAGGCTCTATCAAACGACGAGTCTCTGCAGTCGCCAAGTCTCGCGGACTCGACGAAAAAATCCTTGGAATCTTCAAGTACATCGATGCCGCGCGAATTGATCTAAGCGATCCTGTGGACTTGGCAAGATTCAAAGCCACCATTGTGGAGCACAATCCCAAAGCGGTAGTCCTGGATCCCCTGCGAAGGGTTATTAGTGTCGATGAGAACTCATCCAAGTCTGTCGGTGAGGTCCTTTCAAAGTTACGAGAGCTCCAGCGGTTACATAAAGTTGCGATTATCCTAACTCATCACATGGGCAAAAAAGTTTCAAATAGTGGCCAAATGGGTGATCTCTTCCGAGGATCATCTGACTTTCATAGTTTTGGTGACTTCAATATCTACCTGACTCCGGAGAAGTCATCACCTGGCGTAATCAAGATGACGTTTGAACTCAGAGATGGAAAACCACACAACCCGATTTTCATAAAAATGACTGAACAGAACAGTGGCCATTCATTCAGCGAAATTTCTGATTACCGTACAAAATCAGAACTGATCGGCGGACGTGATCTTGAACAAGAAATACTTATTTCTCTCTCCAAAACGGAAATGAGTGGAAACCAGGTCGTTGATGAACTCGGAGGAAATCGAAATGAGATCCTAAAAACTATCAAAAACCTAACAGCGACTGGGCAACTAATTCGGAGAGGTAAAAAATATTTTACAGCCCCGCTGTCCGAGACTGCTGACGAAGATTATGAAACTAACGGACTACAATGAACGCAATCGAAAGAGCCAAATAAGGAGACAAAAATATGGAAAAAACTAATATCGAATGGACCGACGAAACTGGAGTTCCTTCCATGGAGCCAGTTTTTAAGGGTAACCAACTTATTATCATGCCAGGCGATGCTCTGGAAAAACTAAAAACCCTGCAACCAGACAGTATCGACTGTTGCATTACCTCACCACCGTATTTTGGCCTTAGGGACTACGGCGTTAAAGGTCAAATCGGCCTTGAGGCAAACCCAGAACTTTACATTTCAAAGCTGGTACTCGTTTTCAATGAGGTTCTCAGGGTGCTGAAAGCCCAAGGAACACTTTGGCTGAGCCTGGGTGATTCGTATGAAGACAAAAGCCTCGTCGGCATTCCCTGGAAAGTTGCTGAGGCACTCAAAAAAATTGGGTGGATTTTACGTTCGGAAATTATTTGGGACAAACCGAACGCTATGCCTGAAAGCGTTAAGGACCGTCCTACAAAATCTCACGAAACTATTTTTTTATTCTCAAAATCAAAAAAATATTATTTCAACGCAGACGCAATCAGGGAACCACTAAAGACCAAATCAAATGTGAGAGAAAAATGTAAGGAAAAGCACAATCACGCCGTCCTGTCACCGATTGGAAAAGGCATTCGTGAATGGAACAATCCTTTGGGGCGCAACAAACGTACAGTTTGGTCGATTTCGACTAAACCTTTCAGTGGTTCTCATTTCGCAACTTTCCCGCCTGAGGTTGTGAAAACTTGTATTTCTGCGGGCTGTCAGCCTCGCGGAACAGTACTGGATCCATTTCTTGGGAGCGGCACCACTCTTATGGTTGCTGATCAAAATGACCGATCCGGAATCGGCATCGAACTTAATCCCGAATACGTTCAAATCGCTAAAACTCGAATTAAGGAAGGAGCAAAAATGCGAAATGAGAATGACAAAAAAGAAGTTACTAATTTGCGGATTTTAATGGAGGCAAAACATGGCGAAAACTAGCATCGAATGGACTGACGAAACATGGAACCCACTTACCGGCTGTACAAAAATTTCTGCAGGCTGCACCAACTGCTACGCGGAAGTCATGGCGAAGCGTCTACTAGCAATGAAGAATCGTCGATACCTCAATGGTTTCGAACCGACGCTTCATGAGGACCTATTACTGAAGCCCTATCGCTGGAAAAAGCCACGCAAGGTATTCGTGAATTCCATGAGCGATTTATTTCACAAAGATTTTCCATTTGAGTTTCTTCAGAAGACATTCAAAACCATGAACGATTGCTCGCAGCACCAGTTCCAGGTCCTCACCAAGCGTGCTGAGATTCTTGAGTTCTATTCTCACGATCTTGTTTGGACAAAAAATATCTGGATGGGCGTCACTGTTGAATCTGCGCACTACAAATCGCGCATCGACCTTCTCCGCGACACGCCGGCACATGTTAAATTCCTGTCACTAGAGCCCCTACTGGGGCCAATCGATGACCTCAACCTTACGGGCATCGATTGGGTGATCGTAGGTGGAGAATCTGGCCCAAAATCTCGACCTGTGCATATCAATTGGATTCGTGACATCCGAGATCAGTGCACCGCCGCCAAAGTGCCCTTTTTCTTCAAACAATGGGGCGGAAAAAATAAGAAAAAGTCTGGACGTATTCTTGACGGTCGAACTTGGGATGAGTTCCCTCCAATTTATCATTTTGAAGCCGACAAGGAGTGATTGTGGAACATTTTTCCGAGCTTTATTCAGAATTTAATCCCGCTCGACTTCAAGTAGAAGCACATCGTTACCGCATGTGGCATGACTACAATCTTTGGATCGAAAGGCACACAAGTAAAATCCCGATTCAATCAATTTTTAACCTGCCGGAAAAATATAAAGGGAAGTTACATTCGGGCTTCCATGAACAGCAATTAAAAATGTCCGATCGTTTTTACACCGCAGTTTTCTGTACAATGATTTTAAGAAAGAACTGTTTGTATGTGGAAGGTTTTGTTAAATTAAATGATCGCATTTTTAGACATGCCTGGAACAATTTCGGTGGAGTTCATTTTGATGTAATGAGGGAGTTTAATAGTGAACTGAAAGGTAAAAAAATGGAATATCACCGAACGCTAATTTTAAGACCCAATAACCTTTATGATCTTTATAAAACTGCGACTGAATCAATGGAAACACCAATGGATCACTTTTGGCGCAATCAAATTATTGGAAAGGACGCATTTGATAGTGACTGCTTTTTGTATGCGCCACATTATGGTAACTGGTCTTTTCAGAGCCATTAGGGTTAGCTGGTATACTGCATCAAGCTGCGGCCGTATTGCAGGCCGCAGCTATTTTTTACTAAATTTTTTCAATAGCACTATCAATTTCACTGTCGCTCGCGGTCGCATATCTGCTGACATATTTAATGCCGTTTCCAAGACGACGAGCCACCAACACAGGATCTTTTGTTGAGTCGTAAAGTTTTTTTGCATGACTATGCCTAAAACGGTGAGGACTCACTTTGATCATTTCCCCGCCAGCAAACGCAGAGCTTGCAAGAGCCGCTATTTTATTAAGGGCCTGTGCGACTCCGTTTCTTGAGAGGCGAGTCCCATAGCGATTCGTAAAAATTGCGTTTGATCCACGTGTCCGGTACGACCGAATGTAACATCGAATTAAGTCGGCAACCTCTTTTTTTATGGAAACAGCCGAGCGCACTTTTCCGCCCTTTGCCTTCACATTAAGAAAGCGATTTCCAACAAACTGTTCCAGCGTCAATGACAAGACCTCTTCAATGCGAAGACCAGAGGCTTCCAGCGTTTGTGCCAGCACGGCATTTCGAAAGCCCTGCGACTTTGCATGTGTTGGTTGTGCCGCAAGCCTATCTGCGATTTTATAAAACCGGTGAAGCTGCCGTTCGTCGATGACTTTAGGTTGAAGCTCAATTTGAATTTCCCGCAAGCCTTTGACTGGATCGTGATCAACATAACGATACTCCCACAGCCATCGCCCGAAGCTCTTGATCGAGGCAAGATTCCTGTTCCTGTAAGACGGCGCATAGCCTTGTCGACCAAGCTCGTCCAAAAACAGGCGACTATCCCTTGGGTACCAATTCTTGGCATTGAGATTTCCGTACATTGAATTATAAAACTGCACAAACTTTGTTAGATCGGTGCGCCGAACCTTTAGTGTCAGCGGCGACAAGCCCGACAATTCTTCCGCGAAATATTTCGGTAGCAAAACTTGCATATCCGCGCCCATCTCCGAAGGAAAACTGGGCACTATTTGTAATGATTTGTTCATTTGAAATCCTCTCTGTTTGATTTGATATTGCTGTAACTGCTGAGTCTGAACCATCTCCCAACATCGGTTGGGATTAAAAAAGGCGGAGCTTTGTGCTCCGCCAAACTGAATTAGCAATTTGAACGCATCGGCACAACGATTCCAATCCGTCCGCGCCTGCGATCAGCCTCTTCTCTACTTGAGATTTCCTGAGATAAATACTCAATGCAATCCCGCTCGAAGATCGTGAGTTCTGAACCCTCAGCCAAAACCTTCCCCTCGTCGGCTGCGCACTCATCGATTGGCTGCAAGCCGTGAGCTTCGAAAAACCTTTCGATTCCCATACTCAATAGCTCATTCAAATAAAACCAGTGAATGATTTCTGGCGGGGCATAATTTGCAAACTTGTCTTGAAGAAGAGAAAGCCGCTCCAAAGCCCTCTTTCTTATGAGGTCGCGCTGATCCATATAAAGTGATCCTTTCGTTAGCGAAAATAATCCCTCGCTCTAGGTGTTTCCTGAGCGGGGGTGTTTGTTATGGGTTTAAAGTCTGCTCGGAGCGTTCCAGACTCCGTGGCTGCGAGAACCGTACTAAGTGAGGCCAGGGTAACGGCCACCAAGTTCAGAAGCGATGCCAGTAGCAGGAGCTTTTTTTCCGTATCAAGTTGTCTAAAATTCATGTGTCCTCCGTGATGTTTTTGACGACATTAGCGCCATCTAAAGAGCTCATAACTCGGAATCTTAATAATTTGCCAAATATAGGTAAATACTCGGTTTTTTCGGATATAAGGACTTTATAGATGCACTGCATTTATGCTTCAAAATGGCAGCAATTTCGCTGACCAAAACTATAGGGGAGAACCAGAATGGAAACTGTGGAATCAAACAAAAAAGCACCGCGAGGAAAGACTGATGGCAAGGGCATAAATTGGGACAAAGTCACCGAGGTTGCACTTCAACTAACAATGCTGACGGTGACTGCTTTAATAAGTGGAGCGGCCTCAGCTGCCGGAAGTCACGCATACCGTTCTTTCGCTGAGTCGACTGGCGAAGAGTCAGTTGGCGAGAACAAGAGTGTCGTCTCATTAGTAAAGAAATCAGCCAGCGCATAAATTTCAAATACGGTTTGTCGTAGTTAAAACGGCCAAGTCTGCATAAAAACCATTCTAGCTGAACCAAGTACGACACTCCGTATTCAATACGACAAAATAGTTTTAACTCAGACAAAATTAAAACCCAGCCGAAAGGAGATTCATGAAGAAGCGCATTGTAATCGCTGAAGTCTTGCCACGCCTTCTTAAGGATCGCGGTTGGACAGCAAAAAAATTGAGTGAGTTGGCGCAGGTCAAACCCACGACAATCTCGACGTGGCTCCTGACCGGCAGTCGCCCTCGAAATATTGAAGATGTTGCGGCAGTGGCATCAGTTCTTGAGGTAAGCCTGAATCACCTTTTATTTGGTGAGGCAGATGAACCTAACGACTTGAATACCCTGCAGACGACCACCGTTTTGGAGGGGCTGTATAAGCTAAAACTCGAACGTGTGGTCATTCCTGAAACGAAGAAAAAACCAAATCGCTGAAAGGACCTTTATGAAAAAAATAAACCTAATTTCTATTTTGCTGATGGTAAGTAGCTTTTCAAACGCAAAAATGGCGGATGAAGTTCCAGCCGGTAAATGTATAACTGCAGCTGGAACAATTGTGAGAAGGGTCGATGCCAATCACTATATTCTTAATGTTTCCGTATCAAGCAAAAGGGTACCTGGCGCCTATACAATGGAAGATGTCATCGCTGACATTACTGATGTACCGCCAGAGCTAAAAAAAGTTGGTCTTAAGGTCACCGGGTATGAAACGCAAGGATGGGTCACATTCGAATATGCCGACGGAAATGGCGACGTGAAAAAGAAGCGCCTTTCTGGCCTGAAGTACACCGCGAACTGCGAAGAAGAATTTAAAAAGGTCGCCGCCGCTGGCGCCAAGAAACAAAAAGCTGTTGCTCAAAAGGCAGCAAAGGCCGAACAATCAGAACAATCAAAGCGCGATGCCTACATCAAGGAACACTATGCTTACATCTCCACAGTGATGAAAGCACTCCCGTGCCCTTCTACGTCCTATTGGGGGAATAACCCTGAAGGAGATTATTTCGTATGTGTGGATGAAAAGTCCAATCAGCCCAACGGGCCATTTTTCCACTTGGATCCGGATCTGACGATGGTAACTGCTTATGGCAAAGCCGAGATGGGCAAGCAAATTGGTGAGCCCACAGTTTGCAATGAAAAAAATCAGCCCGTTCCGATGCGGGGAGTAGCTTCACAGGGAAAATAACATCAACTTAAATTTAGAAAAGGGGGTCCATCGTGAGAAGTGCTTTTGTTCTCGCCTGGGCTCTCATTGTGCTTTCAGGCTGTAGTGCAGATCCAAAAAAAGAGACTACATTAAATGAAAAGTTTCAACGTGCTCAAATGTGCGCATTGGATGCCATGACGTTAGTTATGAGCGCAGGAGATCCGCGTGCAATGGAAACCTTCTGTGAGCGCACGCCAGCCAAGTTAAAGCTCATCGAGAGCAATCCTCAGCTAGGCATCGATTCCAACGATCAGGGAAAGTCTAAATAGTCTTAAACAACATTTTAAAACTGGAGGCTCCGATGACTGCCGTGGATTTAATTTCCGAACGGTTGATGGCTCTTGTTGCTGCCCATACGACGAATGAGATGGTCCTGAATATCGCACACGATGTTGCAACAACATATTACGAAGTCAGTCGTATCAAAGATCAGAACTTTGACCCTAATTCTTTGGATATAGATGCAAGTGCGCGAGAAGTTCTTTGGGCGGCGATGATTGCGATGAAAGAGACTGGCAAGAAGGATACTGACGATGCCTATGGATTGATTTGCCACCTGGTATATTTCTGGGAATTTAGAAAAATTTATGCCGCCATTAATGAGTTTGTTAGAATTGCGACTACAGTATATCTAAAAAGCAATTAGCGATCTGCGGAGCCCGATGGGGGCTCCGCTAAAATGACGAACCTGACCTCAGCGTAAATGTTTTGTATCCAAAATTTTACCAATATGAAGCTCGTAGACACCTCTTCGAGAATTTTTGCGGATTTTTTTAATAACCATAGTGGCCTCAGGCGCCTTTTTTTTCATGCCGTTAATCAGCCTCAGCTCAAACGGTACGCTCACTTTTGCCAATCGCTTTGTCCAATATGGCTTAATATCCCGATATTCAATCTTCTTAGTTCCTTCAACAATTTGAGAAAGGTACGGCTGCTTAATTGTCGTTGTGATTTTGTCCATTTGTCTCCTCGCCGGAAATAGTGATGGTTCGGTTATCGGTTTTTTAAAATAATGCTACCGAAGCTGCCGCATGAACTTTAAACGTCTTGGGATTTTTCTACTTTGCGAACGAATTGGGCAACTTCACTCATTTCAATCTCATCGAATGAATACCCCTTAAGATGGCAGTATTTAGTAAGCGCTGGTGGAAGTCGAGTCAGCCAAGGCGTCCGACGAACCTGAATCTGAAATCGAGGTAACATCGCATAAGCGCAAAGCCCGCGGCCACCGAAAGCCTTTGCCGGAGCATTTGGCTCGTGAAGTGGTAAAAATTGTACTTCCGCCGGAGGAACTAAAAACTGAAACTGGTGATTTGAAAGTGATCGGCTGGGAGGTCTCTGAAAAGCTCAAGTATGAGCCTGCAAAAATGAGCGTGATTGAGTACCACCGGGCGAAGTACGGTTTAGACAGTGGTGATTACGTCAAGACCGCTCCGCCAGTGCCTTCGGTTATTCCAAAGGGCATATCCACACCAGAGCTTCTTGCGGCAATTATTACGAGTAAGTTTGCCGATGGTTTAACGTTGTACCGACTGGAGTAGATTTTTTCCCGACTTGAGGTGGAACTTGGCCGAGGTACGATGGCACGTTGGATGGTGCAAGTGGCACAGGAGATGATGCCAATCCGAAACGTCTTATCGGATCGACTTTTTTCAGGCTATGCGGTGGCTTGTGATGAGACTTGGATGCAGGTTTTAAAGGAAACGGCACGAGACCCTGAGATGAAGTCCTGGATGATTGTTCGCATGAATCCGGTCGAGGACAAAAAAGTTGTTTTATTTGATTACGCGATCTCTCGCAGCGGTGCTGTGATGAAAGATCTTTTTGAAGGCTACGCCGGTCGTCTATTGTGTGACGGCCTTGAAAGCTACAGTCCACTGGAGTCGAACTTATTGAGATTTGGTTGCAATATGCACAGTCGTCGTAAGTTTGAGCAAGCCGCAAAGGACGGTGCAAAAGCAGGAAAGACCATTGCAGGTGAAGTCATGAATATTTACAAACAAATTTATGATTTTGAAGAGGGGCTTGCGAATGCTCCGCCAGAAGAAAAAGTAAAATCTCGAAATGAAGACCAAAAACCACTTTTCGAGAAAATCAGATCCATTGTGGCCGACAACCAGATTAAAGTTCCAAACAAAAGTAAACTTGGTCAGGCCTTCACGTACTTCAATAACGAGTATGAATATTTGACGAGGTATTTGGACGATGGAAACATCGGCCCTGACAATGGCATGGTAGAACGCACGATCAGGAAGTTTGCCATTGGTCGAAACAATTGGATGTTTGCTGATACTCCGGAAGGCGCTGATGCCAGTGCGCTTCTTTACAGCATCGTGATCACGGCAAAGGTCAATGGAGTGAATCCCTACACGGCTCTCACCAAAATCCTGACCGAACTACCAAACGCCAAAACTATCGAAGACTACGAACGGCTCGCCGAGTTCATCTTAACACCTTAACTTCGGCTGAACAAAAAGGCTCAATGGAGCGCTTACGTAACAACATTGAGGCTTGGACTCAGGATTTCATTTCATTTTTCACCCAGCTACCTACATTTTCGGGAGATGGATTTGATTAGTTCGTAGGTTCACCGATTTTTTGAGGATGAATAGCAACTTCCACAACAGGCGCGAATATGTAGGTGCCTTTTTTCTCCGTAGACAGCTGGAGTAACACCTCCGCCAAATCACCCAAATCCTCTCGACACCTGGTCAACGAAACGCTAAATCCCTCCTCACTGGAAATAATCTTCTTATTATGTGCGGACCTTGCAGTAATTGAACCATCTAATGCTATAGCTTCCAAGATTTGAACGACTTGTTTTCTGAGCCCTATAACCTTGTCATCTCCCACACACACAAGTTTTTTATCTTCAACATAAAGTACGAACCTACGAACACTTTGGCTAAATTGTTTTAAGGATTCATCCAATTTCTCAAACCAATCAATTTGGAATGTAGAGTGGACTGTTGGGGTTGATAACATCGCAGGCTTTAAGACTTCCAATAGCGCCAGAAGGTCATAAATCTTGGCGTTCATGCAAAACTTTGAAAGCTCATAAGAATCTAAATTCAGACAACTGTCGTGATCTAAATTGCCAATACAATACGAGGAGTACATCTGTCCGGCTGCATTGAGTTTTTCAATATTGCCCAAAAACCCCAATCGCCAGTTACAATCAAAAGCCGATAACGGCAAATCGGTGAAATTTAAAAATGAATCTACATACATTCGATAGACCAACACTTTTTCGTGGACCGAGGTGTATTCCGCTTCATCTGGCACCAAAAGATCCGCAATATCGGGAGCCCCATGTGAAAAATATTTATTCCCGGTCAAGGCTGACATCAAATCAACATATTGACCGACGAATTTTTTCCAGTCAGTCAGGTTTGATTTATCCAAATATTTCCTATTGTTAATAAGCCCTAAAAGAATGTGCCGCAAAAACATTCGACTTGATCTAATTGGCCCAGAGCCTGCATCACTAAATGCTAGCTTAGCGTTTATAAATCCTGTGCCCCAAAGATTCATTGCGCGTTCATAGGAATCCGAACTCTCGGCCAAAACAGAAAATGCCTTGTCCTCCAGATCTCCAGTGGCATTTTCTAATTCTACATATACGCCCGACGTAGCCCTCCGAAAGACTGAAATATCCTTATTAAAGGAGCCAAATAATCTTACCTCTGATTCACTGATCACTCTTCATTACCACCATTTAGATTTCCAAATTAGGGGCTAGGACATCCCACGTATTTTAATCATTTTCAACAGATTTACAGGCACCATTGAGGTCCTTAAAAAATGTAGGCTATTTTATCGAAAATGTAGGTTGTCCGAACGGAAGATCAGTCTTCTTGTAAGTACCCAATTTTTCTTACCTGACTTAGCTTTCCGGGCACAACGCTGGAATTAACTGGCGCAAAGGAGACAAAATGGCACAAACAAAAATTGAATGGACTGATGGCAACAGTGGAATTTCCGAATGCACTGTGACGATACCACAGCCGGTGGTAACCCCCGAACAGCCACTAACGATGACTCTTGATGGTCGTACCTGGGACCAGTTTCCAATCGGAGGTAAAAATGAATCCTTTTAATCGCGGCAATAGCTTTGAATCGGAATTTTATGAAGCCATCTGTAAAGAAATGTATATCCAGCAGTTCAAAAATGGGACTGGGAACCAAAGTACCGCTGAAGAAACTGAGGCTAGAATTGAAGCGGTCGATGCTTTGCGAAAGGCGATCAATGATGTCGCCACTGTATTTTATGGAGAAGAGAACTTTCCTCCAACATATGAATCAATGTGTAATAAATTTAAAGCGAATTCCGAATCTGTTTTTCGAACAAACAAAAATCATATCATTTTAGATATTGAGAGAACATTGGATTTGCTTGACTTGGATTACTGTGAGGACATTATTTTATCAAGGTACCACGGTATGGGTTCTGAGCTCTGGCAAAAACCAATGGTCCTGCAGGCATTGTTGGATGCCTTGGATCATGCTTACAATTTTTTCCCAATGTTGACTACAGGCTGGTCCTCAAGGCCACCCGCGGTGGTGGCTCAACAAAATGAGTCGAAGATAGGACCGGAAGAAGTCTGCGAGGTAAGAGCGGAAGAATTCCAAGATGATGAAAATTTTCCTTTTTAAATTAAGGGTGAAAATTAGAATACGTGAAGTATAATCCAACCGAGGTCATTACCTCGCGTAGCTAAATGCGGCGGCCAATATTACGGCCGCCGCATTCTCAACACTAATTTTCTCAATAGTCTCACTTAATTTGACCGCTCATAGATGATTTTTCCGATACGAACAAATTTATCAATGCCGGCATAAATTCTCTGAAATTCTCGATAGAAAATTAGATGCGACAGAAAGCCATATGCTTCGTGTGTCTCCCTTCGACCATGGTGCTTTATTTCAACTGCCGCAGCGTGAAGCACCTCCCGTGCGCTGGCATCGATATCCAGTGTATCAGGGTCAAGTTTCTGATCCCTGACGCAACTTACTTCAACATAGGTTTTTGCCACATCACGAGCAATTCCCATGACAATTTCATCTTGTGAATGTTCTGCGACGAGACCGACAATCCGCTCGCTGATTAGCTCTACGACTGACCTCATTGGAGTCTCCTTTTTTAATTTCAATTTTAGATATGACTGATGCTAGTTACCAGTATCTTTGGACTCGGCACCTATTTGAGGATTGCCCTCGAATAGTTTCTTTTTTTCTGGAGTCAAAATCCCGTAACTTTCGGAGCAACGCGGATCACCCAGGCTCATAATACAAACCGCCGTGTCGAATACATAGGTTCGAACTTGAAGAACCTTATCGTCAAATGTCGTTTCCTTTTTTGGTTCGGAAGCGCAGCCCACCAAAAGACAGGTGGCAAGTGCCACAATGATCTTCATCTGACACCTCCCATGTGAAAATGGATGTTAATAAATTATAACTATTGGCCGCCGCTCATTTCAGAAATGTTTGACTGTGCAGCCCAATTACCACACTCTGCCGCAACATCAGCCCTAAATTTTGTCGGACAAACGGGTTCGCTTGCGGGAGACCTATTAGCCTCCAGCTTTGAGCGAAATTTACGGACCATGACCAAAATGCTACCCAAACTGTGCAATCTCGATTTGTCCACAAATCCACTTGCAGCGCCAACTTCGTTTTCGTGGTCGATTTGACCCTGAATAAACTTTTCGTGTTGCAGACATTTGCACAAAGCAACGTCCTTTTGAGCAGATTGTTTTGCTCCGAGCTTAACTTGTTTCTCTGCCCATTTTAAGATTCCGGTTTTATTGCACTGAGCACTGTTGCCAGGCTTGCCACAATACTCAATAACTTCACTTGCGGTTTCCGTAGCCTTCCCGTCATTTTTTGATTTACCGGTTGAGTAAATCGTCGCTTTGGCCGCGATTAGGTCGTAACAATATTTCGAATTACCCTGACATGCTTTGTCCAAAAATCCGATGGCTTTTTCTCCCTGCCCTTTTTGGCTCGTCAAAAGACCTCCGGCTCGCTGGCACCAGTCCGCTGCTTTTGAATTATCTTTTGAAAAGCCGTTGAATTTGTCGTCACATAGATAGCCGTAGTATTGAGCAGCATCCGCGCCCCACGCACGCACAGCATCCCCCACGCAAGTCTCCTCCGATTTTTCACAGCACTCTTTAATACTTGAAAAACTTTTACAATCACCGGCCCAAACGACGAAACTGCTACCCGCAATTAAAATCAGTGAAAGTATTTTAAGTAGATTCATATTATTTCCCTTCTTTGAGACGTTCCAGCCTGATTTTAAAAACTCCCGCCAAAAGTAAATCTGATGGAAGTTTTTCCAAATCCACGGTTGGCTTTTCGCCAAAAATTAAATAATCGAGTGGTATATTTCCAAGAGCTTCTGCGATTCGCTTCAGCGCATGTAAATCTGACGGATTTGAATTCTTCTTCGTATAAGAGTTAACGGTGCTTTGCGCGATTCCACTTCTACGTGACAGCTCGCGGACTGACATACCCCGTTCTCGTAATAGCAAAGGAAGAACTTCGTGAATTTTAAAATCTTTTTTTTCTTTCATACAGTCTGTCTCTCGGATCTTTTTCCTCAGTTAAATAGACCGGAGTATTGAACTGCTCATGCTGAGCAGCAAGTGGTTCCAGACGCGAACAATATCAATAACGACTCGTTGCAACTGACCGTCTTGCCACTCCGGATCTTTAGCTAGAAGAATTATCCGTTGGAAGTTCGTTTGGTGAGCGGGACTACATTGTTGCCTTCGGCTACTTCGTTTCCGCCTGATCTACCAATCATACCAATTCCACCGTGAACAATCGCCGTTCCCAGAGCTAAGGCAGCTCCTGCTAACACGTTGCTTGCGACGTGAAGGGCCATTCCTTTAAGCCAAACATATTCCTCTTTTTTACCCTTGCTCTGTGATTTTTTTGATGACTCCTGTGAAGTTTCCATTGATATCCCCTTTTCCTAAAAAGGCATTGCGCCTTGGTTATTTTGTTTAGGACGGCAAAACGCCGTTCCTTTCAGCCCTTATACCCGCGCCAGCCCATTATTTGCCTATATTTTAAGCACCTGAAAACAGATGAATTCATTCGATGCTTTCAATCAAATCCCGCACCTCTTGGTGACTTTCCTGGCTGTAGCGATGGATATACGAAAGAGAACTGTGTCCAAGTCTGGCTGCTGCGAAGACAGGGTCCTTAATCGCACGGCACTGATAGGCATGACGATGCCGTAATCGATGTGGAGTGAGTTCAATAGCCTCCTCTTTTGGGAAATTCGCGGAGGTTATCCTTGCGATCCTCTTCAAAGCTTTCCAAGCCGACACTCTATCCAACGCACGACCGGATTTAGACGTGAATAGGTAATCGCTTCCCCCCGTCCTGTGGTTCGAAATATAATCATCGATCAACTCACAGACCCGACTCTTGATGCTAACTCCCCGAACTTTACCGCCCTTGCAATAAACGTTATGAAATTTACGTTCGTGAAATTGATTCAACCGCAAAGACAATACCTCAGTGATTCTCAAGCCGGTGGCATTTAAAGTTTCGATTATAACCAGGTCTCTGAAATTCTGACTCAAGCTTGTTCGTTCAGAATCAGCCAACGCTTGTGCCGTTTTTAGCAATCTGTGATATTCACGGTCTCTCGGTGCCTTTGGCGGCCCCAGATCCACTTTTAAATCCCGAATGCCTTTGCACGGATGTACTCTGACAAAGCCATTTTCCAAAAGCCAAGTACCAAACGCACGCACGGATCCAATGATTCTGTTAATCGTATTCGGCGCATAACTTTTACTATGAAGATAGCCCGCGAAGAGCTTTGTGTCTCGTGGCATGAGATCCTTGGCCATGAGATGACCGTTAAGCTGTTCATAAAAGCCGAAAAACTTTTCTAGATCACTTTTTCTTGCTGCCAGAGTAAGGTGAGAACGACCAGCCAAGTCCTCGGTAAAATAGCGGTTTGCAAGAGACAGAAGACTATCTTCCGCCATCTGTTGCATAAAATAATCAATTCTTGCAGGTAGAGTCTGCATTGAAATCCTCCTAGTTTTGAATTGGTGAATGTGTTGAGAAACTTATTATCTGATATGTTGCATGGGCGTAGTTTTTAAAAAGGCTCGCCGTGGACCATCAAGGACCACGACGACAGTTTCAACGATAGTTTGGAACCAGACTGATTGATCTGCGGTGCTGATTCTTTGACTCCTGCTCGTCGATTATTTGATTCAAAAAAGATACGCAGTCCTTTTCGAAAAAGCTCAGACCGCCAAAACCACAAATCTCTTTGCCCTGAATACAGGCTTCGAGATCCAAAGGGTATAGGCCATGCGCCTCCGTGTAGCCACGAACTGAATTCACTATCAGGAATTGTAAAAGGTAATAGCTCTGGGCTTCGGGGCAAATATAATCTGAGAACTGATCTTCGATCTGTGCCATTCTTTGAATTGCTAATTGTCTTACTTTTTCTTTTGTCATTTTAAAACTCCTCCTATGTAAAATAATTTCTTGCCGTAAATTCTTTTTGCCCAAGTGGTCTTGATGGCTCGTTTGGTATATTGCCATTTTCGGTCATCTCTAGCAGGCTAGCGAAGGCAAATAGGCAATTCGCGATGAGCAAAATTCCATTCGCAAAAATGAGAGCTTTTTTGCTGGTTGGTAATTCGTGAAAATTCAAAGATCCTCCTTGAGCTCAAGATGTGAACTCTAATGATGGCTTCATTGCCAAGTTTCTTATGACTGGAATTAATTGAAATTTGGTCGTATAAGAAAAAGATTTCGCCCCAGGCCTAGCGTCGAGGTTGGACTCGCATTCCCTGACGACAAATATTACCGAGAGAATTTGATGAGTGAAGTCCAAAACCTCTGCAGGAAGAATCGAATCAGAGTATTTTGGATTTCAGAGAGTGGCGGCGTTCAGGAATGGTAACCGCCTTAATTTACCCACTTTTCTTTTCCTTACTTTTCAAAGTAAGGGTAGCCCTAGATTCCGTAACCAGTCCAATCAATTTCTCGACCGTAACAGCCGGCAAATGTGTAAAATAGGGCACAAAGGGAAGCGCAGCTCGAAGACGATCCGACTGAGCCACTTCTGTGGAATACGGTGTAACGAAAATTGAGTGTCGAGTCACCATTTCGTCAACATTGGGCAAATCAAACTCAGGAACCATCCCACTCTTAGAATGACCGGCATCAGCGAGTAGTTCAACTTGACGGGCCAGGCTTTGGGCCTCGTCCCAGATAAACCCTGATTTAAAACGCCTACCAAGATTTTTCGATAAGAATACTCTTTGCGCGTATCCACGTAGTCGGAAAACTCGACCCGCACGCTGCAGGTAATCGGTCGCACTATTTGGTGGTTCATAATGGACCGTCGTCCTACAGTAACTGTGAAAATCTAGTCCCTCCTGCCCAGAACTGTTTATGATCAAAACAAATGGAGCAAATGGTGAATTAAAGGCATCACGCAACAGGTGTGGTCGATTCATCTTTTGCACAGAAGACGCATCACCATATTTTTCGGCCATGTGACTTTGATACCAAATCTTCTTCTTACCCCGACCCACACGCCGATTCTTGGCAGATGTAACATGCGCAGGACGCAAATCACGTAGTGCTACCGTGCCGCGCTCTAACATGGCCTGTATTGATTCAACAGTGACTGTGAACTGATCACGGCCAAGCAACTGATCCCAATACTCAACCCACATATCGGCCCAACCAAAATCTACACAATAATCCGTCAGCACGCGCATATATGCCTTGGGCTTCAGTCTCGAATTCTTAGCTCTCTTATTTTTGCGACTATTCCATCGCTCCACGATTGTTTTTGCGTATTGCGAGCCAAAATAATTTTCTAGACCTAATTGTATTCCAAGACGTACAGACGTCGGAGAAATAGCCTCCAACATGACTTCGCGTAGCGTGGTTTCATCTAATGAAGAAGTGCGTCTCAATAAGGCTTCTGCGAGTGCTTGAACTACTGCCACCCCTGGAGATTGTGAACGCATTCCAAATCGCAAGGAAAGTCCATCCCATTTTGTGCGAGATGGCACAATAAATGGATTTGCAGGATTTCTACGATGCAGTTTCGTGAAAGGCTTTTTCCACGCCTTTTCAATTCTAATCTTTAAAAGTTTTTGATCTGAGAAAACCTCGAGAACTTCCGGAGCAACGGCCGCAACCGATGAAAATATTAGCATCTTTTCAAGTCTGTTTTTTGAATTCACTGGAGGAACCCACAATGCTTGTGCACAACCCCGATCATCAACTAATCCATTTTCTTGAGCCTCGAGGAGCACCGCTTTCTTTTTCCACACAGTACCATCAACTCCATTGGCTCCCTCTTTAAGCTGGCTGTTCCATTTTGCTTGCAATCCTTTAGAGTGAACATAGTCACCTAAAACATAATGAAATTTTCGTGATTGCCGCCGTCTGCCTGACACTCGCTTCTTCGGATTCACTTTGTGAGTTTTTTTTCCATTGCTTTTACCACGCAACGAAACAAAGGAGTCAGAAGATAGAATTTGTGTACGGTTCATAATAGCCTCTCGCGACCCCTGAACCACACTGTGCAATTTTGCTATCCGCGTGAAGACCTCATCGACTGTTAAATTAAAGTCACCTACGCTTCTCGCCGACACCTCTCCTTTCGATTCTCTAGTCTGCTCAATCAGAACGTCCTTGAGACGCCTTTTAAAGACATGACCATCAATCAGAGAATTCAACTCATCTCTGTCGTTTTTGCCGGCCCTGAAAAACTCTTTAATCTTAGCTTCGTGATCTAGCCGATCCTTAAGCCAACTCTTATATTCTTCCTCGTCCAGTCGGCTGATCAAATATAGAAATCGGTCAAAGTCCCGGCCATGCCTATGAGTTCTGGGAACTTTTTCGCCTGACAAAATTGTTGGAATCGCCTCGTAGGGAGTTGCCGAAACTAGAATCAATGGCGATGTTTGGTTTCCATACCCTTTAAGCAAATCTGAAAATAAATTAAAATTAGCTTTAATTTGCCTTTTTTTATTTGTACCGACTTTATTTTCAAGAAACGAGGGAAGTGCCGCCGCATATCGGTGAAATTCATCTAAAATAATCAAATCAGGAGCACATTCTTTCAGAATTTCTGCGGCGACATCACGGCGAAATGTCTGGGCACGCGCCTTTGCTCTTCGATTCCATTTCGACCCCCAACGCCCCATAGTCCCAAGAAGACCTCGATACCTATCGACCCGATACTGCGCGATTCTTGATCCACGAAATTGCTTCAGACAATCCCGTAAAAAAACCTTCTCTTCCCGATTACCAGCTCCACGCAAACTCATGGACGTGTCTGGCGTAAGGCCGACGATAATAGTTTGCGAAGAGCCATATTCCCTTTCAAAGTCGCGCAAAACATTAGGGAGTAAAGTGATTCGTGTAAGAGTGTGATGCACGTTTGGCAAGCCCAACTTTTTAAGTGTATCCGCCAACTTGTTAGCATTGGCCTCTGCTAAATTTAGATTACTTGCAAAATATAAAATAATTTTCTGATTCCTCTTAAATCGCACGAGGTTCTTAGCAACCTGAGCCACAACATGAGTCTTGCCTAACCCTGTTTCAAAACAAAGTGCGCAGACTTTGTTTTTACTGGATAATGCTTTAATTACCTTTTCCGCACCCTGCAGTTGAAATACTGGTTGGTTTGTCACCGCATACCCCCCAGAAAGGCTTTTGCGGCTGCTATTTGATTTTGTTCTTCGCTAATTACTTTTCGCTTTGACCGACGATTTAAATGAAGTAAAACACGCTCGATTTTCAAACGGGCCTCTTTTAGATTCCGACTTTGATGAAGCGCCTTAACTAGAATAGATTCCAAACCTGTTCTAGGCACACTTCTACTTGTCGATTGATGTGACTCTTCACCGCCGCCTGCTATGGGCACCGCAATCATTTTTCCAGTCAAAAAGAAATTCAATAATTGAAACAAATCACCACGATACGCTTGACCAGGCAAAGACTTAAATTGTTGATGTGGATCTTCTGGTAAAATTGTAAAACCAGCCTTGGCAGATTTCTGTCCCTTGATCCAAACGGAAACAACCAGCGTCTGTTGCACCTCATTCTCTGCAAATGATTCGCACACGATCGTTTCATCCAAACCTTTTTTTGATTTAAATGTAATTAATTTGATAAGGTGACCGGTAACACTCTTTATTTCCAACAAAATCTGATCTGGTGACGGCTTGCCAACCCATGGCTCTATGCAAATTTTTAACGCCCTTTTTTGTTTCCAGACAAAAATACCAGAACTGACATACTCACGTAGCAGCCCTGCCCAATCCAAGGGAGGAACAATGTCATGCTCATCAAATTCCTTGGAGACCCTTATCATTTCAAGATCATCCCAAAAGCCTGATGGTATACTACCAGGCTTGGTTTTTAGAAGTACACCTAGCTCCCGATTTTTTTCCCACCCTCCCCTGGTGAAGTTAGCCGACCCGATATAACTCGAAATCGACCCATCTACGGCCTTAGAAAGGATCATCTTAGCGTGAATGTCAGACGTGTCTTTGATTCGCTGCAAATCCAAAAACTTTTCTAGGTCCAGACACTGCCGTTGTTGTGCCTTTGAAAGAGTTCTTAATGTTGATGACAGCGTAACTAAATGGCGCTTTTCCGTCGAAAGGTAGGTTTGGATCATCTTTGCATTCGCCCAGGGACTCACCACCACTAAGTTTGTCGCTTCTTTTAACATTAAATCCAATTTTTCATTGGTTCCATCTCCAGTTGTGTTTCCCAGTAGCAGGATTTCTGGAGGACGATTGATCCATGTCATTCCCTGTGTGCCAGCTTCCAAATTGGAAATTAATTTCGCGAGTCCTCTTTTGTTAGGGTCCTTTAAAGTGATTCGAGCCCAATCCGCAAGCTGTTTGACAAAAGGATCTTTAGCTTTTTTTTTCGACTGCCCAGACTTTTCGGTAAATTCAAATTTTACCCCACATTCAACACTTTGCGTTTCAGTAGCGTTTTTTGATCCGATCACTATACGAGCTAATCGTGGGCCCTTCCCTAAGGGCGTAAATAAGGCCCAATATAACTTAGGATGAAATCGAGACCGAAATGTCTTTTTAATAATTATTTTTTGCGGGTACAGAAATACCCTCAACGCCTCGGTTAACCGAGCACTTCTTTCTAATTTATCGATCTGTCCATTTTGAAAGCAAATTCCAGCATTCCCGGCCTTTAACTCCCCTATCAATGAGAAAAAACTCTTGTGCTCGTCAGTGCGTGCCTCCAAATGCCTCCGATTCTCAGTTCGACCTTCCGGAAAGAAATTGAGAAGTAATTCACCGATTGCCGTTGGCGATAATCCAAAACTACACAATAGAACCTTTTCTAAAACATAACCTTCGGGAGGAATAAAGACATTTGAAGCATCTTCTTTCCGGAATGCTTTCATTTTATCTTTGACCACGATAGACCTCTTTTAGAATAGCCAAAGCCGCGCCCAAACGAATATGTCCTTCAAGCTCGACATCTTTATTATCTTGAAACAATGCCTTCAGGATGCTTTTCCAACTTTCACTTTTATATTTTGAAAATTTTGTAAGATATAGAACAGATTTAGATGTTTTTGTATTATATTTCCGCCAACCAATTCGAGCTCTTCCAGCTTTAACAATGTTCTCGCGGTCAACTATTCTTTCGCGCAAAATATTTTTCCGCTGATTAATTTTCGAGCCCCACCAGAAATCATAAATCTCATGCAAAAAATCGACACTTCGAAGTGAACTCTCCGTGCTAGATTCTGCACACCAAGCCTCTATCTGAACCCAATCAGCATCCGATAATTTGACCGCCAACTCAGAAACATCTGATGAATCAATGTTCTTCGCCAGCGCGACGTCTTGCGCTTCTAATAGAAATAAGTAATAGTGCCACCTTATCAGGCGCACCCATGACAACACTCTACCAATTAGCGCAACCTGTTTAGAAAATTCCTGCTCGCCGGCTGCGGTCATATTCATGGCAAGCGCATTCATATAAGAGATGGAATCATTACCGGTGAAATTAAGGAGAAGTCGGCTATTTCGCACCACACTTTTGGGAAATTTATCCATCCTAACATCATTAAAGGCGCCCTTAAATTCTTTTATCTCAATGCTAGTCAGGTCATAGGTAATTTTTCGATGTACCTTATCAGGGGATCGCAGCATTGAACGAAGACTTTGAATATGCCCCTCAACAATGTCAAAAAACTTAGAATTGGCTCCAAATAGGTCCTCAAGGAAATCCAGAGGATCCAATCGCGCACCAATCTCAAGGGTCTCATTAGGAGCAAACTTGGCTGCAAATTCCACGGAACCAAGTTCTTGCTCAGCATTAAAAAGCCTAAGTGCATATTTAAAAAAACGTGCGGTCGCATGCATGCCAAAACTTGCCTGAATTCCTAGTTTCAATGATCTTTCTAAATCTCGCTGAGAAAGTGAATCGTTGCGTGGATAGACTTCGTTAGATTTCCCGTACTCCTCTTTGTCTTTAAAAAAGCTAATACCGATAATTCGATCAGGTTTTTCGCGGTTTGAATTCTTAAGCCAGTTCCAAGTCATTATTGTTTCAATTTTTCGAACTTCACATTGGAACTTCTTTAAAAACTCATTTTCGGAAATGCCACGCTTTGAGTCTTCCAAAGTATTTTCTACAGCCAATATCGCGATCGCTGGTGCCATAAAAAAATACTTCGCTCGTCTAGTCAAAACTGTACAGTATGGAAACACTCGATTAGCCAACATCTCGAGAAGTGGATCAAGTTGAAGCTCGTCGACAACACCAGTCTCACCATCTACGTCATCGCTATTGGCTAGCTCTTGACGCAAAAGATGGCTTTCAATAAAGGGACCATAGAGCCAAACTTGGGCCAGATTTTTCAACAGAACTCTCCCATTCATTTTACCAGATCGAACAAAATCATCATGCCTTTTGGAAAGCACTCCTAGTAACTTTTAATGACCGATTCCCAGTTCTTCTTAGATAGCTTCACCAAGGATCCCTTCGGCTTTTTGACCAATTTTTTCGAGCCCAACAACTATATTCTTTGGACTTTACCTAGACCAACCAAAGGTCGTATTTTTATTCCAGGCTAGATAATTCATCTTTAAGATAACCTTCACAATTTGAACATAACTAGCCTTAAATATTGCACACTGGTATCAGCGTCCCTGCCGCATTCTCATTTCAGTTTTCCTCTGCCCATCCCACGACTGTTAGACATCGAAATGACTGCAAACTTTGGCAGTTTAGAAAAATCCAGGCCGGCATTATCAAACAGCCACTTTGCCAACAGAACCAATGCCATCGTGTCCTGGCGACAATATTCGAGAAGATCGTTGATGACCTTCTTCCTGCTCTGCTTATCTAGTTGCCCTTTAAGAATTTTTTCTGCGAATGCCTGCGCAGCATCTCCGCCCTGAATTCCAAGGTTTTCGTAATTGTACTCTTTCCCTATAAGAGCCGGCGCAACAACTTTTAAACTGTAACCCTCGACAAAGTCGGGATGCTTCACTGTTTTTTTAATAACGGGCCAAGGATCAACAAAACGTGGGATCAGTGCCAATAATTTTTTTGAACTTTTAGAATCAAATGCAGCAAGTTTTTTTATCACGCCTATTTCAAATCCTTTATTGTAAGACACAATACTTCCATTGGAGCCAAGACCCCTTAGCATCCCCTCAATTATTCCAGGTCTGGGATCGCTAGCTTCCTGGTGCAAATATTCAAAGTGGTCAAACTTTGTGGAGTCAGGATTACTAAGAACATGACAACTAAACTGAAACGGTACACCCGCATACGGACTGCAACCTTTATATCTTGGTATCGCTGGCCCAATGGTTTCAAAGTCAAAAAGATAAAGTGGAAAAACCCAATCCTTCAGTGCAATCCTTAAAGCGGCTACGTCCACCTTAGCCTTGGACTTGGTTCCCACTGGTTTGTATTGCTTGATGCCCTTCCAACAATAATCTTTGAAAGCACACTCATATGGATCATCACATTGGTCGCCGACGGCAATTTTAGGTTCGGTTTTCTGCTTCGCAACTTTCCTTAACTCCTCTATCTTCTTAGCAATGCGTGGCTGAATCTCCTTAAATTCATCTGACACATCCTGGGTTAAAAAAAGGTTCGATAAATCTGGGTGTACACATTCTCGATTCAAGTGCATCAACGAAACTGATTCCAATTTTATTCCTGCCTCGGTCAAAATCTGTGCCTGGATAGCTACGTCCTCCACATATTCAGGCTTGGCGGAGACACCCATTTTTACCTCGACAAGATTCCAGCCTTTTTTCCCTTTCTTCAAGATATCGGCACG
The DNA here is from genome assembly GCA_903926205.1 of uncultured Bdellovibrionales bacterium. Classification (GTDB taxonomy): domain Bacteria; phylum Bdellovibrionota; class Bdellovibrionia; order Bdellovibrionales; family Bdellovibrionaceae; genus CAIYID01. Next base: position 30,083 of record CAIYID010000029.1, read on the forward strand.
TGCGTACAAATCGTCAGTGCCAACTGACGCTTCCATTATAATTTTTTCGCCTTTTTTGATTGCGATATTGGTGTCCTCAATCGCTTCTGTGATCTCGTAATATTCCCGGTCTATCAAAATTCCTTTTGGAAATAACTTTCTAGCGGCCTCACCAACTTCTTTACCCTCATCAAACCGTTTTTGTGTGCCGGGATCTGCCTCCCCCTCTAGTTCTGGTTTATTAAGTTTAAGCCAGAGCGCCTTGGGGCACTGAAAGCCTTTAACAAGTGTGCTCTTTGAAAGAAGACTGTTTTTATTTTTTTTCATATTTTCGCCTTAAAGAAACCAAGTTGGCCCTTTTGTTTTTTTGGTTTTATCGTTTTAGGTCTGGAGAGAACCCAATGATAATCTCCTGAAATTGCCCAGACCGATTTTGATCGCTCTTCAATGCCACTTAAAACCACTGTTCCAACCAGTGCGCCATATTGAAATTCCTCTGGCGACTTTGGAATTTTTTTGATCTTTCGCTCTTTGCAGATCGCCACAAATAGCGCATATTCAGCCGCATCCAATTTTCTTTGGCCAGCATGAATATAAATGCGATTCCCAATCTTCTTCTTGTTGAATTTCCAGCTTCTATTCTCGATATCCTTGTAGCCATTCACGATGAGCCACGCCCAAGGTTGTCTCACAGAAAGTGCTATGTTTTCTGTCCCAGTCTTTGATTTTTTAGATACCATAAATCACCTCTCTATAAAAAACCTATGCGACGAGTTGAGATCCCTGTGCGTTCACTCATTTGCTGCTCGCAAAGATTGAAGACCTCGTCCTGACTTGCGACCTCAAATGCACGAATTTTAATTACGATATTTCTTATTTCGCCTCCGGAAAGCTCATATCTATTAGCAAGTAACTCCACATCGCAAAAAGCCGGCACCATTTCTCGATAGTTTTTCCATATCTGAAAACGCACCTCAGCTTTGGGTAAATCAAATTTTAAATGAAAAATGAAACGTCTGGCAAAGGCGGGATCCATCATCGAGGTCCAGTTTGTTGCGGCAATAATAATCCCGGTGAAATTTTCAAGTTGTTGAAGAAATTCGTCGGCCTGTGTCCGTTCCCAAGAGGCATTAGCAGCTTCCCTATTTGTTAGTAAGCCCTCAGCTTCATCGATAAAAAGAATATGGCCTTCTTTCTTTGCTTCACCAAAAAGCTCCTTGATCATTTTTTCGGTTTCGCCGACGTACTTGCTCAAAATCGAACTTGGCGTGATTTTCAGGATTTTCTTTCCAAGCTCTCGTGCTATAGCCTCGGCCGCCATAGTCTTGCCAGTCCCCGGAGGTCCAAAGAGCAGCATGGATTTAGGTGCAGCCAATAAGGCCGAGCTAGATCCGACTTCAAGTTTACAGTGACGAATGAATCGATATATCTTCTTTGAACTGTCCGCGTCCACCTGAAGGTCTTTGATTTGATACTTGCCTTCTTTGGGGCCGGCCGGAGCTGCGGCAACAAGCTGCAGCTCCACGGTTTCAAATGCTTCATTCAAATGAATTTCATCTATTTCTGAGCCGGAGGATAGTGCCGATGCCAATTGCAAAACCTGCTGAAAATAACCTCCTGGTACGTTGTACTTGGATGTAAGCTCACAGATTGCATCATGCGTGACCCTGGCATCAATGTTCGCACTTGTCTTTAGCTTTCCTAATTCATTTTTGAAAATCTCTGTCCTTGCCGACGTACTCGGAAGTTTCAGGTTCGTGCTGTAGGTCACTCGCCTTAAGAAATCATCCGGTGCCCTGTAGTTTGTAGTGAAACAAGCCACTCCATTGAAATTCTCAAATAGAATCTTCATCCACGGAGAAGCCATCTCAAGCCAAACGCTCTTCCAAAGAATGTTTTCACATTCCTCAAACAGCAGCATACTCGATTTATTTTTGGCCCTAGCGATTGCATAAGAGATGATGTTTGGAATATTTTTCTGCTCAATTTCGCCAGTTTGAATTCTTATGATACTCATGCCTAGCGCATGAGCTATTGCTTCCGAGGTCATTGTTTTTCCGGTGCCTGGCGGCCCCTGAAACAAAAAAGTAAGTCGACAATTTTTTCCAAGCTCTCTATTTTTATTGTATTCACCAATCAGCGTCTGAATAAACTTTTTGTCTTTCTCTGGCAAAATGACTTGTGAAAGCGTTTTTGATGGCTCATAGACCTTCTTCCACTCGAACCAAATGGGCTCACGCTCAGTCTTATGTCCCTCGTGGGATTCCAAAATTCGCGTTTCAATATAAACGTTTCCCCATGTCGAAGCCTCTGCGACATTTGAATCCGTAATGTCGACTAAACCTGAATCATAAAGCGAACTAGAGGGATTCAAATTCTGATGTATTTCTCTCATCGAATATTTATCCTTAAGTCGTGCTGATATCTTTTCGACAGAGGTTCCTTCGTCTAAACTCCCCCAACCGGAGATGATCTCATGTAAGGAGTCATCACGAGTGAGTAAATAGTAAATAATATCTTGCTGAATTTCAGAATGTTTGGAGGCAATCAAATTTAACAGACTCATGTTGTAGCCTTTTTTCTTGAGCTCCGACTTGATCCGCTTAATTTCACCTTTTAAAATTGCCTCGACTTCCCTCACCACCCGACGTTTTATCGAACCAAATTGTTTAGAAAGCATTGCATCGAATTCACCAAAAACATCTACAGCCTCTGGCTTAGCATTAAGCCTGTCTTCAAATAGATCTTTCAGGTCATTCGCGGACAGATATCTGATTTTCCCCTCAGAAATTTCCATTTGAAATAGTAAACATCGAATCACCAAGGCTGAAACTGGATTTTTCTTATCGAGAACTGGGATATCTATTATGAATTTAGATTTAAAAAATCTCTTAATTTTGGCCAGCTCTTGCTTGCTTAAATCAGAAAGGTCCTTTTCTTTTTTATCTGGGTCCACGCGGAGAGCCCGTCTTCTTTTTTCAAGAATTCCTCTAACCACTTTACTCGACATATGCTCTCCTTTCCCACGTCCAAAAAAACAATTCTTATCTCACTCTACTCAAGTAAAAAATCGCTTACTCGCCATCGATCTTCGGCGCAGTTAGTTCAAGTCGCTCTATTGTTGGCAGACTTCGCCCAAGAATGCCCTGGAGGTCACCATAGAGTGCGGCTTTTGAGGCCAAAAGTTTATTGAGCTTAACCCCTCTAGCTTTCCAGATCCGCGTAAATGCAGATTGTTCAGTCGTAAGCTCATCGATCATATCCGTAACTGTTTCAACATCAGTCTCCATCGACTGTTTGAATTTTGTACCTGTTAAAAATCTAAAAATTTCTTCTTTTTGGTCTGCAGGAATAGTGTTGGCCATTCTAATTTGATGGACCTTTAAAAGCTGTTCCCGCAAAGCTCCAATAAATGCAACGGCAAGCCCTGGTACGACTATCCACACGCCATCCCTAAACTCGATTCCAGAAGTCATACCTTCAGGTTTTGCCTTAGTAATGAGGACCGCCAAATCGGAACCCTCAGCGCGTTGATCTTCTTTTAATTTATCAATCCATTTTTCTGAAAAATTGATCGTGTCCTTAGCCTCAAGACTCATTTGCCCTGCGATATTTCCCGACTTGGATTTCACAATGTGGATAATATCGCTGCCATTTTTTCCTTTTGGCACGGGCCTAAACTCATCGGTTGAAAACGCTTCTGGCAATAGCTCCTCAAGTTTCTTCTCAAAGGATTCGCCCTGCGCTTGCTGAGATCCTTGACTGGCTTTGCGATTAGCCTCTTCTAAGAGTTTGGCCATTTGCTCGTTTTTATAGGTAAGGTCTGAAATCTTTTTATCAGATAGTTCATGGAGGCGTTTTTCAGTTTCTTCCGTGATCACTTTAGCTCGTTCATCAAGTTTTCGCTCAAGCTCCAAATCCATTTGCAGCTTTTGCGCCTGCAGCTCGCGTTCCCGTTTTCGAAGTTCGAGCTCTCGGGACTGCGCCTCATCAGCACGCTTTTTTTCTTCTTCAAGTTGATTTTTTAGATCCTCTGTTTCTACAGCAGATTTCTTCTTGAGTTTTTCCTCAATGATTTTCTCTTGCTTCTTCTGATTAACGATAGCTTCGGCTTCATACGTTTTTTTAAGCTCGATATTGTGTTTTTCCATATCGGCCAATTGCTTTTTGTAGATGGACTCTTGCTCAGCAATCTTGGCGGCAAATTTTGCAGAAACTTGTGCCTCAATATTTCCACTCAGGGCAGCCGTAAGCGGAAAGGATTTATGGCAATGTGGACATTCAATTTGTTCAGAAATTTTCATATCGCGACTCCCTCTTAAATTGTTCAACCCAGATATTAGTCTAGCTCATATAACGCGTATTGTCAATACTATGGGTAATAATTTATGTCTACAGGTGAGACGGTTGGCCCATAAAGAGCTTAAAAGCCTAAAGAAGGCCATTATTTATGCCGATGGGTGCTTTGAGAGGTAACTATATGAATGGCACTTCTAACAGTAATAAGGGCTCAGGAATCGATCAGTTTTCCCTACCAGAACGCATTGGTTATATGCGGGTACGGCGCAATCTTACCCAAGGCGAGCTTGCAGCGAAAGCTGGTGTTAGCCAAAGCACCATTGCTCACATTGAAAATGGGAAGAAAGATCCATCCCTTTCTACCCTAAAAAAAATTGCCACAGCACTTGATGTCCACATGGCCGTTTTATTCTCCAGCGACCAGGTACACGTGTTTGATATGGAACGTCTCAAGAAAAAATATGACAATGTCGAAAAACTGAATCCAACTCTGTATTATGCGATTGGCAAAGTAGTTGCCTACGCAAAGGACATTGGATTTTTAAAGTAGCAGTATTTTTAAGCTGCTTTTTTCTTAATATTTTCCCTTTTGAAAGTAATTCCCACGAGCCGCGAGGCTTCTCCGCTTTCACATATCTGAGTCCTGGACTCACCTTTCAACGCACGCACAACCAGCACATCAATTCTATTGAGTGCCTCCGTGGTAACTATAGCTTTCCCTATAATTTTTTTAACAGCCCTATATAACTCGTCGGAGGCCAAAACTGAAATAGGAACCGCGATATGCTCGCTATAAGCCGGATTTAGTTCGTATCCTCCCAGCTCCTGTCCGCCACTTGATCTCCCGCCGCTCAATCGCTTTATCGTCTGCATTGAACACAAAACCTCAAGCGATTGAGAAAAGACCTTCGATGACAACCAAGCTGCGGTGTTAAAAACAATTTGTTCATCGATTAACGGATTGGCAGTAAAAGCAACGTGACAATCCCTTATTACCACTGACTCTTTGGTACAGCTCATTGGCAACCTAGACGCACCTATTTCAACACCAGTCCACTGAAATGGAAATATTAACTTCCAGTTATCTTTTTCCAGCAAAGATTCCTTGATTGGCCGTCTCCAACTAAAAGGAAAATCATTTTTTGTCTTTGTTTTCTTTTTTCCCTTTTTTGATTCCGCACCGGTGGTCACACTGAGTAACTTCTTCCTTTGATCTTCGGACAAATTTTTTGCAATTAAGTCATGCGCGACCGCATAAGACTCTAGCTGACGATTAACCTGATTCGGAGGAGCAAGATACACCATTTTGCCCGCCGATGGCTTAGTCATGGGCTGACAAGTTCCGTTTCGGGGAAGACACCCAACAACAAGGTCTTTCAACGCCCGTTTTTCTGCCAATGATTGCCAAATTTCATTTTCTCCAGTGTCCGGACCTTTTCCGACTTCAAATCCTAAATCCGTCACCCTTATCATCTGTCCGAACTGAAGTTTGGGAAGACTAAACTTACAAGTATCTTTTCCCTTTTTATTCGTATTAAGAAACGCCACGGCAGTAAGGGAGGGCGTATGCTGAAACAGTTGTCTATGACCGTAATCATAATAATAACAATTTACAGTTCTAGGATCTGTAAGAAAGTCATCCTTCCCTTTCACTAAAATCTGCTGCTTAACCAAAATTCCAAAACGAAATTTTTTTGATCCCGAAAATTCATCTATACATTTCAAAACGACGGTACCGGAAATCTCGTGAGTATCTTCTTTATTAGGACCCCTAATTTTTTCTACTTGTGCCCATACCTTGTCTGGGCCAACCAGTTTTTCTCGATTTTTGGATTTCGATGAAACGATTCCCCAAGGAGCATTACCGATGATTGCTGTTGGCTTTTTTAAATTTGATGGCCAATCAAATAGAAAGAAATCTTGGTTAAAAAAGTTCTCTTTAATAAAAGGCATCTCCAATCCCGATTCAGCCATAGGGTCAACGCCAAGTCGCTCAACGAACAGACTCAAGAGGGATGCTTTCGCTATACAGATAGCGTAAAAATCACGGTCATTGCCAAATACATTTTTAGAAATAAACTTAGAAAGTCTTTTTATTTCAGCCCGTTCGGAAATTCCAGGCGGAAATAATTTTTTGACAGCTGCCACCAAAAAACTTCCACACCCACAAGTCGGGTCAAATACTATATCATCTGACTGAACCTGAAGCTCATTCAGAACGTCTTCAACTAATTCAGTCGGCGTATAAAATTCTGTCAATTTTAACTCATTGACTCGATTTATGAAAGTTTCATAGGCGTAACCAAGTTCTTCTTGAGGCATAGCATCTACTCTAACATCATAAGGTCGACTAATATTGTATGCCTCGATAAAAACGTTCAGATGAGCTTTTGACACAGGAAGGAAGTTTTTACTAATCCATTTCTGAAGGACAGTATGCACCCAAGATACGTTCTTTGCCTCGAACAATGCGTGATCAATTTCCGAAACAGAAACAAAACCACAATTCCTAAGAACCGCCAACAGAAAAACTTGCATTGTATAATCAATTGCAGTTTTTCCATCTTTAACCTTCGCGTTTATAAGATTATATGACTTAAAAAGATTTTCAGCCAACGCCCGATCACATGTCCCATTGGGTTTTGCTCTAACACTTGTAATTGCAATCGGAAAATTAAGTCCCACTTTTCCATCACCAAGGAACTCACTGATATCCTCAACCAATTTGTTCTTTAGGTAAGAAAACTTCTCGTTTACGATCTCGTACTGCCATTTCATAACGTTGAGTTTTCCGTTAGCCGTTATTCTCTGAATATTTTGCTCTACGGAAAGGTCTGGATTTAATAAAGCAAAGTACTGCCCATCAGCTAAAATGCACACGGGTCTGACTTCAATATTGTGTCGTACGTAATGGTTTGCCCTCGCATAGCTCATTGCTTGGCGCACACTCATTTCAAACATTTTTGAGGCTCTACCACCTAGCGCCTCAGACAAACCCGATGTCTCAGGCTTTTTCACTTCGATACAAACAACTGGACGAGTCTCATTTGGGAAATTTCTATAGATAGTTTCCACTACTATGTCCTGAAACTTATCACCGACCCGTTTTCCAAAGCGTAACGATTTTTTTCCACAAATTCGGACCATCAAGTCACGAACTTCATCGATCATCACATCAAACTCGCTATGAGCCCTTTTTTTCCTCGTTGGCTGCCAATAATCTGAATTTAAAATTTTACTCAGATGCTCTTCAAACAAATCTTGTGATTGAAATGGCCGATCAGTTGTCGCTTTGACTATTCCGTGAGAAAAACAAAGAATTTCTTTAAAATTCGTCAACACCAGTTTTTCTGAGTTTTCCTTGTCCACTAGACAACGATCATAAAAAAATTGTAAGTCGTCCTGAGAGGTAAAATAAAAACAAAGGTCCTTTGATTGAATCAAAACTCTATGAGATCCTTCGGGCCCTAAACCATCCATAGTGTCCTCGCCAGGAACCCCAAGTTTATAGAGCACCTCTTTGGTGAGGATTGACTGGTCTTTTGACTTTAACTGCTTTGAATCATTGAAATTATATTTTTGTGCCATAAATAATTTCTCGGCAAAAAATGAAGACCTCTTAACGATTGATTTTTGCCTTGGCCGACAATGGCAGAACTTCTGGTCTAAAGTTTTTTGTGACAAATTAAAGATTGGGAAATACCCGGGCTAAAGTACTGATTTTTGGAAATGGAAGTGCTTCCTACCCTGGAATCCGAAGGCCGGTGGTGTATTGAATTCCAGTTCTTTTCTTTGGAGAAATCGGCGTTTTAAAAACTTTAACTACGGTCACGGGCCACCCCCACTTTCCTTTGGAATCAGTCCATGCCCATACCGACTCAGGGGTAACGCAATGACGGCCAGAGTCCGCATAGAACTGTTTCCTGTTTTCATATCTGAAACTCTCGCCAAATTTTACAATCGCAATCATCCTAGCTTTGAACTTCCCCTTTTTGCCCGGCGTTTCCACAAGGACCATTTCCTGATTTATGTATTTGGCGGGTATCGGATATGTTCGAGTCTCAACAACCTTACGACCTTCAACTATTAGCTGAGAGATTGGGAATTGAATGTTGATTCCGCTCAATTTTTTTTGCTGGGCCATATTATCTAACCAGCCCGTCAGGACTCTGCGGATCTGACACTTCTATTGCCGATTCAAGACCCAATGGAATGTATAACAAGTCAGGATTTATTGGTTTATAGCAATCTTTGCCTCCAACATTGACTCGCTCCTGGAATGGTACCATTCGGGAGTTTGTTTTGAAGGCGTCAACCTTTCCAACAATATTACAGCAATCTTTCTTGTTAGACCAAAGATCCTGCGTATCCCAAAACTGATTTTCGCCATTTCCAATGTAACAGACCGTAAATTCCATTGCTCTTCTAATTGTGCGTTTTTTTACTTCTTCATAATAATATCGTATTTCTCGATCGCTGTAATGCCAGTCTCGTGAAGACTTATTAGTTAGTTCTCTATTAAAAAATGGCCGCAAGTCAAATCCGGTAGCCCTTTGAATATTATTAAGTGCGTACGAGCTAAATCTTCCAAATCCACAGATTATTGCTGGAACACCAGCATCCGCAATTTCATCGACCATTTCAAAGGAGCTGTAATCAAACTTAGGAGCTGGACTATCAGAACTAAATTTTGGATCTGTAAAATAACCATCAGGATAAATCGGGAACATTGGATTCATGCGAACAGCTGTCCAAATTTTATTTTTGTTGAGTTTCTCTAGGGCGACAAGTCTCCTCTTTGCCGATGGCGCCCCTGGCTCAATGAGCTTATTCATGCTGTCATTAGTCGAAGCAATACTGAATTGAACCGAGCACAAATCCTTTTTTAACAATGCCAAATAGTCATCGTGAGCCACAAGGTCCGAACGAGTGATTATTGTGTACGGGTAATCATAAAAATTTAATATTTTTAAAAATTCCAATGTGATTTTATATTTTCCGTCTGACCACATGAAAGAGTCACTCATGCAGCCAATGCGCAATGGAACTTTTTGCTCCATTACATTTCGCCACTTAGATTTTTTGTCGGTTTCAAAAACAGTGTAAAAAACTTTTCTGATTTCGTTTAAATCTACCGGCACAGGAATCGGATTATTCCAATATCCGTGAACTGTAAGCTCTGCCTTTGCATAACAATAGAGACAGTTGTGTGAACAGCCGCGCCCGTATGTATCGACTTCGAAAGCATAAAGACACTGCTGGCATGTTGAATGTGAATTTACCAATTTAAACGGGTTACTTTTGACTATCCCACCACGAACTGGCCGATCCTTGTATCTTAGTTCTAAGTCCCTATAGATTCTGTAATCAAATGAGGATTTGTAGGCTGACAGCAGATCCAATCTCTGCGCATCTTTTATTAGCTTGTTATAGGTCGGCGTAAGAAGCGACGGAGCCCCATCGTCAACTGATGGCCCTATTTTAAAATCGGTCGGTAGAGGTACAATTTTTGAAAGACTGTGATTTGCATCAACGCTAGTTTGGTCTGGCATCTTTGACCTCTTTTTTACTTTTCTTGCTAACGGCGGTGAAATTAAGTTCAGGCTTCTTGACGAACTCTAAAATGGCGACCTTCGCCAAAGTACTAAAATCAAAAAATGGATTTTTGTGAAGAAACTCTTCAATAAGTGCTTCCTCTTGCTCAGTAAAACGGACACCACGAACTTTGGCCACAATACCCCCGATTGAATGAATGGTAGATACATTTGTGTTAAACACTGTTCAACGATGTTTTATAGGATTTGTATTTGTTTCATGGCCAATCCCAGGCGGATACTCTCTGGACACAGTCCCAGACCTTAGTCCATCGCCTCAATTCTTGGGCCGAAATGCCGATATAAGTGCTGAGGTGTCGGATGGAAACGGCTTTGTGGCCGATTTCGTCTGAAATCCACCGCCCAATTTCATCGAGATGTACCAGTCAATTTCATGCAAGTGCACCACCCGATTTCATCGTAATGCACCACTTGTATTGAATTTGAGGAATATTTCCCAGAGCGTCAGAGACAA
>CAIYID010000030.1 GCA_903926205.1 uncultured Bdellovibrionales bacterium
AATGAAAGCCGGTGGTGGATCACGATGAAATCAGCCAGGGCCGTCTATATCTTCTTGCCGCGCTCAATTCAGACCTCAATGTTGAGGTGCCTTGAAAGCTCGCATATATTCCTCAAGGTGGCGCGTATCTTCGTCTAAATTTTCAAATGCATAGGGGTTCAAAAATTGGCGGGTAGCGAAGAGTTTGCGGTCGACAGGTTCAACTTCGGCAAGATCACAAACTGTATTCCAGTTTTCTACGATGCTCTTGATTTGATTTTCAACTAATTGCAAAGCCTGTTGGCGCGAAAGTAAAAATTGGCTGGAAGCCGTAAGGCAGGACGTGATTTGACTCTTATTATTGTTGCCTGAAATTAGCATAGCTTGGGTTGCGACATTTCCTGTTCTTGCTTGTGGGCAGATATCGTAGGCCGGAGTGAGCGACAGCATATGGCCATCCCAAATAGCCGCGTGGTTGCGCGCATGATCGTCGGTGTTGCCGACAAGGACGTTGAAGACTAAACGTTGGAACAACTCTTTAAGCGTTAGGGATGCGTCTTTAAAGCCCTGACGGACCTTCTCAGCTAAGGTTTCATAGCTGGCATAGCGAGCCATCATCTCGTCGAGTTCAAAGAGCGTGAGGGCGGATACGATGGCTTTACGTTGCCAACCTTTTTTGGTGTGCACGCGATCAAAGCGTTCAATTAACAACACATCTTTATTGGAGGCTTTTTTTAGGTGGACTGGCGCTGTATTAAGGCCGCCGATTTGTGCCAATCGCATGGCGATAAATTCGGCCTTAATCACGCTGTAAACATCTGTTGTAGAGGAAAATTTAGCGATGTATTTTTTATTGTGGTCCTCAATGAGTGCCTTTGGCCTGGCTCCGCCGATGGGACTGCCGTGATAAAGGGCCACATTGAGTTCGGGCGGAAGGGGAACTCCTTTTTCCACCAATTCAGCGGAAGAGAGGAGCTCTGCCAATGTGGCGTTGGCGGCAAAGCGCGGTTGATATTCCGTGGGCGAAAGTTGAAAGTCCAAAGCGCCGATGCGATCGGATCCAGATTCAAGTAAATAGGTCAACTCATCGAGTTGAATATCATCGATTGTTCCTCCAGTAGTTCCAAACTTTTTGTTAATCAGCACTCGTCGCCCCCAAGCATCGGGAGCTCCATCGCGGATACAGCCAGGCATGGTCAAGCCATCGAGCAGTGGAATCATTCCGGCCTGCAGGGGCAGCTCCCTGTCATAGAGGGCAATTTTGTTTTCACGCTCCAAATAACTTTGACCGTAATTGAAGGCGAGGTTGGATCCTTCAGCTGTCAGTTTACCTGCGACTACGGGCCCGGTTTCACCGGGCAACCAAATCCACACGAAGGCATCCTTGTGTTTTTTTATCTTAGAAGGCATCGTCTACCTCTTGGGTGTGGCGGATACTCTTGGGCAACAAAGCGAGCTTATCGTTCACGCTTTCGAGTTTCGTTGCAAAAGACTCGCGTGAATCGACATCAAAGAGTTTCACGCCAATCAGGGTTGCGGCCTCTAGGGCAATTCCAAGCTCACATTTCAAATCGCCTTTTTCAATTTTTCGTAATGTGGTGGGTGAGATTCCAATTCGGTCTGCAAAATCACGTTCCGTCAACTTACGTACTTTACGCGCAAGCTGGATATATTTTCCAAGCAGAACGGCCGCATCTTTCGTGTAGTGAGAATAGGTTCGTTGTTTTTTTACAGACATGTTAGTTTTCCCATGAGATAGACCATTATAGTAGTTTTTAAGTTATCAAAACACCAGTATAATGATAATTATATGGAAAATATGCTCTTTAAGTCAAATAAAAATATACCATTATAATGGCATTGAATCGATTAAAAAGTCATTATAATGGTTCAATTATCAGTTTAAGACATTGCCTAGAGCAAGTATGGGCCTCTAGCCGCGATATAAAAAAGCGAAAACCTTCGTGGAGAACGCCAGCTTGCTAGTAAACAAGGGCTCCAAAAAAAATTGATTTCATTTTGACCTCCGATTAAGACTTTTATTTTTTTGATTCGCAAGCCTTGTTACAACTTCCAAAATTGGTTGAACAAGTATTAACACAAGTGTTATAGGCGTTGGGATCCTTGAAAGACTTACAACCAAGAATGCAATTTGAATTGTTACATTGGCAACAACTGTAGCAATCACTTGAACTTGTTTTTTTGCACATATCACAAATTTTTGGCTTTTCATTTTCTGCACCACTGACAATGCAAAAGCTTATAGTACATAGAATAATAAAAAATATTTTCATTAAAATCCTCCTTATTTTTTTTGTGAGCTTTCATTTAAATTTTGTGGCAACGCTAACATTGAAAAAAAATTAGCTCCTGTCCATGCTTTTAAAAATCCTTCTTGAGAAAAGGAAACTTCACCGATAACTGGGTCGTTAACTATAATTCTTTGATTAATGGGATCATACCCAGTCACAACAATATAATGTCGAATCTGGCCGCGAGCGAGCATTGCAATGAGAGGATGTCCTTGGTCTAAAATCCTGAACAAGCCAGTCACTTGGTGATCCAATGTTCCTGGAAATACCGCTGTGAGAAAACCCATCGTCTCAAATTCGTGTTTAAGCTCATTCCCTGAAAGACCACGATTTTGAAGAGCAATTATCTCAAGCATTTGTCGATGCTCGCTACTCATTTTAAACTGATAAAAACATTCGATCATTTCTAAAGAGGCAATACCACAAAAATCATCCAAGGTTTGTTTAACGAAAGGAACGGGGATCGAAACTGTTTCCTTTGATTTTTTTTGAAACTCAGTCTGTACTACTGCCAAATGAGAGCAAGCAGACATAAAATTTAAGAAAAAAAACAAAAACACTGCTTTTCGCATCAACTAGGGGCTCACCATTGAATAGCTCCACAAATAGCCAATTCCAAAGCCTGCCACAGCTCCTGCGGCAGTTCCTGAAGTTCCTCCGAAAGATCCAACAAGCCCACCAACAAGCCCTATAATCATCCCATGAGCAAAATCGTTAGAACATCCCTCTTGTATCTGGCCCTGCTTATCAGTGTAAGTTCCACACTTTCCGGCTCTTTGTTCAAGAAGGCTTGAATGTGATTTTTCTTGAGCTAAAAGAGCTGTCATGTCTTGAGATGTAGCCTGGGAAAATATTGGAATTAAAAAAAGAATGCAAAAAGTAATTATAAGATTTTTCATAGATTGATTCTAAAGTGATTTTTAATCCAAATTCAACATAGAAATACGACACACTTTCAAACAGGACCAGTCGTTGCAAAAAGTCAAAAACTCAATATCAGTTAGTTGAATTCAATTTCAAAAACAATCAGCTTTCAAACTTAAATACTTTAAACATGAAACAACGTCTGAATTATCCAATTTGTGTTGGGGGTGAAAATGCTTGCCCTCCAGAAGATTGCGGTGGCATTCACGGCTTTGAAGAACTGAAGAAAACTTTGACTGGCAAAGATTCTGAAGAAAAAGACGAAATGCTTGCATGGATGGGTGGATTTTATAATCCGAAAACATTTGATCCAAATTTTGTTAATAAGCATTTTCTTTGGGGCGGAAGGCATAGGGTGTGGAGGTGTTTCCCCTCAACCGGCACGCAAACTCGGGGCTAATGCGTTGTAAATCGCAAATTTCTTGATGTGCCACCACCACCGACATGCGACTACTGCGGGCACGCTCTAGGAAAACAATGAAATCCTCTTGGGCTAGATCTGCAAATTCATCAATGATCACTGAAAATGTCTACCGTTTTAGTGATCACTTAAGGATTTTGGCACTGAAGCTTTCCCTTAGTTTTTTTAACTAAGTTTCTCGACGTGGGTATTTACCATAGGTTCTTATGCCTCAAATCGAACATAATGGACTCTTAAAATGGTCTCAAATATTTCAAATTGATTGGGTTCTGAGTCGGTAAAAACTTCACGAATGTCCGAATCGTTACACTTGAAAAAAATAATCACACTCGTTAAGTTTAAGCGCATGAAAATTTTAATAACAATTCTAATCTTTATTTTTCAATTTCAGTCGGCGCATGCAGGAACAAATGAGGATAGGATTAATAATTTAATTAAGACTATGAATGGAGTTGCGCCAAAATATGATGGGCCGAATTGTTGGAACTCGGCTCTTGTGTTAGCGGGAGCTCTTCCATCATTTAGATATACGGATGAAATGGAAGTTAGATTTTGGTTAAAATCACCAGTTTGTCGTGAGTTGCAATCGAATGAAGAGCCACAACTCGGAGATTTGCTTGTTATTCGTAAAACAGAAAATTATATTCCGAATAGCGATCATGATATTGAGGTTCATGCGTTTACTTACATCGATCCATTAAATGGATTTACAAAAAACGGGCAAGGTAATTTAGCTCAATATCAAATTCAATCTATATCTGAGACTATTAAGAAATACGAAGTCACAGATGCAAGTTGTAATCGCGTTTATGGCAGAGCGCCAAACTGTCAGAACTATGTAAATTATTTTCGTTGTCAAACTATGGGAGAATATATTTCAAATAATAAGCCTTCGTTGCCAAGCGATTTTCGAGATTACAAAATTCAAGTCGACGAACTTGAAGTAAAAGTTAGTGATGCAACTTTTAATGGTATTGATGATTCAAATTTGCAAACATTAAAAGATCGAGTTCAAAATCTGCAACAAATTTTCATGTCTTATGAAAAAATGCCAGACAGTTTAAAAAAATCTATTACAGGTGTAAACAATAAGTTAGTAGTTATTGATCCAATTAGGTATTTTCTTTGGGAGGTTTTAGATTACAGTCTTAGCTCGATGAACTCGCAGCTTACAAAGAATACTACCGTTACTAAGTGATAGTATTATTTAAATAACTTGTTTCGCAAAGCTCAAGCGCTCTGCCGAGCGCTTGAAAAAATTCATTTTCAGTTTCTCTATTTTTTGACAAGAATAATGTGGTAAACTGACGGACAGGCCCCAAAGGTCAGTGCCCAATTGATCGGGAATAATAAATTTCCACGACAAACTGGCTGGCTTGTTTTTACTTCGGAGTTAATGAAACTCAATTTAAAGTCTGTCTCAAAATGGGAATCTTTGAAGATTTGGATAAGCATTGGAATCTATTCGTGCCTTTCGATTAGCGGATTGGCACTATGCTTGTACTCCTAATAATTGAGTCTTCAAAATCTAAAAAGTTGATTTGAAGGACCATTTTAGAGAGGAACTGGCATGGGCCATTGTCGAAAATCTAGACACCTGTTTAACGCTTTGGGCGGCGGCCTTTTTCTGGCGATTGCCTTCGTTGCGGTGACGGCCTTTGCGCAGCAAAGTGCGATTTCGGATTATCTATATTATGACAACAACTTCAATGTGATCCAAAGACTGCGCACTGAAGACAAGAAAATAAAAAACTTGATGTCCGAGGACGACAAAAAGCCTGTCGACGTCAATTTGTATGAAATCTCCCTGCAATCCGGCTCGTCAAATCTGACGGTTTCACAGTTTGTTACCCGAAGTGACTTTGAAAAAGTGCAGGCGTCTGACGGAAAAATATATGTTCCGGTTTTAGAAACGGATCCGTTGAATAAAATATTTCGCTTGAAGTTTGGTCCTCCTCGATTTCAGACAAAGGCCAGAAAAGTCCTCAGCCGCGCGACCTATTTTATCGAACCCGTCGGACCAACTGGTGGATTTTTTGCGAAATTCGTCCCTCATATTCCTGGTCTTGATCAAAAAGTTGAGCGGGAAATCCTGGCCAATGATTATGTGAAATCCCAGCTCTCAGAGCTGCCAGCTGAAATGCGCGATTTGACAATGGATTCGTTCATGGGCGTAAACCTGAATTTCCTCGGAATTCCATATTCTGTGTCCTACAGGTCGGCTGACCGACTGATGAACAAGCCCGACGGCATTCGGGTGTACCCAGGACATGGGTTACTGGGTTGCGATTCGTGCGTTGCGGATTATGCTCGTAAATGGACTGGTATTAATGACTCGGAAAAAGCCATCGCCAAATGGAAACAGCAAGAGTTCTTACCGAAGCTCGCTAAATATACGGCCTACGCCCATCATGTTTTGGGGGTTTCGTTTGAGGCGCACACGCAAAACATGGTCCTCGACATTGAGCACGAAACTGGCGAAATCAAAAAAATATATTTCCGGGATTTTGCCGATGTGCTTTTAAATCCGATTCCCTTATTGGCGGAGGGAAAACTTCCAACTGATATTCAGTGGGACAAGGTTAAGCTGATGTCTCTTCACCCGAATTATTTTTCGGATCAAGGCGTGTCGATTGCAAAAGACATTTGGTATCATTCTGCCATCTACACTGGGCAAGGGGTCACAAGTCATCTGACTGGCTTCCAAAGACAGCAGCGGCACTTGCTAGTGTTCTTAAAGGCCTATATTGCAGAGACCGAGAAAATTCTTGGCCAAAGTATTTCGCTCACAGAGGACGCCAAGAAGGTTTTAGAAAATCTAGAATTCAAGCGATCAAAAGATGGATTTTACAGTGGCGAGCTTCAGGAAAGATCCCCGCTCAGAAATGCGATGGCTTCGGTCTTAAAGCCAATCTTTGAGTTTTCTCATCAGGTGAAAATTCAGAAAATCGAAAATGATCTAAAGAATGCCATCGCGGATAAGGATCAATCAGCCCTTAAAAAGGCATTTTACAAAGCCCTCACGGCTCAGCGGGTGGTTTTTATGGGTCTTGATGAACGATCTAAACTGATCGGTGAAGACACAAAAACCACATGGCTTAGATCCACATTGCAGGCCTATCTAAAATTGGGACTGGGAAGGCATAAGTCGCTCGAGTCCATCGAGTTTAAAGTTTTTGGAGACAGACTCTGGGCCATTGATCGAAATTCTCAAAAACCCTTGGCTGTGACTGTCGATGTGTATCAAGAGGCCAATGGTTGGTTGCAAACTCTAATTGGATTTTTTAAATCAAAATCATCTGAGGAACATGACCAAAACAAACAACCGAACAACAAAAGTCGAAGCAGTGGTGCTGCCATCCGATGCAACGAAATTCTTCGAGGGGTCAATCTATGAGAAAAAAAGTCGCCTCATTTATAGTCGTCCTATTTCTGCTGTTGGTGCCATTGGCACCAGCCAACGCCGAGCTTTCTTGCCGCCAGGTTTTTAGTCATTTTAACGACAATTCGTCGGTTCAAAAGCCAGTTGAAGTTCGGGATCTGAAAACATTCGGCGATGCGATGACCCAAGGAATGCTTCTGAATCCTGAGCAAGGTGGTCTATTTGAGGTCTACCGCAAAATCTTTTTTGGCGATCCCAAGACCTCTGTGGACAATCAAAATTTGAAATCTGTCACTGATATTCTGGTAAAACATCCTGAACTGCAAAAGCCACCCTTTCGAGAATATGAGATATCAACGGTTGAAAAGGTCTACGAGACCCCGGAAGCATTGGAGAAATATTTAAAATTAAAAGTCTCAACGGCAGGTCAGGTTCGCAGCAATTTGCTGCAGATCGAAGCCAACCTTGGCTTTTGGAAAAAGGTGTTTGATTATCAAGATCCGTCGATGCCCGAAGGTTTAGCGAAAGATCAACAGAAGGAATTTCGGCGACGGGCAAAAGAAAGATTTGAGACCTATTTGAATCGCATGATTAACAAGACCAATCGCGATTTATTGGCAGACTTAAAAAATGATAAAGAAGACTACCAAAAAAAGACCAAAGCACTTTACGCAACCTTAAAATACATTAAAGATTGGATGGAAAAGAAGGGTCGCAACACTCAACCAATTCGTCAAGCCATGGTCGATCTTGTTCATACAGTAGGCTTTGGGAACCAAGCGACACAAGTCTTATTGAAAAGCAAAAATGCCATGGACCGCATCGAAGGTTTAAAGAAAGTTCTGGATGAGCGTGATGCAGTGGCGATGGATTTGGGCTTCGCCAATCACTTTCAACAGCTTCAGACAGATCTGAGGATCGAGTCTCCGACAGGCTTGTCAAAGAATGAAAATCCAACTCAAAATATTCAAGCTATCGAGCAGGATGTTTTGGCAGGCCCATACATTACCAAACCAACGGAAATTATCCGGGTCCGAAGCCTGTCCATACAAGAAGCGCCGTTCCGGTCCTGCCTGGGTGGATCAGATTGTTCGACAAGAACCTATTTCACTAAGGCCCTTGATCCAAATTACAATTATTTTACGATGACTGATAGTAGTTTCAATTCCAATGGCCACGTCACAGTCGTTTTGGGTGAGGCCAAAAATCCACAGACCGGCCAAATGGAGAAGGTCGCCTTTATCGACAAGCTCCAAAATGTGCCAAATCAAACCATTCCAAGCTTTCTTCAGGCGGTCTCAATGAGCCTTGCAGAGCGTGGATATAAATTGGGTGTTCCCGAAGATGTGGGAAATCACAATGGTCTTTCCAATATGGACACAACCCGCCACTATGTGGCTAATGAAATTGTACCAAAGCTTACCGCAATATTGACGAGTTTTGTGCCGCACCCGAATCCGTATAATTTTCAAAACGCTTATTCCAGAGCTTATGATAAGTTGAATGTGAAAATTTACGAGCCCAAGCTTGTTGATGAGGAGACAGAGATCCGGCCAGGACGCAGTTACCAAAATTTTGTTGCAAGCAAAACGCTAGACAATAATAATTTGATTCAAGATCTTCTGGCGTTGAAGAATTCGCAAGATCCAAACGATGTGTTAAAATACGTCTCCAGTGGTCAAGTGATAGCACAGCTTGAAAAATTAGGCCTATTTTCGGTGAAAGAATTTGGAAATGACCTGCGAATAATTTTAGAGCGACATGACCTGCCATTCAGTATTCGCAAACAGGCCACCTTTGAAGCGCTTTTGGTGAAATCTGAACAAAATCAAAGCGAGCTGAATCTTGATTTTACGAACTTTGAGGACACGGAGAAGACGCAGATTTCTTCAGAGATCAGACAGTGGTCAAAATCTTCTGATAAGCGAAGAAAGAAATTTGCAGACGGTCTCAGTGACAAATGGTCAGATGCAGTTTCAAAAAGCGACATTAAAACGCTTGAAGCCCTGGTTGCACTGAAATTATTCGACATCAACACAAGAAACGAGAGCGGGTTTTCTACGCTTCTCTTGGCGATTCATACGAATCAGAAAGCGGTGGTTGAGTGGCTTATCCAAAATCCAAAACTCGATCTCAAAATAAAGGATGATTTTGGCTTCACCGATGTTGAGCAAGCGAGGCTATTGGGAAAAAATGAAATTGCTGACCTAATCGAAAAGCGAAGGCCTGAATCAAAATCAAGAAAGTTCGATGTCAAAGAACGACACGCCGATGGCCGTCCGATTGTTGATTTCGTAAAAATTCCTGGCGGTACTTATAGAATGGGTGATACCGAGAAGGTCACAGTCACCATCACAAAGTCTTTTGAGATAATGTCGACCCAAACCACTCAAAAAACGTGGAAAGGTATTGTCGACCTTGCAAACAAGTATTTTAAGGGCAAATACGATCTCAACGCGGATCCGTCAATAATTAAGGGTGATCAAAACCCGACTGAACACGTCTCCCACAACGATATTGGTATGTGGAATGCGGCAGTTAATGAGCTTTCCAAGCTCGATGATCCGGAGGTTCAGAATGTATTGAAATCCTTTTTCCCAGGACATAAAAAAAGCGACGTCTACAGATTGCCCACTGAGGCCGAATGGGAATTTGTGGCCCGAATAAGAGGTCTTTCATCAGGGGACTATGCTCATGGCAATACCGATAAAGATCTGGAAGATTATGCGTGGTTCAGGGGCAACTCGGGAGCAAGAACCCATCCAGTCGGCGAGAAGAAACCGATCATGGTTTTCGGAAAACCTATTTATGATATTCATGGAAATGTCCAGGAATGGATTGCTGATCGGGATGGTAATTTGGCTGGTGGTATTGATCCTCAAGGTGCTGCAACGGGCTTTTTCCACGTCATGCGTGGTGGCGGTTGGAACAGCAATGCGCAGGACTTGCGTTCCGGTTTTCGCGATTACGACGATCCCAGTCTTCGCTACTACGTTGTTGGCTTCCGCCTCGTGAGGACTCGCCTGTAGCCCTTGGCCCTTTTTACCGTTTACCCTTGAAAGGCTGAAGGCAAATGAATTTGAGAAAAGCCGTAGGCCCGCTGAAGGCGCGGCGGGAGGTCTCAAATTCATTTGGTGCGCCCGGCATGAACAATAACTAGCCGGTGAAAGTCCGGTTCTCCCTCAATGACAGGGGCAGTCAGGGAATCTGTTAGAATGTTTTTACTAAGAAACGTTTTAACAAAAGGAACCCCAAATGCCCCCAATCGTTCACGAACCTATCATTGGATTGCCCGATTTTAAAATCATTTCCTATCACGGAACCAAGGTTGTTGAAATTACCGCAGAATATGTTGGTTTGATTCAATGCCTTTATTGCAAATCCAAGAATTTACGCAAGAAAGAACGCTTTAATCGAGTCTTCAAACACCACAG
>CAIYID010000031.1 GCA_903926205.1 uncultured Bdellovibrionales bacterium
GTAAACTGCGACGACTTCGTGGCGGAAAGGAGCAGATGAAAATATTTATCAATACATTGAACGGATTTGACTCTGAACAAAAGGCGGCCTAAACAACAATTGAGCCCGGCCGAACTCTAACGGCAATCGGGACAAGTCCAATATAGATGACGAAAAAGTGCAATACCCCTGTTATTTTTCTGACAGGTATATTTTACCATTAAATATCACATTGTTATGTTCAGATATTTGCAAAATTTAGAAACTTTAATGACGCACGCGACTTTTGTATTAAATAGGTACTAACTGCAAAGCTGTTCTCAAAAGAATTGGTCTGAATAATTAAAAATCGAAAAAAATGAAAACTGAATAGTCCGCCGCCTCTTCTTGCTCAAAGTCACTGACCTTAGTATAACACTCCGATGACTAAAGGATTTAATTCAGATCTTTCCGTTCGCGGAAAAAAATACCATATCCAAACAGAAGACTGGGGAACGCAGAACCCCTTTATCGTGAGTCGTATTTTTTGCAACGGCGCTGTTTTGAAAACTATTAAAATTTCGCATGATGACGCCCTTCGCGGCGGTCCTGTAAATGATAAAGAAGCCATTGGCCTAGCTTTGCGTCGCCAGCATAATCAAATCATGGATGATCTTCTCTCCGGAGCCCTGGTCTAGCGAGCGAAATGGTCGGGCTAGACCATTCTCATTGAGACAATGTCTGTTCCTCTTTTTAGACTAAATATATGATTCATTTTTCACACGTCTACAAGACATACAGCGGGTCAGTTCACGCACTTAAAAATGTCGACCTCAATATCGACAAAGGTGAATTTGTCTTTATCACCGGTCCAAGCGGTGCTGGCAAGACAACCCTTTTCAAAATGCTTTCTGCTTACGACCGACCGAGCTCTGGCTCAGTTAATGTGGCCGGCTTTGACCTCGGAAGAATTTCAGCCGAAGAGGTTTCAATTTTTCGCCGAAGAATTGGCGTTATTTTTCAAGATTTTAAATTACTTAAAGATCAAACTATTTTTGAAAATGTTGCTTTACCATTACTGGTAAGAGGCGACCGACCTAATCAAGTCAGTCGACGAGTGGCAGACATTCTTGAACATGTTGGCCTATCAAATAAAGCTAATCAGCGACCCGAATTTATTTCAGGGGGAGAACAGCAGCGCACAGCGATCGCAAGAGCTCTCATCCACCAGCCAGGTGTACTGATTGCAGATGAACCGACTGGAAATTTGGATCCAAATCTAAGCGAGGAAATCATGGATTTACTCGAACGAGTTTGCGCCCAAGGAACAACCGTTTTTGTTGCTACTCATGATTTAGAAATGGTGAAACGCAGAAAAAAAAGAACAATCAAAATAAATAATGGAATCATAGTTGGAGACAGCAAATGAGAAGAAGTGTCTCTCGGATCACGTCTCATGTGAGTAAATCTTGGCATCATCATTTGCCCCTTCAACTTGCAACGATGATTGTTCTAATTGCCAGCTTTGTCGTGGTCTCTGGCGTCATTACGATGAGTTACAATCTCAACCGCGTTTTAACCCTCTGGGGCGAGTCCATGCAAGTGAGTGTGTACTTTAACGAAAATTCGACAGAACAAAATATCTCCTATGTAAAAAAATTCTTGGATGAGAACCAAAAAGTAGAAAAACCAAAATATGTCACAAAAGAGGCCGCGCTGAGTGTTTTTAAAGAGCAAATGGCGAGTTATGCTCCAGATCTTTTAAGTGATAAAGATTTGGTAAAATTTATTCCTTCCAGTTTTCAGTTTGGTCTTAAAAAACACATCAATCCCGAGGAACAATTAGAAACTATGCAGACACTTGCAGCGTCTCTTAAAGTCATGGGCGGAGTCGAAGACGTTAGCTACGGCCAAGAGTGGGTTAAAAGTTATTCCACTCTTACGCGCGTTCTTTCTTGGGGCGGCGAATTTTTCATCGTTATTATCGCAATTTCAGCAGCCTTTGTGATGGCCAACTCAATTCATAGTTCCATTGCACAAAGACGAGGGGAAATAGAAGTTCTTGAGCTCGTCGGTGCGACAGCAAATTACATTCGAATTCCCTTTGTTTGCGAAGGGGCTTTAATGGGTGGAGTCGCCAGTTCTTTAGCTCTGGCTCTAAGCTATGGCGTTTTTTCATCTTTGAAAAATTATTTACATAACCAAATCGCCTTTTTACAATTGTCTTCACAAATTCAATTTATCGGAATGGATATTCTTTTGGCGGTTATTATCTTTGGCGTTATTGCTGGAGCTTTGAGTTCGTGGATCTGTGTGCGCCACATCAATGATGGCTGGGCGGCGATACAGTCGAAAAAATGAAAGAAAAATGAAGTTAACTGTAAAGTTTTTTTTACTATTATGCATGATACTTTTTGTCTCAACAAAGGCTAAAGGCAATTTTTTATCTGCTGCAACTCAGGAGAATCAAAACTCTGAACAATTAGCTTTGGCGTTAGAAAATGCAAAAAAGGAAATCGTCGATAAAGAGATCCACCAAAGAAAAGTGATGTCTTCCCTTTACGAGATCAATCGAAAAATGAAAAAAATTATTTCGGACGAGTCAAATTTAAGTCAGCAAAAAATGGTTTTCGAAAGTTCAGCAAAAGATCTAGCGATAAAAATTTTAGATTTAGAAGAAAAATTAAAAGTACAAAAATCATTAATGCGTGAGCGTCTTTCGGCGATTTACAAATTAGGCGGTCAAGGTTTGGCGCGCTTGATCTTTTCGTCCTCTAGCTCTGCTGAGCTTGAAAAAAATCTTAAAATTTTAGGTATTATTGCCAAAAGAGATTTGGATGTGATTAAGGAACATTCCGCAACAATGAAGGAGTTGGAAAATAAAAAAATAAAATTTATTCAACGCTTAACTAAAATTAAAATACTGAGTAATGAAATTAAAACTCACGAAGCCCGATTAAATAGCGAAAATAATAGTAAATCAAAAATTCTGGATAACATCAGAAAATCCAAACAGTTTTCGTTGAATCGCCTGAGTGGGCTTCGCTCGAAATCCAATGAGCTAGTGGCTCAGGATGAATCCGGTGTATTAGATTTACTTTTTCACGCCTCTTTTTATGAAAAAAAGAAAAGTCTTCCAACTCCAGTAAGGGGCCCAATCGTAAAAAATTTCGGAGTGATTCGAGATGAAGAACACAATTTGACTTGGTCACACAAAGGCTTGCTATTTTCTGTGCCTCTCAATAGCCCAGTAAAAACTGTTTTTGATGGAACTGTAGCTTTTGTAGGAGACCTTCCTGGTCACAATCAAACCGTGATCATCGACCATGGTGATCACTACTATTCTGTTTATGGAAATAACAATAAAGTATTAGTCTCGGTGGGAGATGAAATCCTACAAAATCAAGTGATCGCTCACTCGGGCCGTAATGACGACGGCGAAAATGAAGCAAGTGTCAATGGACTCTATTTTGAAATAAGACATTTTTCCGAACCCTATGATCCAAAATTGTGGCTGAAAGGAACGTTATGAATCGACAACCAACAAAACTTTTTTTGAGAAAACTATTATTGGCAGGATTTTTTATTACTGTGAGTCTGCTTGCCAGTCGTTTTGATTGGTCTCTCTTGAAAGCCGAAGCTGAGGAACGCTATTCTGAATTGCAAAACTTTAGTAAAGTTCTCAATTTAGTTCAACAATACTACGTTGAGGAAATCGATAGTAAAAAATTAGTATATGGAGCGATCAAAGGAATGCTGCGCGAGCTTGATCCTCACACCAACTTTCTTCCACCAGATATTTTCAAGGATTTTGAAACAGAAACTTCCGGAGAATTCGGTGGATTGGGAATAGAAATCTCGGTGCAAGGTGGAATATTGACAATCATTTCACCGATAGAGGACGCGCCCGCATGGGAAGCTGGAATTAAGTCTGGTGACAAAATCATTGCTGTCGATGGAAGTTCTACTAAGGGTTTAAGTCTTGTCGAAGCGTCACAGTTAATGCGAGGCAAACGAGGTTCGCGTACAACTTTGACTATCGTTCGGGACGGACAAGAGGATCCTTTTGATGTTGCTATCACTCGTGGGAGTGTGAAGATTAAATCAGTAAAACCGACTGATCTTGAAGATGGCTTTGTTTATATCAAGGTAACGAGTTTCATTGAGAACACCTCGAAAGATTTAGAAAAAGCTCTCGCTGAAACCCAAAAAAAATATTCGGGAATCAAAGGCTTGATCTTGGATTTACGACGCAACCCTGGCGGGCTTTTGGATCAAGCCGTGAAGGTTGGCGACTTGTTTTTAACTAATGCCACCATCGTTAGCACAATAGGTCGCGATCCAAAAAACAAAGAAGTTGCAACAACGACCAATCGATTGAAATACAGCGACTTTCCTATCATTGTATTAATGAATGAATATTCCGCCAGTGCGAGTGAGATCGTTGCTGGGGCGTTACAAGATAATCATCGAGCAATTATTATGGGACAAAAATCATTTGGAAAAGGCTCCGTACAGTCGGTTATTCGCTTGGGTGATGGCTCTGGTTTGAAACTAACTGTTGCTAGATATTATACTCCCAGTGGACGATCCATCCAAGCAGAGGGAATTGTTCCTGACATTGAAGTGGAAGATGTCGATTTCGATGCTTTTTCTAAAGCCATCGTAAAAAACAAATCGACTCGCGAAAAAGACATGACAGGGCATCTACTTTCGGAAAAAGAAAAATCAGAAAAGAAAAAAGAAACTAAACGTCTGAGCGCCAAAGATGCCAATGTCACCGCTTGGTGGAAAGAAGCGGTTTCAAAAAAAGATGACGCTAAGACTCCAAGGGAAAAATTAATCAGCGCCGATTATCAGATTTATCAAGCCTTTAACTACATTAAGGCCTGGAAAATCATGAAGGGAATTAATCCTCCCCCTCCGGAACCGACAAAATCTCTTTAGACTATTGAATTTATCATTTCATCGTTCTAGAGTTTACCCAACGAGTTAACAACGGAGGGTTACATGAAATTTTTAGTTTTAGTATTATGCTTATCTTTTTCAGGGTTTTCTTTTGCACAGTCCTTTGCAAGCGGGAACAAATTTACAACAAAGCCTATTTCCGGGGATGTAATGGTACAATGTACGGATCCTCACTTTGGGCTCACCACTCAGCATTTCGAGTGCGAAGACAATCGATTGTCACCAGAGGAATTTGACTATTTTGTTGGTCCTCAAGTTGATGCTGACAATGTTGTGCTTGTTTCGACCTATGAAAATGGCATAACTTCGAAAGAGAAGTCGGCTGGCTATAAAAATGGAAAAAGCTCGAGCCATATTAATTTGTGGATTTCGAGCCTATTTCAGCATCCTTTGTTAGCGGAAGGACTTAATAAAATTTCCTACGTGCTAAAAAAATCAGGTCAAGTGGTTGGCCAAGGTCAATTTGATGTGCAAGTCGCTAAAGGCGAAACTCGTCGTTGTCCTTCAGGATTTTACATGACTCCGGTGTTTTCAGATTGCCAAAACCCATACATGGTTTGCGATCAATACTTCCAGCAATACAATTACTGCCAGTAGAATAAAGCCTAGGTAGAATACCATCACTTCTAAAAGTGAATCTCAAATTCCTTAGTTCTCATGAGCCGCGATGGCTCATGAGAAGTGGGAGTCTGAGGGCAAAGCCCTCAGCAGACAGGACTTCTTATTCTGACCTGCAAACAAATTCTAGTTTGCAGAATCCTTTAATTTCGATTTTTCTACTTCTTTAATCTTTGAAGATTTCGTCAAGAATTCGATCACTTTTTCTTCTGTGATCATGTAGGTCAAGCGCTGAGCCTGCTCAGGTTTGGCGTAAAATTCACGTACCTTCTCTGTATCCATATTAATTTGCTTTGCGTAGGCTTCAATTTTCGCTTCTACATCTTGTTTGTTCCAGCGTAAGTCATGTTTCTGAGCGATAGCATCAACCAAAAATCCAGCATTAAGCATTTCTTTCGCCGTAGCGTTGAAATCTCCGTCCCACTTTTTCGTGTAATCTTGAAACTCCTCATCAGACATTCCTTGGTCGATCATTTTTTGTTTCATATCATCAACCAATGCTTGTTTTTGATCTTTCATCATCGAAGGTGGAACATCCAATGGATTTTCTTTTACTAAGACCTTCAATAAACGATTTTTAAAATCTTGCTCGATACGGCGAACTTCAGACTCTTGTAAATCTTTTCGAATGGTTTCTTTCAATTTATCGACAGACTCCTCTGCACCGATAGATTTCAAAAAATCATCAGTCAACTCTGGTAATTCTTTTTTCTTTAGGGCTTTCATAACAACTTTGAACTCGACAGGTTTTCCTGCCAATTCTTTTGAGTGATAAGGGTCTGGAAATTTTAAATTCAAAGTTTTATTTTCGCCAATTTTCATTCCGACAAGACCTTCTTCAAAGCCATCAATGAAAGATTTCGAGCCTAATTCTAAATTATGATCAACACCTTTGCCACCTGGCAGAGGCTGACCATCAACATAGCCATCGAAGTCAACAATAGCGAAGTCACCGTTTTTTGCGGGACGATCTTCAAACACAGGAACGAAGTCAGCTTTAGATGAGCGAATATTATTTAAAACTTGCTCAACTTGAGCTTCGTCAAATTGAAGTTTTTCTTTTTCAACTTCAAGATTTTCATATTTTTTCAAAGTCACTTCAGGGCGAACTTCAAAGTGCGCGGTGAAAGCAAAATCTTTTCCTTGATCTGGAACATCGTATTCAAATTCAGGATAGCTAATAGGATCTAAGGAATGCTCCTTCAAAGCCTCGTAATAGTGCTTTTGAATGAGGTCTTGTACTACATCCTGCTTCACTCGGTCAGCGTACATTGTTTTGATTGTTGCCATTGGCACTTTGCCTTGGCGAAAGCCTTTGATGTGAGCTTCTTTTTGCACTTGTTTAAATAGCTTTTCAAAAGCGGCCTCAACTGTAATTGCTGGAATTTCAATATTGAGTTTGCGCTCAAGACTGCTTACTTTTTCGATATTGGTTTTCATCACTCTGCTCCTTAAAGTTGAGGTAAATATTCAATAACTATGCACTTGGTCAAATGAATCGCGGTAATGTAGGAGAATAGCTCTGTGTTAGCAAGCAAATAGGACGCTGCGCAATGATTCAATTTCACAGCCCTGAGACACTGTTGACCCGATGGAAATTAATTTTGTGACTGGAAAAGGTGGAGTGGGTAAATCGGCCGTGGCGGCAGCGCTTGCCTTGCGACGAGCGCGCGCTGGTTTTCGTACTATTTTGGTGGAACTCGGTGATCAAAGCTATTTTCGCGATTATTTAGATCTGAAAGAGGTTCAGTATCGCCCGCAAGCCATCAAAATTGGCGGAGTTCAGTTTGATTTAGCCCAGTGGTCAGGGCAGGAATGCCTTAAAGATTACGCTCTTCATATTTTAAAAATAGAAAGCCTTTATCGACTTTTTTTTGAAAATGCGGTGTCGCGAGCTCTGGTCAATGTGGCCCCGGCTCTGCCAGAATTGTCCATTCTAGGAAAAATCACCAGTGGGCCACCTCGAAATGTCGGACCAAAGCTTCCTTACGACGTGATTGTTGTTGATGCCTATGCCTCTGGTCACTTCATGGCTTTACTGAATGCTCCTGCGGGCTTAGCGGCCGCTGTGAAATTTGGGCCAATGGGAGAGCAAGTTCGAAGCATTGACTCCGTCCTACACGATCAAGAAATTTGTCACTTCTACGTGGTAACCTTGCCAGAAGAGCTTCCTGTTGTGGAAGGCCTGGAGTTGGCTCATAACATTAATAAAAGACTTCAAATAAAACCAAAACTTTTGTTGAATCGATGTCTCTTTTTCGAGGAAGAATTACTCACCGAGTTGGAGCAAGAGAACTCTGCCGCGGATCACTTGCCATCGTTTTCAAAATACTTACTGGAATTGAATTTACGTCAAAGGCTAATGCAAGATCGCTTGTTAAAGAGTGGGTACTCCACCGAAACTCTTCCGTGGGTTCTTTCTTTCGATACAAAAAATGTTCTCGAAAAATTATCCCAGGAACTGAAAATATGATCTCGACGCTTGATTCTGCGAATGTTTTGATCTGCATTGGAAGCGGCGGAGTGGGTAAAACCACCCTGGCGGCCTCCTTAGGTTTTTTAGCCGCAAAGCGAGGGCGACGAGTTTTAGTGCTGACAATTGACCCTTCTCAGCGCTTAAAAACCACACTAAAACTCTCAGACAACGGCGATCTTTCTATTCTTGAACATCCGAATATACGCGGAAAATTTTCCGCCGCTGTTATCGATCCTAAAAAAACCTTCGACGAGTTTATTACTCGCGCGGCAAGCCAAGAGGATTTAGCAAAAAAAATAATTCACAACAAACTTTACGAGGAACTCTCAACGACCCTGAGTGGCTCTCAAGAATTCACCGCTCTGGAAAAGCTTTATTCTGCTCATGAATCTGGCGAGTATGACCTTATTATTTTAGATACTCCACCCACTAAGCATGCGATTGATTTTTTAAATGCTCCTCAAAAATTATCCGCGATTTTTAATGAAGGCGTCACGCGATGGTTTCGACAAACCGATAAGAATAGCTCGGTGTTTATAAATTTTTTTCATGCGGGAACACGGCAGGTTTTGAGAGCGCTGGAAGCACTCACTGGATCTGAGTTTATGCATGAACTCAGTGAGTTTTTCGAAAATATTCAAGCCTGGCAGTCAAAACTGGAAGATAGAATCAATTCAGTTCACCGTCTATTAATCAGTCCGAAAACTCATTTTTGCCTAGTGACAAGTTTCGATCCTGCTAAGCTCAAAGAAGCCGCCTATTTTGGAAAAGAAATTCGCCGAGGGGGCTATACCTTGTCTTCTGTCGTTATTAACCGGGCCTTACCCAGCTGGCTTTTACAAACTACAAGTCAGCAAATGACCCATGCAAATAGCGTAACAACGACCGCCCTTGATAAAAAATTCCAGGAGCTAAAAAATTACTACCAAGAACGTGATTTGTTTTATCGTACTTTTACAAAAGAACTTATTTTAGAAATGAAGAACGAGGACATTGTGTTTCGGATTCCTGAATTTGATCGAGATATTTCGAACATTACAGATATAGCTGAGCTGGCTCATTTGATTGAAAATGGAGGTCTGCAATGAGACTAAGACGGCTAATTTTTTTGGTTATTTTATTTCCAATTATTTTTTCCTCGTGCATTCATTTTACCAAGCTCACTCAAGGTGAGCCCGTGAGTCCTCAAATGCGTGCCACCCTCGATGACCGATTGACCGAAGCTGAAAAACTCTTAGCTTTGCTCGATTTTTCTCAAGCCGCATTAAAATTTGAAAATTTCGAAAAAGAATTTCCGCAAAATATTTTTCTCTATCGCTCAAAGCTAGGCCATGCTCGCGCTTTAGTCGGTGACGAAAAATACACTGAAGCACTGGTGCTTTACCGAGAAGTGATTGACGCCTCTTTATCTTCAAAACCTGAATTTACCGCCTTGGCCAGCTATTATTCCAGCTACTGCTACGAGGCCTTGGGTGACGACCCGAAAACTCTGGCGGCTTTGCTGGATGCAAAAAATTTAGCTGACAAGCTTCCCATTGAAATTGCCCAAGCCGAGCTCCCTGCGCGTTTAGCTGCCTATTACAATCGATCTGGCGATATCGAAACAGCTCGAAAGTTTTACCATTCAGCAGACCAAGGCATTGCAACGGTTTTCCACGATAGCTCAACAAAAAGCATTACCGCTAAAGCACGAACCCTTTATTTGATGGGGGAGCTTTCTTCCAACCAGCTTTCCGTTGAATCGACTCAGGCGCAAATGGACAGTTTAGCCATGTTGCAAATTTTTTCATTGCGCTCTATTGAGCTCAATGAACCCCAGTGGTCTCCCCAAGCGCTAAAAAATCTTCAGAATAATTACAAGGATCTCTGGAATACCATTTTACAATTTCCTAAAAACAGAGCGCTTGATGCTTTTGCCGCCGAACAAGAGCTGGAGGAAATTCAAATTAGAGCATTAGGCCAACTTCTTGAACTCATGCAGAAGTTGAAACTTTTTCGGTCTCCGACTCCAAGCGCTGAAAATCATTTTACCGCTGAGTTATTTTTATTTTTAAAACAATTAGAAGGTCATGCCCAAAAAATGTTAGCCTCGAAAGGAATTCTTCGATTGACTCCAGAGTCTCAAAAGAGACAAAGTCTGCACCGAGAAGGAACTATTCGCGACGATAATAAAACTTCAAATGGACCCCTGCCTAACGAAGAAATAAATTTACAGGAAAATTAAATGATTAAAGCTAAA
This sequence comes from uncultured Bdellovibrionales bacterium, assembly GCA_903926205.1. Taxonomy (GTDB): domain Bacteria; phylum Bdellovibrionota; class Bdellovibrionia; order Bdellovibrionales; family Bdellovibrionaceae; genus CAIYID01. Next base: position 10,260 of record CAIYID010000031.1, read on the forward strand.
CTTCATCAACATTTTTGCTCGTGCAGTGATCGACTGGCCGAATGGTATTGTGAAAGAATTAGAAACTTGGGCTATCCAGTTTATTCTAGTTATGACATTCGTGATTCTGGCTTTAAAATTTCAAATGTTGATGCCAATATTTATCCTGCGGGCTTTAATAACATTTGTCAGACCGATCGGGACAATGCTGGAGAATTAGCCAAAAGTTATCTCGAAGGTCATTACAAAAATTCCACTAAAATCATGCTCCTCACTGAAGAGCACACCAATAATCCGTATTATTGGGACAATGTCGTCAGTATCCGCGGGATTCTAGAAGAAGCAGGAAAACAAGTTTTGGTCAGCATTCCGAAGCCCTTAGAGCAACCTTTGCTATTGAAAAGTGCCAAGGGAGTAGAAATCGAAGTTCACGCTGGATTTGGCAATTCAGAAGCCGTAAACAAATTCAAACCTGATCTCGTCATTTCAAATAACGATTTTTCCCAAGCCCATGAAGCTTGGGCCGAAACGATCGACTGTCCAATCAATCCGCCTCGTGGAATGGGTTGGTATCAACGCAAAAAAAGTCGTTATTTCAAATATTACAATCAGCTCGTGAATGATTTTTCCCAGCTTGTAGAGATGGATCCTTTTTTACTTAACGTCAAAACTGAATTTTTTGAAAATTTTAGCCCGGAAGAGCCAACCTCTTTGCAAAAGTTGTCTGATTCCGTGGATCAGATGCTCGAGTCTTTAAGAGCAGATTATGCTCAAAGAAAAATTTCTACCGAACCCTTTGTTTTTGTGAAAAACAATTCTGGCACTTACGGATTAGCTGTGATTCGCGTCGGCAGTGGAAAAGAAGTGCTGGACTGGAATTATAAATCTCGGAAAAAAATGAAGGCTGCCAAGGGCGGACGTGACGTTGAGGATGTGATCATTCAAGAGGGAATTCCTTCACGCGTTCAAACCGAAGGTTCAACGGCAGAACCTGTGATCTATATGATCGGCAGTGATTTGGCCGGTGGCTTTTTGCGCACGCATGCAGAAAAAGACGCGACGGAATCCCTTAACTCCCCAGGCGCTGTTTACAAACGACTTTGTGTTTCTGATTTGAACGTGAGTTTAACCTCACACCCGCTCGAAAACGTGTATGGATGGAGTGCCAGATTAGGTCTTTTAGCTATCGGCCTCGAAGCGCAGGAAATGAAAGTTGAGTTTTCTGGCTTTGAAAAGAAATGCTTCGAAAGTTGAGCAGAAGCATTGGTTCTCTAAATAGAAACTCAGATTGAATTTCAAGGTCTAGATTTGTATCGACTTTGGTCGACACAGACTTCCGCTTTCTTCAGCTTTTGCTAGACTAGAGTTTGAGGTGATTTGTGAGAATTATTTTTCTTGGAATTTTTTTGGTATGTATCTTTTTTGTCGGCTGCCTGATTCCTAAATATTCTCCACAGTTTTCAAGAACCGTGGGACAGATAACCAAATCAGCTTCTCGAGATCCCGCTGCGATTCGAAGAGTTTACGACTTCAGTCAATTAGACGGCTCTGCGCTTGATCAAGCCTCCAAACAAAGACTTATTTCCGGTGCAAAAATTCGCAAAGATGCAGAAGAAATTGGCATCGAGCTAGGCCACTTTGTTTTAAAAGGAATGAATGGTCAAAAAACTTTTGCCTGTCAGAAATATTCACATATTGTTTTACAATTTGAAGGTGATGGCTCTGCCAGTAACGGAGAAAAACCAACGATGGAAGTGGAAGGAAGTTGTGAGATTTCTACTGCTGATGTGAATTCAATATCTCCACTCTGGATTCCCGTGGCAAAAATTTTAGGAGAGCCCGTTGCAGATGGAGAATTTGATTTTCGGGATGGGCATCCGATAAAAGTTCGCTTCGCCAATGTTTTCCAAGAATGGCCAGCAGAATGGCGTCTTCGTGGAATCAAATTGATCAATCAAGAAGATCCGTCAAAAGAAGTGAGCATCGTGGATAAAGAGATCCGTCAATTCATGGACCACCCCTTTATCGTTAACTTCAAATAATCCCAAACGGCCGAGCGACCAGAACTTTTTTCATTATAGCACCCCTCTGAAAGAGCTTTCTCGTCTTTCTTTTCATTCTTTTCGTTAGTATTTTCTTTGGCCTTTTCTTTACAAAGAACCCCTGCTAGAACTCCCCACCTTATGCCCTCACGCTCCCAAAAACGAATAAACCCACTATTAGCTCTAAAGGAAAATCCTTTCGTGCTGGCTCCAATGGCTGGTATTACGGATCATGCTTTTCGATCTTATATGCGGGAGCTTGGAGCCGGAGTGGTTGTGAGTGAGTTGGTCTCCGCCGCGGGGCTTGAGTACAAGTCAAAACGCACAGAAGCCTTAATGAGTTTTTCTGAAGAGCAACGACCTGTAGGGATTCAGATATTTGGAGAAAATCCCGAGCATGTGGCTCATGCGGCTCGTTTTGTTGAGGAAAAGGGCGCTGACTTTGTCGATTTGAATTTTGGTTGTCCGGTTCCAAAGGTAGTCAAAAAGGGCGCCGGGTCCGCCATGTTGAAAGATTTACCAGCTATGAAAGCTTTATTACGAGCTGTCGTTGCTGCCGTCAAAATTCCTGTGATGATTAAAATTCGCACCGGCTGGGATCAAAATTCAAAAAATGCCAACGAGGTGGTTCGCTTGGCCGCAGACGAGGGCATTTCTTGGGTGGCCATTCACGGTCGCACACGCGCTCAAGGTTATGAGGGTTTGGCGGATTGGGAGTTGATTGGCCAAGTAAAAGCTAAAAACTCCATTCCTATCATTGGCAATGGCGACGTCGTGACCGCTCAACAAGCCGTTCAGAGATTGTCAGAATACGGTTTGGATGGAGTGATGATTGGGCGCGGAGCTCTTAAAAATCCGTTTATATTTCAGGAATCATTTGCGCTTTGGAGGGGAGATTCCTTGAATTCACTACCTGAGCAAGATCTTTACTCTGCTTTTTTAAAACTACGAGATTACATTGTGGCGCATTGTGAAGGGGCTATTGTTCAAATTCAGTTAAAGAAGTTTGCCGCTTGGTACTCGACAGGGTATCCTGGCGCCGCTCAATTTAGGAAGAATATTTTTCAGGTGTCGTCGACAACAGAGATTTTGGAGACCACCTTTAGATTTTTTAAAACAACGAACGAAAACCAAAGCGAGCTCAAGATGAATGGACGAGTGGAGTCGCAAGACCAACTCGGACCAAGCAATGATGGCTTTTTAATGGGAGGACATGGCTAATGTTATTTGATCCGGCAAAAATTAGAAATATCGCAATTATCGCGCACGTCGATCACGGGAAGACAACACTCGTCGATCATTTATTGAAACAAGCCGGAACCTTCCGCGACAACGAACACGTTGATGAGCGCTTAATGGATTCCATGGATCTTGAAAAAGAGCGTGGAATAACTATTGCGGCGAAGAATGCTTCTTTCATGTACAAAGATTTCAAAATCAATATCGTCGATACTCCGGGGCATAGCGACTTCGGTGGTGAAGTTGAACGAATTTTGAATATGGTGGATGGTGCGATTCTTTTAGTCGACGCTTCCGAGGGGCCTCTTCCTCAAACACGTTTCGTCTTGAAAAAGGCCTTGGAGCAAAATTTAAAAGTGCTCGTTTGTGTTAATAAGATCGACCGTCCAGATGCGCGTATTCAAGAAGTCTTGAATGAGGTTTTCGATTTGATGATCGATTTGGATGCGTCTGAAGAGCAAGCTAATTTCGTTCCTGTGTACGCTATCGCTCGTGAGGGTGTGGCAACACTTGATCCTGCTGTGAAGACCACCGATCTGACTTGTCTCTATGAAAAAATCATTAGCGAGGTTCCAGCTCCTAAAGTTTTCGAAGATAAACCGCTACAATTAATGATTTCAAATTTGTCTTACAACACCTTTGTTGGACGTTTGGGAATCGGCCGCATGCGTGCAGGAAAGATCCGCGTGGGCGATGAAGTTCTTTGCATGCAAGATAAAAACGTGAATAAAAAAGTAAAAGTCTCAGCTTTGTTTCAATACCGCGTGAACCAACAGGTTCCTGTTCAAGAGATCGGCGCAGGCGACATCGCGATTGTTGCAGGTCTTGAAGATTTCGGCATCGGTGACACCATTACGAATCCTTTGGATCCTCAACCGCTCCCGCGAATTCGTGTGGAAGAGCCTACCGTCGGTATGATTTTCTCTGTTAACGATGGCCCTTTCGGCGGTCGCGATGGAAAAAAAGTCACTTCACGAACAATTTTGGAGCGCCTAGAAAAAGAGATGCTTCATAACGTGGCACTTCGTTTAGAGAAAACAAATACCAATGAGTCTTTCAAGGTCATCGGTCGTGGAGAATTGCAACTGGCTGTTTTGATCGAGCAAATGCGACGCGAAGGTTTTGAACTTTGTGTTTCTAAACCTCAGGTTATTTTTAAAGAGGAAGATGGAAAAAAGAAAGAGCCTTTTGAAATCGCCATCGTCGATATCGAAGATCAATACACGGGAGTCGTCACTGAAAAAATGGGAATCCGAAAAGGTGTGATGATCAACATGAACAACAAAGGTTCCGGTCGCACTCGCTTGGAATTCCGAATTCCTTCACGCGGACTGATTGGTTATCGTTCTGAGTTTTTGACTGATACTCGTGGTACAGGACTTCTTAATACGCAATTTGATGGCTGGGATGATTATCGCGGAGATATTAGCTCCCGAAATACCGGTGCGATGATTAGTGATCGACAAGGTGTTACGACGGCTTATGCAATCTGGAATTTACAAGAACGTGGTCGCATGTTTGTGCATCCAGTGGCCGAAGTTTACAACGGAATGATCGTGGGTGAACATGCCAAAGAAAACGATCTTGAAGTTAATATCACGCGAGAGAAAAAATTAACCAACGTTCGTGCCTCTGGTTCGGATGAAGCTATTCGTCTGGTTCCAGTAAAATCATTGACCTTGGAGCAAGCAATGGAATGGATTCATGATGAGGAACTCATTGAAGTGACTCCGACCCATATTCGCTTGCGTTGTCGTCAATTAGATCCGCACAAACGTAACCGCGTGCGCGCAGATAAGATTAACGAAGATTGAAAACGATCGTTGAAGCTAAGGGTATTGTAAAAAGATACGGCGAAAAAAATGTCGTCGATGGGATCGACTTCGAAGTCAGCCGGGGGGAAATTTTTGGTCTCCTCGGCCCCAATGGTGCCGGAAAATCTTCAGTTATGAAAATGATGTACGGCGCTTCTGCAATTTCAGAGGGTGAACTGTTCGTCATCGGTCTTAATGCAAAAAAAAATTTCCGAGAAATTAAATCTCGCGTGGGCGTGATTCCGCAAGAAGACGGTTTGGATGAAGAATTCACCGTCTTCGAAAACTTGATGTTGTACGCGGGCTATCAGCTCATCGATAAAAATGTTGCCCGACCACGAGCTGAAGATCTTCTGCGGCTAATGCACTTAGAAGACCATCGAGATAAATTTATTCCAGAATTGAGCGGCGGCCTTCGTCGGAGACTGACCATCGCTCGAGGCATGATCAATAATCCTGAAGTGTTATTTTTAGACGAACCCACCGCTGGCCTCGATCCAGACATTCGCTTGTGGGTCTGGGAGTTTCTGGAAAAAATTCGAGCTGAAATGGGCACCGTTGTTTTAACGACTCATTACATGGAAGAGGCCGAACGACTTTGCGATCGCGTGGCGATCCTAGAAAATGGAAAAATTTTAGCTTTGGGCGCTCCTGCGCAACTTATTCTCTCGAAAATAGGCGCAGAAGTTGTTGAATTGAAAGTTGAGCAAAAAGACTTAGGCTATTATTTAGAACGGCTAAAAGAAAACAACTTTCGCTATCAAGTGGTTGGAAGTTCAATCAATGTTCACCTCGACGAAGGCCAGAATAATCAAGACGTTCTTTCTCTTGTTTTTAGCCGCCAAGTGACGATTCGTCGACCTAATTTAAATGATGTTTTTCTTCGCCTCGCTGGTCATAATTTGCGAGGAGAACCGGTATGATCAAGTGGAAAGAGCCCAGGACAGAAAAAATTCCACTCACCCAAAAATGGGCCCTCATTTACCAAATTTGGAATCGCAATTTTTTGCAATTTAAACGCTTCTGGGTTATTTCTTTATTATGGATTTTGATTGAACCCCTTTTTATATTGGGAGCGATCGGATACGGATTAGGCTCCTTTGTTTCAACGATCAATGGTGTTTCTTATATCGTGTTTTTCTTTCCCGCTTTGATTTGCACAAGCTCTATGTTTATTTCTTATTTCGTCTCGACTTACGATAATTTCTCAAAGCTTAATTTTCAAAAATTATTCACGTCTCAAATGACGACCGCCATTGAACCGCAGGAAATTGTTTTAGGAGAAATTCTTTGGGCGACAACCAAAGGCGCTATGAGCGCAGTTGGGGTCTCGGTTATCGCCAGCTTCTTTGGCCTGGTCGATAGCTGGAGAATTTTTCCAGCACTGGGCGTAATTGTTATTTCATGCCTTTTCTTTTCTTGTTTCGGATTGTTGATTACTACTTTTGTGAAAAATTATGACCAAATTATTTATCCGAGTTCAGGACTCATTATTCCGATGTCTTTGTTTAGTGGCACCTATTTCCCGATTGAGAATCTTCCTTTTGGCTTGAAATATTTCGCCTATATCTTTCCACTCACCCACTCCGTACGAATGGTTCGCGGACTATTATCCACTGGTTTTGATTACTGGATGATCTTAAATTTAGCTTACTTACTTATTTTAATTTATATCTTAATTAAGTGGTGTTCGATTCGACTTGCTAATAAAATTCTTAATTAATCATCTTCTGGCTCAGCCGTTTCTTCTTCGGAAACAACTTCTGGTGCCAGCGTATCCGATTTTATCTCTTCTATCGCTTTTTCCGTTGGTCTTAAAAAGCTCGCTAGCTCCATTTTAGCCGTCTGATATTCAATCTCAGAAATACGTTGGTATTGATACAAATTGTCGATAATTTGATGCAACCGGTGTTCCGCAAAGGGTGTTAACTGGTGTTTAGAATAGCTCACTGAGTATTTTTGCGGGCTCGGAAGCAAAAAAGTCAAAAAGGCAGATTCAATAATATTAAGCTGTGAGGGTGATTTTCTAAAGTAAAATTGAGCCGCCGCTTTAATACCAAAAAGATCCTTTCCAAAATGAACAACATTCAAATAACGTTCAAGAATTTCTTTTTTAGTTAGTACTTTTTCAAGCCGCAAAGTAATAATGGCTTCTCTGAATTTTCTTAACAGCGTTTTTTCTTCAGTCAAAAAAAGATTTTTTGCTAATTGCTGAGTGATTGTCGAACCGCCGCGTTTAAATTTTCCTGTCTTCAAATTTTTTTCCAAGCTTTTTTTCATTTCATCAAAATCAAAACCTTGGTGAGTCCAAAATGAAGAATCCTCAGTCAAAACAACTGTCTTTATTAAATAAGGAGACACTTCTGAGATTGGAACATAGCTTTTTGATCTTGGACACAACTCGACCTGATACATTTTTGTGGTCATGCAGCCCCGAATTTCTTGGTTCGTCGGAAAAAGCGAAATCACTCCAGCAAGCAAAAGCAAACCCAGCGTGCAAATCGCTGCCGTAATAACGAAAATAAATTTCAGGGTTTTTGACAAAATGTTCATCCTTTTAATCATTCGCCTGACAATCTATACCTTAGATCCATTCGAAGATTTATTCTCTTTTAAAAGTCCCTGTTCACGAATCCAATCAACACTTTTTCCGATCGAATAACGGGCGGATTTTGGATTAAAACCCAATTCCTTTTTTGCCTTTGCATTATCAAACCAATGGTAAAGAGTCGATGTCCAAGCGTTTTCTCGACTAATGGGACCTTTCAGTCCAAAATCATCCATCCAATCACCCAAAGTTCCTAAGGCATGCAAAAAGAAATCAGGTAATTTTTTTGTGGGCGAGTGTGCACCTGCCGTTTGAGCGATTAAAGAAAAAAGTTCTTTAATCGTGAGATTCTCGCCACTCAAAATATAACGCTCTCCTGATTTTCCGTTTTTCCAAGCTGAAATAACGGCACTGATGACGGCTTCCACATTAACAACGTTAACTCCGCCCGAGGTGTAAAAGGGAAATTTTCCTTGCGCGACCCTGAGCTGAGTTTTTCGACTTCCTTTGCGGGCGTCGCCTGCGCCATAAATAGTGCTTGGGTTTAAAATAACTGCGTTTAATCCGCGTTCTTTCACCGCCTGCAAAACCAGTTGCTCTGCCTGAAACTTAGTTTCGAAATAGCCTAAATTGAGGTGATGAATATTAAATTTTGAATTTTCGTTTAAAATTTCTTTTTCCGAAAAGCCTGCTCCAATAGCTACGACAGAACTCATATAAACAAGTCGCGGAACTTTCTGGGAAAGACAAGCTTCGATCACATTCTTCGTGCCACCAACATTCACTTTTTCCATTTTTTCCCGATCAATTTTTCGATAAGCAATGAGCCCCGCTAAATGAAAAACCACTTCCACGTTTTGAAATGAAAGTTCAAGAGATTTTAAATCAGTGACATCGCCATAAGCAAAATGACAATTAACCCCTGAAAGCTCGCTCAGGTCGCTCGATTTTCTAATTAGAGCATGAACTTCATGACCCTGCTGGACCAATTCACGAACCAACCAACTTCCGACAAAACCATTAGCTCCTGTTACAACCACCTTAGCCACAAATAACCCCTTTAAAATCTAATGAGTTCTATCTACCAAGCTCCAAAAAAACTGAAAACCTGCCAACCTAACTTTGATCGTTTTTAAATTTAGGTACAACTGGATCAAAAGTCCAGCTTCGACTCTTAAGAACAAGATTCTTGATGGATCAGCTTTTTCATAAAAAGCTTGGCAAAAGTCTGGAGTGAAAAGCGAAGATCCCGCTTTTGCTAAGACTGTGGCAGAATATTTTCAACATCATGTATTTGCAGAGAAATGGACAATAAATGGAAATGACATCATTTTTCGGAATTGCCTTAGCGATCGGTGGAATTCTTCTTGGGAATATCATTGAAGGTGGGCACATTAACTCGCTTCTTCAATTCGCCGCTGCGGTGATTGTACTAACAGGAACTCTTGGTGCAGTGATTACTTCGTCTCGAAAAAAAGACCTTTCACTTGCTGTCGAATTAATGAAGAGCGCCTTTAGAAAATCGAAAAATTTTAAATCCGAAGCTGTTGTGACAGAATTCATTCACTGCGCGCGGCTTGCCCGAAAAGAGTCCATTCTTTCTATTGAACCCCGCATTGCTGGGTATTCAGACCCATTTATGCAAGGAGTGATGCGAGCCGTGATCGATGGTTTGGATCCAAAAGTGATTCGAGAAATATTTGAGCAAGAAATTTCATTGGAAGAAGAAGGCTTATTAGCAGGTGCGAAAGTATGGTCTGATGCTGGTGGTTTTGCCCCGACGGTAGGAATCATCGGAGCCGTGCTGGGTTTAATTCATGTGATGAGTAATCTTGCAGATACGAGTAAACTTGGTGCAGGTATCGCGGTGGCTTTTGTGGCCACAGTCTACGGCGTCGGTTTTGCCAATTTGGTGTTCATACCCATCGCTAACAAAATTCGAAAAAAAGTTTCAGAAACCCTTCGCGAAAGGGAGTTGATCCTAGAGGGCGGCCTGGCAATTTCAGCTGGACTCTCACCGATTATGGTGGAAATTAAATTGAAACCTTACATAGAAAAGCAAAATTAATGGCGAGAAAAAAGAGACTCGAAGAGCCCGAAAATCATGATCGTTGGTTGGTTTCCTATGCTGACTTTATCACCTTGCTCTTCGCATTTTTTGTTGTTTTGTACGCAACCTCAAACCGAAATGAAGAAAAAGAAAAAGAATTTCAAGAATCTATTCGGCACTACATGAAGATGTTTGTTTCCGTTGTGAACCCAGGAGGCTCTGGAACTGCGGCAGCACCAGGTCCCGTCTTTGATAGTGTAGATACCATGAGACGAACATCAAGAGATCAGCGACAAATGGAGAAAGAGTTACAAAAAATCATTGAAGCAAGATTGACTGAAAAAGAACGTCAAGAACTCGTGCCAGACGTAAAATCAGATCAGCACGGAGTGCGAATTGTTCTCTCTGCAACAGCTTTTTTTCCGACGGGCTCGGCAAAAATGAGATTACCTGCCACAAAAGCCTTGAGCTCACTGGCGGATGTTCTAAAAACTACGCCTTACCGTTTGGTGGTGGAGGGTCACACAGATAATCAACCCGTTTTAGGCGGCCAGTATGAAACCAATTGGGAGCTTGCTGGCGCCAGAGCCGCCTCAGTTGTTCGATTTTTAGCAAAAGTTCACGGCGTTAATCCTAAAAAAATGTCCGCTGTTTCTTTTGCAGATCAAAAACCCATAGCGGAAAATGACTCTGAAGAGCATCGCTCAAAAAATCGTCGAATTGAGATTCTTATTGCCACTGATAACGAATCAGAGGAGTAACCTCTAAGCAGATTTCGCTTCACCGATATTTCTCGATACCTGATGATGAACAGCCAGAGGAATTCGGATATTAAATCTCGTGTTGGGGCAAGAATTGTCGTATTCAATGTGCCCATTGTGATACTCAAAAATTCCTTTGGTCACGGACAAGCCAAGTCCAGAACTTTTCTCAGCCTCCCGAGTGGTAAAAAATGGATCGAAAATTCTTTTTTGATCCATTTCTGCAATTCCAGAACCGGAGTCAGTGACTGTAATTAAGAGTTGATTGTTGACCCTGGAGCACTCAAGCCTGATCCAACGAACTTTCAGCTTTCTTGTTGCTTCAAATGAATTCGAAATCATATTAAAAAGTGCCGTGATTAACAATGAACGCTGTCCGTACACTTCCAAATCATTTTCTCCTGGCAGGAGCGTGAATTCATAATCTTTACTCTTAAGCCGTTCAGACCAAAAAGAGGCTAAATCTTCAAACAAAGACGCTACTGAGATATTTTCTGCGTTTTCATCGGTGCTATTTTTTGTCATCATGCGAAGAGATAAAACAATTTTTGAAATTCGCTTCACGTTGTTTTCAATTTTATCCAAAGTCTCAATGACCTCTGAGGTCGGAACCTGCCCACGATGAAGTTTTATGTTCAAAGTTTGCGCGCGCCCTAGAATAATGGCCAGTGGATTATTAATTTCGTGAGATACACCAGCGCCAAGATCACTCGAAAGAGCCTGCCGACCCAATTCGAATAAATTACTTTGTTCTTCGTCTTTGGCTTTTTGCTTTATCATTAACTCGCCAGCATCGGTCACCAATACTAAATATTGATGACCTTTAGCTTTTAAACTCACATCCGTAATTTTGATTTGAACAGTTTTGTCGACATTTTCTTTGTCTGGCAACTCAATGTTTTTAAATGGAAAAGCCCCATTTCTTTTTTCAGTAATTAAATTCAAAGCCTCTGTTTTGATTTTATTTATAATTTCGAAGGGGAGCGCCTCGTCGTAATTAAGAAAGGGTAAATTGTTCCTGTGGAGAGAACTCCATTTATTTTTTTTCGAATCGTAGGTGAAAAAACCTACACCTGAAATCTCTAAAACTTTCTTATAAAGGTCCGTGCGCTGATCCAAGGATAGCCGCAAGAGTCTGACCCCCGTCAGACAAACGATAATTACTGCTAAAAATAAAACAATACCAAAATTGAAACTCATTCCACCAAGACATCGGCGATTTCCTCAAAATACTAAAAAAATGAGGGCCACTTTATGGCCCTCAAGGAGGAATTAATATTTCCCTAGACTAAAGGCTGAGGAATAAAAAAATTATCCTTTGCAGTCCTCAAGTTTTTTTACTAAATCCTTTTCGTCTCCGAATGCTTTGAGCGCCATTTCAAGAGCCTGTTCAGAATCTTTTGCTTGGCCTGTTCTCAATAATTCAGACATTCCGCGCATTAATTTTTCATAGCTATGCGCTTCTTTTGCGTCCAATTTTCCTTCAGCAATTTCTTGACCCATCTTTAAAACTTTTGCCACTGCTTTTCCTTCACTCGTATGTGGCTTAAGTATTTTCCCTGCAACAAGGCCTAAATTTTCAGAAAAAGTTTGATTCGACTGATGAATGGCTTCTTTTAATTCTTTAGCTTTGGCATCAATATTATTTGAAATAATTCGGCTGTCTTTCAAAATAGCATCACTTCTGATCAAAGATTTTGCAACCGCTGCGACACTCACAGAACCCTCATTCAGAGCAAAGGAGCTTCCTAAACTAGCCGTATCCATGCTGCTATGGGCTCCTTTTCCAGAAACGACGACGAGCTTGTCATGAATTTCTTTCAGCGCCATAACCTTTTCATGCGCTTCTTCAGGTCTCTTCGCGACTTCGTTAAAAAGCCTGTCTTTAACATCATCGTGGGTGCGAACCTCATGCGCTATTGGAAGAGCCGTTGCCGTGATGCTTAATACAAAAGAAGTCACCAGCGTTGATAAAATAAGACCTTTCATTTTTCCTCCTAGATTTTCCGGTTTTCAGCCGGTGTTTATTTTTTTTACACCTGACAAGAGTTGTTGGCTTTTTAGAACTTTGCTCTCTGTCAGATCGTTTTAAAATTTACAATATTACAATATTCAAAGTTCGTGCCGATCGCTTAATCCTTCTGTGCACCAAGCCTGGTTTTCAAATCCTTTTCAGTCACCTTTCCTGCTTGAGGCACCCATTCAGTTCCTTCTTCGGCTTTCTCCATAAAGCGCTCTTTGTAGCTAGCGGCATTGACAATTTTTCCGTAGGTGACGAGTGCTCCATAGGCTTTGTTTAAGTTACCTGTCAGCGTATTTAAAATTTGTTTTTTCTCTTCATGAGAATTCTCTTTTTGAGCCACTAATTGTTTGGCGAACTCAGAAAGTTTGTCATTGATCTCTTTAGCGACTGAATCCAGATCTGCGTTGGAAAGTCGGCTCACCAAGACTAAATTACCCTTCGCGCTTCGCCCTTGCTTGGTAGTTAATTGAATGCTCTTCAAAAGATTTTTCATCTTAGCTCCAGCCACTCCTAATTCATTTTTGAATTTTAGAAACGCCGCCTGGTCAGGAGATAACCTCTCAAGAATTGAAAGATAGAGTGCTATTTCTTGCTCTGTGGAACGAATAATCCCATTTGAAAGATTTGTGGGATTTGAGGCTTCTTTCTCAGTTTTCCACAAATCTACAAAAAGACCGATAACGATCTCTCGATATTTCTTTTCGTAATCTATCCAAGCTTGAATAAACTTTGGCTCTACTTTTGCAGTCCACCAAGCCACGACATTTGAACCACGCGAATCTCCTAAAATACTTGGATCAATTTCTTTTTCAATCAGATTTTTATAAAGATTTTTTTCTGGGGCAGGATGTTGCCAAGGATTTTGATTGAAAGTAAATTCCATATTAAAAATATCATTATCATGAAGCGCATCAACTTTAAAATTGGCCGTACCAAGATCACGAAGCGGTTCGGTGCTCTTGATCACTCTTGGCGGGTAGAAATTTGCATTAAAGCCCGTCACCGTACTTCCCACAAGGGATTGATTAGTCGTTGGCCCGGCAAACATTTGAGCAATCATCGCTTCTGGAATTGTTGGAACAGGAGTAAAGCCGAAGACCTTTGAAAAAGGATTAACAAGACCATCGCCTTTATAAACTCCATCAAGAGCCCGAAGATATCCTTTTCCCTTTGACAAAAGTGGTTCTGGATTACCGATGGCCTTTCTTAAACTTTTTAAATAATCAATCATGCCTTGACTATAAAAGACTTCGAACGCAAGAGGCTCTCGATGAACAGGCAGTGTTTCAGGATTTGGCGAAGTAAGACCCAATATTTGATTGATTCTGATAAGTGCCATCGCCATCTTATGTGTGTCTTTAGAGGCAAAAGCATTGTGTATGTCCCACCACAGAAATTTTTCAGGATCTTTCAGCTGATCATACCAAGCTTTATGCGCCGACATATTTTGTTCCATTGTTTTTGCGCGAGCATTTAAAGTTTCGATTTGATCGTCTTCAACTGGCTTTTGTAAGGTAATATATTTCGATGGAACTACGGCTTGACCATCTGATGAATTAACGCCAAAAAGCGGATAAGCTTGAAAAATATTTGGATGATCCGCGAGGGTTGGATGATATTTCACGGCCCAAACATCCGCCAGAAAATCAGAATAGAATCTTTTTGAAGAATTGTATTGAGCTGATAAATTTCCCAGGTAACCGAGCCATTTATTATGAGCGGTCATGGTTTTAATGGAATTATTTTCTCTCCACTTATCCATCAACTCTGAATATTTTATAAGTGACTCATTCACACCTTTAAAATTTCCCGTTCTTGCTGCATCACTTAAAGTTGTTCCTTCTTCATTCAGTTTTGGCCCCAACATCATCCAATTATTCCAGACATAAGTGAGCGGAACTTCAATAAACTCAGACATGTCTATAAATCCTGCTAGTTCCAAAACCTGCTCACCCCAAAAAAGAACTTGAATACCTTTTACCGCCCAGCCGGTCGGAGTGAACGAAAGAGCGATATTTACACCCAACACTCGTGAAACTGCTGCCGCCGAAATTTTTGCTCCTGCCACTGTCAATTTTGCAGCTATTTTCAAAACATCTGTTCCAAAAGCCATGATAAACGTTGATGCCATCATGCTGACAATGCCAGGCACCATCTCAAGACCCTTTTCTTTGAAGCTAAACTTAATCCAAGCCTCATACGCTTTATCACATTCGGCGGGCACATGATGAATGGCACAATTAACTAAGCCAGGAAAATGAGCGACTTCACTGAAAACTCGTGAACTCATCATCCCAACGGACATTCCTAAATACGGAAGAAGAGAATGAAGCTTAGGTGAAAGTATGGCGGCTAAGGGCTGTGTGGAAGCGTGATTTCCGGCCATAAATGCAGCAAAACCTAATTGAGAAATAGGATCTTTTTGTCCTTCTAGAAATTGTTCATAGGCACCAGGATTACTATTGTAATTCAAAACTAAATCTTGAGTCGCCACAACTCCCAATGCCATAAAAAACGTGAAGGCCTCAATGGGAAATCGTTTTAATGGGCTCAGTAAAACTCCTGTGGTATGAAGCCCTCCTCTGAGGAGCGCTCCAGGTGCTTTTTTGAGCGCACTAGAAAGCCTCGACGGACGGAAGGAGGCGAGCACTTCCGGGGTCGATTTAGGCATATGAAATAAGTGAAGAAGTTTTCCATTTTTGCCCATCAAACTTAAAAAGTAATCACCGCCAGAATTAAAACCATGTTTAACTGAGCCAACACCCAATTCTTCCATTCGTTTAGGTAAATATTCGCCAGCCATCTCTGCAAGTCTTGCGTTTCCTGCTAGCTCTTTCGCTGCAACCTCCGCCACTTCCACGTTGGCACGCAAACCTCCAAAGGACACGCTGGGGACCACGAGTAAGAAAGACATCATGTATGAAATAAAAAATCGCATAGTTTGCTCCCTGCTAAGGAGAGAGCAAGGCAAATGCCATTCTAGATAGAATTTACGAGCTCATGGTATTGACTGGAATTTTTTGGACGATTTCACGCTGGTCAGGTGAAAAAAATTTAGTCAGGCAGGTGGCTCATTCTGAGAAAAGAGCAAGTGGTTGATTTTTGACGACTTCATCTCTCTTCTAAAAAATGTGACCATACTCCATGAGACGTTCGCGAATTGCAAAACAATTGAAGAATCAGTTGTTTTTCTAGAAGTTATAAATGATCGTCAAACGAACAAATAAATCAATGATTTTAGTTTTGCATTTGCAAAGGCGCTCGACTGTTTTTCAATTTTCTGCTTTTGCATGCTTCTGCTGCCGAGCCGAACTTCTCGATGTCGATTTCAACGTCTGTGCTTTTGACGAGCTTCGAATAATTTCGCTAGCCTGTTCGGGCGACAAACCTAATTTGACTAAATAGACCTCAGCAGAGTCCATCAAAGCTCCCCTTGATATCGCGTGAGTTTGCGCATGACGAGAGCTTAAAAATTGCGAAAAATCCCAAAATACTTCAAACAAGGACTCCCTGTGTTTTTCCGAAGCGAGGCGCTTCAGAAAATTCATCAACAAACCAAAATTTCCGCTGTTGGCATACAAATCCCAAAACTGCGCAAAGCGATTGAACTTCTGCATTTCAAAAAAATCGATGTCTTTATTTTTCAAAATCTGAAAGGGCGGCTGATCGGAATAAACCATTTCATACTCCTGATCATGGCGAATGATCGGCGTTCCTTTGAGTCGCTTGAGTATTCCCACCTGAATTTCATCCACTTCACATTTTGCCAACACATCGAATCCACGCGCGAAGGACTCCTTGGTTTCCCCTGGTAAACCCACAATCAAGTCCGCATGAGTATGGACTCCGGTTTGCTCTCGCAAAAATTGAAAATTCTCTTCGATTTTCAAATAATCTTGTCGACGACTCACATTGGTCGCCACAATTGGGCTCCAGGTTTGTACTCCGATTTCAAATTGCAGGGAACCCTTCGGAAATTTTTTAATGAGTGTTCGAATTTCCTCTGGCAAACGATCTGGAACCATTTCAAAATGCAAAAATAAACCGAGTTCTCTGCGCTCTAAAAAAAATTCCAAAATTCTACAGCTAATACTGGGACGTAAATTAAAAGTTCGATCCAGAAACTTAAAACTTCTCGCTCCGCGATCTAAAAGTTTCTGAGTTTCCGCTAAAAAAAGATTTACATCAAAATTTCTGACACTTTCCTCCATGGAACTTAAACAATACTCACATTTGTAAGGACAACCTCGAGAGGCCTCGACATAAATCACTCGATGAGCCAAATCTTCGTTTGAGTAGTAATCATAGGGGAACTTGATGTCGTTAATTTCAGGCAAGGGGCCTGAAATTAATTTCCGACTAGAGAGTTTTTCCGGGCGAGTTCCAGCGACCAGTTTCCCATTGAGGACTTCTTCATTCAAAATTTCCCGACACAAATCCCGAAACAAAAATTCTGATTCGCCTTGAATCACATAATCCGTGAGAGGAAATAAATTTTGTTTTTCACTTTCATAAGAGATCTCTGGCCCACCTAGAACTAAAATAACTTCAGGCGCAATTTTTTTTAAATGAGAAATCACTTCAAAAGTTTGATTGGTGTTCCAAATATAAACGCCAAGACCAATGATCTTTGGTTTTTTCGCCAACAAAGTCTCCGCGATGTCTCTAGGATTTTTTCCCAGAACAAATTCAACAATTTCAGATTGAGGTTGAAGCTCTGCCAAATTGGCAAAAAGATAACGCAAACCCAGTGAAGTGTGGTGATATCTAGCATTGATTGTGGCGAGTAAAATATCCAAAAATTTTCCACCCGTGCCTTGATTAAAAAAGTAGAGGCACCGAAGTTTTATCTTCGGTGCCCCACAATGCGGGCTTTTGTGTTTTGCTATAAGCCGGATTCTGTCTACTCAAAAAGAAATCCCGAATTCCTTCTTAAAGAGTTCATCATTCCTCTAGGCCCAACATTGCTATTGGGCTCAAGCGATCCTACCCGGAGGTCCCTCATGGGTCATGAGTGCTTTCGATTCTTGCGAATCTTGGCTTGCCTCCCTATTTGATCTTGCTCCACGCAGAGTTTGGCTGTTTTCACTCCAGCAGCATCGATTTTCATCGACCACTCTTGCGAGTGTCCCCAAGAAGCTCCCGTTCCCGCTTCAAGGATCATGGCCCTGGATATTCTCTCTGTTCCACTGTTCCGACGGTTTCCCGTGAGGGGCGTTACCCCCTGCGATACCCGATGGAGTCCGGACTTTCCTCCCTGCCAATTTTTCTAAATAAATTTAAAAAAACCAACAAAGCGATGGACTGCAAAACGGATGGGACTGTAACACAGTGAGTCCATTCAAACAAGAGGCACCATCGATTTTTGCTTTGCGGTTGAATTTTCCGTAAGCCTCCCTTAGGTTTGATCCTATTGAAGGGAAACACGAATGAAAAAGTTCAGCGTCATTTTAGCCACTCTTTTGCTCAGTCTTTTTACTTTTTCTGCTCATTCTGAAGAGGGCAAAGGCGCGAATATGGAGTTATTTCCTGCTCCAAAAGCTGATGCGAGCAAAGCGGCACGTCCAGCAAAGCCTGAGCTGACGGAGCCCAGCTACCGCGCCCTCATCCAAGGGGACACGGTCACTTTGAAATGGAAAGAAGTTCCAGCGGCAAATGCCTATCATTTGCAACTTGCGATTGATCCAAATTTCAAATGGTTGGTCGTCAATGAAGAGCTTTTAAAAGCCAACTCCTTCGACGTCAAAGGTCTCGAAAAAGCGAAACATTATTTTTGGCGTGTGGCCGCTTTGAAAACTGAAAATGTTCCAACCTTTATGAAGGGTTGGTATTCTCTTTCTACCTTCGAAACCCCTTAAGGTTTCTTCACTTGCCCGCCTGACAACCCAAAAGGGCTTCCGCTTTTTTCTGAGCCTCTGACAAACGACTTCGATCCGGAGCTGCTCCTTGAGCAAAGTCTGGGCGACCGCCGCCCTTACCGCCCATGATTGTGGCCACTTCCTTCAACAAATTACCGGCAGAAAATTCTGGATTTAAATCTTTGCTCACAATCACGATGATGGGATGAGAGGCTTCTCCCTTTCCGACGGTGATAACGATTCCAGACTGAATTTTATTTTTTAGTTGATCGGCCACTTGAGCCAAGACTTCTCGGTCTTCAATTTCAACATTGGCAAAAATAAACTTCGCTGACGCCGTTTTGGTTTTGAAAGATTTAGCGGTGGAAATTAAGTGATCAAGGTTAACTTGTCCGCCTTGAAGTTTTTTTATTTCTTTTTCTAAGTTTTTTATTTCGGATTTTTTCTCTTCAATCCAATTGAAAACCTCAACTTTACTTTCAAGAAAACTCTGCCAAGGCTCGTTCAATCCAGCACTGATCCGCGCTTTTTGATTTTCGGCCGCGTTTTTCAAGAAAAACTGCAATGCCACCTCACCCGTGAGACCCTCAATTCGACGAACGCCAGCGCTCACACCACTTTCGCTCACAATTTTTATCATTCGGATTTGTGCTGTGTTACCAACATGAGTTCCACCGCAAAGCTCAGTGGAAAACTCTCCCATTTTCAACATTCGAACTTCATCACCGTATTTTTCTCCAAAAAGTGCCATCGCACCTTGAGTGATGGCCTCTTTATAAGAGAGCACTTTCGATTGCACCTGTTCCGCTCGGCCAATTTCATTATTTACCAAAGTTTCGATTTGCTGTAGTTCCTCAGAAGACAAGGCTTTATTATGAGTGAAATCAAATCGCAGGCGAGTCGCATCCACTAAGGACCCAGCTTGAGTCACATGAGTGCCCAGCACTTTACGAAGAGCCGCGTGCAAAAGATGCGTGGCCGAGTGATTGCTTGCCACTGCCGCACGCTCTTTATCATCGACCGCTAACTCAATGCCACTGCCAGCATTAATTTCCCCTCGATCAACTTCGATATGATGAAGAAATACGTCGCTCTGTTTAGTTACATTCAAAACCCGGGCTGAGCCAGACTGTGACGTGAGTGTGCCTAAATCACCGACTTGGCCGCCGCTCTCTCCGTAAAAGGGTGTTTTTTCAGTGATCAAAATTCCAGTTTGGCCGGCTTTTAATGCCGAAATTTTTTCTTTTCCGTTAGAAAGGGCAATAACAACCGACTGATCCAGCAAGCACTCATAGCCACTAAAAATAGTTCCAGAATGGCCAGGGCCCGCGTGGCTGGCGCCAGCGCCAACGCTTGTTTTTTGTTTAGTGAGTACTTCTTGAACGAGCGAAATCAAATGAGCTTCGTCTGAAGCGATGGATTTTCCTTTCCATGAAGCTTTGGCTTTGTGACGAGCGGTTTCCATTTCAGATTCGAATTTATTTTCATCAATCGTGAAGCCTTGCTCTGCAGCCATTAGCCGCGTTAAATCCGCAGGAAAACCATAAGTGTCATAAAGTTTAAAAACCACGTCTCCGGAAATAACTTTTTTATTTTGAGCTTTCATTTTTTTAAGCTCTTCACTGAGCATTGCTTCACCTGTTCCAAGAGTGATCATGAAGCGATCTTGTTCATCTTGAATCGTGCTCAGAATTTGCGTCTTGCGTTCTTTAAGTTCAGGAAAAATAGAACTCATATTTTCAATCAACAATTGCGAAATCTCTGGCAAAAAGGATTGGCCGTCTGTGAGTAAATTAGCGAAGCGTACCGCCCGACGCAAGATTCGGCGTAAAACATAACCTCGCCCCTCATTTGAAGGAAGCGCACCATCGGCAAGCAAAAACGCGCAGCTTCTCGTGTGATCCGCAACCACACGAAGAGCCGCAACGAGTTCTCGATCTTTCGGGGAAACTTTCGCATGAATTCCTTCAAGATTCATTTGCTCAATCACTTTAAGTAAATCATTTTTTTTAGAAATCTCTGCTGAGCGCTGAATCAAAGGCCAGAATAAATCTGTGTCGTAATTGTTAAGCTTCCCTTGAAGAGCCGCCGTCACCCGCTCCAAGCCAGAGCCCGTGTCCACGGAGGGTTTTGGGAGTGGGTCCATCACTCCTGGTGATTTTTCGTAAAATTGCATAAAAACTAAATTCCAAATTTCCACAAAACGATCTTCACCCGCGGCTATTCCCTTGAAGGGATCGGATTCTTTTCCTGCGCGGGCGCCATGATCATAAAAAATTTCCGAGCACGGCCCGCAAGGGCCAACATCGCCCATGCGCCAAAAATTGTCTTTTTCATCAAAGCGGAAAATTCTTTCTTTCGCGACACCCTCTTGCTTATGCCAAATATCGGCAGCCTCATCGTCGGTGCGAAAAACAGTGACATAAAGTTTATCTTTGGGAATGCCATAGTCTTTTGTTAAAAGCTCCCAGGCAAAATGAATGGCGTCTTTTTTAAAATAATCTCCAAAAGAAAAATTCCCGAGCATTTCAAAAAAAGTATGATGTCTTGCCGTGAAGCCAACATTTTCCAAGTCATTGTGTTTGCCACCTGCACGAACACATTTTTGTGAAGTGACCGCTCTTGTGTAATCACGTTTTTCCAAACCCAAAAAAGAATTTTTAAATTGATTCATTCCCGCGTTGGCGAAAAGCAAAGTGGGGTCGTTTTCTGGAATGAGAGAAGAACTCCCAACATGAGTGTGACCTTGTTTTTTAAAGTAATCGATGAATTTTTGGCGAATTTCTTGGCTCGACAATCCCATTTTATTTCCGTCCTCTAGAGATAACTTGTTGAATCGTATTTCTTCGAAAACCACGACTTAAAAGAAAGCGGCTTAATTTGGCAACAAGACGCCGCTTTTCTTCCGAGTCTGTGACTTCAGAAAGTGAGTATTTATTTTTGACGAGTTCTTGGGCCTTTTCAAGTTCTTGCTCATCATTGGACTCGACTTCCGGCAGGCCTTTTTTCTTTAAAAAGGAATTGATGTATATAATTCCCTTTTTTTTACAGTGCAAAGACTCTGCCGCCTTAACGGCCAGAGCTTTTCTGCTAGCTGCGTCGTTTGGAATCCAGCCTCGATCCTTACCGTAATTAATAGCGATCTCAATTTCCTCCGAGGAGTATTGACGCTTAAGTTTTTGGCGCAATTCTTTTTCTGAATGGTCACGCCGAGCCAAATAATCCATGACTTTGTTGCGCGCTGTAGTGGAAGGCTTTCGTTCTTTCATGAGGGTGATTTTAAGATAGTTTGAATGCTGGCAGCAAGTCTTGCTGCTTCAGTTTGCGATATCTTTTTCAGTTCTACTTGGCTGCAAGATTGACAACGACAAATCACCAGCTAGATTTTTGCCATGATAAAAAAAATTGTAACATTTTTTGGAGCTGGCTTGTCTCCCATCGCCCCAGGCACTATGGGTACATTGGCCACAATTCCTATCGCCGCTTTATTGATTTGGTTAGGTCCCTTGTGGCACATGGCTTTGACTCTTTTACTCACCCCTTTCGCGATTTGGGCCTGCGAAATGTACGAATGCAACAAGAACGGTCACGATCACCCTGAAGTGGTCATTGACGAGGTCGTTGGGTTCCTGATCACCCTGGTGTGGATGCCTTTGACCTGGCAGTCTTTACTGGTCGGTTTTGTGCTTTTTCGACTTTTTGATATTTTAAAGCCTTGGCCTATTGGGTGGTTGGACAAAAACATCCCTGGCGGAGCCGGTGTCGTTATTGATGACGTCGCGGCAGGATTGGTGGCGAATCTACTCATGCAAATGATTCTCACAAAAACAGCTTGGCTGGGCGTGCAGATTCTATGAATCAAAACTCTCAGCTCTTAAAACTAATTGATGTTTTACGAGCAAAAAACCTGAAGCTTGGTTTGGCTGAGTCTTGCTCTGGCGGCTTGCTTTCTGCCACTATAACTGAAGTCCCTGGTGTTTCTGATTTTTACACGGGAGGCATCGTTGGCTATTCCAATTCGATCAAACAAAGTATCTTGGGCGTTAAAGAAGAGACTCTTAAAAAATTTGGAGCAGTTAGTGCTGAAGCTGCTCAAGAAATGGCCAAGGGAGTTTGTGAAAAATTAAATGCAGATTGTGCGATCGCTATTACGGGCATCGCAGGTCCGAGTGGCGGAACGCCAGAGAAGCCTGTCGGTACTGTGTTTTTTGCCATTAAAGGTCCAGATTTTGAAATGGCGAAAAAGGAAATTTTTGCCGGGACTAGGATTGAGATTCAAAAATTAAGTGTAATTTGTTCTATTGAATACCTATTAAATCAGCTACTTAGGTAGTTTTTATTGTTTATTCAATGACGGCAATGATCAGACTTTTGTAGAGGAAAAATATTCCTCATCGACCAGTGTCGGCAAAAATTTTTCATTTGAATCAATATGTAAATTATGTGTAAGTTAATTTTATAAAAACAACCAAAGTCTTCGTGAGCAACTAAAAATGATTCTCACGAAAAGAAAGAATGAGGCAACGAGATGGCGAATATGAATGACAGTAAACATGAAGGAAAAAATTTGGATCCAAAGGCCCTTGCAGAAAAACGTAAGGCTCTCGACTTAGCTGTTGGAACCATTGAAAAACAATTTGGCAAAGGTTCCATCATGCGACTAGGAGCCGGTGAGTGCTTGGTCAGAGATGTTGAAGCTATATCAACTGGCTCACTTAGTCTGGATATCGCTTTGGGAATTGGCGGCTTACCAAAGGGACGTATCGTTGAAGTTTTCGGGCCAGAATCTTCAGGTAAAACAACCATTGCTCTTTCAGTTATTGCGCAGGCACAAAAACTTGGTGGCGTGGCCGCTTTTGTCGATGCTGAGCATGCATTGGATGTTGGTTACGCCCGAAAACTGGGCGTAAACACAGAAGAACTTTTGATTTCACAACCAGACACTGGTGAGCAAGCTCTTGAAATCACAGAAACTCTTGTTCGCTCGGGCGCCATCGACGTGCTTGTGATCGACTCAGTTGCGGCACTTGTGCCTCGCGCAGAGATCGAAGGCGATATGGGCGATAGCCACATGGGTTTGCAAGCTCGTTTGATGTCTCAAGCTCTCAGAAAATTAACAGCAGCCATTAGTCGTTCAAATACCTTAGTCATCTTTATCAACCAAATTCGCATGAAAATTGGTGTGATGTTCGGTAATCCAGAAACAACAACAGGTGGAAACGCGCTCAAATTTTATTCCTCTGTTCGCTTGGATGTTCGCCGAGTTGGAGCGATCAAAAGCGGTGAAGATGTAACAGGAAATCGCACAGCGGTAAAAGTTGTGAAAAATAAAATGGCACCGCCATTCACAAAAGTTGAATTTGATTTGATGTATAACGAAGGAATTTCAGCCGAAGGCGATATTTTGGATCTTGGCGTCACCGCAAACCTGATAGAAAAATCAGGAGCATGGTTTAGCTACAATGGTGAACGAATGGGTCAAGGGCGTGATCAAGCAAAAGAATTTTTAAAACAAAATCCTAAGGCCTGCGAAGATTTGCGAAACAAACTTTTAGCAGCTAAAGGAATTGGTGGTTTGTTGATGAGTACTCCAGAGGTTCACGAGGAAGGCAGTGAAGCCGATTTAGAGGCTGACGACGGTGGCCTAAAGGGATCTTCTGGAAAATCAGCAGCAAACAAAAAAACAAAACATTAATTTCTAAAATTAGTCATTGATGTTTGTTTTGTTCTCTCTACACGAAGGCCTGATCGAAAGATCAGGCTTTTTTGTTTGCTTGTCTAAAGCGGCTGCTTCTTTCGGATTCTATCTCGAAAAATGCAAGCAGTTGATTTTAGTACGTTCAATTTTTCGAAATAAAATTTTCGAGACTCAGCTGGGTCTTAAGTAAGATGAAGGTTTATTCATTCATTAAAAAAATCTTTTCGCACCATCATGGCGCGAAAAAACTACTATTGAACATGATCATTTCCACTAGGATTTACTGGAACAGCTGGTAAAGAAATGATGGCAAATGGATTAACTTGAGAAGTTTCTGCAACCGTGCCTTTCGCGGGAAAAAAATGTTTACAGTCATTAATGAGGAGTGCCGGAATTTGCTTCTGTCCACGTATTTTATTGCATTCGTTTTGGTTAAGTTCAGTTAATACATTATTTATTTTATATGGTGCCTTAACAACGTCGTCTAAGACTGATTCAACTCTACACGAAGGCCCACTTCGATCTAGTTTAATTGTCGTTTCTATAGTTGGAGCGTCTGTCACTCCCGAAGAATGAGATGTGTCTCGGAAGGTAATTTTAATCTCTTTCTCACCTATTACTTGAAATTTGGAACGCCTACCGCCGTCCTCATTAATTTCAACTTTTCTCACTCCGTTTTCATCTGCCCTCTGCAATGCTGATAATGAAACCTTACTAAGATACTTTTCATTGAAACCATATCTTTTAAATTCTAAGTTAACTATTTTTTGACATTTATCTTCTGCAATTGATGAAAAACTAAATGCAAAAGTCAACGCACACACTAATATTATTAGTTTCATTTTCTTTTCCAGTCCTTATTTTAAAACTTTTCTATCAATGTGCTTAGTTTATAACATGACTCTAATTTTCAAAAACTTTATGATTTTTGAAAGGCAATTCCCGGACAAAGATCTAAATAATTTTGCGAATATTTATATTCCTTCAGATATCCTTAATTCATATTCGAGTTTAAAATTTAGAAACTGGCTTCTTTTCGTGGTGATAGCTTTTTTTGTTCAAAACATATCGCCGAGGCTATCTGTCCTCATAAGTCGCGAAGGTACACAAATTTCATTTGAAACTTATTGCTGCGACTTTAACTTTGGTTTGCGTACAAACAAAAAGTAAAGTCGAGTCAGTGAGTGGCGGTAATTCACAAGATGCCTTCTCGACTTATGAAAACTCATCATTATTCACGGGCGTTGCCACTAAGAATGGCAATCATCGCCAGGAATGGGGCCAGTTTATATTATAAAATTGGAACAACTACTGTTTAAGCGAATCGGGACTGATTGGATCGAGAGAGCTTGAAAAATCATTAAATTTGTAAATATGAATTCTTGGCACTAAATTTTCGTCAAAACTGGGTGCAATAATTTCCAATGCCTTGTCGTTGTCGATATCCAAAAGAAGAAGATTTGTGGCACTGCCTTTGTAATTAAATAAACCATCTCTTCGCTCGGGCAAGATTGCTCTACCTTTAAAAAAGGTTTTTCCTGAGGCCACATCATTTTCATAAACTTCAATATTAATATTATCTTGGTTTTTTACTTTCAAAACGGTGAAAGCTCGGCCCGTTCCTAAGAGGTCACCCATTGCTTTGGCGAGGATTTCTCTTTTGTTGGGAATGAGATAATCGCGAAGTGTTGTGCGCCAAGCGTCGTTCAAATTTATGGCGGCAAGGCCGATCGAAATCGACATCAATGTTGAAAATAATATCCAAAAACGCCATGATGCAGACATGGTCTAATTCTATAGACTTTGCCTAGGAGAATTCAATGATTAGTATTGATGAGAGAGAAAAGTTTTATAAGCTCATTGAGTCAAGAACGTCGATTCGCAAATTCAAGCCCGAGATGCCACCCAAGGATACTTTGCAAAGAATATTGAGTGCCGGAATGCATGCACCTAGCGGAAAAAATCGGCAAAATTGGAGATTTTTTGTCGTCACTGGAAAAAAAAGGGATGAATATTTAAAATATTCACAGAAATCTTGGTTAGGAATTAAAGGGGTTTTACAAACACGACTCAAGCCTTCGCTCTATCAATTCACAGAAAGATTTTTTTTTACTTTAGGTGACGCGCCAGTAATTATTTTTTGCTACTCAGAAAATTCACCCGAAGAAAAAGACTTAACCAGTATTGGTAGCGTTTATATGGCGGCACAAAATATTAATTTGGCCTGTCAAGCAGAGGGACTGGGCTGCTGCACGATGGGCGCTCCTCTAGAAATTAAAGACGAGATAAACGAGTTTTTGGGCATTACTCAAAAACTCGAACTTCTTTGCGCCATTGTGCTAGGCTATCCAGATCACGAACCACCTAAGCCGCCGAGACAAACTGAAGGACGAGTCACTTGGTTGGAATAAGACCCTAATTCTGCGAAAGTTTTCTAATTTTTAAACAAGACGTAAGTAGTGAAAGCAACGCACGCGGTACTTCAGGATCGCGCCCTATGCTAGGATTTTAGCCAATGAAAACAATATCTATCATAATAATTTCTACCATCGTAAGTGTCCTTTGTTTCGCGCAGACCACCACTCAAAAACCGAATCTGAAAGCCACTGGGAATACGACGACTGCTACGAATTCAAAAACGTCAAAAAAGGCAGAGAAAAAATTTGAACCTCTGCCTTTACCGACTCCAGCTCCGACGCCGATTCCTCCGCCAGAAAGTCCATGGACACGTGAACTTGTGTTATCTGGAGATTTTTTTCAAAATTCAGCAACGAGCACACAATGGGATGACCTTAAATTAGGCTATAACTTTTCAGAACAAGTATCCATGCTTTTGGAATGGGGATACAGTGGTTTATTACAGCCAAAAAATTCCTCTGACGCCCAAATATGGGATCCTGAAATTTCTTTAGGTTTTGATATTCCTTTATCCCCGAAGCAAAATAAATCTCAGTGGAATTTTCAGGCAGGAACCTCTCTGGTGCTTCCTGCTTCGCCGGATTCTGTAAAGAACAGTTTGATAGCAGGCTTTAGCGTAAATCTGGGCTTTCAGTGGAAGAGAGGCCCTTGGACTGTCATTAACTCTAATAATGCTTACGTCTATTCCTTTCAATACCAGCCGACGACTTTTCCTGACAACCCCATCTCTGACTCTGTGAGCGCACCTGTACCCATACAGCCGAGTAATAGCCTGACCTATGTGTCAACGTCACAATTATTTCGCGTTGCCTACGCCTTCACTCCCAAAATTTCTGGCAAGATAGACACTTGGTACAATATGGATTTTAATGGCAATGTTTTACCGAATGAACTTGTGAAGCTAAGTTCTACCGTAGGATATGCCGTTACGCCGGGATTTAGTGTTTTTACAGGGCTCGCTACCTCTACGCGAGTCGACCAAAATGTAACACCCGGTTTGCTCAGTTATGATTCAACCGCATTTAGACTTGGCGTCGATATTAAGTTTTAGTCGAGTTTGATTAAAATACTTTTCTTAACGCCAGGACTAGCGAAAATTCTTGTTCATTAATTCTTCGTCGTCTTATCCGTTTTCTTACTGAGATCTCTCCAGCTTTTTCCCTGACGAGCTTTTGCATCTAATTGGAATTTTTGCACCGCTTGAAGATGGTTTTTATAATCTTCAGAAAACTGATGAGTGCCATCATTGTGACTCACAAAATACAAATAGCTCGAGGTCACAGGCTTCACGGCCGCCAGCAACGCCTCTTTTCCCGGATTAGCAATTGGACCTGGTGGCAATCCTTTAATCACATAAGTATTATAACTCGTTGGGCGAGCGATATCCGCCTTGGTAATATTAATTTCAAGCTTTCCACTCTCCATTGCTTTTCCATAAATGATCGTCGGGTCAGTTTGTAACAACATGCCTTTGCGAAGACGATTATGAAATACAGAAGAAATCAGCGGACGCTCGTTAGGTGCGCCAGTCTC
The DNA here is from genome assembly GCA_903926205.1 of uncultured Bdellovibrionales bacterium. GTDB lineage: Bacteria > Bdellovibrionota > Bdellovibrionia > Bdellovibrionales > Bdellovibrionaceae > CAIYID01. The sequence goes on from CAIYID010000031.1 coordinate 38,223, forward strand.
TTTTTCAATGATGCTCGCCAAAGTCACCACCTTATGACGACTCCAATTTGGTAAACTTGACTCAGTTTGCAATTTTGATTGCGCAGCCACCTCTGCATAAACAATTTTAAAACGATTCACCATTTGAGCTAAAATTGTTTTATAGTCTGTGTATTTTGTGAAGCTGTAGGTCTCAGGAAAAAGATAACCCTCAAGCGAAGACTGTTCCTCGCCCAAAGTTTCTTTCACAAAAGTGGGATCCTGAATTGTGCTAAGAACTTCTTTGGCGCTCGCCAAACCCCCTTGATCGAAAATTTCCGCAATCTCAAAAATACTTAAACCCTCTGAAATCGTGAGGCTTCGTTCAATACTTTTTCCAGAGAGAATTTGGGCTAAAACTTCATTGGGCTTCATGTTTTTATTGAGGAGATATTCCCCAACTTTCATCTTATTGGCGCCGCCACGAAATTTCGCGAGGAGTACAAAAAAATCTGCGTTTTTAATCAAACCATTTTTTTCAAGATCCTTGGCAACCGCACGAAAACTCAATCCCGGAGCTACTTCATAGACAACTTCCTCCGAAGTTTGGCTCATGGATTGTCCGATAAAATGGCTCCAAGCAAACCAGAGGGCAGCGCCTCCGATAAGAAAAATAATCAAAGCAAATGCAGGGATTAGTTTTTTGAGCATTTATTTCCCTTGCTCCAAGACAACGCCAGGAACCATTTTTGTCGCATCAAAGGGCGTATGATCTTCAAGGCTTGCCACAGGAACTGTACAGTACTGAATCGCAAAATGAGCGGAAGGACGATCGTTACCGGATTTTCCCATGCCTCCAAACGGAAGTTTGGAGCTCGCTCCATTGGTGGTTCGATTCCAGTTGAGCAATCCTACCCGTGACTCCAGAAGAGCCTTTTTATAAAGACTTTCATTTTTTGAAAAGAGCGCCATGACTAAGCCATAGCCGGTGGAGTTCACAATATTTAAGGTCTGATCAAAATCACTCGAACGATAAATCGCGACATTAGGACCAAAAATTTCGCTTTTTTGATAAACAGAATTTGGTTCGAATTTTTTTACTAAATGAATACTCGGAGTAACGTAGTGCCCTTTGTGCTTCAAATCCAAGGATTTTCCGCGCATCAAACTTTCACAATTCTCGCGATTGGCGATTTCCTGAAAGCGTAAATATTTCTCAACAGCGGCGCCATTAATCAAAGGCCCCATAAATGGATTTTCCGAGTAATGACCAATGCTCAGTTTTTTTGCTGCTTGGTAAAATCTTTCCGTGAATTCATCAGCAATTTTATCATGCACGATGACTCGACTGGTGCAAGAGCATCTTTGACCTGTCGACATAAAGGCGCCGACAAGAGTTTCATAGATCGCCTTTTGCATTTCTGCATCATCCCACACCACTGTGGCGTTCTTGCCACCCATCTCGAGCGCTAAAATTTTCCAATGGTGATCTAATGTCGATTGCTTTATTTTCTGACCAACCTCGTATGAACCTGTGAACAAAATGCCATCCACATGTTCATGAATAGTCAACCTTCGCCCCGTTTCGCCGTCACCTTGAATTAAATTAAAAACGCCTGGAGGAAATTGAGCTTTTTCCACACACTGAGCATAAACTTGCCCAACATAAGGCGTCTGCTCTGAAGGCTTAAAGACGACCGTATTTCCCGCTAACAGAGCCGGCACAACATGGCCATTTGGTAAATGAGCCGGAAAATTAAAAGGCCCAATAGCGGCCATCACTCCACGAGGTTTATAACGAATCACGCCATCAACACTCGGAAGTGCGTTGGAAATTCTTTCTTCTGCAATAAGTTTGGAAGAGAAATTCACCGTAATATCAATTTTATTTGAAAGGGCGCCCGCTTCGGTCGTAGCATCCCATTTTGACTTGCCCGTATCGCGACAAATGGCATCGATCATCTCTTGTTTATGAGTTTCGAAAACTTCCTTCAGTCGCAATAAATAACTTTTGCGCTCTTCAAAACTCAAACGAGCCCAAGGTAAATATGCTTTTTTAGCAGACTCAACAGCCTGATCAACATGATCGTGTTTGAAACTCACTGTCAAAACTTCATCAGACAAATCTGCAGGAGAAATATCTTTGAATTGCCCGTCAGCTTTTTCAGGTTTTTGCCAATGGCCATTGATGAAATCACCCAAATAAGAAGTCGTTCTTTGAGTTACCTCTTGTTGCTTATTCATAGAATCTCCTTAAGTTTGTTCTTTTCCTCGTTTTGCATAATTCCAGGGAGCTAAAAAAATTTCCTGGCCATTTTCCAAGCAGAGGGCTTGTTTCATTTTTGGTGCCACAGCGATCTCATCGTCGCGCAAATCGTAACTCACCAGTCCTGCAGAAAACTCTTCCTCCGTAGTACCCACTAATCCTTGTTCTTTGTAAGACGCTTCTTTAAAGTCCGCGACCTTAAATCGACGTCCTTGTTGAATAACAGAAATGTCTGGAGTATTGGCCCCAAAATGAGGGCCACCATCGAAAGGATCAACTTCGTCGAGATATTCAAAACCGATGCTTTCCAACAAATGTTGAGCGGGTTTTGTTTGCTCGCCGACTCGACCTAAAACAGAGCGAGCTTTTGAGTCTAAGAGACACAAATAAATATCTTCTTGAGGAAAAAGAGAGCCAATAAATTCTTTATGCGTTTGCGACAGCAGATCGGCCTCTTGATAAGGTAGACCTGTGAATCGACGGCCGAGAGCCTCCCAGAACTCACTTCTGCCCTCATCAGTCAGAGGAGGTGTGAGCTCACATAAAATTCGATTTTCAAATTTCTCCATGTGCATACCGACATACATAAATCGAGAAAGGCTGATTTGTTTTCCCAATTTTTCAGGACGCCGGCGATAAATTTTATCTACTAATAATCCACCAATTTCCGAAGGACCGTCTTCATCTTGCTGAAAACGCAAAACTTGATGAATAAATCCAATGCCCAGATCCTCAGAGTAATGATTTTTCTTTAGCAATCTAAAGTAATTATGGGGAATCGCTTGAGTGCCATGTTTTGCCATGATGAGAGAACTTCCCACAACAAGTTTTTCTTCTGTGTCTTCAAGTACAAACAAATAGACGGCCTCTTGCTTACTCAAGGCCCCTTCAAAAGATTGATTGCTACGGTCGATTTTTTCCGACAGTACCTTTTTCTCCCCAGGGAGATTTAATAAATTAAATTGTCGAGCCAAGTCGGTCAGTTGCGATAGATCTTCATGGCGAACAGGTCGCACAATAAAACTCATATACAAAACCTCGTTATTGCTTTCTTGTAAAATTCAATGGCCGTCTGTAAATCCTTGATAGCCACATGCTCATTGGGCGTATGAATATTCCCTTCGCGAGCGCCAGGTCCAAAACACAAACATTCAATATTCACGCGACTCAGCAAGCTCGCTTCATTTGTCGAAGACTGACTAAGTAATTCCGTGGAGAGCCCCAAAGCTTCTAAATCATGCAAGCATCCTTGAGTAAATTCAGAATTTTTTGCCGTCGAAAAAGGTGTTTTATAATCAGTGACACGAAAATCTGCACCCACCTTTTGGCATTCGGCTTTCAAATCGTTCATTAGTTTTTGATAAGTCTCTAAACTCACCGAAGGCGTGATTCGGCAATTTCCAGAAATAAAAATATGATTATCCAAAGTTTTAATCATGCCAATATTCAACGTCGGATGTGAAGGGCTGAATCCTGGATCTTCGTATTGCAAAAATTTTTGCTCCAGATCACAAATGGCGCCGTAAATTGTTGTTAATTTTTTCGACATCGGATCTTGTTGTCCAGAAACGGGCTCGATTTCTAAGAAAGCACTTGCAGGGACCGTGTTAAAATTAACCCCACCTTCAACGTCCATGATCGTCAAATCTTCTGGAAGCTGCGATAAATATTCGAACATTTTTTTGATCGCGCTATCACCTAATTGAGGATTTGAAGAGTGCGAAGGTTTTCCATTGAAAACCTTGCTGTGTGTTGAAGAGCTTTCACGTAAATTATGTTCTGAGCGAAATTGATTTTCTGCTTCGCTAAATGGAATTCGAATTTCTACCGCGGCCATTCCCTTGCCCGCATTAATAATTTGTAAACCCGAGGGCTCCCCGATCAAAGCACGCTTTGCCTTAATTTTGTTTTTGCGAATGATTCTTAAAGTCCCAACCATACCTTGCTCTTCACCGAAAGTTCCCACAAGAACAGGTAATACTTTCCAAGTTTTTTGATCTTTAAAACTACGTAAGGCTTCAAGCTTACAGAAAAAATCTAATTTCACATCCGCAGTGCCTAAGCCAAAAATATTTCCTTCGATAATGTGAGCATCAAAGGGATTATGCCCTGTTTTTGTCCATAAACCGTAGGGCCCAGGATCTGTCGTATCCAAATGTGTTTGAAGCAAAAACTCCTCTTGGCCTGAATTTGCTTGGGGTCGAAATAATAAATTTATTTGAGGCTGGTCGGTCAGAACCTCTGACATTGTTTCAATATGAAAGCCCGACTGTTGGCCCAGCTCCAAAAAGAACTGCGCCACCTCTTTGTTGCCTTGTGAAGGTGTACTATCCAGAGAAATAATTTTTCTGCAGGACTCAATAAAATCCAATTATACTCCCTCGAGAATTGCATTTTCGAGAAGGCTTTTTGCGACTTGAATATCAGAGTCCTTAATGATCGCAGGAATTAAAAATCTCACGCGAACGGGGTCTTTTCCGCAACTAAAGGCAATCAAACCTTTATCGAAAAGTTTTTTTAGCAAAACATCCACTTGCTCTTTTTTTCCGTCAAAGGGAGTTACTGCTACCATTAAACCCAAGCCCCCTGCGTCCTGTAATTTTCCTTTGCAAGTTGTTTCATTGAGCTCATTCAACATTCCGATAAATTTGTGATGAATGTCCATGATGCGACCATTTTTACCCAAATAGCCTTCTTTTGTCAGAATCTCCAAAGTTTCAATTCCAACAGAAAGCGCTGCTGAGGTGCCCGAAAAAGTTCCCGCGATCAAACCTGGCTTTGGATTAAATTCTTCTGTGTACAACGTGCAGCCAACTTGTGCAGTTTTTGCTACCGTGCACACATCGATGTAATTTCCGATATCAAGCGTTTCAAAAGCAAATAATTCTCCGGTGCGGGTGAAGGTTTGAACTTCGTCCGCCCAAACTGGAATTTGTTTTTCTTTACAAAATTCAAGCAACGGCAAAAAGAATTCTCGCGGAGCTGCCTGATAACCGCCTTCGCCCAACATAGGTTCAAAGACGAAACAACTAATATTTCCCTCATGTTTTGCGACGTGCTCTTTCATTTGAGTGAGAGTTTTTTCAATACTTTGAGGATCTCTTTTATCATAAAAAGGCAATCGCAACATTTCATGATATTCAGGAAGACCTTGCTTATAAGCAGGATTATCTGTGAGCTCTGCCATCATGGTTGATCGACCGGCAAAAGCATTTTTAAAACTTAAAACCATTCGCGCAGGAGTTTTTTTCTGTCGACAAATCTTTAGAGCACTTTCGTTCGCCATCGTACCACAAGTGGCAAGCCAACCGTATTTAAGCCGAGAGCGCTTTCCTGCTAGACCAACTATTTTTTCCAAAAAGCGGCTGTATTCACGATTTGGTTGAAGGTTTCCTTGGTTCACAACATCCACCAGAGCACCACGAATCGCGGCCGCCATAATTTTTGGATGTGAGTGACCCATCAAGTGAATTCCAATTCCATTAATCAAATCGAGCTTTACACTTCCATCCTCCAACTCAACATAAGCTCCATGACCAGCCCCTGAACCCACATAATTGAAATGCAAAGGGCGACCACGAATTTTTCCAGCTTGTTCAATTTCGCGCTTTCCACTTTCAGCATGCTCCGGGTGAATCGGTTTTATCCCTGTGAGTTGCGCGTTTAATTTTTGTACCGAACCAACAAGATCAGAAATTGTTTTTTGAATTTCTGTTGATTCTTGAATTTGATGACCGATCAGTTGAGACATATTTGATTCCTTCCAGCGCCAAAGGCAGGCCGTTTTAAGTCGAGTTTTGAGTCTAACGAGTGCCATCCATGATGACAAGGAAAGCGCTTTAGCATTAGACTCAATCAGACATGAAATCGATTCTCAGCCTATTTCTTATCGCGACCTTCTTTCTTGGGTGTTTTTCCTTTGCCACTGAACCTGATAATTCAGGGAGCTCTGAGTCATTAAGCAGTTTTGACTCAGCTTTTCAAACTGGCCTGAAAAATTATCAGGAAAAACATTTTGATTTATCGGTGAGTGCTTTTCAAAAAGCTCTTGAATTAAGCCCTAAAAATATTTCGACTTTGACGAACTTGGCTTTAGCCCAGTTTCAAAATGGCCAAAAGGGTTGGTCCATCGCTTTATTGCGTAAGGCACTTAACTTCGATCCTGAAGATCCAACCGCCAGGGCTGCTTACGACTTTATTCTGCCTCAACTCGAAGTGAAAGAAATCCCCCATGAACTTTTGTGGAGCGAAACCCTTCACGCTCGTGTGCTTTCACCTTTTTCCTTGTTTTGGTTTTCTTGTTTAGCAGCTCTCTTTATTTTTTCTGCAGGCTGGTCGATCTTAACCTACATTGGAAAGTTAAAGCGCTCTCAATTAAAAGAGACTGTTCCTCCGTCCTTTAGTTCACTCACAATATTCTTCCTATTAGGAGCGGTTGTTTTTCTCTTGTTATTGGGATTAAAAATTGTGGATCAGTCACAAACTCGAGGAACCATTGTCACTAAGGACAAGGCGAGTGTTTTATCCTCTCCAGATGAAAAAGCCCCGTCCTTATTTGAAGTTTATCCCGGTTTTGAAGTTATTGTGGAAAAGTCTGTTGAAAAAACGGGAAGTCAGTGGCTGCAAGTGAATTACCCAGGTGGACCAACCGGGTGGATTCCTCAATCAGCACTTTTACTTACAACGGAGAATTAATTTATGCCAAATTTCATTTGGGAAAATCTATTTCGCAATTCAAACTCGGAACAAACTCTCCGCCAAAAATTAAAAAGTAATTTTTTATTTCAAGACCTGTCCCTTTCTCAATTAACCTTACTGGAAAGAATTGTGAACGTAAGGTCCTACCGACCCGGTGAAAATATTTTTCGCCAAGGCGATATCGGTGTGGGTATGTATTTAATTTCTGAAGGTATTGTAAATATTTATGTCGAAGAAATCGTGCCAGAAACTGGCGAGCCTAAAATGGCTCATGTCACCCAATTAAAAGAGGGGGACTTTTTCGGAGATCTCGCCCTTGTTCAAGAAAATGGTCGGCGCAGTGCCACTGCAATAGCGCACAAAGATGTCGTGTTGATTGGTTTTTTCAAATCAGATCTAATGGAAATTGCAGGAAGAAATCCCACCGCTGGGGTCAAAATTCTATTGCGTTTAGGAGAAGTTCTTGGTGAACGCTTAAGAGAAACCACGGCTAAAATCACTGAACTTAAGAAAAAGGGCTCCTAATGCTAGAGCCCACTCGAAGTCAGCGAGCCATTATTATTGAGCGAAGAGTAAAACTGCTGGCCTTTCTTTGTAGCCTCGCCTCACTTTTTTCATTTATTCTTTTTGTACCAAATCTTCTTGTGTCTTTTCTTTCAGCTCTCGTCACTTATTTTTTATTAGCCCCCTCGGTGGATTATATGGAACGCCACGGGCTGAGCCGCTTATTTGCCACCATCATTCCTTTTTTATTTTTGACTTTGGCTATGGTCATTACAATTTATTTATTCGTGCCAGATCTGGCGCAGCAAGCCGGCTCTTTACAGGAGAACTCGCAAAAATACCTTGAGACCGCCTCTGCTTTATTATCTCGCGTGGAAGAGCAAATCGGAGTGATGTTGAATTCAGTCTTCAAAGTCGACTTACACAATCAATTCAGTCCGCAAATTTATTCCTGGGCGTCTTCTTTTTTTAAACAACTACCGGCTTGGATTTCCAAATCCGCAACGGTATTAATTCTTTCGCCTTTTTTGGCTTTTTTTATGCTACTCAATGGTCGAGAATTTGTTCGGCTGCTCATCGGTATGGTCCCAAATAATTTTTTTGAGCTCGCTCTCAGCTTGAATTATCAAATTAGTCATCAAATTGGTGGTTTTATTCGGGCTCGCTTGATTGAAAGTTTTATCGTTGGCTTATTCCTTTGGCTGGGGCTTCTCATCATGGGCTTTCCCTTTGCCCTCGTACTTGCTCTGTTTGCTTCTTTACTTAATATTATCCCATACTTGGGGCCAATTATTGGAGCCCTGCCAGCCTTCCTCATTGCAATGACCAATGGCGGCTCACCAACTGAACTGCTAACGCTTTTTACTATTTATGGAATCGTGCAAGTTATTGATACTGTGGTTTTGGTTCCCTTTTTGGTGGCAAAAATTGTGAACCTTCATCCCGTGACCGTGGTTTTATCGATCATTATTGGCTCTCAACTTATGGGAATCCTTGGAATGATCATCTGTATTCCTGTGGTGAGTGTTTTGAAAGTAACTTCAGCCGCTCTGTATCGTCATTTTACAGATTTCCGCACCTAGAAAATCGGACTGGTTGACATTATGTTTCGCCCAGATTTAGACTTGTCACCGATGACAATGCCACGAGTTACCTCTTTAATACTGTTGGGTTTTTTAACAATTTCCTCTTCGATTTTTATTGGAGGCTGTAGCTCCGATGAAAAAAAAGTCGACACTGCGGAGGCCGCCTATGAATTGGCTCAGCAGTACGACAAAGAAGAGCGCTACGAAGAAGCCATTCGACGCTACCAAGAAGTTAAAAATAAATATCCCTATAGCAAATTTGCGGTTCTATCAGAATTAAGCGTTGCGGATGCTCATTACAAACAAGAGTCTTTTCCAGAAGCGCAAGTGTCTTACCAAAACTTCAAAGACCTACATCCAAAATTCGAAAAAATTGATTACGTCACTTTTCGGCTTGGGCTCTGCTACTTTAATCAATTGCCACCCACCAGTGATCGCGATTTAGCTTTAGCTGGAAAAACAATTTCAAATTTTGACGAAGTCATTAAACAGTATCCAAACTCAGAATTCGTTAAAGAGGCGCAAGAAAAAAAAGCAGCTGTGCTAAAACTCCAAGCGGAAAAAGAAATCTACATTGCTGATTTTTATTTCAAAAAAGCGCAGTGGGACAGTGCTCGCCTTCGTTATGAAGGCGAAGTAAAAAATTTTCCAGGCCAAGGCTTTGAAGCGAAGGCACTTTCTCGTGCGGTTATTTGCGCAGCAAGAGCCTCAGAAATGGATAGAGCTAAAGAACTGCTGGCTCTACTCAAAAGTCGCTTTCCAAAAAACCAGTCTGAAATTCAAGATGCGGCGAGGGAAATCCGATGATGGACTCTCTTCAGCAAGATGTCTGTGCGGAAGCTAAAGAAGCGTTTATTGGTGGAAATTACAAAGTGGCCGAACCTATTTTGCAACAGCTCCTTTTGCAAGGCACTCGCAATCCTGAAGTTTTTCAAATGATGGCGACCATTTATTACGACAAAGGGCAATTCAATAAAGCCATCAGAACCTTTAAACGAGCACTTGAAATTGATCCAACTTACACCGATGCAAGTGTCGGGCTTTCCATTATTTTAAATGATTTGGGCCGTTATGATGAAGGAAAAAAAGTTTTTGAAGATGCGCGCAAGCTCCTCAATCAAAACAAAGGCATTAATGATCCTCATGTTGACGAAAAGATTGCCTCCAAACATGAAGAACTGGCGGATCTTTACTTTCAATACACTCGCTACAACGAAGCCCTTGAACAATTATTAAAAGCACAAAAACTTTCCGCTCGCCGAGCTGAAATTTCCATGCGAGTAGCGGAGTGTTTTGTAAAACTTGGTGATACGCAAAAAGCGGTTCGCTGCCTGCAAACAGTCCTTCGAGATTATCCTCATTTCAATCCGGCGCGCATGAAATTAGGAGTTGTCTTTTATAACAACCATCAAATTGCTGAAGCGACTGAGCAATGGGAAAATATTTTACTGCGCGATCCAAAACACACAGAAGCAAAAAAATATCTCAAGATGGCCCAAACCGTGGGAATCACTTCCCTGAGCCCGAATCCTTAAGGAGATTTATGTCGAATCTAAAAGAAGATTTACTACTTTTTATTACCCGCGATGAAATTAAAAATTTAGTTGGCTCGTTAGCTAAGCAAATTGAGGCCGATTACGATGGAAAAGAAATCGTTTTTATTTGCCCCCTTCGAGGATCAATTCATTTTTGCGCTGATTTGATGAGGGAAATTGAACTTCCTCAACAAGTGGATTTCGTTCATCTGCAAGCTCTATCAAAGGGCGGAACAGTTAAAATCATCAAAGACATTTCGATTAATTTATTAAATAAACATGTTTTGATCGTTGAGGAAATCATCGACACGGGTCGCACTTTAAAGTTTTTGCGCGATCGTCTTTTGGCTTCCTCTCCCGCTTCGCTGAAAATTGTTACCCTGTTGGACAAGCCCGCTCGTCGTGAACTGCCGATTCGCGCTGATTATATTGGGCGCACCATCGATGATCGCTATGTTGTAGGCTACGGAATGGATTCGGAAGAGTTTGGCAGAAACTATCCAGATATTTATTTCCTAAAAAATTAAAGGAGTTCAATCATGTTATCCCGCCAGCTCGTCATCTTGTTTGTTGCATCAGCGCTTTTATTTTTTGTTGTAAACGCCTTTGTAAGTTAGTTGGTTTTCAGAAATACTTTCTCCCAGCACATCTAGATGAGATTCGTCTCAATTCGAGACACTTTTCTTCAGTCCTAAATCCAGCGACAATCTGAACTTTGACAGTGAGGGTCCTGTTCTTTTCCCTCTAGGGGCTAAGGTCCTGTTAAACTCTTGAACAATTTAAGTTTCCTCACGAGAAAACCCTTCATCTCCTAATGAAGTCTGCGCTTTTCGCCGATAGGCCTGACAGTAGAAGGAGGATCGTAATGAAACAATTTAAAAATGTTTTGAAAAAGCTATGGAGTGATGAGGCCGGACAAGGAACTGCGGAGTATGTGCTTTTGCTCGTACTTGTTGTGGCTCTTGTTATCGCTTTCGGAAAACCATTGAAAGAAGCAGTGATGGGTAAAATTTCCAGTCTCACTGGCTCGATCAATGAATTCAATCCTTAATTAAAAGGAGTCATTCGTGACGGTTGAATATGTGTTGCTCATGGCGGTGTTCGTGCTCCTGTTGATGGGCTCGATCATTAAGGGTCCTTACGGGGCCTTTACCAACACGGGGCCAAAGCTTGGTGCACGTGTGGAGCGACACTTAATCACGGGTGATGGATTTAAGCCAAGCGGACAATTGAATGCCTGGAGTGAATAGATGAGGAGAAAAGATGAGTGAATTCTTCTTGAATCCAAAAATAATCTTGGCTGCGCTGTTGATCATCATCAGCGTGGTCACTGATTTGCGAACCAAAAAGGTTCCAAATCGGTTGATTATTATTGGATTTATCCTCGCGATTGCACTGATTGCAATCGTCGATGGAAAAGGAGGAGTTTGGCCAGCCCTAGCCTCCCTCGGCGCAGCGGCACTCTTTGCCTTCCCTCTCTATTCTTTAAAGGCGATTGCGGCGGGAGATTTAAAATTAATTATTATTTTATCTCTTTTATTAAATTGGAATATTTCTATCACGATGATTTTAGCCTCAATGATTTGGGGTTCAATTTTGGGACTTGTGAGAGTTGTTCTTGCTGGAAAATCACGTGAATTTTTTCAAAACATCGTTGCTATCGTAAAAAAAGCGACTCCAGCGACTCAAAGTTTAAATTATGTTCCTTATACCATTGCGATCTTGTTTGGATTTTTAACTTCTCTTGGACTTTCTAGCGTGGGGATCTCATGGATATGAAAGGACAGGGCTCTTTAGAATTTATTTTGCTCATGGTGCTCAGTGTGGCGCTCATTACAGGCGCCGTGAAAGCACTTAAAGACATGGATTTTATCAACACTGTCACGGTGAAACCCTGGGCGGTTGTTTCCGGTATGATTGAATGCGGGGTTTGGAAGCCTTGTGGAGTTACCGTTAAAGTTTCTGGATATCATCCGAGCAATCGAGTGATTAGCTACAAACCGGTGGGACAATGAAAAAGAAGTTAAATCAATCAGGACAAGCTTCTGCGGAATTTCTCTTCTCACTGATTATTGCTTTTGGTTTATTTATTCTTTTTTTCTCTATTTCATTTACCCTTACTGTCGTCGAAGTTGGACAATACATTGCTTTTTCTACTTCTCGCGCCCAAGTGGGTGGAAATAAAAACCAAGCCGCGCAAAGGGAAGCGGCAACAAATAAATATCAATCGTTTTCTTCTTTGCCTGCCTTTGGCCTTTTATTTAAATCAGGCTGGTTTGTTTTCGCGAAAAACCCCGATATTCGACAAGGTGGTTCTAATTCCCAAGATAATTTCCGAGATAAATTAGGAGATGGTGGATCAGGCGCGACTCCACCATTTGAACAGGTCTATACGGGAGTTTCCATCCCCTTTCAGTCGAAAATTCTTGGAATGCAAGTGCCTTTTCTAAACCCGGCCTCAACTGAGGACGCGGGATTTTCGACTAATATTAATGCCATTTTGATACGCGAGCCAACTCAAGAAGAATGCTATCGATATTGGGGCGCCGCCCGTGCTCAAGCTCTAAAAAACTTACCTTCTGGCGCGGCACTTCCTGCCGGCGGTGGTTACGATCCAAGTGCCTATGTCATGATGGAGGACGCTGGATGTTAAACCTTAAAAACGAAAACGGAAATGCGACTCTTGAAATGATTCCCGTATTAATACTCTTTATTTTATTACTTAATTTTGGATTAGGGTTTTTCGGAATTATTCATTCGGGAATTTTAAATTCTATTGCGGCTAGAAATTATACCTTTGAAACTTTTCGAAATCGCAGCAATTTGAATTATCTCCGCGATGAAGGTGGTGATAATAATCCTTATTATTCTCAAATGAATTTTCGATTTCATGGAATTACAGAAGAAGGTGCGCCAATCAACACCTGGACCGCAACCAAGCGCCCACTTAAATTCACAGACCTGCAGACTGGTGTGAACAAAACAGCAACCGCGCAAGATCATAATTCAACGGTAAGATCAAAAATGTCCGACGATACAAAGAAAACCTCAGATTATTTTGATGGAGTTTCGCCGGTTTGGATTATGACCCAATATGGAATTTGTTTAAATTCGATTTGTGAGGGGTAGTTTTAATTGGAATTGCTAGGGGGAATGAAAAATGAACAACAATGAATCGAGAAACTTATGGGTTTCTCTAGGAGCAGGCCTTTTTGCTGCTTTTCTTCTCTATAGTTATTCACAAGAAAAAAAGGCTGAGTATGACAAACAGTTTGGTTCAACAAAACCTGTGGTTTTAGCCCGAGTCGATATTAATGAAATGCAAAATCTTGATGATTCGATGTTAGAAATTGTTCAGCGCCCAACTGATTTCGTTGAGCCTGGTGTGGCCACGGATTTTGACTCCGCCGTTGGTCAGATTGCCGCTGTTCCGATAAAAAAAGGCGAACAGCTTTTACTTAACAAACTTTTACATCCTGGGCCGGAAACAGGGATCGCTCTGCAAGTGGCTCCTGATAAACGAGCAGTAACCATTCCCGTGGATGAAGCCCGCGCGGTTGCAAAACTCATTCGGCCAGGAGATCGAGTGGACGTTTACGCGGCCGTTGATACTGGTCGAGGCACCAGCCAAAGACGCGAAGTCATTCTTTTCAAGGGGGATGTGGTTGTCCTAGCGACAGGGATTAGTGTTGTAAACACCTTGCCACGTCTCTATGAAGTTGATCCAACCGGGAAGCAGCTCACTCAAATTAACCTTACTGGCGACACAAAATATCAGACAATCACAATTGAAGTTAAGCCAAAAGAAGCTCAAGATTTGATTTACTTTATGACAACTTCACCAGGAAATATCTTTTTTACTCTTAGAAATCCGAACGATAAAATGACAGACGCGCGAACGCCGAGTACGAACGCGGACTCTTTCACTCTTCGACTGAGTGGTTTAGCGGAAGCCCCTCAAACATATACAACAGGACCTAAGCCACCGATGGTGCAAGTTCCTGCGCCGCCAGCACCAGTTTTACCTGGAAGAGGAAGGTAGGAGCATATGAAGTGTTTTCTATTTTTAAAATGGAGTCCTCCAAGATTGAAAATTCTTACTTTCTTTTTCTTGATATTTAACTTTCATGTGGCCGCGTTGGCTCAATCATCAAGTCAAGCGACCCTCAGTGAAGAAGAAACTTTAGATATTCCAAAAGCACGTAAATTTATTTATCTTACCCTTGGAATTGATTACGATGAAAAAGTTTCCCAAATGCCAGAGGTCATTTCGTTTCGCGGTGATTATCAAAAAGTGACTGCGGCCGTCTTTTCGAAAGGCACACAAATCATTCGTTTTAACCCTAAATCCGAAGGAATTGCCACTCTGCTCGTCGTGGATAAAAATAAAAAGAAAATCGCTGAATATCGAATTATTGTTCGTAAATCAAAACTTGATGCTGTGGCCAGAGAAATTCAGTCTTTACTCGGGGACGTCGAGGGAATCACCGTTAAAATATTGAACAACAAAGTTCTTGTTGATGGCCAAGTTCTATTACCAGCCGATATGAGCCGCGTGGTCAACGTCGTTGCTCAATTCGGTGATCAAGCGGCTACTCTTGTGACCATGTCACCAATGGCACTCCGAAAAATTTCAGATTTTATCGCTCGCGATATTAACAATCCCGAAGTCGAAGTGCGTGCGCTCAACGATAAAATTATTCTTTCGGGCTGGGTGAACTCTGATGATGAAAAAGCGAGTGCCGAAAATATCGCGAAATTTTATATGCCACCAATGGTCGCAGATAACGGACCATCAAAAGATGTCATCATTCGTCGGCGCCCCGCTAATGATGGAATAGTTAATTTAATTAAAGTAAAACCCGCTCAACCACAACCTCCTCCAAAAATGGTGCAAGTCGTGGTTCACTATGTTGAGCTTGCTAAAGACTATTCGAAATCCTTTCGATTTCAATTTATGCCCGACATTGCTGATGGCTCAGGCATTACCCTCCAAGGAGGCGACAGTGCGTCTGGTGCGACCACACAGTTTGCAGCAACCATCAATAGTTTAATTCCAAAACTCAATTGGTTGAAATCACATGGCCATGCAAGATCCTTAGAAAGCGGAACAATTCTTGTCAAAGAAGGTGAAAAAGGTACTTTTGATAGCCACAGTAAAATGCCTTCCACGACAGTTCAGGGTGCCGGCGGTCAATTAGCCACCAATGGCGGTGAAAACATCGGTATCACCACCATAGTCACTCCTACTCTGACGGGTGAGCGTTCTGACTCTGTCGACTTAGATGTCAATTTTACCATTAGCGCTCCGAATGGAACAACTTCTGCCGGATTGATTGTTGCAACGAATGTGATCAATTCAAAACTAGTTGTGCGAAGTACACAAAGTGCGGCAATCGGTGGGCTGATTTCAAATAATACCGTGACGGGCTACAATCGCTTGCCACAAGGTGTGAGCCAAAATCCGATCATCAGTTTATATGCATCAAAAGATTTCACAAGAGGTCAAAGTCAGTTTGTGGTGTTTGTCACGCCTATCATTCGTAGTTCTGCGAGTGTTGGTGCTGAAAAATTAAAAAAGAAATTTCGCTTAAGAGAATAATTTTTTTGAGGTGTCTGTGGTTATTAGCCCTAGTTGTAATTTGATTGCGGTGATTGGTGGAAAAGGTGGCGTTGGAAAAAGCGTCTTTGCCGCTAATTTTGCAGCGACTTTAATGCTGGAGCTGCGCACACAAGTTCTTTTGATCGACGCGGATGCGAAATCTTGTGGTGACCAAAATGTTATTCTAGGAATTCGTCCAAACAAAACCGTTTCTGAAGTTGCCAATTTTACAGGCTCTTTAAATCCACAAGCCCTCACTCAGCTCATTACAAATCATCCGTCTGGTCTCGGTTTTATTGGTGCCGTTCGTGGGCCCGAAGAAACTCTTAAGGTCAATCCGGACTCTTTCCTTAAACAACTTGAATTCCTCAGTCGGAGTTACAAATTTATTGTGGTTGATTTGGGAAATGATTTACAACCGCTGCAACATGCTCTTCTGCAAGAAGCTACTGCCGCAATTATTATCACGGTTCCCGAAGTTCTGGTGATCAATCAAACTCAGCGCCTCATTCAAGAACTGCTGACGGCGACCTACCCGATTGATATGTTTCAGCTCGTCATCAACAAGGTGTCCGGCCAAGGTCTGGCGCCACAAATGATTGCTCAAACACTGAGGATGCAACCTTTGGGCGCAATTCCGTTGGATGACGTAACAACGGCAGGCTCGTTGCAAAGATCGACGCCTTTTGTTTTATCCAACAGCAAAGCACCCGTAACCGCCGCTTACTATGATGTCGCTCGCAAATTAACTGGCGGAGTTTTGCAACGCCTAAAATCCTTGCAAAAGCCCCAAGCCATTGTTTCGCCAAATTCAAGTAGTGGTGACTCTGGCGGCTCTCAATCCTTTTCCGATGGAATTGATCCAAGAACCGCGTTAAAAATCCGCGTGCATGTTGAGTTGATAAAAACGATGGATTTAAAAAAAGGGATCACCGACACTCAAGGAGACAAGGGAAAAGAAGTTGCCCTCCGTCAAAAAACTCAAGCACAAATCACGACGATTGTAGATAAAGAATCGCCGGGGATGGCTCGTGAAGATCGTTCGAAAGTGATCAAAGAGGTTTTAGATGAAGCCTTGGGACTTGGACCCTTGGAAGATCTTTTGGCTGATAACTCCGTGACTGAGATCATGGTTAATGGCTACAAAAAAATCTTTGTGGAAAAAAGTGGTAAGGTACAAATTTCACCCGTCACTTTCACTTCAAATCTACATTTGCGTAATGTGATCGAGCGAATCGTCACTCCCCTTGGACGACGTATTGATGAAAAAACTCCCTATGTGGATGCTCGATTAAAAGACGGAAGTCGGGTCAATGCCGTGATCGAGCCTCTTTCCATTGATGGCCCCGCCGTCACCATTCGAAAATTTAAAAAGGGTGGGATCACTCCAGAAAAATATATTGAATTTGGATCAATCACTCGACCGATGGTCGATTTTTTAAAAATTTGCGTGGAAAACGGTTTAAACATTGTTGTTTCCGGCGGTACGGGCTCTGGTAAAACAAGTTTACTCAATATGATTTCAAATTATATTCCCTCTCATGAACGAATTGTTACTGTTGAGGACGCGGCCGAGCTACAAATGATGCAAGAACATGTGGTTCGCTTAGAAACTCGTCCCGCCAACATGGAAGGCACTGGCGCGGTCACCATTCGTGACTTAGTCCGAAACGCCTTGCGTATGCGTCCAGATCGAATCGTCGTCGGCGAAACTCGCGATGGCGCAGCTTTGGATATGCTTCAAGCAATGAACACCGGTCATGATGGCTCTATGACCACCACTCATGCAAATAGTCCACGCGAATGCATTGGACGTTTGGAAACACTTTGCCTAATGTCGGGCATCGAACTTCCGACAAAAGCCATTCGAGAGCAAATTGCCTCAGCCGTGAATTTGATCGTGCAAATTCAACGTCTTTCGGATGGAAGTCGTAAAATTACGAGCATCACAGAGGTTTGTGGAATGCAGGGAGAGACCGTGACTCTACAAGAAATTTTTCGTTTCAAGGAAACTGGTTTCGACAAAAATCGAAAAATTCAAGGGCAATTTCAGGCCTGCGGAATGATTCCAACTTTTATTGAGGAGCTTGAACAAAAAGGGGTCATCATACCGCGTGACATGTTCTCGAATGATCCCAAAGCCACCGCAACCGGCCTAACTAAAGAAGCGACGAAGATCGCACCTGCGATGCCGGGAAATATGGCTAACCTAATGAAGAAAACTGGTACGGGCGGCAAAACATGATGAATCTTTGGCATAAGTTTATCATCAGCGATTTTTTAATGATCCTGATTGTGACTGGTCTTACGATTTTTGTTGTTCACAAAAATTCAAACAGCGTAATAAAACGTCTCACTGATAAAACATTAAAAAATCGAGATGAAATTTTGCGACTTTTAGATCTCATGTTTGTTGAAACCACTGAAAAAAAAGTGACTCAAATGTTGGTGATGGTAAGTTTTGGTTTAGGACTATTAGTGTTTTTCGCTGTTTGGCCAAACTTTTGGATAGGAATTGTTCTCGCAACGGTGGTTATTATCGCGGGTTGGGCCTTGCCTTTAGTCGCGGTGAAAAATCTTTATGATAAACGCTGCAACCGACTTGTGGATCAGATGATTGATGGTCTCACAATCATGGGAAATGGCATTAAGTCTGGGCTCACTGTTCCACAAACGATGGAACGTGTGGTGGAAAATCTGAACGCGCCAATCTCACAGGAATTTGGTCTAGTCATTTCTCAGATTCGCCTTGGACGAAGCGTGGAAGAAGCTCTTGTCGAATTTGGCGAAAGAATTCCTCGTGCGGATGTGCAAATGTTTGTAACTGCTATTAATATATTAAAAGAAACCGGTGGAAATTTAGCAGAAACTTTTGCCACAATTGTCACCGTTATTCGAGAACGCCAGAAAATTGAAAAGAAAATCGAAGCCATGACTGCCCAGGGAATGATGCAAGGCCTGATTGTTTCTCTAGTTCCGGTCTTTCTTATTATCATGTTTTTCTTTTTAGACCCTCCTTTCATCACACCACTATTTACCACGCCCTTAGGCTTGGTGATTTTAACAGTGATTATCGGGCTCGTAGTTATTGGTGGCATTGTAATGAGAAAAATTGTTAAGATTGAAGTGTAACAATTTGAGAGGTTTTAGGATGAAACAATTGATAGCACTTATTTTGACGGCTTTATCATGCTCCGTTTTGTTTTCAAATTTCGCACATGCCATCGTCGATATGCGAAATGCCAACTACTCCAACACGTGGATTGATCTAGAGCTCACTGGCTCTGGATACGAATTGAAGGTTTCTCGAACCTACAATAGTCGCACGCTGTTCAATGGAATCTTTGGCTTTGGTTGGTGTTCAGATTACGAAACAAAACTGGATGTAACTCCTGAGGGAAATTTAAAACTGACTGAGTGCGGAGCCGGTCAGGAAAATTATTATTTTCCTAGGGAATTTAATCGAAAAGAAATCAATAAAACTGTTGGGCAAATTATCACAGCTCTCCGTGCTCAACGAAAAACTGACGAAAAAACTTTAAAAATTCTTGAGACTGATCTTCCGACAAATCACAATCTTCGCGCCAAATACGCTTTTGATTTGAAAATTTCAGTTTCCGTGAAAGAAGGCTCACAGTTTTATGCCAATTCCCGTGAAGTGGAAAATGTGGTCTTTGCTAAGGGTTATTACACCAGAAATTTAGTGGATGGCTCTTCTCAGCGATTCACCAAAGAAGGTCGCATGACTCATCTTTATGATAAAAACGGAAACTACATAAAAATAGATTATGATAAAGATGTGATCAAAGAGGTTTCTGATAATAATGGACGACGGCTTAATTTTAAATTTTACACCAATCACAAAGTGAAATCGATCAGTGGTCCAAATAATTTGATGGTTGAATACAAATTTGAGAATATGGATGACCTCACTTACGTGAAAAACTCTTGGAACAACGTTTATAATTATCAATATGATGATATGCACGATTTAGTGAAGGCCACTTTTCCAGACGGCACCTTTGTAGCATTGAGCTATGATAAAAAACACAATTGGGTGACGAGCTTTACTGACCGGGAAAAATGCAAAGAAGAGTATCTCTATGAAAACTCTCCCGATGATCCTAAAAATCACTACTCGTCCATTGTGAAGAAAACCTGTGGCAAAGAGGTTGTGACAGATTCGAAATATGAATTCTGGCACAAGGTGCGTGCTGATGGTGAGAAATACTTGTGGCGTGTGGGCTCTGTCATCAACGGAAATTCCACAGAAGTCACCTATCATGAAACTTTTGGAAAGCCCGTTTCCATTCGTAAAAATGGCGAACTTTTTTCTTTCGAATACCTCGCGAACGGTCAAGTGAAACAAAAAGCAACAAAGTATGCAACGCTGACTTACGATTACTCGAAAGAGAACAATAAAGTTTCCTCTGTGGTGGCCGTGTCTAAGAGTGATAAAGGCAAAGTCATGAAAACTCTAAAAACGGAATTTAAATATGATGGCAAAGGAAACTTAATTTGGGCGTCTAACTCTGATGGTCAACGGGTCGAAATGAGTTACGATCCAAAAGGTCGAATTGCAAGCATCAAAGACCAAGCAAAAAAATTCGTGAAAATTGAATACGATGAAAAATCTGGTAAACCGGCGGTCGTCAGTCGACCAGGCTTAGGCACCATTCACGTCACTTATAAAACTAGTGGTGAAATTGACAAAGTAAACAGCAATGAGGGCCCATCAGTAGCAATGCAAGTGGCAAGCACCTTTAATAACTTGCTAGAGATTATTTCTCCGGCAACAGCAGAAGTTTATAACTAATGGAGGGGCTCAATATGAAAAAATTTTTATCTACTCTTTTAATTATTGGAGCCTTTGTTTCTTCAGTGGCGCTGGGTCAATTGGTTCAGCAGACGGAAGATCCGAATAAAACCCAGCATGATGGCGCTAACGTGACTGCCCTCGGAGCCAAGTCAGAAAATAATAGCGCGTTTTGTGATTGCAGAACGACACAGGTAGATAGGAACGAAAACCCTAAGTCCGACCTTTCAGGAGGCACGGAAACTCATACAGCACCTTCTAAAGAAGGTGAACGATAAGCGTTTAGATGAAAATCTAATCTCAAGTTGAGACGTCGTCATGACTGACCGCTATTTTTAGCAGCCCTTTTATCACTCTGAATATTTTCTTTGAACTTGCAGTTCCAATCACACGTCTAACTGAGCACTACAAGTTACAAAGAATATGAGTTCTTAAACAATATCTTATTTTGAAACAAAATTTCTGAACGCAAGAATCAGTCGAGGTTCTAGTCAGTGTTAACTCCTTGATCGAGTTCTACTTAATCGTCTGAAAAATCAATAAGTAAACTCCGTTTTTTCTCTCACCATTGACCAAAACATGACTAAGCCATGTTGGTGAGCCCGATCTAAACGGCAGCAAAGCTTGGCTTAATGGTTGCAATAAACTCCTCCAACGAGTCATAGATTTTTGAAAAGTCCGGGGGGATTTATGTTCAAAAAAGAAACACAAGCGCTCTTAGTTTTAATTTCATTATCTTTGATCGGATGCGCGCCGACTGGAAAGAGTAGTGGGTCCTCGACAAGCGTATCCAGCAGTAGCCAGATACAACAGGCGATAAACTATGCCTCAGGAAATGCTTTCCTACAGAACTACACCTCTAATGGTGTCACGCCAAGTCCATCTGCACCAGTGTGTTCGGCTTCTCAAGTGCAAAGAGAAATCACGATGGTACAAGATATGATTTCAGAAATTCAGAAATATGCGCCAGCTGGCTCGTCTTTCGCACAGTGCACTCTTGATCTTCTCAATCAACGCGAAACAGACTTGCAAACACTTCTGGCTCAAGTCAATAGTGCCAACGGTAGTTGTGGAGCAATGATGCGAGCAATTGAGGTTGGTCAGTCGCTTCCTTCTTCTTGCCAAACGTTAACAAACAATCAATCTGGATCAAGTCAGAGTCCAACTTCAGGAGCCCCTAGTTCTGGTGGTTACCATCATGGCAATAGTGGTTCAGGAAGCTCATCGGGAGGAACTCCTCCAGCTCCTCCAACTCCACCAGCTCCTGGTTCAGGAAGCTCATCAGGTTCAGGAAGCTCATCGGGCTCAGGAAGTTCATCTGGAGCGGCTCATCACGTGCCGCCATCTCCTCCAGCTCCGGGCTCAGGAAGTTCATCAGGTTCAGGAAGTTCATCAGGCTCAGCTCCGACGCCTCCTGCTCGAACTCCAACTCCTGCTCCTACTCCTGCTCCTGCTCCTACTCCCGCTCCTGCTCCAACCCCCGCACCAACTCCAGTTCCACCATCAACGACGTCTGTTACTTATACCCAAGTTAAGGCATTCCTTGGCCCCGCTTGCACAGGCTGCCACTCAAACATGGGCTCTTACAGTGGTGTTATGAACTATGTCTCTGCAGGAAATCCAAACTCGAGCTCTCTCTACACTAAGGCAGTAGGAGGAATGGGTGGATTATCTAGCACAGAGTTAAGTGATCTTTCTCAATGGATTAGAGAAGGAGCTCTGAACAACTGATTATAGTTACTATCGAAAAGAACATCACATTTTAAATTTACCAACAACCCCGCCACTGAGCGGGGTTATTTTTTTCTCCGCTCAATTAAGTCCACATAATAGTACTTCCAAAGACTTTTTTTTCCTTCACACTTCTCGAAGACACCGACTATTTCTTAGTTCTGCCGCCGTCTCACAATGAGACCTTGGTAAATTTTGAGACACTCTCAAGATACTTTTATGGACTTTTATGGAGTCGATCTAACAGCTGTATAACAATTTTGCGCACCTCTGTTTTTACGAAATCCTAACTCATCAAAACCATTGGTATTTGCAATCCGTACCAATTCCAGAAATCAGGCACGCTCTTCGCAATAGTATCAATTATGAAGAACAAGCAAAACAAAGGAGTCGCTATGAAAAATTTGAGTTTAATGACACTGGCTGTAGGAATGTTGCTATCTAACTTAGCAATGGCGACTGGTTCGGGCGACTGCCCTAAACATGACCAAAGTGGACGCGATGAAAAGCCTAAAGTGCAACTCGCAAAGATAGTCAATCCCAAGCCCAACATTGTTGCTGTGAAACCAGTCAGCCCATCCAATGGTGGTGTTGATAGCTTTGAAGAGTACCGTGAATAACTCTATTCATCCTGGGTTTTGCTGTTAGATTTTTGATTTTTAATAGACGAAGGGCTTCGCTGGAATTCTAAATTCAGACGCGAGGCTCTTTGTGTTTCAGGATTACCAAAAGCTTGAGAGGTCAACTGAGACACCGACTTCGCGGCATTTCGAATCGTCAAGACTGCCCCTGATGCCACTTTCTCCAAATAGCCTGCCACTGGAGAGGTCACTAACCAATTCTGAGTGTGTTGCTCAATCGTCAAACTACCTAGATGAACCTGCATTGCTAAAACAATTGCGATGGCAGCGACAAGTGATTTTAAACAAAATTTTACTTCAGCCATGTTTCAAAGCTCTCCCCTTTTGCAAACTACACATTTCTACGACTCTCAGAAGCTCATCTTTGGTGAATGGCTTTCTTAAAAAATAAAAACAGCCCGCTCTAATGGCCTCTTCTTCGATCCAGTCTGTTGTTAATGATGAGGTGGCCACCATCATTATCTGCGGATCTTGTCGCGCGATCTCGGTCACCGCCTCAAGGCCATTGAGTTCAGGAAGTACAATGTCGACAATTAAAAGATCAGGGCTTTGCTCCAAAGCAAAAAGTATCGTATCTGGCCCGTTGGCCGCTTCAGCAACAATTTCATGACCCGCTTCCACATATGTGTCTCGAATAATCTGTCGTATAAAGCCGGCATCATCGGCAATCATAATTCTCATATCAAAATTATAATTTGTTTTTTCTGAAATTCCTACTGGCCCCAACGATATCCCAGATTAAAGTAGGTCCAGGTATTTGTGACAGTAACTCCCGCTGGAGTTTGCCCAGTGTAAGGATCAGCCAAATTAGAAGAGCCTGAAAATTGATTTTTTTCAATTTTAACCCCCAATGACCAAACGAGCTGATTTTCTCTTGAAAGTTTCATTTCACCTCCAAGAAAAAATCCTATGCGCGAAGAAGCATTGGTGGCTCCTGAATGAAGATTTAAGCCAGTTTGAGATTCACCGTGAATAATCGAAGGAGCCACATCACCGCCAAAGGTCCAGGCGTAGGAGGGTGCGGTTGGAATTCTTACGTTCAGATACAAACCCAGCCCCTGAGATAATAATCCCGGTCGTGTCAACTCAGACGCCCCGACAGACATTTTATATTGGTTGTAAAATAATCCATAATTTAAACTGTTAGATCGACGAGACATTCCATAAAATTTTCGCAAATCAATTGAAAGCTCCGACCAATCACTTTTCACGCTGACAGAATTACCACTAGAATTAGTGGTAGGAAGAGTTTCTGAAAATGTCGCTAAATAGCTACCGGAAATACCGACCAGTGGAGTCATCCAAAGATGTGCCTGTGCTCTCATAAAGGGGGCGAAAGAATAATAATTTCGGTAAGCCAGGTTGGCCGTGGAGTTATTATAAATCGTCCCAGTCCCAACCTCCAATTCAACACGATTGTTGCGAATATCGTCGGGATGAATTTGTTCTCGATAGAGTTCGCCAGTATGACCGGCGCCACCTTTAAAAATATCTCGAACTTGATCCATAAGTTCCGGAGTGGGTTTAACAGAAACCTCAGGCTCTTCAATGGCAGCCGGAATATCAACTTTTATTGGAGCTGATTCTGAAGCTGGCTTTTTCCCTTTTGATTTCTTCTTTTCTTTGATTTTAAAAACAGGCTGATCACTAGCGTTCGGCTCTTTTGCTTGATACCGACCTGACTGAAGTCCAGAAGAAGTCGCGCCTTTTTCCACTGAGCCCGTGCCCGCACCCGAAGAATTGTTCAAAAGAATTTCGATTGAAGGATCCGCGGAAACAAAGGCGAATGGCGAAAGACAGAGTGAAAAAAATAAAAACAAAAAAAACATTTTCATGTAATTTATTGATCGGCAATTTTTAGGTTTTCTTGATGGTGAATTGACCTAGCGATAATAAAGAATGATAATATTCGAATGAGGCGCAACATGCTTTGGCTCCCTTTGATATTGTCTCTAATGAGTTTTCCGATTTTGACCTTCGGTCAGTCGATAAAATACGTCAGCGACCTGGACCAATCTCTTAATATCAAAACCGTTTTACTGGCCCCTTTGGTGGATAATATTTCAGGAATCTATGCAACGCCCCTGAACGAGGCTTTGAAAAACTCCATTGAAGCCTCTCATCAATGGGAAACCAAACCTCTCGATAAGTCCGCCCTGATGTCTCCAGAAGAATTTGAAGCCTCACCAAGTGCCGTTAAATCTGCTGCTAAAAAATCAACTGCTGATGCCCTGATTGCAGGAAGAATTTCTAGAGGGCCAAATGGAGTGACCATTAAACTGACTCTTTTTTCTTGTGTGGATGGGCTCCCCATAGGCTCTGAAACTTTAAACAACTATCCTGGATTTGAAATTGCTGACCTGAAAATTCAAACAAGTAATTTAATGAAACTTCTCCGTGGAAAGTTACCCTATCACGGGCTTGTCATGAGCCGAAAAGGACAATTGGTCACTTTAAATATTGGCGCGGGAGCAGGAATTAGACCAGGCTTTGAAGCCACGGTCATACAAGTGTTCAAGATCAATCGTCATCCAAAATTTGGATTTATTGTCTCTACGGATAATTTGACTCTAGGGAAAATTCAAATCAATAAAGTAGATGAGTATTTGAGTTTCGGTACGATCACAAGTGAGCGCGAGACCAATGTCATAGCTTCAGGCAGCAAAGTCAGCTTTGGAAATACTGTTCAATATCCAAATTCCAACGTGATGTCTGACGGAAAATTAATTACTAATTTGAATGATAGAGCTGACAATCAGCTGGCCTTTGGGGATAAACCTCGTGAGTGGTTACCGGAAACTCCACCCACTTTTGGAAAAATTGGTCTGATGGCAGGTTTAGGAACCTACACCATAAGTAATGGACTGACGACAGGCGCAGTCTCTGGCAATAGTCTTGCCACCCCAAGTATTCATTTAAACGGCGAGCTTTGGATGAGTCCTCGTTGGGCATTGGGAGTGACCTTGCGTGATTATCTTTTTAGCGTAGCGAATGGCTTGAGCAGCTCAACCCCGAGCACCCTCAGTGCCTCTTTTGCAGAAACCGCCCTCCACGTAAATTATAATTTTTTACTCACAGATGATTTCTTCGGGCCAAAATTTCAAACCGGCGTCGGCTATTCCACCATGTCGACTTATATTGATAATTCAGCACCGACAGCCTTTGAATCGACAACCTACAGTGGGCTTTTCATTCATTTGGGCGGAGCCCTGCCCCTTGGTACTGGCGAGGAAAAGTTTCCCTTCATTATCGGTGGTCACCTCAATTATTTTCTGAGCCCGAGACAAGCTGAAGCACCAACAAACTCGGGAAATGCTGGCAACACACAAGTAAATAGTTTCGCGATCACCTGTGAAAAACGCTACAGCGAAAGAGTGAATCTGCGGGGTGAGCTCTTGTTTGATTCAATGAGTACGAACTTTTCCGGAACAGGTTCCCGCGCAATTCCCTCGTCCTCTTCTTCACAGTCTTTTACGACTTTTGCTGGTGGCGTCGATTTCCTGTTTTAAAGTTTCAGCGCTCGAATTCGATCTGATAAAGAATTAAAACTCATTGAATCACGTAAATCCCCGATCGGTACTTGGTGAAGTTTTTCTGCATCAACTTCAACACCAAATTCTTGCAGAAGCCAAAGTGTCGCAAGGACTGCTGTTCGACGATTAGCATCTTTAAACAGATGTTCCAGCACCAATTGAGAATACAGATAGGACGCTGCCTCGAAGATTTGCTGATTTCCAGCCTTTTGTAAGGCATTGCCAATAATATCGCGTGCACGATGGATTGGATTATTAACCACATTAAATTGAATCTTTTTTCCTGTAGGAATTTGCACTTCCATAGGAGTTAATCGCCAAACCTCATCTGTTTGAGAGGTAATTAGTGTGTTTAAATGTGCAAGCTCACTCGAGGTTAATTTTTTAATTCCACGACTTGATTGGCTGACATAATAAACTCCGTGGAGAAATTTTTGATAATCGAGCTGTTTTTGGAGAGGATTTTTGCTTCCGGGCATTAACAATACATCCAGTTTAATAGAGAGGAGGCTATTCTTGAAATTCGAATCCAATTTTTTTGATATTTTCTTCGAGTGTTTTCGACCAAACGACTCGAGCGTCGAGAGGATCCAAATCTCCAATCTTAACTTTCGCCAACTGGTTCACTTTAAAAGTTTCATCAGAAACTAAAACTAGTGCGCAACCGGTGTAAGACTCATTTGCGATGAGAGCAGTAACTGTGGGTTTAAAAGTTTTATTTGAATGATTGAGGTCAATAAAGGCAACTGCAATCGGTGTTGCCCTAAAGCGAATTGATTTTCTTTTTTTTATGCTCATTGATATATCCCCTAGCAAATAAGCTAAAGATATTCTGTGACGATCCCTTTTACATTGCAAGAACTTGCTTAAGGAGGGCCGGCACGTCCTTCAAGTTATTTTTTCCATGCTTAATAATCTCTATCGCATCAGCTTGCTTCAGTTTACCTTCGGCCATCTTCCCGCAAATAGCGGGCTCCAAAGGATCGGTGATGGAGTAAACACTTTCATGCTGTGGCCATAAATTAGTAACATCATTTCCGCCACCCGCGCACAAGGGAATATAGTGATCAATTTTAAACTTATTGCGATCCATTTTTTCAATGGAATATCCAAATTGCCGGTCATAAGTTTGGATAATTTCATGTTTCAATTTTGAATCGACGTCGCGATTACAGTACTTGATATGCTCTGGGTATCGATAGGCATCTGCATGTGCACAGAGTTCACCCGGAGTTGTTTGAGACTTTGGCTCTAAGGGAAATTGATCTGCATAAAGGATAGATGAAAATTGAAAAACAAGAACTAATACCAGTAAAATCAATGGTTTATTCATTTTTTGCTCCAAATAGACAGCCATTTTCGGTGGCTGGTAGAAACGCCAGACCAATTTCCGGCTTATACCTAGAACGTATTCAACTTAGATAAGGAATTATTTGCTCTTATGTTGGAAGTCAAAAACTGTTTTGCAAATTCAGAAATTTATTAAAAATACGCAACAAGTCGTAACCCGGCTTGTTGAATTTATCTATGAATGAATCTCTTTGGAACAACATCAGGAGTTCAATTCCCAATTCGGTATAAAAATACTCAAAATTTATTAAGCTGTTACCAACCGGGCATTAAAATAATCCATGAAAAGTAAAAATAAAAATATATTTGCTCAAGGGTATTAACTCGACCATGGACTTGCCGATAAGGACCATATGAAAGGAGATTCTGAGAAGATGAGACCAGATATCTAGGTAAGTCATGCCTCTCGATCTTTTTAACCAATACGCGAACGGAGGAACTTTCGTGAATTTAGATAAGATTCGTTTTTCTCTTGATTTCAGCTTTCTCCTGGAACTTCTTGAATTGGTTTCCGTCGCCGAGACCGGCCCTCCGAACTAGTAATCCATAATGGAATCTGCCAAAGGGCTCTTTGTGGTCGCCTAAAGAACCACTCTACTTCTGCCAGACAAGTCTGCAGAGATGATAAAGACCACGGAGAGAATCTGTGGTCTTTTTTTTTATCGTCATCTTAATCGTGGTCGATTTTTTTTCGACCTTTTTTTATTTCTCCATGATGAGCTTTTTGATCAACACGTTTTCGTTGTGAGGAGCGAGTCGGTTTCGTTTTAATTCGTTTTTTAGGAACAAAAAAAGCTTTTTCCAAAAGAGCGGCCATTTTATGTAAACAAGCTGATTTATTTTGCTCTTGAGAGCGAAATTGTTCGGAGCGAATCATCAGCTCTTTGGCGTCAGTCAAGGGCAAGCGCTGCAATAATAAATACTTTTCGTGTTCACTGAAAGCAGAGGATTCAGCTGGACGCCAGCGCAAGACCACCGCCGAATTCGTGCGATTCACATGCTGCCCTCCGGGGCCACGCGAGCGAATCGCCTCAAAATCGAGTTCAAAGTAGGGAATTCGGTTTAAATATTTTACCTGCACGAATTTATTCTACACGAAAACTTGGAAGTCTGACAAATATAGCGTAAGAAATCTGACATGGCTCTATTACTCAGCGTTCACCAGTTAGCAAAATCCTTCTCAGGAAAATCTCTCTTTAAAGAGGTCAGCTTCGGCATTGAAGAAGGCGAGCGCGTCGCCCTCCTTGGGCCTAATGGTGTCGGGAAATCAACACTGATGAAAATTTTGAATCAAACCATGGATTCTGATTCAGGTAGTGTGGTTTATCGCCGTGGTATGAGAATGGCTTATTTAGCTCAAGATCCAAAATTTAAAGAAGCAGATACCCTTGCTTCTGTGCTTTTAAAAAATCATGAAATCGATGCCGATGAAATGGCTCGCGCTTATGAGTGGATTGGAAAAATGGAACTTTCGTCCTTTTCCGAAGACACAAAAATTTCCACCATGTCGGGCGGTTGGCAAAAGCGTGTGGCATTAGCGCAGCAGTTGATTGCCGAGCCCGACTTATTGCTTTTGGATGAGCCCACGAATCATTTGGACGTGGCCGCCATCAAATGGCTAGAGAACTTCCTTACCGCTTCACGCTTTGCAACGTTGATAATCACGCATGATCGACTTTTTTTACAAAGGGTCTGTCAGAAAATTCTGGATTTGGACCCACGTTTTCCCGGCCATTTACTCACCGTCAACGGTGGTTATGATAAATACCTTGAAACAAAAGCTTCGATGGCCACAGAACAATTGGCGCGCGAGCAAAAATTAGCCAACACGCTTCGTCGTGAGAAGGAGTGGCTGGCTCGCGGGGCGCAAGCTCGACAAACTAAACAACAAGCACGGATCTCTGGCGCTGACCGCTTAGCCGGTGAAGTCGAACGCCTGCGTACGCTCAACCGCCGCGCGAATTTAGATTTGAGTTTTGAGGCGAATGACAAAGGTCCTCGCAAATTGGTTGTGGCTCACGGGCTTGGGAAGCAAGATTTTAAAAACAAAGAGAAATGGTTATTTAAAGATTTAAATTTCGTGCTCACGCCTAAAACAAGATTAGCTCTCCTTGGAAATAATGGCGCGGGAAAATCAACCCTCATCAAATCCCTCTTGGGAATGATTTCACCTGATCAGGGCCGAGTCCAAATGGCGGAAGATTTAAAGTATGCTTATTTTGAGCAAGGCAAAGACTCATTGGACCCTAAAAAAAGTGTGCTCCATAATATTTGCCTCGAAGGAGATTATGTCAATTTTCGGGGCCAATTTGTTCATGTCAGAAGCTACTTAGAACGCTTTCGCTTTTACAAAGACAAGATTGATCTTCCTGTCGCTCAACTTTCTGGTGGCGAGCAAGCCCGTTTGCGTTTAGCACAAATGATGTTGCAAGAGTGTCAGGTTCTGATTCTGGATGAGCCCACCAATGATTTGGATATTGAGACTCTCAACATCCTGGAAGAGGCTCTGGTTGATTTTGAAGGGGCCGTTATTTTAGTGACCCATGATCGGTATTTTATGGATCAGGTTTGTTCTCAAATTCTCTCCTTCAGCAGTTTTGAAGATTTTAACGGGGAACTTTTGTTTTTTGCTGATTATTCTCAATGGGAAAATTGGTTTGAAATGACCGAAGATTTGATGCGAGCAAAAATCGTCGCCGCGCGCGCCCAATCGAGGGCTCTTTCAAAGGACTCTACAAAAAAGAAACTCTCTTTCAAAGAAAAATTTGAATTTGAGCAAATGGAGAAAAATATTTCTGACTTCGAAGCTCGCGTGAAAGAAATTCAGCAAGAGTTGCTTTTACCGGAAATTATTTCGAATGCTGCGAAAATTCAGGAGCTCTCGACGGAACTTGATGAGAAGCAATCCCAACTAGAAAAGTTTTTTGATCGTTGGTCAGAGTTGGACCTGCGCTCAAAACTATAAGAAAAATCATTGAGCCCACCGGAAACCGCGCGTCAGGCTGTGAGCTGATGAAAGCCAAAATGCATTATTGCTTAACGAAATGAACATTTGTGTTAGTTTATACGCATGTATTCAAAAACAAATTATATCAAAAATTTCGGTGAGTCCTATTGTCAAAGTTTACCCACACTTTCAGAATCCATGATTGCGATTTTGAAATTTTTTGGTGGCAATCGAATTTATGGCGTCGGTGGAGATTACGCCGCCAATTTGATCAAAGCTTTTGAAAATGATTTTCAAATTGTTCCCTGTAGCAGTGAGATGAATGCAGGTTTTGCCTCCTGCGCTTCTGCCGAAATCAATGGTTTGGGAATTTGTTTGACCACTTATACTGTGGGAAGTCTTCCCTGTGTCACCGCGGCAGCACTAGCGAAGTCTGAGCATCTTCCTGTGATTTTTATTTCAGGCGCTCCTGGTGAGTCTGAAATCCATCAAGGGGCTCTTCACCATGTTGTGCATTCGAGTGATTCTTGGAAAGTAAAATACGATGCGGCTCTCAATGCTTTCGCTGAAATGGGAATTCGAAGTGAACGCCTGCAAGGCTCGCGTTCCGCGGAACAACCTAGCATCGCTAATGAACAATTTTTTCGTTTGGTTGAACATGCCCTCCGAAAGCAAGAGCCTGTTTTCATCGAAATCCCCAGGGACCTTCCGGCTAGCTATGTACAAGCAATGACGCTACCAAAATCTCTTAAAGAGGTGACTGGCGATTTTTCGATTCTTTCGGGCGCTGAATTGATTGCTAAAGAAATTGCTCAAAGACTCAATCAGGCAAAATACCCTATGCTTTTTATTGGCGAAAAATACCGTGGCCGTCCTGAACTTTTCAAAGAGCTCAAAAAGTTTTGTGAAACTTATCAAATTCCCTTTGCCACTAGCATTTTTGCTAAAGGTCTCTTTGATGAAAATCATCCATTGAATCTCGGCTGCTACAATGGGGTATTTAGCCCGCCTTATGCTCGTGAATTTGTTGAAAAAAAATGTGACTATATTTTAGAAGTGGGTACGAGTATTTATGTCTTAGATACGGCTTCAGCTTTTGCGACAGGTACTCACGTCGTCGATCATTTTTCAAATAAGACAACGCTCAAAGGGACAACTCCTTTAGGCGAAGATGTGCTGGAAGTGCTCCAAAGTTTAAATCGAATGAAAATAAATATTCATGAAAGACTTTTAGCCGCTCCTAAATCGTTAAGTCCTAATGACGACGATCGTCTTAGTTTCAATAATTTAACTGCCGCTTTGAATACTCTCCAAGACGAAAGCGACAATGCTTTTATTTATCTACCAGAAATAGGCAATTCCTTTTTTGCTAGCTTTAGTTTGAAAACGAAAGCTTCTCAATTGGGAAGAAGTTGGCTCACAAATCCTTGGTATGCTGCGATGGGAACTTCCATTCCTTATGCCAGGTCCACTTGTCATGCGATCCAAGATAGAAAAACTTCAGACATCCCGGTGATTATTACAGGTGATGGCGGCTTTCATTTTCAATCCAATGAACTCATTCACTTCCTCCGAGAAGATTTGTTTGTCATCCTGATTTACATGAATAATAAAATTTTTCATTTAGGGAAAACTGGAGACTCTAATATTTACAACTGCAGTGATGATCGATTTGATCCCATCAGTTTAGTCAAAGCTTATGGAGGTCGTGGTTGGAAGTGTTCTACGTGGAAAGAGTTTAAAAAAACCTTTCAAGACGCTTGCAAAGAACGTAAGGGAATTAACCTGATCGAAATTCCAACCGGGATTTCAGACGCTGAACAAAGCCCTGAAATTCAACTTTTAAATCTTTACATTAAGTCGCGCAACGGAGATCCGGCAAGTATCGAGGCGTGGAAAAAGCTAAAGTAATTTTAAAGGACTTTGTCTAATGGATTTTCTCAATCATGCCTTTATCGTCTTTCAGATTTTATTGATCGATATTGCTTTGACCGCAGACAATGCCATTGCCGTGAGTCTTGTCGTTGCCGGCCTACCGGCAAAAGATCGTGCGCGCTCCACTGTCCTTGGGCTAATTATTGCCACTTTTTTTCGAGTCATTTTTTCTTTGTTTGCAGTTCAGTTGTTAAAAATTTCGGGTTTATTAGTTGCGGGTGGATTTCTACTCTTGTGGGTTTGCTGGAAGCTTTATGAAGAGATCAAAAGAAATAATAAAACCTCAAAATTAAATATCCACAACTCTCCAAAGGGTCGACCGGCTAAAACTTTCGCTCAAGCAATTGTCCAAATTGCGATCGCTGATATCTCAATGTCTTTAGATAATGTCTTGGCCGTTGCCGGCGTTTCGAAGGGAGAAACTTATTTGCTCTTATTAGGGCTAATCCTGTCTGTCGCTTTAATGGGATTCGCGGCGGGCTATTTAGCGCGTCTTATGAGCCGCTTACCATGGCTACAATATTTGGGATTAATTTCGATATTATATAGTGCCTTCTCTATGATTTACGAGGGCTGGCATTCGCTCACGCTTTAAAACTGCAGCAAAGATTTAACTCGCTCATTTTTAAAAGTCATTTTATTCAACTCACAAATGTCGATCAAAACGAGTAATTCTTCAATTTTGTATCCAGCTTTTTCAGCGATACTCATTGTTGCCTTCATCGTTCCACCCGTAGCAAGAACATCGTCAACGATAAGGGCTCGCCCGTGGCCAGTCTGCATTTCTAACGTCGCATTTCCGTATTCTAATTGATAGGCTTCAGAAATAACTGGTGGCGGGAGTTTTCCGGCTTTTCTACAGGGAGAAAAACCTTTATTGTGTTTCGCCGCAAGAGCTGCTCCCAAAATAAAACCGCGAGATTCAATACCGATCACTATATCAATTTTTGTCCAATCAACCATGGCTCCCATTTGTGAAAGTAAAACGGTAAAAGCTTCGTGTGAGGAAATGAGTGGAGAAATATCCAAAAAATTAATGCCCTTTTTTGGAAAATGAGGAACGTGGCGAACTAGTTCTTTTAGTGATTTTTGCATATTTTATCCTAACTGAAAGGTTCGCCCAAGATTGGACGCCTTTGTAATTTTGATCAGCTCGTGTATTAAATAATGTATAATAGAATGGAGTCTATGTTTTATTGTTTTAATTTTTTAAAAAAATGAGACAAATTTGCTCATTTAGCAGGCTGTTCAAAGTTTATTTATCGGCAATAGTCTAAAGTTTTTGTTAAGCTCTTGGCATGGAACCAAAAGAAAAAGAAAAATTATTTGATAATGAAGGGATTGGAGTCTGTCAGATGTCTAAAGACGGACAGGTCCAGTTACAAAACTCAACTTGCGAGAGAGTCTGTGGAAACAGACAGGGGCAAGTTTGCGGCCAAGGTTGCATGACTCTTTTTAATCAACAAAGCCCTAGCAGAAAATTACGAGAAGGTTTTCATTACTTTGAAGGCAAAGATATTTCTGGCAAAGAGTACGATATTTTTATGATTAAAAATAAAAATTCCATGATTACTTGCTTGAGGCCCGTAGAGGCCGAGGGTGCAACACCAGACAACTCTCAGCTGCCAGAGGGCTTAACACCAAGAGAAACTGAAATTTTCAAAATGCGAACGACTCAAAGAATTTCAGTCACGGAAATTGCGAAAAAGCTCGAAGTTTCTCGTGCCACAGTCAGAACGCATATCAACAATATTAATAAAAAACTGAGCGCACCTTAAGTTTTGAATAAGCGTTTTGGATACCGGAACGATTGATCTGGTCGGCCTCATCATGCGCCAATACCAAATAATCTGTTAAAGATTCTATCAATTCTTTCGAATTTATTTTTATATTATTTTGATTAGCAGACGTATTCACAAACTTCATGACGGCCTGAAAAATATCTACGCCTGGCTTTACGCCAACCAATTTTTCAAGCTTAGCTGCAAGTTCAGGATGCAGTTGCCGCATAGACTGACTGATAACCAATTGATAACCTCGTCTTGCAGATCGAGTTTCTCCAAGACCGCTTCCATTTTTTCCAACAGCAAAAAAATCGTGCTGACGATTTTTTTGCAAACCATTTTTTCCTGGGACTAAGCCTGTCGCAGCCGAAAAGGCAGCTAACATAGTTACTTCGGCAAGATCATTTTGCCAGGCGTGATTTGAAAATCCGGTCATTGCATAACGATTCAGCTCCGCTGTATAAATACTGAAAAAATCCGTAAGCACTGTTTGTGCCGGAACACTTAATCGAACATATTCTGAATTATCACATGCCAATAAAATCAATAATAGTGAGTGGTAAAAAGTTCTGACCTCTGTCTTTCCGCTGAGCAAGTTTTCCATTTCATCAAGATAAAAGACATCTGAAGTATCTAGGGCTTTATGCCCAGGTGAAGAGCCAAAACTACGGCCAGATTTTACATCCTTTTCTACATCTGCTTTCGAACCACCGGCTTTATAGCCATAGTTATAAAAATAATTATCACGATTAATAATCACGGAAATACCAGATCCACTTGCAAGCCCTAAATAGGGAGCTATTATGACCGCCTCTAATCCAATTTTCTCCGAATTCGCAGAAAGACTTTTTTTCTCAAGAATTTTTCCGATAACCATGGGTAATGAGGACTCCGTTAACTCACCTTGTGAGGCCATTTCTTCAGCTAATTCATCAAGACTTAGTTCTTGTTGAGCAAATTGATTCAAAACTTTTTTATAAACGGAGGAATCAAAATTATCAGCAGCTTGGTGAAGCGAACTCTTTGTCGCAATATTAAAAGTCCGTTTAAATTCTGGATCCAAATATTTATTTTTAAGCCCATTACCAGCATTAACAAAATTAAAAAAAGATTCTCCGCGATAATCAGAGATATCAACGATCTTAAGATACGATAAAGAGCCCGCAGAAGACGGCCTGCGAATCGAGTTTTGATCTATTAACGGGGACGAACAGCTCAACTGAAAAACGGCAAGCCACAATATAAGAATATAACTATAAAAACTATTGCGCCCTTTAAATGACATCTATTTTCCTTATAATTAAAGGATAAATTGAAGGAGGAGCGCTCGCAAGTCGGGCTTCAAAGAAGCCTCATCTAAGTCTTGTGAAATATTATACGATGAATTAGGCTCATTAAATATAGTATGGTAAAAAAAGACAAAATTATTCTTAGCCTCATCATTGGTCCTGTTCTTTTCATCATTATCACGATGACGATCATTGTCGTAACAACATGGCAAGAAGTTAAACCCGTCCAGTCTCAAGGAACCAGTTCAAATTTTTAGTCATTATATTAAATTGTCGCTATTTCTTGAGACGCTTGAAAGATTTCTGAAAATCCCTCAATGTTATTAAGGAAGTAGCAATTCATAATTATTTCAGGAATGATCAAATGAAAAATAGTAATAACTTATTTGTCGTTTTCAGTGCTGCCATGATGATTACTTCATTGACCTGCTTTCCAGCAAAGGCCACAAGTGTAGCGGCAATTATTGCATCGATTGACGGAAGTGCTCAGGTGCTCAATCAAAAATCAGGTTCTAATGAGGCCGAAAAAATTCTTACTTATGAAGGTGTAAGGTATTATTTTTCCAAAGCCAAAGTGGGAGCCAAATTAAGTTCCGGCCAAGGGATCATGACAGCTTCAGATGGTAAGGTTAAAATAATTTACCAGCATGGCGATGTGGTCATCGTAGGTCCAAGCTCAAGCGTATTTGTTCCAATCATTAGCTCAATTGCTGATGGAAAAAATTTATCAAAAAATGAAATTAATTTACTTTACGGTCGGATACGTGCAGTGATTGATCGCGAAGGCCCTCTTTCTGGAGTAAAAATCAAAACCCCCTCTGCTGTCGCTGGAGTTCGTGGAACAGATTTATACGTTTCATACAATCAGGCTGGTCAATCAACAGAAGTGCAGGTTTTACGAGGCGAAGTGGAGGTAACACCGGAAACCGCGGCACCAACTCCTTCTTCGACGGTAAGTTCATCGGGAATTGCACGTTCCTCTAAATTAATTGAACCAAAAGAGCCTGCCGCGCCCCCGCAGAGCTACAGCGTGAAAGCCGGAGAAAAAGCAGAAGTCATTCACTCATCGAAAGTGGCTTCGTTGAGCAATGAGTACGGGACCCTTCAAACTACCGTCGAAAAATCAACGAAAGTAGATATCGCGCGAATTCAAAGCAATTCCACGATGGTCTTCAAATCAGACCAAGCTTCGTCGGTCGTACAAGCAGAACAAAAAGCCGTCGATAATATTGTTAAAGATATAAAGCGGTACGACCCAGAGTCTTCTGCCGCAATAGAAAAAAAACAGCTAGCCAGTGTTGATCTTGTAAATATTGCTGCAACCGAAAAGGTTAAGGCGGCCGCCTTAGAGCCCGTGAGTGTTACCCAACAGCAAGAAGAAAAACCACTCTATGTCTTTGATGGATTTAAGATGGGTTTTGCCATTGCAGGAAATACAAGCTTCGCAGACTGTGGTGGATATGGCTTTCAAAGTTGCACACCAAACCCAACTTCTGGTGGTCAAATTGGTTTCGTAAAACGGGATCACAAATCTGATCGATTCATTTTGCAGTATGGATTATTTATTGACGATAAAAATGTTTCCCTTACTCAGACGGGTTCCTTCGGTGCCATGTCTTACCAAAACTCAGTCTATGGGACGCAAATATTTTTAGGCGCTTCCGTGTTGGCTTCCTACGTCTTTGGAACTCACATTGCTATCGAAGGTGGAGTGGCTTTTGAAGTTTCGGGAAATTCTTTAAGTTGGGTAAAAAACAGTGATGGCTCTACAAATAGAAATATGGGTGACAGTAACACTATTTCTGTCCCGGTTCAGATTGGCGTTCGCTATAATTTTAGTAAAACAATTGACGGAGAACTATTAGTCGAGTCTTCATCAGGAATTTTTGGAAATCCAAAAATTGCGGGGCTGAAGGCTTCTTCTGTGATTTTTCGAGGATCCTATTTTTTCTTCTAATTTTTGATGATTCTATTAGAAAATTCTTTGCCTAAATAAGTGGCGCTTATGATTAATTTTATCTTAAGAGGGAAAAAAAATTAAAATCCAGTCCAAAGTCTTAAGACTGTAATATTTGCCCTTTGGCATTAAGGGGTAATACATAGCATAATCGAATTATGAAATTTGTTTACGTTCTAGAAGATGATTCTAAATTTCAAAAGGAAATCGTCGATTCTATTCAAAGTATTGATCCTAAGATACAAATTCGTTTGTTCAAACAGTTTGATCTTTTTAAAACGTGGATCAAAGAAATTGAAGAAAAAGACGAAGAGCTAATTGAAACAGGCGGCGAAATCCCTACCTGGATCACGGCAGAGTCTTTAACAAAAGAAGTGCACCAATTGGTGGCAATCATTTCAAAAGTTGAATTTATCGGCGTTCAACAAATGCCGCTTTTAGCGAAATTGAGAGATCAATTCATTCAAAAAAAAATTTGCACCGCTGAAGATCCAACCTCCTTCGTTCTAACAGCCTTTGATGAGCCCGCCTTCAAGGTGACAAATCTGCGCTTTCCTATTCTTAATAACGTCATCTATAAGCCCTTCGATCGATTGATACTTACCCAGCATTTAACCTACGCGATTGATGGTCGTCATCCTCCGTCTAAATTTGCAGTTGCTAATCAGAAAGCCTCCGCTTTGATCGAAATGTTAAAAGATGTCCGCCTCGAAGCCATGACAGAGGTTGGCTTCATCACTCGAAGCGATCGCTCCTTAGACAACAAAGGCACTGTTTCAAAATATTATGCCCCAAGTTTCGTCGCTGAGAAAAAAGTTTCGGTGATGGCAACGCTTTTAGATTCAAAGCCAGATCCAGCAAATCCTAAAGAATTTCTTTGTTCCTTCAGTTTTTTTGGTATT
The DNA here is from genome assembly GCA_903926205.1 of uncultured Bdellovibrionales bacterium. Lineage (GTDB taxonomy): Bacteria > Bdellovibrionota > Bdellovibrionia > Bdellovibrionales > Bdellovibrionaceae > CAIYID01. Next base: position 76,756 of record CAIYID010000031.1, read on the forward strand.
TCACCCACACAGCTCTCTTCTCTTAGAAAAAAAATGAGGGCCAGCAAACCTGATTATGATTACAATTGGGAAGCTATAAAAAAAGATCCAAATCGCCAAGGGCGCCCGCTGGGTGTCGTGATCATTGATGAACTCGAAGAAAATTCAAAAGTGATCATGGAAACACTTCGACGAAGATTTACAAATATTCGAATAGCAAATTATAAAAACTTGATCGACTTTCTCATGGATTTGGATCCTAAATTGGTAGACACACAAGGTGGAAAACAAGGCATAAAAGCCTTACCACAGGATAAAGAAATTACTTTTGTGTTCGAACCCGGAGGAGATCAAATTCTTGATTTCGTTAAGCCAAGTAAAGAATCTCTTGTTATCATGGGAGCAAAAGAGGCTGATTGGAAAGTTGGACAGTTTTGGAAAAACGCCCTAAGTATCGATATGCAAGTCGGCTGGAAAGCTTGGATCGCCAGCCCCGGTGAACGCGTCATTGTTGTGCGATCTCAAGGAACTAAGTTTTATTTACGACCAACCTCTTTCGAACGAGATAAAACAACACAAAATATTTCAGTTAAATTTGTTGAACTTAATGTTGATCAGAGAAATCATTTCTTAGTGTCAAATAGTAAGATTCCAGTTGGCACAGATGTTGTTTTAGTGAGTCATAAGTTTTTGCAACCTGAAGACCAGGAATTTTGGACTAAAGTCAAAGCTGCGCTTAAAACTCGGGCGGCTAAACTGGCGCCGGAACTAAGTCCCGCAATAATGTTAATGGTTGAAAAAGATTACACGGATTCAGAACTTCGTATTTTAGGAGGCTTTGTTTCAGATGTATTGTATCGCCCCGTGGATCGCTTGTACTTAGCGACCAAAATAAAACTATTTTTTCCAGAAGCAGAAACTCCAAAAGACGAATTTCAATATCCAACTTTCAAAAAGACTGAAGCCATCAGTGTCGCCAACCCGGTACCGATTTCTGGAATTTCTGAAGCAGGAATCGTGTTGCAATATTATCGACAAATGAGTTTGGGTTCCTTTCGAGGATTTGTTTTATGGTTGCCCTACGACCCGAGCGCTCCAAAACTAATTGGCACTTGCAATTACACAGAAGAGACTCAGCAAAAAGGAATCTATAATAATCATTTTGTGTTTTTCGGAATGACTGATTATTTTTTAAAAGCTCTGCGAATATGGATTCGTGAAAACTATATTATGTCAAAAGAGCAGGGCTAAAGCTCAAAAAAGCTTTTATAAAAAATAAGTTAGGCCTTTTCTATTTTTTTCAACTTGGCAATTAATAAAAGTCCTGGAATTGCCATTAATGAGCAAATCATAAAAAAATTATGCCAACCAAAAAATTTCGCTAAGTAGCCTGTCGGTGCGGCGATCAAAGTGCGCGGTAAACCCATCAAACTTGAAAGTAACGCATATTGAGTGGCTGTGAATTTTCTATTTGTAATAGAGGCCATGTAAGTCACATAAGCAATGGTGCCCATTCCAATAGCCAGGTTTTCAAAACCTATAATTGTTGCCAGAGCAAAAATATTTTTTCCCGTCCAAGTAAGAATTGCAAAACTATAAACGGCCAACCCTTGAAGAATTCCAAACCACAGCAGTGATTTAATAATACCTATTTTTTTCATTAATACGCCACCGAGGATTTGGCCAATCACCAACGCCACCCAGCCTGTCAGCTTATTAATTTCTCCAATATCTGTTTTCGAAAAACCAACTTCCAAATAAAAGGGAGTCGTCATTTGTAAAGCCATATTGTCGCCAAGTTTATAAGCTAAAATAAAAATTAAAATTGTGATAGCGCCAGGCTTAGTAAAAAAATCTTTAAAAGGTTCAATGACGGCATCACGCAAAGTTTTAGGAGGAACGACATCGACATTGGGCTCTTGACAAAAGAACGTGGCAAGAAGGCCCACGCTCAACATTGCTGCCATCGTGAGATAAACATCTGACCATGGAAAATGATCTGCAAGAATTAGCGCCAAAGAACCCGCTATCATTCGAAATGAAAACAAGTATGACGAAACAAAGACAGAGGTTCCAAAGCCCAACTGGCTGTCAGTTAATTTTTCTCTTCGCCAAGCATCAAGAACAATATCCTGACTGGCGCTAAAAAATGATACGAGCACGGCCAGCAACGCAATTAAACTCAAATTTATTTTTGGTTGAGCAAAACCCAAACCAATCACTGAAAAAATTAGCATCAGCTGGGTAATAATCATCCAGCTCCGTCGTCGCCCCATTTTAAGCGGAACATAACGATCCATGAGAGGTGACCATAAAAACTTCAAGCTATAGGGAAGCCCAACTACCGCGAATAGTCCGATGGTGCCAAGGTCAACACCTTCGTTTTTTAACCAAGCTTGGAGTGTTCCACCGGTCAAAGCCAATGGCAGTCCAGAAGAAACACCCATGGCGACGAGAATCAGCATGTCTTTTGTAAGCAACTCCGCCCAGAACGAACTTTTTTTCATTTAGCAGGCCAGTACTTTGAGTGAGTTGTAAAAATTTTCCTTTTGAAACATTTTTGCACCGGCTTGTTAAATTTTAAATTTTCTCATTTTCCAAAGCAAATGACTGATATAGGGACGGCGGCTTTCTCCCGTCGTCACCATCAAAAGCTTTGTGATTTTAAGAGCCTCCGGATCGGTGAGTAAAACAATCATCATTTCACGAATGTAATTCGTATTGAGGGTCACGTAATTGTCCGTGCCCACTCCAAGTTGAACTCCTTTTTTTTCCCACCAAGAAAAAGGGTGATCTTTGTAATCATCAAATTGTCCGGTCAGTTTATTATTGGAAGAAGGTAGCGAAATGAGCGTTACACCTTTTTGAATCATCCGATTTAAAACATCATGCTGGTACGTTTCCACATCACGAGCGGTATGAAACTTTGCTTTTACGAAGAGTGTGTGCTCAGCGTCCGTCAAAATCACACCGCGAAGAAGTTTCTCAAGGACCTGCTTATTAGCACCCCAATCAAGCTCTGTTACTTCTCGAAAATCTAAATCTTTTTCAGTGATCGGTGTGCTTTTACGATTTTTTTCAATGATTCGTTGATACAAGCGGTGAAAATAAAAATTTGGATTTATACCTAAACTTAGCCCATGCTCCAAAGTGTCAATATGCCAAATATTCATGGCATTATCGACGGCTTGAATTCCCTTTTTCAGAGTGTAAAACGTTTCTCCATGATGCGATCGAATTTTAAATCCGCGATATTGAAGCTTTCTAAAGCCTTTTTGTAATTCGTTAAAATGCTCTTTACGATAAAGATCATTTTCATTACCAACGGTGTCCACGTCTGTCACATGCTCTTGTAAGTATGGATATTTGTCCAAGAGGCGCACGAGCTCATTAACCAGAGACTCAAAACTTTCTTTGCGAGATTTAAATTTACTGCTATCGAAGAAACCTTTTTCTTTCCGAAAACACGGGGACAAAATAAAAGAGAAATCAGGATGCATTGCTTGAAATTGTTTAAAGCCCTCGTGAAGCCCCAAGAGTACATCTTCTGGCGTCACATCATCGGCTCCGGGAATTTGATCTGCAGAATTTGAAGTTGCACGAGACAATGTAAACTTCAAACGCACCTTACCAACATTATGTTTGTGATAAAGTTCTTGAGCTAAATGGTAAGCGCTCTCTGCGTGCGATTTCCTATCCACTAAAATCAATTTTGGTAAATAAAGAATTTTTAGATAAGTATCAAACCCTTCGCTTTCGCTCAGACGGATCAAGTGATCAACATCTTCTGCGCTTTTGATTGGCCAGGCCGAAGGACCGTAAACCTCGATCAATTTTCTTTGGTAAATTTCTTTATTAGGACCATCGATCAATTTTTTTAATCTCGGAAAAATAAATTCCGCCGTGAGCGCTCCCGTCAGATGAATGTGCTCTTCATGATATTTCAATGGGAAATGTCGGAAAAAATCTGAAAATGCTGTTGTCACTGGATGATCGAGCAACTGATGAATATCGATTTGATCTATCGAAAATTTATCAAGCAGGTCACGGTATTCTTCAATTTGATCAAAGGCCAGGGTGTTTTCTTTTTTCAAATCTCCCGCGATCAATAACTCAAGAGTGTCCCGAAGAGAAATTCCATTCGTTTCGCTGATTATTCTAATAATGTTACCTAAGAGCGCTCGGTGAGTTTTATCTTCGACTTTAAATTCGGTGAGTTTATGCATCGAACTAATTTATCGAAATTCGGAGAGATTTGTACACGATTTTATGTGAGTTAACCTGCAGTATATCAAATAAAAGTCTTGTTGAGTTATCCTGCCTTGAAACGCAAGTATTGCAACCACGTCGTTGGCAACGACACTTTTGAATTTGACTCCACAGAATATTGATACTGCAACTCCACACTTGGAAGCCACGCCGGCATCATCGGTGGTTTGAGCAATGGCATTTTTGCACCTTCTGGCGTTCGATTGGCCTTTTTCTGATTGCATTCCCGACATGCCGCAACCACATTGGTCCAACACTTCGGCCCCCTTTTTGAAGCTGGCACGACGTGATCTAAGGTCAGATGTTTTGCAGAAAATTGGTCTCCACAATACTGACAGGTAAAGTTGTCCCGAATATAGACGTTTTCTCGACAGAATCTCACTGCACCATAACTTCGAGGGCGCACATAAGTTTTTAAGCGCATCACGCTAGGGATTTGATAACTGTGTCTGACGGAGCGGGCAAAGATGTTATGAAACTCTACAACTTCAACCTTACCTTGAAACCACAAAACGATAGCTTTCTGCCAGCTCACAATTTTCATTGGTTCATAGCTGGAATTCAGCAACAAGGAACGGTAGGCTATAACGTCCATCGGGTGTACCCGCATATCTTATTATTGCTTCAAAAAGAGGCATTTTCAAGAGGTAAACTGAAAATATCTTTTAAAAAAATTCACTTGAAGCCCCCCTATAAGAATGTTTTATGCTCAATGAAAAGTCTTCTTTATGGAGAGTCAAAATATGCCCTCATTTGATATTGTTTCCGAAGTGAATTGGCAAGAAGTCGACAACGCCGTGAACCAGGCGCAGAAAGAAGTCCTGGGTCGCTATGACTTCAAAGGTAGTAAATCTGAAATGGAGTGGGATAAGAAGGTTATTACACTGCTTGGTGATGATGAATACAAAATGAATGCGATGAAAGACATTTTACAGTCAAAGATGCATCGCCGCGGAATTGATATTAATTCTTTGAAATTTTCAGATCCCGAGCCTGCCGGGGGGCGAATGATTCGACAAAAAGTGGAAATTTTACAGGGAATAGATAAAGAAACCTCTAAAGAAATCACACAATTTATTAAAGACTCCAAGCTGAAGGTCCAGGCGCAAATCATGGATGACAAAGTTCGTGTCACTTCAAAAAGTATTGATGAACTTCAGTCAACAATGACGGCCATTCGAGCTCATCACTTTAAGGTCCCTTTACAATTTAATAACATGAGATCTTGAGGGTCCGGCCCAATCAAATTTTCTTGTCTGGTTTGTTCGTTTCTAGTTAAAATGACCTCAGAATATTTCGATTTTGAGAGTTCCGTGTTTCGCGTTTCCGTGTCCATGGGCCCGAATCGATCACCCGAAAGAATGATTTAGGAGGTTCCCATGGGTAAGAAGTTATATATCGGCAATTTGCCTTATTCCGTTGATGATCAAGCATTACACGAAGCTTTTTCAGACTTCGGCGGCGTTGAATCAGCCAGAGTCATCACTGATCGAGAAACTGGTCGGAGCAAAGGATTCGGCTTTGTTGAAATGGACAGTGACGATGCCGCGGCTCAAGCTATTGAAAAAATGAACGGACAGCCACTCGACGGTCGTAATATCAACGTTTCTGAAGCTCGCCCTCAAGAAGTTCGCCCTGGTGGCGGTGGTGGACGCGGAGGCGGCGGAGCCGGTGGGGGCAAATTCGGCGGTGGGCCTCGTGGTCCCCGTGGACCTCGCTACTAATTAACGAAAAATATTTCACTTACAAGCATGAATTCGGTTATAAGAAATCATGCTTGTAACTCTTTCCGAGGCCGTAAAAATATTAAAATCTGGTCATGTCCTTGGAATGCCTACGGAGACTGTTTATGGTCTCGCTGGGCGAATAGATTCTGACACAGCCATTCATGAGATTTTCTCAACCAAACAACGCCCCTTTTTCGATCCCCTCATTGTGCATGTTAGCGATGTGCTACAAGCGAAGACTCTTGTCCAAGAGTGGTCAGTCGCTGCGGATCTTTTAGCCCGTCAATTTTGGCCAGGCCCGTTGACTCTCGTATTGCCAAAGTCAGAAAAAATTAGTGGCTTGATCACCTCAGGACTGGATTCCGTCGGAATTCGCTGCCCAGCCCATCTCTTAGCTCAGAGTCTTATTAAGCAAGTAGGTGTCCCCTTAGCGGCTCCAAGCGCCAATCTTTTCGGTCGAACCAGTCCCACTTCGTTCATTCATGTTGAAAGTGAATTTGCTGGTGCTATTCCCGTTCTTGATGGAGGCGCTTGCGACATTGGCATCGAAAGCACGGTTCTCCTGCTAAAGACCGTGGCTGACCAATTTGAAATTGCCATTCTCAGAGAAGGTCAGATCCTTCGTAGTGAAATTGAGTCTTGCCTCACTCATGGTGGGATTAACTTTCAATTTTTGACACTCGTTTCTAACAAAGAGAGCCCCGGCCACCTGAAACATCACTATATGCCGAGTGTGCCTTTGATCTACTGTCGGCAGAATTTTCAAAATGAAAGCTCTCTTTGTCAGGCCATTGAAGCTCAGCTAAAAAATATCCCCTCTGTGGTGGAGGGAGTGCGTGTACAGAAACCAAGATCCCTCGACGCCCTAAGAGAATTAATCTTGTCGCCCGACCCACGATTGGCCACACGCGAGCTCTATCAAAAATTGCGAGACCTTTCCTCTGAGAGACCAGACATTATTTATTTTGTGGAGCCAGAGACTTTTCGCCAAAAAGACACTCAAGAGCCATGGCTAGCGATTCGTGATCGATTATCAAAGGCAGCTTCTCTCATTCTTGATGAAGATCTTGCCTGACAAAGATTTCTTTGTTCCAATCCGTTCGATGGCTTTAATTCGTGCTTTTTCTAAAATTTTTATTCTTCTATTTGTCGTTTTTGCCTTTGTTGTGACTTCCCTTGCTGTTAATCTCTTCATAGGAAACTTCACTCGACGTCGCAAAATTTACACTCGTTTAACAATGTTCTCTAGTCATCTTTGTCTGAAAATCATGGGTGTTAAACTCAAGGTCAAGAATCGACCTCACTTACATAAAAAAAATTATCTACTCGTAACCAATCACACAGGTTTTATTGATATTTTTGTTGTTGCCTCGCAATTTCCTGCTTTATTTATCACCTCTGTTGATATGCGTGAAACACCAGGACTTGGTCAACTAACAGAGATGGGCGGCTGCCTTTATGTTGAACGACGAAATCGTTCCAATATTCATAAAGAAATTTTAGTTATTCGCGAAGCTCTTGTGGAGGGCCTGAATGTGGTTCTTTTTCCTGAGGCCGCAGCGACCTCCGGAGAAAAAATTTATCCTTTCAAAAAAACATTGATGACAGCCGCCGCAGGCACTGGAATCGAGATTCTCCCGGCGGTGATCAATTTTCGAAAGATCAATGGTGAACACATGAGCGACAAATGGCGAGATTCTGTTTTTTGGTACGGCCCTATGTCTTTTGTCGCAGTTGCCTGGCGCGCCGCCTGTTTAAAATCAATTCATGTGGAATTTGAATTTTTAACACCTTTAATTTGTCATACTGATGAGGCACGTCGCGAAGTGGCCTTGAAGGCTCAGCATATGGTCGAGTCAAAATACGCGCCAATTCCTTTTCCAACTTAATAGCAGAGAATATTTTCAACGGCCTTTTAGCACAAGGTCCTGTTCAGTTTAGAGCTTCGACTCCCGATAGATTCTTTGATGTCACTTGGTAATTCAGTTACTTTTTTAGCTGGTTCTTATATTTTCCGCGAAGGCGATAAGGGAAATTGCGCTTATATTTTAGAAAAAGGAAAAGTCCTTATCACCATCTCTAAAGAAGGTGAGAATGTTCCTGTAGCAATTCTTACTTCGGGAGAACTCTTTGGAGAAATGGCCATCATTGACGGACTTCCTCGCTCCGCCTCTGCTTTTGCGCTGGAAGACTGCGAGTTAGCCGTTATTTCTGAATCTTTATTAAGTGAGCGAGTCAGCACGGCAGAGCCTATTGTGCAGCTTTTAATTTCTCTACTTATCAAGCGCTTGCGAAGCGTAAATATGAAATTCAAAGGCGATGGGTCACTGGAAGATCGTAATCAAGTGATCAAGCCAATCATGGGAGATTTAGCAAGAAAGCACTTGAAAATGGAAAGCGACATGGTCCGCGGCCTAGCGCGGAAAGAGTTTTTTCTTGTTTATCAAGGGATTTTTGATTTGAAAACCCGTGACCTCGTTGGCTTTGAAGCTTTAGCTCGTTGGCAAAATCCACTACGAGGCTTAGTCTCGCCGGCTGAATTTATTGATGTTGCCGAGCAAACTTCAGTGATTATTCCTCTTGGAGATTGGATTCTAGAGCAAGGATTTAAAGACCTTTTAATTTTGCAAAAAGAACTTGGCCGAACAGATCTATCGATGAGCATTAACGTTTCGGCACGACAACTCAATGATCCGGATTTCTCACGTCGAATCCAAGAGCTTCAAGGTCGCGTTCAAGTAAATCCAAAAAATGTAAAACTAGAAGTGACCGAACGAGTTTTTCAAGAAGGTCAGCATATTTTAGAAACCATTAAAAAAACAGCAGAGCATGGCTTCTCTTTTGCGATGGATGACTTTGGAACTGGCTACTCGTCATTGACCTCACTCTTCAACATGAAAGTAAATACTATCAAAGTGGATCGTTCCTTTGTTTCGACACTCATAAAAGATTCTCGTTCTAAAGCGATCGTTCATGCCGTCGTAGCTATGGCCCTGGAATTAGGTATAGACGTTGTCGCCGAGGGAATTGAGCATGAAGATGAGGCTGTTTTATTAGCGGCGCTTGGATGTCAGTTAGGTCAAGGATATCTTTTTGCAAAACCAAAATCCCTTGATGATGTATTATTGCAATTTTCGCTTAATAAGCAAGTGGCCTAGAAACTTAATCAAAGTACCCATGAAGAAAATATTCGTCGCACTCTAGTTCTTTATAAATCCATAAGAGCTGTCCCTCTGAATTGAGTGCAAAATAATAGTCTCGTGTTCGATGAGTTTTTTGAGGCAAACGACAAAAAATTTCCCACCAAGAGGTCTCAATTTGTTCGTAAGGAAGATGGGAAATAAATTTTAAATCTTCAATAAAATCATTTGATAAGGCCAAAGGATCTTGCAAAATAAGGGCGGGGCGAGGATTTTTAGCAAGATCTTTCAACGACACCGGCTGCAGAAAACCAATTTCTATTTTTTCTAGTTTTGCGAGATTCATTAAACGCTGCCAACGCTCATAAAAAGAGCTTATCTCTAATGACATAATGTAATCCTTATCTTAATTTTTATTTTTATTTTTAAAATTAATGACATTCTTTTACTTAATGCCCCACAACCACCCCCCAACAACCAAGCGGTCGACTCAATATCAAAAAAAACAAAACCAAAATCACGAAACTAAACTCAAGAAATGAGGGAGAGGCGTGTTTCAACATAAATAGGCTCCTGTCTGATGACGGTATTGGTGTTGAACTTCATAACTGATATCTGCATGAACCATGCTTCCTGCAATCGTAAACGGTGTTGGACGGTGAAGCGCCCGTCGAACCGTATAAAATTCGCGCTGGCATTCAATAACAAGAGCAAACAGTGGATTCACAACGAGTTGTTTTAAATGAGAAATTAAAACCAATGCGACTCGGTGAAGTCGTGCTAAGTTTTTTAGTTTTTGAATTTGATGGTGCTTTAAAGAAAACTGAGAAAGATGACAACCAATCATTTCAAAAAGTCCACTGCTCAACATCTCTTGCAAAATCCAAAAAAGTTGCTCTGGCTGTTGCGGCTTCTTCACGACAAGCAGTCTTTCCAAGTCCACTTTTTCTTGTAACTGCGAACTCGGTAAAAGTTCCCAGTCGGAATTTACCCATGCCACCCACTTTTCGCTTTTGTGAATTTGAGCGACGGTTTGCAACCACAAACTGGTGGCCCCCGTACCGGGTTTGCCATGCAGGAGCGTAAGATCTCCTTTCGGAAGACCCCTCCACAAGAAAAAGTCATCAAAAATGCTAATTCCAGTGGCCACGCCCTCTGGGGGCTTCAATTGATCGAGGGACATTGGATTTTGCCCCATCCGTTCTCGAAGTTCCTCGATGATATTTTTTGGTTCAGACATAGCTTCCCCCTTCTTTGGAAAAATCCAAAGCTAAACATTGATCGACAAAGGTTGACCTTTATTAAGACCGAGCGTCGATCTTAAAGTTTCGTTTTTTCACTTTTTGATTTTTATAATCTTAAAATTTTCGTAACAATCCAACGAGCACACCTTGGATATCCACTTTATTTGGCGGGTACCACATAGAGCTCATTGTGGAATTCGCTGGTCGCAGCTCGATCATTTTCTCTTTTATTTCTGGATGAGGCCTTAGAAAATAACGTTTGACGGTCGATTCATTTTCTATGGAAGCAACAACAATTTCTCCGTTGCTCGCGTTAGCCTGTTTTTGCACCAAAATAATATCTCCGTCGAAAATACCATCTTCAATCATCGAGCTTCCCGAAACTTTTAATGCAAAAGTCTTGTTTGAGTTTCGCACCAGCGAAGGTGGAACATCCACCGTTTCATCATGAGTGAAGGCTTCAAGTGGAAGACCCGCAGCCACCTTGCCAAGAAGAGGAACTGAAATAACTTCTTCACGAGTTGTTGTAATTGCAGACTCATAATCATTTTGGATATGCGCTTTTTGCACCATTTTTAAAACAGTCTGTTGAACTGAATTTGAGGAATGTAAAATCTGGATTGCCCGCTTTTGGTTCGAAGGAATTGCGATGTAACCTTTTTGAATCAATTGCTTCAGATAATTTTGCACTGAATTAAATGACGCAAAACCAAAGTGATCTTTGATTTCCTGATAGGAGGGAGAAATTCCCCTTTCGGAAAGACTCTGTTCAACATAAGCAAGAACGGTTTTTTCCTTCTCTGTTAACGCAGGAATTAATTTATTTGAATTATTAATTAAATTCACATTGTTGTTCGAATTTGTGTTGTCACTCATAGCAACCTCTTAGTAGCGAGTCCTTGTCCAAACATACACACAACTTACAGTGTAAATTATATGTAAGTCAAGACCTCTAATGGGAACTAGACACTCGTCGAAAAAAATGCATAACTATCTGATATTTATTAGTAATTATATTCTTATGCGCTGGGATTACAGATGAAACAAAAACTATCACTCAACTTTTTTTCTTATTTTTTTATTTTCTTTCTCATCTTTTTTTCACTCAATTCCATGGGCACTGAAAGCTCCCTAGAGACTTGCTCAGAGGTTGCTCACGGAGAAAATTTCTTTTTACAAAAATGCGAGAACTTGCATGTTCTTACCTTACAAGGAACGCCAACGGAGCGTGCGCAACTTCATGGTCAAATGCTAAAAAAATATTTAAGCAGAGATGTCTTTAATTATTTTTCCGACCGTATTTTAAAAGAAACAAGTCAAAAAAATCTCTTTATCAAATGGACGGCTTCCCTGTTTTATAACTGGTGGGTGAATCGGATGATGAGCCATGCGCCAACTGAGTTTATTGATGAAATAAAAGCGATGGCAGAGGGGGCTGAGGCTGATTTTCAAACCATAAAACGCGCCATGGCTCTGCCCGACACCGCCTCGGTTTTCGCGGCACTGCCAATTCGAGGCTTGTTTAAAACTTTGTTTGTTATGGGCTGCACGAGTGTCGCTCGGCAATCCGAAGACGGAAATTTCGTTTACGGTCGAAACTTGGAATTTTCAGGAACTAAAGTTTTTGATGAACATCCTTTAATGACTATTCAAATACCTAAAGAAGGGTCCAACGAACTCAAACATATTACCTTCGGCGCCGACGGCGTCCAGTTTGGCGGGATCACTGGAGTGAATGAAGCCGGTATTGCAATTGCAATTCACCAGCTCGTCACGAGTGACTCAGATTCATTCGGTGTTCCTATGATTTTTGTGGGCGAATTAGTTTTACGCCAAGCTAAAACACTAGATGAAGCCCAAGAAATAATAAATAAAAATCGACCCGGACCTATGTGGGTTTTTGTTTTAGCAGACATCAATCGCAAAGAAGCAAGAGCGCTTGAAGTCTCCGCTAAATATTTAAACGCACGAAAAATGGAGACCAATATTTTTGGTCAAACAAATCATATCATGGGGCCAGAGCAACAAAAGGACTTTGCTTCTCAAGGTTGGATTGACAACTCTCACTTTCGCGAAAACATGACTCGATCGCTTATTTCCCAGGACAAATCAGTGACAGCAGAATCCGCCGCAAAAGTTTTGAGTTTTCAAAGTAATCAGCAAGGTCAGCTCACCGCCAATCGCGACATTTTAAAGGCGATCACAATACAATCGGTGATTTTTGAGAACAAAAATTCGATTAAAAAAATCTTCGTTAGTTTTGAATCTGCACCAACTTCCAGTGGTAAATTTGCTGAATTTCAGTGGCAGCAATTATTTGCTGCCTCCCCGAAAGGAACCAATTCAAAGCTCGAATTTATTGTTCAAAATCTTTCACACACCCCTCCTGAAGTTCGGGATAATCAAAAAAAACTTGCCCACGTTGCTTGGCTCTCTGAAGAAAAAAAGTACTTCGAGCTGACTGAATTTTTAAAAGATCATCCAACAGCCAGCGCCAAGCTCATGCGAGCAACAGCTTTTCTGAATTTGGAAAAATATTCCGAAGCCCAAGCTCTCATCGAAGAAAATCGTCATCGTACAGATTTAACACCTACGGAAGTTAAAAGTGGGCACTGGTTGGAACTTTTTATTAAAGTACGGACTCACCAAGATATAGAAGCAAAACAAATGGCTAAAAACTTGGAAAGTCTCTATTCCGACGATCATGAGTTTCACGTGATTTTGCATAAAATTGCTCTCGGTGAAGACCTGGGAATGTTCGAGAAATCCGTGAATTTCTCTATCTTCTCAGGCGGAGTGAGTAGCCATCTTTTTTAATCAGTGAACGAGCTCTCTCTGCGAAGCTTTATTGAATCCGGGAGTCCCAGCGTTTCCAGGCAATAGCTTCGATTTCTTTTGCCAAAACCAAATGATTGGAAAGAATTGTGTAAAATTCGGCCATATCAATTTGTAAGAGAATGGAATCTCGTTGTGCCTGCGCCGTGGCCGTGCGTTTTCCGCCACTCACCATTAAGGCAACTTCACCGAAAATTCCCCCTTGGTTCAGCGCTCGTAGTGATTTTCCTTTTTGAGTGAAAACAATGCTACCTTGAATGATAATATACAAACAAGTTCCAGGATCACCCTCTCTTGTGAGAACCATTCCTTCTTTTGCATTTATAATTTTACCAGCAAAAACCAGACTATCTAAAGTCTCAGAAGGGACATGCGAAAAAACTTCTGAAGCTAATAGACCTTGTAAAACCCAAAAGCGCTGTTGCAAAGCATCGGCTTTACCTGAATCAACAAGACCCTCAAGTTCTGGATGGTGATCAATAACGGCTAAGGTTGTCGGCTGCAAAGAAATCACATCAGCCCCGCGCGGGCGCCCCAATAAAAAGCCCCCTTCACCGAAAATCGATCCTTCCGGAATCGTGCTCATTAGCTGACGTTTTCCGTCAGGAAAAATTCGATAGACGCCCACCGTTCCTTTAATCATGGCATACATTTCTTTTGAGAAATCACCCATTTTACAAATTCGAGTGTTCGCAGGAATGTTTTGTATGCGCGTGTGACGAATAAAAAGATTTAAAATATCTTTTTGCAAAGTTCGAAAAAACGGAAGATTTTTAATCAAATCTGGATTAGCGACAACCTGTCCCCTGTTAAGAGCAATGTCTTTAACTCCTGCCGCCGAGCTGTTGTTAATCATATTAAAGTAAGACTGAAATTCTGGATTCGCGATCCAACGTAAATTCACTAGAGCTTCCACTAAACTATAGATTTCACGAAAAGAAACCACCCAGCCTTTTTCAATAAAATCCAAAACCATTTTATTAAGACTCATTCCCTGAGCTAAATGATCGAAATATTCATACTGTCTCGCTGAAATTTCTAAAGTTTGTTTGCCGACCTCAAGCAAATAGTGCTCGCCTTTTTGTTTTACACTGATTGGGGCAAACTTGATCGGACGCTGTTCAATCCACATGGGTAAGATCTTAAGCAGAATAATGATTTCGAGAAACAAAATTGATGATTTTGGTCCAGTAAACGCAAATAACTCCCACTCATCATAAATCAGAATCTTCAGCTTTTTTAAACCTCACCAAACTTGTGGCTTGATGCGTCAATGTTGTGTGCAGGAATTCACTCGATGGACTCTTGCCAGTCTGCCAATTTCAGCTTAGAAGAAACGAATTATCAGGAGGCTTTCATGGGAGAGTTTAGTTTAACGCACCTTTTGCTACTGGCGATTGTTGTTTTGATTTTTTTCGGACCAAGCCGCTTACCTGCTCTCGGTCAATCGTTGGGAAAAGCCATTCGTGGTTTCAAGCAAGGATTGAATGAGATCGATGCAGAAGCAAAACCCGTGCAAGAGGCTCCACCGACTCAATTAAAGTCTGGAACACACTCGACGCTAACATCAGGTGACCAAACCACCACAGCCCAGGGCCATTTGTCAGGAACTCAAACAGAAAAAGAGACACACAAGGTCTAAACAGGTAATCTGTCTCTCGTGCAAAAGAGAGTCCTTTCGTTCATTTTTATTTCGATGATGTTTTTTTCTTCCTCAGTTTTTTCTCTGGAAGAAGTTTCTGTGAGTAAAGCAAATGAGGAAGCTCCAAAGACTGAGGCGCTTAAAGACCTTTGCTTGAAAACCTTGGGCTCTTTTCCTGGGCCTGAAGATAAAAGTCCTGATAAAAAAAAGAATACTCATACCAATCTAAATCCTGAGCCAAATATTTTAGCTGCGGTATGTTCTCAAATGCGAGTTCTTTCCGGCTGCGAAAGTGTTGAAAAAGTACCTATCTATCATTACGAAAAAATGGGTTCCCATAAGTCCAAACAAAAAATTTTAGTTTTTTCCTTGATACATGGAGATGAAACACCTGCCGGAAGCGTTGCGCGGTTTTGGCTAGAGCGTCTTGAAACCATTAATCCAAGAAATTCTTGGCGAGTCGTCCCGGTGCTAAATCCCGATGGATTAAAACGAAAAACTAGAACTAACGCCAACGGTGTTGATGTGAATCGCAATTTTCCGACGAGAGATTGGGTCTCAAAAGCCGTGTCTTATTGGAAAACAGAAGCTAAACAAAATCCCAGAAGATTTCCCGGCCCCACGGCAGGAAGCGAGCCTGAAACTCGCTGCGCTCTAAAACACATCGAAGAATTCAAACCGGATTTAATCGTTTCAGTTCACACGCCCTTGAAAGTTTTAGATTTCGATGGTCCAAAAGTGCAGCCACCAAAATTTGAATATTTACCTTGGAAGAGTTTAGGCAACTATCCCGGAAGTCTTGGTCGCTATATGTGGTTTGAGCGAAAAAAACCTGTATTGACCATGGAAATGAAAGAAGATTTGCCAAGCTCAACAAAACCTTTTTTAGAGCTTCAAGATATCATCGGATTCTTGGTGAGTTTGGAGTTTGGCCAATTAAGAAGTCCTGACAAAAAAACGGAAAACCTCCCAGCGTCTCCGGTGAAAAAATAATTGAATGTAAAAAAATTTATACCCTAGTGAATCTCGCCACCCGAAGCCATGGCATGACGAATCTGCATATGTCGATCCTGACTGCTAATTAAATCGTCTTGAATTTTCGTGAGAGTCTCTACCAAATGCTCTTTAGCTAAACGAATAGCATCATAAATATCTTCATGAATAGCCTCGGCCTCAATCTTCTGTCCATCCTCAGTCAAAGAAATCGCAATTCGATACATCTTTTTCAAAGTCGTCTTTTTTGGTAGACTCGATAGATCAAAAGCAAGAGTCACGTTTTCTGGCTCCTCATCAACTTGAGACAACAACTCCAACGGATTTTTTGCAACGACGCTGATAATTGTTTCCGGAGTGGAAAAAGGCTCAAAGTCCAAAATAGTTTGATAGATGAAGGACTTAACCTCCGGGCCAAGATTTTGCATAAGTACTTCTGGATTGAAGGTTCGCTTCATATAATTCCTCCTCTCTCCGTGGTCCTTCTATTATTATAACATGGGAATGAATTATTTCAGGTCAATGCTGGTCCAGTTCTTGAATTTATCCTTAAATCCAATTAGGACTTTAATAAACATACACCTGCATTATTTTGAGAATTAATCATATTTATAGCTGGTATTAGTTCTAATAGAGGGTTCAAAATTGATATCAATTAGTCTTGAAAAAAACACCCCGACTTCGAAAAAATCAGAGATTAATATCGAGCCTAGTTGGCGCGCGCGACTGGACCAGGAATTTGAAAAACCTTACATGAAGGACTTGCAGCATTTTCTTAAATCTCAATACAAGACCGGGAAAATAATTTATCCCTCGAAGGATAAATATTTCGCCGCCTTTAATTTCACTCCTTTTAAAAAAACGAAAGTTGTTATTTTGGGACAAGATCCTTACCATGGCCCGGGACAAGCTCATGGCCTGTGTTTTTCCGTTCCACAAGGCGAAGCCATTCCTCCTTCCTTGCTAAATATTTACAAGGAGC
This sequence comes from uncultured Bdellovibrionales bacterium, assembly GCA_903926205.1. Taxonomy (GTDB): domain Bacteria; phylum Bdellovibrionota; class Bdellovibrionia; order Bdellovibrionales; family Bdellovibrionaceae; genus CAIYID01. The sequence goes on from CAIYID010000031.1 coordinate 93,567, forward strand.
TAAAAGCTGATTTAAAGCTAACCCCTGTTCATCACGGAAATTTAGAATCCTGGGCGAAGCAAGGTGTGCTCTTGTTAAATTCTGTTCTCACTGTCGAAAATGGCAAAGCGGCAGCTCATCAAAAAAAGGGTTGGGAGCACTTCACAGATCAAGTCGTCCGGGAATTGAATGAAGGACGAGAACATTTGGTTTTTATTCTGTGGGGAGCTTACGCACAGAAAAAAGCTGCTTTCGTAGATAGAAATAAACATTTCGTGATTGAGTCTCCTCATCCCTCACCCCTTTCTTCGCACCGTGGATTTTTTGGCTCAAAACCCTTTTCAAAAACGAATGACTATTTAAAACAACAAGGGCTAGCGCCCATCAATTGGCAATTGCCAGAAATGGAGAAAGAGTGACACGGAAATGGACTCAAAATCATTTCATCAATCACCTTCCCACAAAGCTTCCAGTCAATGATTGTATTCTCATCTTTGATAAAATTTTACAGAAAGAATATTCCCCTTGGATTGGGAAATTTCCAAAACGAATATCTGTTTCTTCCGGAGAAAAATTAAAAGATGTAAAAGAGTTTCCTCATTGGATTGAAAAAATCGTCAACCTCAGCGCAGGAGTCCCGCGATCTCAATTGACCATTGTGGTTTTTGGCGGTGGCTCCGTCGGAGATTTTGGCGGATTTGTTGCTAGCGTTTTAAAACGTGGTGTCCATTTAATTCAGATACCCAGCACTTGGTTGGCCGCAATGGATTCGGCTCACGGAGGAAAAACAGCGCTGAATGTTGGCCAAATAAAAAATCAAATTGGAACATTTTATTTAGCAGAAGAAACTTATTTAGTGAAAGACGTTTTACTGAATGTTCCAAAACCACAAATTAAGGAGTGTCTCGGTGAGTTTTATAAAATGGCACTTATCAGTGGCGGAAAACTCTGGAACCAAGCAAAAAAGGAAGTTGCGCCCCAGCCAAGTTTTTTATGGAAGAATTTACCTGCACTGATTCAAGCAAAACTAAAAATAGTAAAAAAGGATCCTTTTGAGCAGAACGGTCTTCGTCATATTTTGAATCTTGGCCACACAGTAGGACATGTGCTGGAATCAGAGTTAGGATTGGCTCATGGAGAGGCTATTCATTTTGGACTTTTATTCAGTTTGAATTGGGGCTCACAAATCGGATTTTACCCCGCAGCTGAGGCAACTCATCTTTTTCCATCTCAAGCGCTTTTAAAAGAGAAACTTAAATCCATTCGAAATCCCTCGAATAAATTATTGCAAGATAAAAAATTAGTTAAAGCACAGGAACTTCAATTTGTTTTTATTCAAAAACCAGGAAATATTTTAATTAAAAAAGTTAAAATTGATGAGCTACTTAAAGAATGGCGCAGACAATGTCAGGGCTAAGTGATCCTGCGGAAAAATTTTACTATCAGGGACCAATTTCTTCGTCCAAGTCGATTTACAATCGAGCCTTAATCGTTAAGTCATTCTTTCCTGACTTAATATTGAAAGCCGCTTCTTCTTGTGAAGATGTTAAAAAAATGATCGCTGCTGTTAATAATTTGAAAACAGAAATCGACCTCGACTGTGGAGAGGCCGGAACGGTTCTTCGCTTTTTGGCTCTAAGAGCTTCTCGCGAAGAAGGCCTTTTTCGGCTCAAAGGAAAAACTCGTTTGTTCGAGCGCCCACAAAAAGAATTGCTCTCAATATTCAAACAACTTTCTGTCAAAGCAGAGTTTTTTCCCAATGAATTAGTCATTGAAAGTCAGGGTTGGAAAAAACCATCTCAACCGCTTGAAATCAACCGTGAAAGCTCCAGTCAATTTTCTACCGGCGTGCTGATGAGCGCATGGAATTTAGATTTTCCGTTGGAATTTCAACTTAAGCCCAGCGGTGTGAATGATGCTTATTGGAATATGTCCTTGAGTTTTGCCGAGCAATTAGGAATGAAGGTTGCCCAAAACGAAAAAGAACTTTTTTTTATTTCCTCCGGGCAAGTTTTAAATACCAGGGAAATAGCTATCGAGCCTGACTACAGTTCGGCCTTTGCCATAGCCGCGACGGCCGCTATTTCAGGAGAAGCACATCTCTCAGAAATTGGTTACACAAGTCTGCAACCCGACTATGCTTTTATCGATATTTTAAAAAGCATGGGTGTTTCAATTTTATTAGAAAAAAATATTTTGAGTATCTATCAGACAGCCAAGATCTTACCGATTCAGCTCGAAGTGAGCAAGACCCCGGATTTATTTCCTGTGCTTGCAATCCTTTGCGCTTTTAGCGCTGGAGAAAGTCGCCTAACGGGAGCTCCCCGCCTGGCGCACAAGGAAAGCCATCGAATTAATAAAACTTCTGAACTTTTATCTCTCATGGGTGTTAAAAATAAACCAACAAAAGACGGAATCATTATTTTCGGCAAAGCCGAAAAATTGATGCCGACAGCTTTTGATTTTGACCCCGATCAAGATCATCGCATGGCGATGGCCGCAGGTGTTCTAATGCGTGCAGGATGGAAAATAAATTTGAAAACCCCAGAAGTCGTAAAAAAAAGTTTTCCAGAATTCTGGCAAATTTTAGGAATAAATCCCCATAGATTAAATCCTAAAAATATTATCGCGTCAGGAACTCACTCATGAAAAGAATTTTAATTGGTCATCGAGGGGTGGGAAAAAGTTCTTTACTACAGCGATTAACGATCTATGAAAATCTTTATGGGGAAACTGTTCCTGTCTATGACTTAGATCGAGAAATAGAAAAAATGAGTGGAGCCTCTGTCTCAGAAATATTTTCTGTAATGGGTGAAGCAGCCTTCAGAAAAATGGAAGCCAAAACACTGGATCTTCTTTTACGACAAAAAAATTTGGTCGTCGCTTTAGGCGCTGGTTTTCCCTTGGATTCTTTTTTCGCTGATCGACCACCAGATAAAGAGCAAGAAATTATTTGGGTTCGCCGACCGAGCGATCAAAGTGGCCGAATATTTCTAAATCGTCCTCGTCTCAATCCAGAAATTTCTGCACTTTCTGAATTTCAACTCCGCTACGAAGAGCGAAATTCAGTTTATGCTAGAAAAGCAAATTGGATATATGATTTGCCGGAAGGACAAAGCTTTCCCTCAGAAATAGAAAGAGACCTTTTTTCTAATAAGATGAGCGGCCTTAATGGAGGGATAACCCTTCTTCCTAGTCATGGACGAAATTATGAAAGCTTTAAATCCCGTGAATGGCGCTGGGACTTTGATTTTTTTGAACTAAGAGATGATCTCTTGAGCGATGAAGAGCTCAAAAAGTTTTTTGCTCTTTTGGATAAAAACCAAATATTAATTTCTTTTAGAAAAGAAAAACCCTCTTCGTTATTTTTGAACGCCTTGAAAGAAGGATTTCGCGCAGATTGGTCTTTAGAATTAGGCTCAAAAATTCCGGAGGGGATTTCTATTTTATCAGTGCATGAGCGCGCCCCAGAAGAAACTTTACCGAACGTGATAAATCGCTTAGAGGCTCAAGCTCATTCTTCACAAATATTAAAACTCGCCGTGGAAATTTTTAGTTTCTCTGAACTTGAAATTGGTTTACATTGGCAAGCGCTAGACCCTGCACGAAGAAATTTTTTGCCCCGCTCTAAAACAGGCCGCTGGTCCTGGGTAAGACTTTGGCTCAAAGATCGCCAGTTTTTAAACTTTATTCGCCAGGGTGATGGCAGTGCCTTAGATCAGCCGACATTGACAGAGTGGCTGTCAACGCCCAATAAACCGAACTTCTTTGCCGCCGTGTTAGGTTCTCCGGTTTCGCATAGTTATTCTCCGGCAGAACATTGTGAATTCTTTAGACCTCACGACTTTCCCTTTTTTTCCATTAACATATCCGAAGCTGAGTGGTCCTTTGCTTTGCCTCTATTAGAAAAATTAGGTTTACGAGCTGCTGCAGTTACAGCACCGTTAAAAAAATTAGCGTTTCAACTTTGTAAGAATAAATCTCAGTTAGCTGAGGAGTTAGGTGCCGTTAATACCCTTTGGTTAAAGAGGTCAGCACTAGGTCAAGAAGAACGAAAGTTCGATCAAAAATGGAGTGGTGAAAATACTGATTTTATTGGTTTTAAATCTTTGCTCGAAACTATGGAGCTTTCTGACGAGCAAAAAAATTCAACAGTGATTTGGGGAGGTGGCGGTACATTGCCCGTGCTGAAACGGTTCCTACCAACTGCGCAGACTTATTCTATTCGAAGCGGTGAGCCCAGAACCGGCCAGCGAGCAATCTTTCCTCAAGTTCTCATCTGGGCAGGTCCCCCTTCAGCGAATTTGCCGCCCAACGAGTGGCGTCCGGAGCTTATTATCGATTTGAATTATCGAGAAGACTCTTTAGCTAAAGAGTATGGACAGAGACTGGGAGCTCGATATATTTCAGGCTTACCAATGTTTAAAGCCCAGGCTCAAGCTCAGCAAGAAATTTGGCAAAGCGAACTTTGGCAGGAATAGCAGAAAAGAAGAATAGAAAAAAAAATGGAATAGAAAAAAGAAGAGGAGAGGCAAATGACGGGAAATAGTTTTGGCCATCGGTTTGTGGTGACAAGCTTCGGAGAAAGTCATGGTGTCGCTTTGGGTGTAGTTATTGACGGTTGCCCCGCTGGCTTGAAATTTGACGAGGCCTTTTTATTAGCAGAATTAAAACGTCGTCGACCAGGACAAGAGGGAACTCCTCAGCAAGAAATTGTTACGCAAAGATCAGAGACTGACCTTCCTGAAATTCTTAGCGGAGTTTTTCAAGGCCTTACACTTGGAACACCTCTTGCGATGCTCGTAAGAAATGGCAATCAGAGATCAATAGATTATGATGACATCTCTAAGAAAAATCGTCGCGGTCACGCAGATGATGTTTGGAAAAGTAAGTTTTTGCACGTCGACCACCGTGGAGGCGGTCGCTCTTCAGGACGTGAAACCGTTTCAAGAGTGATGGCCGGTGCGGTTGCAAAAATGTTACTGCTTCAAGTGAGCCCAGCCACAAAAATTATTAGCTTTGCTACACAAATTGGACCCCTTCAGCTTTCCCAAGAAGAAGAACAAAAATTTCTTTCTGCCAAAAATTCTGTTGATGACTTTATCGCTCGTTTTCCAGGAACCAACCAGGAGGTCGTAAAAAATTTGTTATTAGAAGCACGAAAGACGGGCCAAAGCTATGGTGGTCTTGCGAAGGTGGTAATTCAAGCCCCACCAGCTAATTTAGGCCAGCCCGTCTTTCATAAACTGAAAGCGGATTTGACGTCCGCTCTGATGGGTATCGGTGCCGTTGTCGGAGTTGAACTAGGAGAAGGCTTCTCTTCAGCAGGACAATACGGAACTGATTTTCATCAAGGAGACACCTCCGTCTATGGAGGAATTCGCGGCGGAATTAGCACTGGCGAGTGCATTTCTCTAAAAGTAGCCTTCAAGCCAACTTCTTCTATTTTAAATGTTAGCAAAAAAGGCCGTCATGATCCCTGCATTGTGACTCGAGCAATTCCAGTATTGGAATCCATGGTGGCCTTAGTTTTAGTTGATCATCTATTATGGAGTCGCCAAGACCGAATTAGCTCTTCACTTTAGAGATTTTTTTGATCCAGTCTTCAAAGGCATTAAATGTTCGGTCTTTTTGAGACTCATTGAATGCTTCATGATAGAAATCTGGAAAACTTGTCATCAGTTTAATGGTTCCCGTCTTCATTTTTACTATCTCAAAAAAGTGATAAGTGGCTTTCCAAGAAACAATTTGATCGCCGAGAGGAACAATAATAAATAAATTATAAGGGAATTCGGAATTGAGATTTTGTAACTCGTCCATTTCGCGTTTCATGTTCACATAAAGTCGCGGGCTCACAAAAGCATGGTTGAGTGGGTTATTCACGTAAACTTTCTGTACACTTTCATCATGGGATAAAAAACTGGCATCAAGTTCATTTTTCAGAGGAATTTTTCCAATGAACGGCTCTAATAAAGTTCCAAAAAAATCTTTGAGCCAAGGAACTTTCACGGCAATACCAAACTGTGGTTCAGTCAATGTCACTGAAGCTAATGGCAACTGAGGGAATTTTAGCATTGTTCTGGTGGTGATAAGTCCGCCCATGCTAGCCCCCAGCCAATGCCATTCCAAGGGGCCATAAATTTCCGTCATTTTATTCGTAAAAAATTTAAAACCAGAAAGAACTGCTTCAGAAAAAACATCAAAACTCTCTATGTGGCCACGAAGTCCTGCACTTTTGCCATGACCTGGAAGATCAATCAAACCAATCGCATCAAAACTGGTGTGCAAATAATGTGGAAAATGGCTGAAGCGATCACTCTGCTCCCCCACACCGTGAGTGATAAAAAGAGCTCGACCTGTCCTTGTAGAAGTTTTCTCATTTTTTTTCAAAAAACGAAAAAAAATGGGTTGCGCTTGATTGGGAAGAAAACCTGTTTCTTCGCTCCAATCCGTGGGTAATTGAGGAAATAACGGAGAAGCACTCATACGAGCTCTTTTTTAATGCCTTTATAAATATAGGCAATCCCACCCGTGAGCGGGATAAATTCGGCGGAAGAAAATTGTTCAGTTTTTTGCATCAGCTGAATAAATTCTTCGCGGCAAGGAAATTGCGCCGATGATTTTTGCAAATATTCGTAAGCTTCTCTTTGGCCAGTCACAACGCCACCCAAAATTGGAAGAATTTTTGTCGAATAGAAATTATAAATTTTAGAAAATCCAGGAACCGTCGTTTGTCCAAATTCAAGAACCATCACTCGTCCGCCTGGTTTTACCACTCGAGACATTTCTTGTAAGGCTCTCAACGGGTCAGCCACATTTCTAATCCCAAACGAAATACTTACGACATCAAAGGTATTATCTGGATACTGAAGACTCATCACATCGGCAGTTTCAAATTGAATGTCCAATTGTCGTTCACGTGCTTTTGCAGGAGCCGGTCTTAACATCTCTTCACAGAAGTCCGTTCCAATCACTTTGCCCGCGGTACCAACGGCACGCTTAAACTCTATGGCTAAATCTCCTGTACCAGTCGCACAATCAAGAACAGAAAATCCCAGTTGTACTTCCGCTAGCAGAACTAATTTTTTTTTCCAGAGATGATGAATGCCGAGGGAAAGAATAGAATTCGCCAAATCATAATTAGCTGCAACTTTGGCAAACATACCACGAATTTTTTCAGGCTGAATCGGTGCTTGCTGCATAATTAAACCTTCAAGAGAGGTCGATCAGTGGCCTCTAGTATTCGCTCAAGAGTTTTCATCATTTTTTTAAATTCAGGAACTGTCAAAGATTGCTTACCATCAGATAAAGCTTCTTCAGGACGAGGATGAACCTCGACAATAATTCCGTCTGCGCCCACAGCCGCTGAAGCGTAGGTCACGGCTGGAACCATATCTCGAATTCCAACAGCATGGGAAGGATCAACCACGACAGGAAAATGAGTGTTTTGTTTCGCCCAAATGACAGCATTCACATCAAAAGTATAACGAGTTTTTGTCTCGAAAGTGCGAATCCCTCGCTCACAAAGTATCACCTTATCATTGCCACCATTTGTAATGTAATCGGCCGCCTTGATCCACTCGTCAATGAGTGCCGAGAAAGAACGCTTTAAAAGAATTGGTTTTCTTGTCTGGCCTAGCTCTTTCAGCAAAGAATAATTAAACATATTGCGAGCTCCGACCTGATACATCACAACAAAATTATCTAACATTTCGATTTGTCGTGGGTCAGTCACTTCTGAAACAAGCCCAAGACCGGTATTTTCCACCACTTCTTGCAAAAACTGGAAGGCTTCGCTGCCAATTCCTTGAAAGGCTTGAGAGTCCGTGCGCATTTTCCAAATTCCACCACGCAAAAGAGACGCCCCAGAAGATCTAACAGCTGTTGCCGTTTCTTCGAATTGGGATTTGCTCTCAATTGAGCAGGGTCCTGCGATCACGGCAAAATCAGGTCCACCGATGGAAATATTGCCCACAGTCACAGGCACCGTTTTTGATTGTGTGACTCTTTCAGCTTTGACTTCAGGTTTCATAAATCTTGTTGTTGTTGATTTCAGTTTCAAATCTGTCATTTTCCTCTTAATAATTTTATTAGGGTGCCGACTTATACCATCAAATGATGTAGGTGGAATAGAAAAGCGTTAGACTTAGCGATTGATGCACGTTTTTTTTCTAAGAAGTAGGAATATTATGCGAAGCGCAAATGACCATATTTCACAACCTTCCACTATAATGGACACGGCCTGGTGGAATGATTTTTTTAAATTCGGAGCATTTTTGCGCCTTCCTGATGAAAAAGAAGTGGAAAAAGAGACGCAAATTCTTCTTTGGAGTGGGCCTTTTGAGAACTTATCTGAGTTATCAGAAAATGAAAAATGTGGTCAAATATCAATTGGTTACATGAATTTTTTTAGCTCTTCTATGGAGCTCAGAAAAACTCCAAAACCACCTTTCAAAAGTACAATGACCGACCTTCAAAAAAGTCTTCAAGAATTTCAAAAATCTTTGAAGATTGATAAAAATGAATTTTTAGAGACGCAAGACTTTAAAAATCTTGGTTTTAAAGATTTTGAAAAAACTATCCAGTCAATACTAGGTAAAATTCAAAGAGGAGAGCTTGAAAAGGCCGTTCCTGTGGTTTTCTCCAGGACCGCACATCAAGCCACCTTAGCAAATAAAGTATCTTGGATGCTGAATCTATTACAGACTCCGCCAAACTTAAATGCTTTTGGGTTTTGGGAAAAAGAATTTGGCATTATGGGGGCAACTCCGGAAATTCTTTTTCGACGGAAAAATGGAAAAGTGACGACGATGGCTTTGGCTGGCACAATGCCAAGAAGTGAAATAGGCAAAAGAAATTCTCTTTTAAAGGACCCTAAAGAACTGCATGAGCATCAATTGGTCGTCGAAGATCTTCAACGACAATTAAGTAAATGGGGTTGGGTGAAAAAAACCCCTCCAAGAATTTTAGAACTACCCACCTTACTACATTTGCAAACCTTGCTTGAGATCGATGGTGTCAACTGTGGAGTCAAAGAACTCATTCTGCAACTGCATCCAACTCCCGCACTCGGCGTTGCTCCTCGCGCTTACGGTTATCATTGGCTCTCCAGCACCTCTGACCAAGAAGGACGTAGAGTTTTTGGTGCACCAATTTTATTTTCGATTCCAGCGGGGCCTGACTCTGTTGAATCAGAAGAATTCTGTTTAGTTGCGATTCGTAATATTCAGTGGGACGCTGAGGGCTGTCGTGTCGGAACAGGCTGTGGCGTTGTGAATGAAAGTCAGCCCGACCAAGAATGGCAAGAGCTGCAAGAAAAGTTCAACTCAGTGATGCTTATGTTAGGAATTAAAGGAAAGAACGCTTGAATATTACACTTGCCCGCAGAACGATTGAAGCCCTTTTGCAGAATGGAATTTCTGAATTTTGTATTTGTGCCGGCGCCAGGAACTCCCCTTTTGTCGTCAGTCTTGAGGCCTCTGAAAACCTGCAAGTCCATCGATTTTTTGATGAACGTTCTGCTGCTTTTTTTGCTTTGGGTCGCATTCAAAAAGAAGGTCGACCCGTTGCCGTGATTACGACCTCAGGAACTGCGGTTGCAGAATTATTACCTGCTGCAGTTGAAGCTACTTATTTAAAAATTCCGCTCATTCTTGTCACTGCCGACCGCCCGCAAAGATATCGTGGCAGTGGCGCTCCGCAGACCATCGAGCAAGTTGGAATTTTTTCTCACTACGTAGAAAAATGTTTTGATCTTTGCCATGTGGAGGACTTGTCCTTATTTTCCCGCTGGAGTGAACAAGAATGGACAAAAACACGTCCCTTGCAATTGAATGTTTGCTTCGAAGAGCCTCTCTTAGATGAACCGGTCGAGAATATTTCTCAAAAACACGTAGCCTTACCTCTTTCAAAACAAATAATTTCAGCGAAGCAACTGCTTCCTTTGCAACTTAAAAATTCTTTGGTGATCGTTGGAGCCTTGAATGAAAAAAATCGAGCTCAGGTTATTCAAAATTTATTGCGCTGGCAAACTCCGATTTATGCAGAAGCTCTTTCTGGTATAAGAGGAGAACCAAGTTTACAGCATCTGCTCCTCCAATCGGGCGAACGCATTGTCAGCGCAGCTTTTCAGAAAAGCTGGTCGCAATCGGTTTTGCGTATTGGCGGAATTCCCACTTTACGATTTTGGCGAGATCTAGAAGATAAATTTGCACAAACTCCGGTGGTTTCGATTGCTGATTCTGAATTCACAGGCCTCAGTCGAAGTGTCGCTCATTATCAAAATTTTGACCAATTAGACAAATGCGAAATAAAAAATGAATTCAGTGATTCTATTTTTTCATTCGATCAAGAGCGTTTTTTAAAACTTAAAACCTTACTTGAATCTTTACCAAAATCAGAACCTGGGCTTTTCTATCAGTTGGCAAAAAAACTTATCGGGCAATCGGTTTATATCGGCAATAGCATGCCAATACGTGAATGGGATCTCTGCGCAACAAACGATTTAAAATTCGCGCGATTGTTTGGAAATCGCGGAGCCAACGGCATCGATGGCCAAATCTCCACATTCCTCGGTTGGAGTCATCTGGAATCTGAAAATTGGGCCGTCGTGGGCGATCTCACCGCCCTCTATGATTTATCTGCCCTTTGGATGAGCGAAGCCGCCGGCGCTGCAAAATTACGGATTGTGGTGATCAATAATGGAGGCGGTCATATATTCAAAAATATTTTTCATGATGAAAAGTTTTTGAATCGACACAAAGTTCAATTTCAAAAATGGGCGGAAATGTTCCACTGGTCCTATCAATCTTGGGAAAAAATTCCTGAGCGTATGCCCGTTCTTTTTGATCGCGAGGTCATTGAGATTTTTCCACGTGAATTTGATACCGATACTTTTTGGAGAGAATACCAAAAGTTATGAAATCAGAGTCGGTGGATGTTTTTGCTTTACACGGATTTTTAGGATCCAAAGAAGATTGGAAATCTGTTTTTCATTATCTTCGAGAAGAAAAACCTCGCTGGAAACTCCATGCGATTGATCTTTTTTTAGATTTCAATCAAACCGCAGAAGCTCAACACTTGAATCCAGCAACTTCGATTTCAACATCAGCTACGCCCATTTCAACAATGGACGATTGGGCTCTGTGCTTTAATTCCTGGGTTCTAAAAAACACAAGTCAAAGTTCTCGTCGCATTTTAGTTGGCTATTCGATGGGCGGACGATTGGCGCTGCATGCATTGGAAAAGAACCCGACCCTTTGGTCCGGAGCCGTTTTTCTTTCAACTAATCCAGGATTATCAACTCCTCAAGAAAAACAAATTCGAATAGATAATGACAAAAATTGGGCGAAAAGATTTGCAAATGAGGAGTTTTCTCACGTTCTCGCCGATTGGAATTCACAATCTGTTTTTAAAAATTCTTCAGAGCCCGCACGAAATAGAGAATCTTCAAATTTAAAAAAAATTGAACAGGCGCTGCTTGATTGGTCCTTGGGGAATCAGAAAAATTTTCGCGAAGTGAAAGATCTTTGGTCGCTTCGACAAGTTTGGGCCGCAGGAGAAAAAGACACAAAGTTTTCTGAGCTCTTAAAAACCCTCCCAACTTCTGAACAACTTCAAAAATGGGTGATCGAAGAAGTCTCGCACCGCTTACTCTTTGAAGCTCCCCAAGAAGTTGCTCATTTTATTGTACGAGTGGGCTCTCCAATCATTGGCTGATGGACATCATTGGCTGAAGCCTGTCCTCGTCGAAAACTATTCGTGGCTGCAATCAAAGCTGAGCGAGTTCCATTTTCGCTGGCCGCGTGCCCGGCGTCTGGAGTAATATGCAAATCAGCCTCAGGCCAAGCTCTGTGAAGATCCCAGGCACTTCGAATAGGACAAACAACATCGTAGCGTCCCTGCACAATAATTCCCGGTATTTTTCGAATTTTATCAATATTTTCTAAAATGTAATTATTGGTTGGAAAAAAAGAATTATTGATAAAGTAATGGCATTCAATTCGTGCAAAAGGAAGCGCGCGAGCAGGGTCTTCCATTTCTTCTATCGCCCCTTGTTTACTTATTAAGTAGGAGGTGGCCATTTCCCACTGACTCCAAGCTTTAGCCGCAGCAAGGCGAACAACTTCAATTGGACTGGTGAGTCTTTGATAGTAAGCCTTAATGAAATCATTACGTTCGTCAGGTGGAATATGATTACAATAAGGCTCCCATGCATCGGGAAATATTTGATTTGCTCCCTCTTGATAAAACCACTTTATTTCCGAAGGCCGGCAGAGAAAAATTCCACGCAAGATCAATGCCGTGACAGCTTCTGGATGGCAGATTCCGTAGGTGAGTGCCAAAGTTGAACCCCAACTTCCGCCAAAAACATGCCAACTCTGAATCCCTAAATAAGAGCGCAATTTTTCAATATCTGCAACTAAGTCCCAAGTCGTGTTTTCATTCAACTCAGCGAAGGGAAGACTCTGCCCACATCCGCGTTGATCAAAAAGAATGATACGATAGAATTGGGGATCAAAGAAACGACGATGATCAGCATTGATTCCACCACCTGGCCCACCATGAAGAAATACGATGGGATAACCGTTAGGATTTCCAGCTTGCTCATAATATATTTCATGAAGATCAGAAACTTTTAGTCGACCCGTTTGAAACGGTTCGATCTCAGGATAAAAATCAAGCATTTGCTTTCCCCTTTTTGTTCCTTTAGACTTCGTTTATCCAGCATAGGAGATAAAATGTCTACACTTCGATATGGCGAAATTTTCGATCACGCTTGGGGACAAATTAAAGACAAGCTGCCATTAGTCGCTGGTTTGACGTTGGTCTATTTTCTTGCGACGAGCGTATTTTCCTGGATTCCAAGCCTTGGATTATTTATGAGCGGGTTCATTCACGCAGGCTACGTCGTGTGTCTGTTAAAAATTCGCGATAGTAATGAACTCTCATTTAATGATTTTTTCTGGCCTTTTTTAGATTTTAATAGGCTCCTGCAAATGGCTCTCTTTTTAATGATTTTTTCTTTCCTGATTGGGTTTGGATTTATCTTATTAGTTATCCCTGGAATTTACTTAGTTGTCGCTTTGTCTTTAGGAAGTCTTTATTTTGTCACTCGAAAACCAGACGCTATTGAAGCCATCAAGATGTCTCTTCATCTAATCAGTAATCATTGGTGGCAAATGTTTGGATTGCTCATTTTGATTTGTTTATTGAACATCGCAGGCGCTATTTGTTTCGGTATAGGCTTATTGCTTTCAATGCCAATGTCGGTATTTATTTTATTGCGAGCGCTCGATGTTTTAGAAAAATCTTCTGCAGAAGCTCCAAAGACTCAACAGGTCAGTACAGAAAATCCAACCTCTTAAGAGATCTTCCGTGGCCAATATTTTTGCTTTTGCGCGAGCGGAATAAAGCTAGCACGAGCCGCAATATCATTGCAGTAATCAAACTCTGCATCAGTGAATTGATAAGTTTGTGCGAGTAAATGATACTCATTTGTTAAATCTATTCCAAAGACACCAGGATCATCGGAATTGATCGTTGTCAGCACTTTTGCTTCCATTAATTTTCGAAAAGGATGAGCACTCAGACTTGGAACTCCGTTCGTCAGCCAATTACTGGTTGGGCAAAGCTCGAGCGTTATTTTCGAGTCTATCACTTCCTGCATAACTTTTGCGTCTCGAATAATTTGTAATCCGTGACCGATACGTTGAGCGCCCAACAGGTGAATCGCATCGCTCACATTTTTGGGAGATGTCGGTTGATCGACTTCGCCTGCGTGAATGGTGATTGGAAAGCCATGCCGATGAGCTCTGGAGAAAAGCTGGCTGAAATTATTCGTGGGAAAGCCGGCCTCATCATCAGCCAAATCGACACCAATCCAGGTGTCTTTGGTATCGACAACAAAGTCCAAGACTTTATCTAATTCAACAAGAGGCTGCGTTCGCTGAAAAATACAAATCAGTCCCACCGCAATCGGAAAATGAGCGGCTTTTTCCACTCCTTTTAAAATCGCACGATGAATCTTTTCGTAACTAAGGTCCGAGTGACCTTGCAGGATATAAGTCGGCGCGTAGCGAAGCTCAAGAAGGCGAATTCCCTCACTGTGGGCATCTTCTATGGCTTCAAAAGTGATGCGAGTCAAAACTTCTTCTGTTGCTAAAACGGATTGGGTCGCCATAAATTTATTTAAAACCGTGAGCAAATCCTTCATAGGATCAAGAACCAAAAATTTTTGCTTTTGCGCATTAATGTCTTTTGGAATATCTTGACCCATCTGCTGAGCAAGTTCGATCAAAGTGGAAAAACGCAGCGCACCCTCCAGATGACGATGCAGCTCAACTTTAGGATATTTGCGCGGATTTTGTATAAATATTTTCATCGATTCCATTTGACCAGCTTCCTGTTCTCAGAGGATAAACGTCCTATGACACAACCTCTTTCTTTGCAAACAAAATTGGCTGGAAACCCCCCTCAAACACCTCAATATTCTCTGGCGATAAAAGGTAAGAGCGGCGAATCCATTTCTTTAGTAGACCCTCGAGCAACGCGTGCGATGGTGGCCCTCATGGACATGAGTGCGGTCCTTGGTGGTGCCGCTAGCCACTATGGCGGTCCTGCTGCTTTTGCAGAACTTATGTCTGCTTTACATGCTATCGTTTTTGAAGAAGGTAAGAAAAAATCAATCCCATGGCATCAACTTTACAATTTAGTGAATGATGCTGGTCACTGTGAAAATGGCTTGTACGCTTTGAAGGCCAATTATGGTTTTGCAGGTCTTGCGCTCAATGATCTAAAAGGCTTTCGTTCCATTACAAGTAAACTCTCAGGACATGCTGAGGCACATCTTTTTCCTGAAGGAGTCTTGCTCAGCAATGGCCCTCTTGGCTCTGCCTTTCCTCAATCACAAGGTCTGTCATTAGCGGATGCCTTGGCGGGAAAAACACGAGTCACGGTAACTGCAATTTCCGATGGAGCAAGCATGGAAGGCGAAGCACGCGAATCCTTTGCCGCCATCCCGGGCCTAGCCAGAATGGGAAAAATGGCTCCTTATGTGATGATCATTTCAGATAATAACACCAAACTCACAGGACGAATTGATAAAGATGCTTTTTCAATGGAGCCAACTTTTTCAACTCTTTCTAACTTGGGTTGGAAAGTGCTCGCCTTGCCTGATGGTCATGATTTGCAAAATTGTTATGATGTTATCTTTGACGCGATCGAAGAGGCACGCGCTAATCCGAAAGTTCCAATTGCAGTTCATGCTAAAACAATCAAAGGCATCGGTACTAAAAAAACCGCTGAATCCTCTTCGGGTGGACACGGTTTTCCTTTGAAAAGTCCGACTGAGCTGAAAGACTTTGTTTCTGAAATTTATGATGGAGAAAAATATCCAGAAGTTTTTGACCAATGGATTTTGGAACTTCTCGAGATTGAAAAACAAATGAAAGCAAGTTCAGCCGAAACACCAAAATCAACCGATGAAAAAATTCAAAACGGCGTGAGTCATGCTCTGATTCGCGCTCGAAAAGACGGCCTTCCAATTGTGAGTGTAACTTCGGATTTACCAGGCTCGACAGGCTTAGCGGCTTATCGAAAAGAATTTCCAGGTGATTCTTTCGATATGGGTGTTGCGGAAAGCAACATGGTTTCTGTGGCCGCAGGCTTTTCGCGTATGGGTTTTATTCCTGTGGTGGACACCTTTGCTCAATTTGGTGTGACGAAAGGGGCTTTGCCTCTCATTATGTCGAGCCTCTCTGATTCTCCGATGATTTGTGTTTTTTCTCACACAGGCTTTCAAGATGCGGCAGATGGAGCTTCTCACCAAGCTCTCTCTTATTTAGCGATGACTTCGAGTATTCCAAATTGCGATTTATATTGTCTCACTTGCAGTGAAGAAGCTGATTCATTAGTGACTCAAGCTTTGCATCAATTTGCAGAAGAGAGAAAAGCGGGAAAAACGCCACGAACCACTATTTTCTTTTTAGGACGAGAAAATTTCCCTAAAACTTATCAGGAGGGTGCAAAATACAAATTGGGCCAAGCTCAAATCATCAGCGACAACTCAGACAAATATACAAAAAGTCTTTGCTTGATTGCTTCTGGATCAATGCTTCCTCAGGCCATTTTAGCCAGCCAAGATTTGGCAGCAAAAAATGTGGGGAGCATTGTTATTAATCCTGGTTCTCACAACCATCCAGATCTTTCAACAATCATGCCCGCCTTGAAAAAAACAAGCGGACGAATGATCGTGATCGAGGATCATCAAAAAATCGGCGGTTTATACCATCTTTTGGCCGCAGAGGTTTTAGCTCTGCAATCTGAAGGAAAAGTGGCGTCCCTTGGAGTGGCTGGAGAGTTCGGGCAAAGTGCCTACAACGCTATTGAACTCTATGCACAACACAAAATGGATGCAAAAAGCATTGTAAAAAGTGCGCTGGAAATCACCGGTCATTAGGCCACGAAAAATTCATTTTCGTTGTAATGAATTTTTAATTCAAGTTCGCTAAAGAATTCTGCCAGAAAGAAAGTTCTTCTGGTGGAAGGCTTAATTCCATGCGTGCAATACGAATGGCATAGTGAAGACTTTCTTGGGATAAAAAGGAAGCCTGTCTACGTAGCCCTCGTTTTTTGAAAGCTTCAATTTTTGGAAGTGAATGTGCCATCTCGATGATTTGCAAAACCTCAACCGTTTCTGCCTTAAACATTCCAAGCTCATCTTTCATGAACTTATCCCGTTTGTTCTCCAGAAGAGGATCACCCTGAAGTGCAGAATTAAAAGCCAGAACAACTGGTAAATAAATTTCAATAGGGTTTTTATTATTCCAAGTGATCTCTTCCATTCGATGCATGTAATTAATGAAAATATCGCGTTGATCAAGTTGGTCCCAAACCGCTTTTAACGAAGGCAAGAGGTGTTCCATTAAATTCAAATCATAGAGCTCGCACAAAGAAGGAACATGGTCATTGTGTCGCAAAAATTTGAGATACTCTTCTCGCCGACGAGGTAGTGCCGACTTCGCCACTTCTGCAGAAGTTTCTTTAATCGCTGCGCGAAAAGTTGATTCAATGGTAAAATTCAATTTATGAGCCAGGCGCACAGCGCGAAGACTTCGAATAGCATCTTCTATAATGCGCGTTTTCGGATCACCAATCATGCGAATCATTCGAGCTTCAATATCAGAAATCCCGTGAGCATAATCAATCAACTCATCTTCAATAGGATCGTAAAATAAGGCATTGATGGTAAAATCTCGACGAAGAGCATCTTCTTCTGGTGTTCCAAAAAAATTATCTCCAACAGGTTGTTCTTCTTCGTCCATGAAGTCCTCTGGACGACTGCCTCGGCGAAAAGTTGCAATTTCAAATTGCTGATCGCCACGTTTTGCGAGCACAAGTCGAAATCGTCGTCCGATAACATAACTTCCCCAAACACGCTTGCGAACTTCATTGGGTAGTGCATTCGTGGCAATATCGTAATCTTTTGGATTGATTCCCACGAGCAAATCACGCACGCAACCACCCACAAGGTATGTCATGTGTCCTGCTTTTTGAAGGCGTTCAACAATTTCTATCGCTTGCCGATCAATCCAAGTTGCGTGCAAGCGAGGTTTCTGCTTTATTTCCACCATGGTGAGTACAACATCATACCTCGAGCGTTTTAATTATCAACTAGCTGGTCCCGAACAAGGGCGCAAATGGATATTTTTACACGGATTGATGGGTTATGGCTCTAATTGGCGAAAAATAATTTCCCAAATGCCTACCGAACGTACACTGACTTTTGACCAAAGAGGCCACGGACGATCTTGGAAACCCCTGACGGGCTACTCTTCTGAAGATTATGCTGATGATTTATTCTTGATTGCTCAAGAATTAGGCTGGAGTAATTTCATTTTAGTTGGTCATTCGATGGGCGGCAGAAATGCCCTCAGTTTTGCCCACAAATATCCAGAACTAGTCAGCAAGCTAGTGATTGAGGACATCGGTCCTGATTCTTCCCCGAAGGCCTTCGATGACTATCAAAATCTATTGAAATCCGTTCCAACTCCATTCAAATCAAAACTAGCGGCCAAGGAGTTCTTTTTGAATCAGTGGCCCAAGCTCGGAGTAGTGCATGAAAATGCCATAACTTTGGGGCAATATCTTTATTCAAACCTTGAAGACAAATCTGGGGACCAAGTGGATTGGCGCTTCTCAAAAGAAGCAATTCTTGCCTCCGTTGAACTAGGCAGAGTTAAAAATGCTTGGAAAGAATTGAGCGACTTAATGATTCCTGCACTGATTATTCGTGGAGAAAACTCGAAAGAGTTATCCAAAGATGTTTTCAAAAAGATGTTGGCTATAAATTCAATGCTGAGCGGAATTGAAATTACTAACGCGGGGCATTGGGTTCACGCTGAGAAGTCCAAAGATTTTGTTCAAGCAATCCTCGAGTTCGCGAATCGTTGAGCCAGAGTGATGCCTTTTTGACTTTTGCCGTCAACGTGCATTAGGTTGACCCAATGAACTTAAAATTTTCTGAGCTCCAACTTGATCCAAGATTATTCTCTGCCACTGAAAAAATGGGTTACCAAGATTGTACGCCAATTCAAACCGCAGTAATTCCCCATGTCTTAGCAGGCAAAGATATTTCTGGCTTAGCACAAACTGGAACCGGAAAAACAGCTGCGTTTTTGATTCCGCTGATGAATCGAATTTTGACCGGCAATTTTCAGGATTGGGCTCAAAGTAATTTTATTTTGATTCTGGTTCCTACGCGCGAATTAGCCGAACAAGTTTATGAAAACATCCAAAAACTGGGCGAGTCCACCGGTCTAACAGGTATCGCCGTTTATGGTGGAACTGGCTATGACAAGCAAAAAGATGCTTTTCGTAAGAATGTAGATTTCGTGGTCGCAACGCCTGGCCGTCTGATTGATCTTTATAAAGATAATTGTGTGGATTTAAAACAAGTGCGCGCCATAGTTTTTGATGAAGCCGATCGCATGTTCGATATGGGCTTCAAAGACGACATGAAATACATTTTGCAAAGAGTGCCTCGAGATCGACAGTTCTTGGTCTTCAGTGCCACTTTGAATTTTGATGTGCTCAACACAGCTTATCAATTTGGGGCAGAGCCAGTTGAAATCGATGTGAGTCGAGATCAAGCAAAAGCCGAAAATGTGAAAGATTTTATCTTTCATTGTGGCCACGATGAAAAACCTTCTTACCTGCTCTCAATTTTGAAAAAGCACAATCCTCGGCAAGTGATTATTTTTAGTAATTTTAAATTTAATGTGGAGCGAATCGCTTCTTTTTTATCTCAGAATGCCATTCCCGCCATGGGGATTTCTAGCTTGCTAACACAAGCTCAGCGAAATCGTGTGATCGAGCTTTTCAAAGCAGAAAATGAAAAGAATATTTTGGTAGCAACCGATGTGGCCGCTCGTGGTTTAGATATCAAGGGTGTGGACATGATCATCAATTATGAACTTCCCAATGAGGCGGAGTCTTATGTTCATCGAATTGGTCGAACCGGCCGCGCTGGAGCAGAAGGTAAAGCCTTCTCTTTAGTTTGCGACCGAGACATCGAGTCTTTGGCTCGTGTTGAAGATTATTTGAAACACAAATTGGAGTCTGCATGGCTGGAAGATGCAGAGTTAATTAAAGAATTTAGTCCGTTTCCAAGAGAAGATTTAACTCCTGGTCGATCAGTAGAGCCCGGCGGAGATCGCCCCGCTCCTCGTGAATACCGACCTCGCAGTGGAGGACCTGGCGGACGTGATGGTCGCGGGCGTGACGGTGCTCGTGGTGAACGAAGCAGTCGCGGACCCGGTGGCGATCGAAATGATCGCAGCGAACGACGTCCTCGACATGGACAAGGCGGAGGATATCAACGCCCTTCAGACAGAGCGGCCGCGGGAGCTGATTCTCCAGAAAATCAACGACATCAACCACCAAAAGATTCTCGTCGTGGACAAGAAGACGGACGTACAACTCAAAGTTCGAATCAGAAAACCGCAACAGGGTCAACTCGCTACCAGGGCACTTCAGCAAAAGAAGGTACGCAAAATTCAAGGCATACCAATGGCACAGGAAAAGGACGACCCACACCGCGAACCGCTCACCGAAAAGGACCTCATTCAGAGGTGAAATCAGGTTATCGTCGACCAAGTCCGACGAACGTTGCCGCTAAATCTGGAACCGCTTCTGCTGGACAAAAAGTGGCCGGCTTTTTCAAAAAGCTTTTTGGTGGCGGTGGAAAAACTAAACAGAAATAATTTTAGATCTCCCTCAGCTCCGCTGATCTAAAATAGATCAATTAAGATTTTTTGAAAGAGTCTCAAAGCCAAGAGAACGTTTTTGTAATGTTATTACAATTAGACAGGGTGAGCTGATATTGTTTTTTTTCATCTGTACAAGTAAGAATCACCGCTGTTTTTTCTCTGAGAAAAACCACCTGTCGCATTTGTTTTAATTTTTTTGAATGATACAAATCAATGACATAACCTCGAGCATTTCCTTGAGAAAAAGATTTAGCTCCCAAAACATCAAATCCATAATAAGAATAATCTCGAATCCATTTTTTCGCGTAAAACTCGACAGTTATCGGTGTGGCCAGAGTTTCTGTTTTTACTGCTAAAAACCCATTCGATATTGGGCTTTGAAAGCGAACTGAAATCTCTTTTCCTCGCTTGAAAGAAGCCTCCTCAGTTGAGTTTTGATTCGTGGCCGTGGCGGCTTGCAAGCCCCAGTTCGTTTGTCCTTTCGTCAGTCGAAAGCCTCGAAGGTTAAAATTGTAACCTTTACTTGGTGAAACAAGGTTCGAGCTCCCCATCCCTGGAATCGGACTGGCAAAACATTCCACTTTGGGAAAGAAAAAAATGATAAAAACTAAACGAAGCCATGAATATTTCATATGTTTTCTCGAACTGCTCTGATCCTTTTTTGAATTCATCCTATAATAAATGCAAATTACTCCATCTATAACGACGATTAATTGTACTTTCGCTGACAACATCAATTAAGGTCTCGCCTAGCCTATTTTGGGGGGAACAATATGAGTGTAAAGCATTTTTTGAAAAATACGTGCAAGAAAAATGTCTGGTCTAGTTTTGCTGTACTCGCGGCAATTCTTTTCTTAACCACCGGAATAACTGCTTGTTCTAAAATAAGTATTCAAAATCAAAGAGTGCTACCTGGCACACTAGATACTGGGATTTTCAGTAATCGACCCCAAATGCAAGACAAGTCGATAATTCTTATTCAGTTTCAAAATCCTCCCTTGTTAAGTTCTGTTCAGATCGTCGATGGAAAAAAAGTTGTTGATCAAGACTTAAAAAAATCTATCTTGAGCGAGCAAGCCTTAGCGGAAGAAAGTCTTAAAAAATTGTCCTCTGATATTTTGATTTTGTATCGCTACAAAATGGTATTAAATGCTTTTGCTGTCATTGCTCCAAATGCTTTGTTAGACCAGTTAAAAGGAATCGGTGGAGTTTCCTATGTCGAAGCAGAAGGATCCTTTGACCGCCCACGTTTGCTCGATGTCTCAGCGACCTCTTCGACTGCTGATTTTTCTTCTGCTAATTCAGTGAAATTCATCGGAGCAGAAATTGTTCACCAGATGAAAGTGAAAGATAAAAATGGAAACGAAGTTCCTTTAGATGGAACCGGCATGAAAGTTGGTATCATTGATACTGGAGTGGACTATACTCATGCAATGTTTGGTGGGGCTGGAACTGAAGCGGCCTATAAATCGGTGGCGCCTTCTTCTCCCAATTTGAATTTTCCCACAGCAAAAGTGGTCGGCGGAATTGATTTGGCAGGGACCAGCTACAATTCCGGTTCAGCCAATTTAAAAAATCGCTTACCTCTTCCTGATACAAATCCTTTGGATGAGGCCGGACATGGCTCCCACGTTGCTGGGACTGTCGCAGGAAAAGGCGATGGTGTGAACACCTATGATGGCGTTGCCCCAGGAGCACAACTTTACGCAATTAAAGTTTTTGGAGCAACGGGCTCAACAGGTGATGCTGTTGTTATTGCTGGTCTTGAGTATGCTGCTGATCCAACAGGATCGGATGATCCGTCTCAGCAGTTGGACGCCGTTAATTTATCTTTAGGTGGACCCTACGGTAGTCCTCATACGATGTACCAAATCGCAATTAGTAATTTAACAAAAGCAGGCACCTTGGTGTTATGTGCCGCTGGCAATGAAAGCGCCGTTGATTACATAGTTGGCGCACCTAGTATCTCTGACGATGCTTTTTCAATTGCCGCCTCCGTCGATAATGCTTCTCAAAACTGGCAATTCCCTGCCGTAAAATTTTCCTCTACAACAGGAGATATTGTGGCGTTAGGAATCGCTGCGCCAACAGCCAAGCCTTTAGCAGAAGTCGGCGATCTAAGCGGAGCCCTCGTTTATGTTGGGCTTGCGGACAAGGATTTCGATAGTGACACTAAAGCGAAGCTCAAAGGAAAAGTTGCTTTTATTGACCGTGGGGTTGTTTCTTTTTCAAACAAAATCTCTCGAGCTCAAGAGGCCGGTGCTTTAGGAGTTGTCGTCGCCAACAATCAAACAGGTGACCCTTTTCAGATGGGTGGCGAAGGCTCTTTCAATATTCCTGCTGTGATGATTGCTCAAAGCATTGGTGATGTCCTTAAAGAGAAAATGAAAACGAGCGACGTCATCATCCAATTTAACAGTCCTGAGAAAATTAGCAAAAAAGAACTCATCGATACCATTGCGAGTTTTTCCTCGAAAGGACCTCGCTCTCTAGACAGCCTGATTAAGCCAGAAATTTCTGCTCCAGGGCAAAGTGTTATCTCTGCACAAATGGGAAAAGGTAATTTAGGAGTTCAATTATCAGGAACATCAATGGCCACGCCACATATGGCGGGAGTTATGACCTTACTTAAACAACTCCATCCTGATTTATCTGTCTCCGAATTAAAATCTCTCGCAATGTCGACAGCAAAATCAATTTCCGATGCTAATGGAAAAGAATACCCCGTGAGCATCCAAGGTGCAGGACGAGTGCAAGTTGACAAGGCGGTTCTCGCTCAAGCCGTGACTCTGCCTTCAGCCTTATCATTGGGAGAACAAAATATTTCTTCGAAAAAAACAGTGCAGACGCAAGTAACGGTTAAAAATATTTCCGGAAAATTGATGACCTTCACCCCTTCCTTTCGCGCTAGAACAAAAGCGATTAAAATGTTGTCGGCTAATCCACTGATCTTGGCCGGAGGTGACTCTGGAGTTATCTCCTTACGATTTGTTCTTGATGGAACTCTTTCAACGGACCCTTCTGTTGAGTTGGATGGTTTTGTGACCTTAAAAACTGGTGATGCTGTTGATTTAACCTTGCCCGTTTTGGCCGTGATTAAAAAAATCTCCAATATCAAATCTGAACAATTGAATATTTATTCCTCAGCTGATGACTCGGCCGGAGCGGCCGTAGATCTTACTCTAAAAAACAGCGGTGCTAATACCGGTGATGTTATGATCTTCAATCTGTTGGGTTTTGATACACGAAAATCAAACCCTACACGTTCTAAAACAGTAGATACTTCTTGTAACTTGCAGGCCGCGGGATATCGAATTATCAAAAAAAGAGTGGAGAGTGGAGAAGAAAAATTCTTCTTACAAGTCGTCGCGAAACTCTATCAGCCTGAAGACACTTGGAATATGTGTGAAGTTTCAGTTCTGATTGATAAAGATGGCAAAGGGGTGCCGACTCAAGAATTGGCAGGGATTGCATTAGGTAATGTTCCAGGGCTTTCGGATCCAAAAACAGCCAATCAATTTTCAAGTGTGCTCTTTGATGCCGCTAAGGTACGTGATTTGCGCAAGGACTTTGAACTAATTTCTCAAGTTCCAGTGAAAGCTGGAGAGGAAGCCCCTAAGGAAAATTATCAACCTTCGGTGTTAGCAATGCACGATATGCTAGCAATCAATCACTCTACCGTTGCTATCGTTGAGGCCGCACTCGATGATTTGTCGGCGACAGCTTCCGGAGATCTTTCTATTCGCGTCGCTACAATTTCTGATAATGATTCTGTTCAATCAGATGATTTCTTAGAGAAATCGCCAAGCCAATGGACAAAAATTTCCTTGCAAGAATCTAGTCAATCGTTCGTCGGTATGCCAGAAAAAATCACCCTGAACCCGGGGGAAGTAAAAGAACTTTCTCTGACAAAAGGGTTTGGATCTCAAGGATTACTCGTTTTGTATCCACAAAATGCAAACGTCTATTCAGATCTGATCACTGATGGGCAGGCGGAGCTTGTAACTCCTGTATTTGGAAATTAGTGGACGGAAAACACTGACCCAGGTCCGCCGGAACTGGGTACAAATAAATTTGGCGCGTACCATGATCCACTAGGGTGATCGACACCAATGATTTGGCTGGATTCACGCTTGGGTACCATAGATCTGCATTCGTCGATGCTAGTGGTATTAAGCAATCAAAGCGTAAATCTAATAAATAAACTGAATCCAAACGATCTTGTTGCAGCTTTCCGGAAATCAGCAAGGTTTCTCGATCTGCATCCCACCAACTTAAATCATGAACTGTACTAAATGGAATGAGATGAGCTCTCGTCTTTTCGGCTCCCTTTTTCTCTTTCAAAACAACAGGCTGAAGCGGATCTTCCTCTAGCCACACGGTCAGTTGACGCTGATTTTGCAGTGCAAAGATCAATTCTTTATCCTTGCTCTGAGCAATGATCTTGGGCGAGCCGCCCTTCAGATCAACCACTCCAATTTGATGGTCCTCGGGTTGGTTCAGAGAAAATATAAAATGTGACTCTCCATCGAAATCCAGTGAAGTAAAAACTTGATTTAGCTTTGTAAGCTTTTCGATAGGTAGCCCATGCGGGTCGCTGACAAATAAATCATTTGTCGCATTGGAATTTTTTTTAGTTGCATAAAAAAGCTGAGGTCTTTCTTTACTTGCGTCAGTCGTGGAAACATAAGCAATTTTCTGCTCCTGATGAATAAAAAGCGGTAAATCTGCGTTACCATCTGAATAGGTCAAGCGACGCTCTTTAGACTCACTTAAGGACCAAGTAAAAATTTGCTGATTTTTTTGAGAACCACGTCCTTTAGACACATAAATTAAGGACAAACCATCACTAGAAAAACGACTGTGAAAATTTTCACCATTAGAGGTTAGTCGCGTTCCAAATTGAATCTCCTGAGGGGGTGCCGGTTTTGTCGCAGAGTTGATGGGCTTTACCTCTTTTGCTTTTTCTGTACTTGTGCAGGCCACTAAATGACACACCAAAATCAAGACAGAGCTGAGTGCTAAAGCTTTTTGAATCAAAGAAGATGGACTTTTTTTACGTAGTTGGTTCAAAGGAATCCACACAAATGATTGAATCGTTTTTTGTTTTTCCTTTGTTTTTGTTTTACAAATAAAAATTTGATGGTGCGTAATTGAATGAGTTCCTTCAAATTTTTTTGGCTTTTTATCAGATTTTTTTGCAAAACCAGGAAAAATCAATTGGCCTTTTAAAAATGGGGCATAGTTATTTTCTACCAAAGCCAGTTTTTCGTTTTTTAAAATAACTTGTGGTTCCCAAATCCAAAATTCAGTGGTTCGTTTTGGCTTTGTCAGTGGTAATTTTTCAACTTGATACTTTTGTTTAGCCTGGCATTGTGAAACCCAGGGACAACGAAAACAATGGGGCTTCGCCGGAGTACAAAGGGTTGCGCCTAGCTCCATCATCGCCTGATTAAGAATTTCCGAAGGTCCCCATTGGCAGAGCTGATCGGAAATGTCTTGCAACCTTTGGCGCGGACCTGATTTCCACCAATGAATTTTCATATTTCCAAGACGCGTAAGAATGCGAATGACATTGCCATCGAGCACGCCCACTTTTTCTCCAAAAGCCAAGCTGGACACGGCTCGCGAAGTATAAGGACCAAAGCCAGGAAGTTTAATGAGCTCCTCAGCTTTTTTTGGAAAACCTTGTTTCGCTAAAATTTGAGAAGATTTATGCAAATTTTTAGCCCGCGAATAATAACCCAAACCTGACCAGGCCTCGAGCACCTCTTCAAGATTGGCCATTGCCAAATCTTTCACCGTCGGAAACTTCTGAAGAAAGCGTTCGTAAAATGGGACCACCGCTTGCACCGTGGTCTGCTGAAGCATCACCTCACTGATCCAGATAAGATAGGGATTGCGACTCGCTCGCCATGGGAGAATGCGTTGATTTTCTAAATACCATTCTTTGAGAGACTCGGCGAGTCCCTCGAAATTCATGTTGCCGTCTGCTTCATCAGTTGGTTTGATCTTCATAGATTGGTCATCAATGTATCGGGGGACGATATGGAATACAAGCCTTTGAGTGGTCGGGAATTTCCGAGATATTCAGCAATTAAAACTTTTTTTCGCCTTCCAATTTCCGAGATCAAAGCTGATTTTGATGTGGCCTTATTTGGAGCGCCTTTTGACGGGGGAACTTCTTATCGTCCCGGCGCGCGCTTTGCGGCAACAAAAGTGCGAGAGGCTTCCTCATTAGGCAGAGGTTTTCATATGACGCGCGCTCTTCAAGTCTTTGAAAAACTAAAGGTCGCCGATATCGGCGATTGTCCCACTGTGCCGATTAGTCTTAGTCAGACTTACAGTAAAATTGAGTCGTTCACGTCTCTGCTTTTAAAAAAGAAAAAAAGATTTATTGCTTGTGGTGGTGATCATTCAATCACATTGCCAATTTTACGAGCATTAAAAAAACATCACAAAACTAAAATGGCCTTTATTCATTTTGATGCTCATTTAGACACTTATCCTGCGGCCTGGGGATGTGAATTTCATCATGGTTCATTTGCTCGGCATGCTGTGGAAGAGGGACTTGTTGATCCTAAAAAAATGATACAAATCGGAATTCGTGGCCCCTTGGCTGCTGGAGAAGATTTAGATTTTATTAAAAAACATAAAATTCGAGTAGCCACTGTTGATGAAGTTCGCAAAACTAACTTGCAAGATTTTTTGAAATCTTTACCCACGTTTGATGAAACGCCCACTTACCTTAGCTTTGATGTGGATTGTTTGGATCCGGCATATGCTCCAGGCACCGGAACTCCCGTGATCGGAGGACTAACAAGCTATGAAACTCAGCGAATCCTGCGAGCCTTAAAAGTTAAAAATTTGGTTGGAGGAGATTTAGTAGAAATTTCTCCACCTTATGATCACGCCGACATTACATCACTCGTTGGTGTTGATGTGATGTTTGAAATGCTATGTATGATGTCACGGTACTAGTTCGGAATTGAAGGCTCGGCCTGTTGATATCAACCGGCCTTTTTTTCCAGCGCTTGAGACTCCAATTTAGCGCCACACTCTTGGCAAAATTTTGCTGCCTCTAATACGGTGGCACTACAACTCGGACACGAAGGACCAGAACTTTTTTTCTTGGCCTCAACTTCAACTTCGTTCAGATCAACAAATCCTTTTTCGTTCCATTTATCAATCTCTCGGATAATTTGCCAAATTTTATGTGTATTTCTCCACTCTCGCACTTCGAAGCTCAAGGTTACGTTACCGTCTGATTTGGGCAATCTTTTTGCAAAAAGCCCTTTGTTTTCCAAAGCAGTAAAGTGTCCTGCGTTCAAATTAATACCCACTTCTGTTTTGAAAAACTCAATAGCTTTTGGAAAATCAATAGAGACCACACCAAAACGATCAATCGCTAGAGGCTCTGCTAATTTTAGGAATGTTGTCAGTAAAATATAGGAGGGCTCGCTAAATTTTAAAATTGGTGAGGAGGTTGTCCCTTTAAAAAAGTAGTATTGGTAAAATTCAAAAAATATTTCAATCACTTGTAAATCGAAAAAATGAATTTTTTGGATTTCATCTAAACCTTCTGGATCATCAATGGGTTTTCCCATTTCGTAGTTCACTAGCTTTAATTTTTTTAGTAAGTTTGTTGCTTGCTCAATTCGACGAGGAGATTCTCCAAATATTCGCTGGCAATATTGTTTAAATTGCACCCAATCCATCGTCAAAATTTGAGGGGTTTTTTTGTCCTCATTTTTTGCTTTTTTTAATGCCGTATGGAAAATTGCACCAAATACTTTAGGCACTTGATCTTCTGGACATGGAGAAGAATCTTTTTCCATTCGTGAGTTTTTAACATCATTCAAAGCCGTTTTTAATCGGTCCGATAAGGATTTAATTAACACCTTTAAAAACTGTGGAGCCGCATCAACTTGCGCCCTAGCAATATCAATAGGAATTTCCATATATTTAACTTCGCCAGAGGCCATGAGCGAAAGACTGTGAGAAACCACTCCAAGAAAAGCCTGTTCACCCAATACTTGCGCGGGTCCCATGGGAAAAATATCAATATTTTTTTTAGAACGAGCCATGCAAAGACTTGAGGCACCACTTTGTAAAAGAATAATTGAAGTGATTTTCTCTCCCTCTTTGAAGATAAATTCGCCTCGTCTCGCTGATTTAACATTGTTAGACATTCCTGCCCTCAAGTCTTTCCGTCGCATTTTGATCGGCAAAATAATTTAATTTCTTAATATGAATTTTAGTTATTCCTTGTGTGACAACATGCAAAGACAGCATCTCTTTAACAAAAAGCATCTCTTTTTAGAAAAAAGACTAGACCAAAGTCAGAAAAAAATCCTGAGCTAGGCTGCGACACTCAAAAGCCTAGAAGAAAAATCCCAAAAATAAATTCGTTCCTAGTAAATGTAATGCCAATGGAATCTGAAACCTGCTGCTCTGACTGAGAAAGAAGTCGAAATGTTTCTACTTGAAAATCTTGTTCTGAATTATTGCTCGCAGCTGAAACCAAAAGCCACTGGCCAAGATTTAGCTCTGTAATAACTTTAGGCTGTCCTTGCCCCCTCAGCGCTTTATAGGCTGACTCTTTAGCTACCCATAATTGTGCAGCGGAAGGTGCCTCTTGAAATTCAGTTGAATTGAAAGAAATTCTTTTTGCTATCTGATTGCTCACGCGAGCTTTAATTTCTACGTCAAATCCAATTTGCTTATTCTTCGAAGTGCTTGTCACAAAACCACCCAGGCCTATTGTGTGTGAAATGGAATACGTAAAAGAGGCCGGCTCTGTCCTCGTTTTTTGTGACTCGAGGGCTTGATGAATTTTTTCTCGATGATCTGAATTTTGACTACCCCACTCTTGACTCAAAAAAAAAGAAACTGACTTTTCATTGAGGGCTTGCCCTATAAGTTGAATGAGCTGAGCCGAAAGCATCTCCATGATTTAACTCAAAAACTGCGAAGGCCAATTGGCTGGCTTACCGCTGGCGATATTCATCATGCGATCAAGAGATATTTGTGCTTTCATTCGCAAACTTTCATTCATTTGAATCTCTGGTTTTAAACTGATCAAAGCCTGCTTCACTTTTTTCAAAGTATTAAGCTTCATATAAGGGCAATTATTACAGCCGCAGCTTCCATCCGCTTCCGGTGCTTGAATAAGTTCTGCTTCCGGGCGCATTTTTTTCATTTGATGAAAAATCCCAGGCTCTGTTGCAACAATAAACTTTTTTGCAGAATTATTTTTCACTTGATCGAGCAAATGAGAAGTCGATCCAATCACGCTCGCGTACTGTAAAACGTCTTGGTCACACTCTGGATGAGCAATCACGATTGCATCAGGATTTTTATTAATAAGTTCATAAAGTTTTTTAGCAGAAAATAAAACATGCACTTCGCAACTTCCAGGCCAAAGCTCAAAAGGACGTTGAAGTTTTTTAGAAAGAAATGACCCCAAATTTTTATCGGGACCAAAAAGAATGGGTCGATCGGCCGGAATGGCTTCGACAATTTGTTGGGCATTCGAAGAGGTGACAATCACATCAGAAATTGATTTCACTTGCGCTGAGGAATTAATGTAAGTGACGGCAATGCCTGTGAGATATTTTTTTCGCCACTCTAAATATTTTTCATAAGGAGCGCCATTCACCAGAGAGCAACCTGCATTAAGATCTGGTACAATTACTTTTTTACTAGGATTTAAAATTTTCACAGACTCTGCCATGAACACAACACCGGCAAGAAGAATCACTTCGCTCGTGGATTTTTGCCCCATTTGAGCCAGATAAAAACTGTCTCCTACATGATCAGCAATATCTTGAATATCGCCATCTTCATAATAGTGAGCCAAAATGACGGCGTTTTTTTCTTTTTTCAATTTTTGAATATCTGCTGCTAGATCATAACTCACGGAAACACCCATCCTCTACGCGTGATCGCTGTCTTGCGCCGCTCACTCAGTGGCTTATCTCTGTCTTGCACGGGTCACCGAATGGCCTGTGTTTATTATTCCACTCAGGTTGTAGCGCCACCCTTTAGCACATGAATGATGGACTTCGAAACACTTTTCAAACTTTCCATAACTCCACGACCCTCATTAGCTGTGGCTTCGAATTCTGGAGCATTGTAAAGATTCAAAGATCGACGGAGTTCTTGCAAAGAGGCAGCATTTGGTAAATCTCTTTTGTTGTATTGGATCACAAGGGGAATTTCACGAATGTTGTAACCTTGAACCTCTAAATTTTTTTGTAAATTCCTCAAGGCCTCGAGATTTTCATCCATTCTTTCTGACTGCGAATCTGCAACAAAAATAATTCCATCCAAACCTTTCAGAATTAGTTTTCGAGAGGCATCATAAACCACTTGTCCAGGAACTGAATACAAGTGGAAACGCGTCTTATAACCTCGAATATCACCAATATTGAGAGGCAAAAAATCAAAAAATAAAGTTCTTTCGATGTCAGTGTTAAGCGCAATTAATTTTGATTTTTGATCGTCGGCAGTGTTTTGATAAACCCATTGCACATTGGTCGTTTTTCCTCCTAAAGAGGGACCATAATAAACAATCTTGCAGTGAATTTCTTTTGCATTATGGTTAAAGAACGACATTTTTAATCCTCACAAGTTACAAAACTTTTTTTTGATTCAAATCTAAAGCTGGATCCGATTCTCCAGAGCCCGCCCCATGGTTCTATCATCAACATAGTCGATATCACTGCCAATGGGAACTCCATGAGCAATTCGGCTGATTCGAAGTCCAGTGTGCTCCAACTGTTTTGCTAAATACAAAATAGTGGTGTCACCCTCTAGATCCGCGTCCAATGCCATAATAATTTCTTTCATTTTTGGCTTTTGTGAAACAGAAGTCTCCCCTAGGCTTTGGTCGATACCTTGATTTAGTCGCGTCAGTAATTCTTGAATCTTCAAGTCTGACGGGCCAACACCATCCAAAGGACTAATCGTTCCATGTAATACATGGTAACGACCACGAAAAGCTCCAGAGGCCTCGATGCGCATAATATCTGAAGGTTCTTCGACCACACATAAAACTTCATCTGAACGATGGGGATCTTCACAATATCTGCAGATTTTACGGTCGGTGTAATTAAAACAAACGGGACAAGTTTTGATTTCAGTGCGAACTCGCTCAAGGGCTTCACCCAAGCGCATCGAATACTCCGATGGGGAGCGAAGCACATAATAGGCTAAGCGCTGCGCCGTCTTTGGCCCAATTCCCGGAAGACGGGCTAATTCGTGAACTAGTTTTTCAAGAGCGGGAATGTTCAGCATTAAGAACTAGAATAGTCCTGGAATATTCATTCCGCCACTGATCTTTTCCATTTCTTTGGCCATGGTTTCTTTAGCAACTTTAATTGCATCATTAGAGGCCATGACAATCAGGTCCTGAAGCATTTCCGAGTCTCCAGACTTGATCAATTCAGGACTGATGACGACTGATTTCAAAAGATGGTCACCGTTCACGGTGACTTTTACCGCTCCGCCACCAGCCGTGCCATCAAAGGCTTGCTGACCGATTTCCTCTTGCACCTTTTTCATTTTCAATTGCATTTGATTTGCTTGTTTCATCAATTGCGCCATTCCGCCTGCAAAACCCTTCATGTATTCTCCTTGATCGATTTGATTTGTCCCTTAAATGCCGTATTCGCGGCTATCACTTTTGGATGAGCGGCCACTTGCTCAGCCATGCTTTTCTGCTTTTTATCTTCTTTGTCCAATTCATTAGCTCTAGCAGAAACGGCTTGTCCCTCTTTTTCCTTCGACTCTTGAGAGAATCCAAGGGTTAAAGAATAACCAGCTCCCCAATACTGATCAACAAAAGTCTGCATACGTTCACGCGTGGCGCGATCAGACATTTGGTCTTTCAGAAAAGACATTTTCGTTGGCACCGCCAACTCAATCACTTTATTTTTTTCTGCTATAAATAAAAGATTTTCTATCTTCGCACCTAACAAAGAATCTGCGGACTTGATTGTTTGCACAAGCTCAAACCATCGATCTTGTGGGTTAAGCGAAAGTGGGCTCTTCTGTGGAGTCGGCCTCGTCGTCGGCAGCACTGGCTTAGGAACCGTCATAGTTTTTGTCGTCGGCACCACCACCTGGCCAGACAAAAGGGCTTGCAAAGAGGCCACCCGAGGAGCAGAAGCCATCCGCAAAAGAATCATTTCCATCACGGTGCGAGGGTCCCCTGCGCGACTGATATCATTAGCACCTTTCAACATCATATCAAAAAGTAAATGAATATCTTCCTCACTGACTTGCTGACCTAAATCTTGCAAAAACCGAATCTCAGAATCAGGAAGTTCAATTAAAGTGGTGTCGGTTTTTTCGCTAATTTTTATGAGTAAAAGATGGCGAATGTTTTCCAAAAGATCGCCCGCGAAAAGACTTGGTTCATAGCCCGCCAATGCTATTTTTTGTAAACTTAAAAGAATTCCCTGTGAATCACGGCTCACCAATTCTGAAATTACTTCTAGCAAAAGACTGTGATCAGTGAGTCCCAAAATTTCAACAACATTCGATTTTGTCAAAGGACCATTAGCAAAAGTAATCACTTGATCTAACAAGCTTTGCGCATCCCTCATAGAGCCATCGCCCTGCCTGGCAATCATCCAGAGAGCCTCGGGCTCTGCAGAAATTTTATCAGAATCACAAATCAACTTGAGTCGATCTGCAATCATTCGCGTAGCGATTCGGCGAAAATCAAATCGCTGACAGCGAGATAAAATTGTTTGAGGGATCTTGTGCACTTCCGTGGTCGCCATAATGAAAATGACATGGTCTGGCGGTTCTTCGAGGGTTTTTAACAACGCATTGAATGCACTCGTCGTGAGCATGTGAACTTCATCCACGATATAGACTTTATATTTTCCAGAGGAAGGAGCATAAGCAACTGTATCGCGCAAATCGCGAATTGAATCGACTCCATTATTAGAAGCCCCATCAATTTCAGTAACATTTGGACTTCGCGAAAGAGAAATCTCTTCACACTCTGAACATTTATTACATGGAATAAAATTTTGTGCATTCGGGCAGCGTAAGGCTTTTGCTAAAATCCGTGCTGACGAAGTTTTCCCAGTTCCTCGCGGACCTGTGAATAACAGGGCATGCGGGAGGCGATTGTTTTTAAGCGCATTTTGTAATGTTGTTGTGACATGAGTTTGACCAACCAATTGATCAAAACTTTGCGAGCGCCATTTTCGTGCTATCACCTGGTAGGACAAAAAAACCCCTCTTAAAAAGTGGCTGGGCACCCCCTGTCACAAAGTCCTCTGACTACCGTTGCTCCCTTCCGGGCCTAGCGGGATTTGGCAAAGGCGCAATTGCAGGGGACCCAGCCACTTGGTTGTGTATAATAATATTGTCCGCTTTCCGATGACTAACTTATCGCGTTAGCACCTTTGTTTGAGCTCGAGCGGCTTTTCGCAGAAGAATAGGGTATTATCAGACCTGGCTTATGAGAAAGACCAAATTATTTTTTCTAAAGCTTCAACTTCTTCCGCCCAATAATTATATTCTTTGAACAAGGGAAAAAGTCGAGGAAAGCTTGGGTCGCTCCAGCGTCTTGCTATCCATGCTGCGTAGTTAATAATTCGCAAACCACGAAGCAAAGGAATCCACTTCCATTGTTCGTGAGGGAATCTTCGCAAAGATTCATAGCCCTTCATGAGGGAATCCTGTTCTTCTTTAAACTCAGCTGAAGAAAATAACATCCAAAAATCTTGGACCACTGGCCCTTGCATGCAATCGTCAAAATCCACAAAGAAAAATATTCCATCCTGGCCAATTTGATCTCGATAAAGAATGTTGCCACGATGGCAGTCTCCATGAATCGCTTGAAAGCTTTCAAAATCGATCGTTTGTTGAAGCGCAGAAAATAATTCCTCGGCGGCGTCAATGTATCGTTTTCGCATTTCAGGCGCGATCCAAGGAATAAGAAAGTCCAAATTACTCCAAGGATCGTGGGGTGTTTCCCCTAAAATTGGTCGCTGCTGAAAACGAATTTTAGCTCCAACATTATGAAGAATCGCGAGTTGTCGTCCGACCTGCTCCATATCCTTAAGAGTCAACTCTTGCGGCATTCGCCCCAGCACTTTGGGAAAAAAGGCCACATGAATTCCTTGATGAGTTGAAAGAGTGGATTTGTTATTCTGCATAAGAGGAGCTGCTACG
This sequence comes from uncultured Bdellovibrionales bacterium, assembly GCA_903926205.1. Lineage (GTDB taxonomy): Bacteria > Bdellovibrionota > Bdellovibrionia > Bdellovibrionales > Bdellovibrionaceae > CAIYID01. The sequence continues at coordinate 128,018 of CAIYID010000031.1, forward strand.
TGAAGGCCCTCCGCTTGCAGACTAGCTAAAAAGCGGTGCTCTTCAAGAATGCATTCCTTTGTCCATCTGCCAGGCCGATAAAACTTCGCAATAACTCGATCCGATTGATGATCCCTTGGCTCGTCTTTGCTCGCCTCTGCCTTTTTCTCTGCCGCTGTGCCCTCTGGCTCTAATCGAATATCAAATACGCGATTTTCATAAGAATTCAATTGGGTGAACTCCCCAGTGGGAGCCATTCCTGCAGATTCTGTTGCTTCTAACACGAGTTCCGGGTCTAAATGAATGAATGAGTCTTTTTGATTTTTTTCGTGCACGCTCTACGGATAATCCAAAACCAGAGCTTTGGCAATTTAAGCATTGGCAAGTGCGAGTGATTCGCAGTCTGCGCCGAAAAACGCTTGGTCTGGAACTCAAGCCTCATCAGCCCATTATTGTCAGAACGAACAAAAGTACAACCCGAAACGAAATAGAAAAAATTTTAGAGCAAAAACAAAGATGGCTTGAAAAAAACTTGGAGAAACTTAACTCCTTACCAAGAACACAACGTCGTGAATTAAAAGAGGGTGAAAAAATTCATTTTCTTGGGGAAACCTTTTCTCTCCGTAAATCAGTGACCCCTTTGAAGTCTGCCTTTTTAGTCCGTACTGAAAGTCATATTAATTTTTTAATGCCGCAAGAGATGTTGCAAGAACCCTTAACCCCAAAAATGGTGCATCAAATTTTGCGACAATTTTATCTTCGAGAGGCACGAAAATACCTGCCTCTTCTTTTAAAAGAGATCGCACAACAAACTGGCCTGCAGCCCAAAAAATTACGTGTTGGCTATATGAGTTCTCGCTGGGGGAGTTGTTCTTCCAAAGGTACAATCTCTCTAAATTCTAAAATTATGGCCGCTCCATCCTGGGTGATCGAATCGGTTATTGTTCACGAACTCTGTCATTTACGTCACATGAATCACTCTAAAGAATACTGGAAATTGGCAAACTCGCTATTTCCGCGACATCAAGAGGCAGATCAGTGGTTGCACGATCATTTGTCGTGAAGGACTGAATGATGAAATTTTTTAAACTATAAACTACAATTTTTCCGAAGTTAATACCTGTTGAGCCGATGGGGGAAGCTTATCAGCACTTAGAAGAAATTGACTCACCTGCCATATTTCGGTTTCTGATAAACTTTCGTCAAATCCAGGCATCCCAGTAAGTCGCATTCCATTTTTTACTGACCAAAAAACTTCGCCGATAGGATCTTCCGTTAATCCCTGGTTAGGCTCAAAAAACTGCGGTGGCCTAGGAAATAACCCTTTGGAAATAAAAGTGGGTTGATTTGCCGAAAGACCGTGGCAGACATCACAATGCTTCACATAAATTTTTGCGCCCGCGAGCAAGTTCATCTCATCACTGGAAAGCGGCGACCGCCTAGTAATGTCGTCTTTCATTGCTCTGTCTATAGCTAGTTTAGCAATAAAACGCTCCATTGGAAGAGGAACTCCCTTGGCTGCTACAGGCATACCGCCAGAAATAATAAAAATGTACCCACCGATTGGAGGAAGAAAAATTCCAATAACCATGCCCCAAAAAAACTTTTTCACTTAATATACCTCGGAATATACCTCGGATGTGGCTAGTCTATTTTAGCTTGAGCAAGATTGTCTATTGGCTCTTTAATTTCCGCCCTTATGACCGGTAAGAAAAATAATGCAACATTTAAATTAATTGAAAAGCTATGTAACCAATTGAAATAAATATAAAATAGAATAACTCAACTTCATTTTTAATCAGTGTAACGATAAAATTGTATTTCTAGCCTTCGATTTCAATTTTTTGCTAGGACTTTGAACAAAAACAGGATAAAAGGGCGATTAAGAATAAATAGTCCCTTTTGAGTGAAAAAGCGTTCGGCTCCTTTTCCCTTTAGCGGCGACCCTATTATCAATTCTAAGGAGGAATAATGGGCAAAAAAGTATATGTAGGAAATCTTTCTTACGCAGTAAATGATCAATCTTTGGGCGACATGTTCGCTAACTTCGGTACTGTTGAATCAGCACGTATCGTTACTGATCGTGACTCTGGACGCAGCAAAGGCTTCGGTTTCGTTGAAATGTCAACAGACGAAGAAGCTCAAGCAGCTATCGAAAAATTGAACGGCACTGAGCAATCAGGTCGCGCAATCAACGTAAGCGAAGCTAAACCAATGGCACCTCGCGAAGGTGGCGGCGGCGGACGTGGCGGCTTCGGTGGTGGTGGAGGCGGCGGACGCGGCGGTGGCGGCGGACGTGGTGGTTTCGGCGGCGGCGGCGGACGCGGTGGTGGCGGCGGCGGACGTTACTAAGAACTTCTCTATTATTATAAAATTATTTTACCAAAAGCCGGCGACCTCGTCGGCTTTTGGTTTTTTACGAGCTGTTTTTCGCTCACTGTCGACATCGTGAACAGGGATTTTACTATCAAACAGAGGTTATCTCATTTTGAGACTGGCTTAGTTTTAGCTTATATCCACCGAAAGATCGTTCTGCTGAACCCTAGACATTTGAACGATTGAATCTAATCGGTGAAAATTTTTGAAAAATTTCCTACGAAATATTTAGACGAGAGCTGAGTAAGGTGTTGAGCCCGAAAAGTCATTTTGTCTGATTTTTAGACACTATCTTTTTTTATAACAGTTTTATTAGCGATATTTATTAGAGTATTTTCAGGCGGTTATCAGTTTATCTCAAAGAGGCACAATTCTAGCAAAAGCTCTTTGTAGGAAAGAAGCTGAGAACAAAACAGCGAGGTGAACTATGATTCGCGCAAAGGGAAAGCTAAATTTTGCATTGTACTCCTTAGTTACGACAACCATCATCGCTTGTAGCAACGCTCAATTTTCTACGACAGCAGCCTCAGCACCTCCTGGAGTAACGATAACTCCAACTCCGACACCTGGCCCAACGACAACGACAACACCAACCCCCACTCCAACGCCAATGGCTAGTTGTAGTTCCAATTCAACAGTTCCTCTTCATGTGAGTTATGCGGGATTATCCAATGCGAGTGCGAGCATAAATTTACACAATACTGGCGATGGGCATTACTATGGAAATGTTTCTCTGAATTACACCTCTGGAGGAAATCAATACTCCGCTAGCTACTCAGCACCATCAGGAAATAACATCACAATTCCTTCTTTGTATGACAATGGAACACAAACATCGACTTTTAACTCTTTTTATAACAACGGCCAAAAATTCAGTGGATTTTTCCAAAACAGCGTTGGTGCTGTTGTTGTATCGATAACCAGTGTTGATAGTGGTGGCTGTGCTTCAGGAAATATTTATTTCCAAAACTTCGTTCAAACCGGAGCCATTCAATCGCCATATCGCTACTGCTGGTTCATCTACAACGGACCTTTTAATTGTCGTGATAACAGCATCATTAACAAAACGTCCACTGTGCCTGGTAGCCCTTACACGGCAATCGGCTCTTTCAGTGGCTTGCCAATTAATCAAGCTTTTCAATGAGGACACGTTTTTTTGCGGCTTGATTATTATCTTCTCAGGTCAGGCTTATGCGACAGTGCCATCAGTAAGCCCGGCACTTGCTACGATATTCATAGCGAACTCTGCGTTGGCTCCTCAGCAATTGATCAAGATCGTGAAGGAAAAAAATTGTTGCAACAATCAAGGTCCATTGAATTGGTGACCAACTACTGATCCTCATTTGTAAAAAATTCTAGAAAAAATAAATTATCACCCTTGAAATCTAATACAAAGCCCAACGAACCCTCTTCTGTTCGGCCTAAATCTTGTATCTAGCTCATTTGGAAAAGTGGGGCATCATATGGAACTAACTGCAGACTCAAATCTAAGACCTCTGAAATTTTATGCACTTTCAAGCCTTGTTCATGTCGTGCTTTTTTCTCTAGCTATTGTTGTCGGCGCACTTATGCCAAAGCCAGAAATCCCTCCCCTCACTGAAATCACAATTTTAGAGGGTGGCCTTCCCGCCATCGCAGTCGAAGCGGCAGGAAGCCTCAGTAAATCTGACGCTGCACAGGCTCCGCCAGCCTCTCGTGAAGAAATATCTGAAGCCAAAAAAGTAAGTCCAAATCCAGAAAAAGATGTCGTGATTATTCCAAAAAATAAAATGACCTCTACAAAAATTGCCAAAGCAAAACATCCAAAGAAAACTTTGGTGCCACATCAAGCAGCAGCTAAAGTAATCAAGTCAGTTAAGTCAAAAGCCTATTTTCAAGGACCAACTGTTCCTGTTTCGGAGGAGCTCGCTCCAGTTCTTGAAAGCGAAGATTTTGACCGAGTTTTAAAAGCAGACATGAACGTACCAATGAAACAACTTGATGAGAGCGATATTGCTGAAGACCTCGCCAAGGTTGATAAAGAACATTCTGCCAAAGTTGCTGCACTAAAAAAATCAATCGACGATGAAACCAATGGAGCGCTCACCGAAGAAGAAGAAAACTTAAAAACTATTCAAGCTGAAGCGGCTCAACGGGCCACTGTTATGGAAAGAAATGCAACTGCAATGAAAGCGGCAGATCAATCTCGCATTCAGCAAGCGCTGGCCTCAGAGAAAGCCTCCGCTCTTGCGGCCTCTCAAGCCGCGCGAGATGCCGCTGGTAAAGCCGCAGCAGCTCACCAAGCGGCACTAGCAAAAGCAGCTGGTGATAGAGCGGCTGCGAATCGGCTTGCGGCGGCACAAGCGGCCGCTGCGGAAGTTCACAATCGGCAGTTGGCCCTAGGGAACTCTTTAGGAGTCAACGCTCCCGTGAGAGAGCTTTCTGAAATTAAACAATATCCTGGGAATATGCGTCCGATTTATGAAAACGAAGATCGCTTGGCTGGTCGGCAAGGTGAAGTTTCGTTTTTAGCCTATGTAACAAGTGATGGAAAAATCTCTCAATTCAAGTTGGTGAAAAGCACCGGACATAGAACCCTTGATGCTCGTACTCTAAATGCAATTCACAATTGGAAATTCTATCCTGGTCAGGAAGGTTGGGTTGAAATCCCATTCCGCTGGGATCTCAAAGGCGGCCCTCAGGAATTGACGGCCACCTTGCGACGTAGTCTTAGTCAGAAATAATATCAAAGTCGTCTGAAGGAAAAGTTTTTAAAAAACTCTTTCGAGCAGAAAGAAAATCAATCTTTGAAAAGATCTTTTGCAGACTTAGTTGAACCCGTAGACTCAAGTTTATTTTTACGTTTTCTGCCTTGATTTTTATTTTTACGAAGTCTTTGAAGTTCTGTTTTTTTTGTTTTTGAAGCCATGATCTCTCCTCGTTTGATACACAAAACACTGCTCAGCGATATTTCTATTGCAGAGCAGAATGAACTACCAAATAGGGATGGCCAAGTCAACAGCATGTCGATCAAGTTTATCTTGTTGAGGACTGCTTAGATATCCGTAGTGAAAGGCAAATTTGGGGCCCGCAAAGCCCACGCCAACTCCGTACTCGTCTATGTTCGTTTCCAGGGTCTTTCTCACTCCCATCCGAAAGAGCAACCACTGATTCCAATGACCTTCTAGACCGCCAGAAATAGCGGGCTCATTAAAAGAGTCATTGGAGGCGGTTTCCAGATCCAGACGAAAGCGAATCACTTTTTTATAATTGTAGTTAAGTCCTAAGCCAATTGCAGGGACCAATCGATAATCCATGGGAACTTCCGCATTAGTACCTAGTAAATTATCTAAGACCAGAGCTAAGCCAATTTCAGAATTCAACGCGAAAATTGTACCCATCAATAAATTAGTTTGTCGATATTGAGTATTGAGAACAGAGTCTGTTTTACTTCTCACCGTCATCCCAAAGGCTAAATTTTTCTTTATCAAATTCGCAAATTCTAATCGTAAATCTTGAGTCGTAAAATTTTGGTTGCGTAAAGATTTTCCATTTACTTGATTGTAAATAAATGCGGCAGGAACTACTGAATCTGGCATATTATCTGTCAATCCGACCGTAAATTCCTCTGTTCCTGACATCGTTGCATAGTCGGAGGTAAAAAAGTAGCCGCGAGAAAATGGAATCGAAGCTGGATTTAGCACAGGAGATTCAGAGGGCTCCACTGTCGCACGACCTGAGCCCGCAGTTGCAGTGGAAATGGCGCCATATTGCGCTTGTGCTAAAGACGTTGCGAACATAATAAATAAAAATAGTTTTTGCATAAGAAAAGGCTAACAGCTGAGTTTGATCATTTGCAAAGTGAGATTAGTGATAGCGCCAACAAAAGTTAACTTTTGCGGGGCATTCCGTCATTCCACTGCCACAAGTAGAGCCCGGAGTTCCATTGTACTGAATGTATTTTGTTTGATCATTATCACCTGAAGCATAACAGGAGCCCATCGCGGTTGTTGTGGCGGTTGGCACCGCACACATTGAACTCACATTCACTTCCCATAAATTGGCCGGTAAAAATCGACGAATAATTCTTAACCGCTCAAGATTAACTGCAGACATGGCGGTTGGATCTTCTGGTGGACAAGGATGATAGGTTCCCCCGTCATAACCATTGGCCCCCATCATTAGGTTGACGGTCGGGGTCGATGGGATATTTGTGTTATATGTGGGACCTGGGCTTGTGGCCGGAGCGGTCATCGTCGCTGTCGGATGTTGTGCATTATAAGCCGCAACACCATCATTTTTAAAAACATTATAATCAACTTCTAAGTTGTACATAAAATAAGGAATTCCATTTGTTGTTGGCACAATGGCAAGATTTCCATCTTGGAAATAGTTCTCTTGCAAACTTGGGTTAGCTCGTCCCAAGGTATTCACATCCAAAGGATGTACAGCATTCCCAGAAACAAATGGAGCTGTTACGGGAGTTCCAAGGAGTGAAGTCAAAAATGTACTTTGGGCATTGAGAGTGGCTGTTTTTACTGTCCAATATTTTCGATCAATATCTCGCACCACAGTCAGCGCAAAACATTCCCATTGTTGATTGTTTTGCGTGGTTAAATTGATGGGATTAACTCCGGTGGAAGGATCAAGATCCCACTCATAAATATTGGCAACCGATGGATCATTATAATTAAACGCAAAGGTGTATCCTAAGCCAAAAAGTCGTCCAATCACTGAGCCATCCGGTCCTTGAAGGTTCTGAGTGATTCCTGAGGCATCCGTTGAGGTCGTCGGCGCAAAGCCTGCAAAAACATATTCATTCATCAGATTTGTTCTAAAATTAGACTCATCAATAATTGACTGTCCCCAATTTAAAGAGCCAATGATTGCGTTCGAACCATTTGGTAGTGCCGGAAAATAACCCATCGGTGTTGTGCCGGACCCAGCAATTTGATTCGCATTCACAAGAGAAGATACCAATGTTGTATTTGATAATGCCGTTAGCATCGTCGTCGCCAAGGCCGTCCACGAAACAGAGTAGGTGGTTCGGTACTGATTAATCAAAGCGACAACCGGCTGAGAATTGACAGTGTAAGGAGAGGTGCCAAGATAATTAGCAAGCATCTGAGAGGTAGGATTGGGGTTCACTGATCTCATGTAATTCATAGCAAATTGCGTAAAACTCAATCCACCAATACTATCGACTGTTTTTCCTGTTGAGGTTGGATCAATAAAATTATTTGCCGCTGAATTATCGAAGGAACCAAAGCGCAGTCGATAAAATGGATTTCCCAGTGGATCACCCATCGTTGAGTTGGTCGCCCCAGCCATTGGACATGACATGTAGGAAACCTCATTGAGTGAGAGACCAATAGGAATTGGTTTACTCGCGAGCAAGCTATTAGCTTTGCCGGCACCTATTGAGGCCAAGCCTCCGCTACTTGCTTTGCTACAATTCTGAAAAGAAGAAAGACCCACCGCTCCTGCAAGAACAAGCAAAAGTAATTTGAAAGACATCGGCCAGCGACCGGCAGATTTCTTTATGAAAAATTGACGCCATTGGCGAAAATTCATTTCTCCCCCAAAGTCATTGTAGCACAGGACTCCCTATATCATCGGCAGATTTAGAGAAAATATCGAGTGATCGTCTCAAAATAAGACAGAAATTATTTGCCACTCATGGCTCAGAATGAGAAAAATTCACCCATGTCTAAAGTAAAAAAAGCCATTATTCCCGCCGCAGGTCTAGGAACTCGTTTTTTACCAGCTACTAAAACTGTTCCGAAAGAAATGCTCACCATTGTTGATGCTCCAATCATTTTCTACGTCGTCGAAGAAGCTCTCAATGCAGGCATCGAAGATATCATTTTAATTCAAGGGCGTGGCAAGTCAGCCATCGAAGATTTTTTTGATACGTCTTATGAGCTGGAAGATAAACTTGCCAAAGATGGTAAGTTTCAATTGCTAGAACGCTTGAAACGAATTCGCGATATGGTCAATATTATTAGTATTCGTCAAAAGCAGCCTCTTGGCCTGGGCCATGCAGTTCTTTGTGGCCAAACGATCATTGGAAATTCTCCTTTTGCTGTATTACTAGGTGATGAAATCATGGTGCCCAACAGTGGTGGACCAAATACAACCGCTCAACTCTGTCGCCTCCATGAAGAACTAAACTCTTCAGTCGTGGCCGTCATGGAAGTTCCTCCCTCTGACGTTTCAAAATACGGAATCGCAGATGTCGTGCCATACCGCGATGGTGTTTTTAAAGTGCAGTCTTTTGTAGAAAAACCCTCCAAAGAGCTTTCGCCAAGCCGCTGGGCTTTGCCTGGAAGATATGTTTTTGAGTCAAAGATATTTGAAGAACTAAAAAAAGGAAAACCAGGTGCTCTAGGGGAAATTCAGCTCACTGATTCCATGAACTCTCTTACGCAAAAACAAAATTTTTATGCTTCCACTTTTTCAGCTCAACGATTTGATGCTGGAGATAAATTTGGTTATTTGCGCGCCAATGTTGAGCTGGGTTTGATGAATTCTGAATTACGAAAAGAATTTTCAAAATATCTCATCGAAGTGGGTCAACGCCTTCAAAAAGAAACAGGAAATCATTCATGATTTTTTTACGGCTTTTTCTTCCACTTCTGAGTTCGGCTTTTATTTTAAAACCAACGACCTTGATTCAAAAAATGATTGAAAATAGTGGCGGCGGTGTCTATCAAATTGAACAAGAAGTCCAATTTCCGTCCTTCAATCCTTCCATGCAAGAAACCCTCACTCTGAAAGAAACTTGGCAAATTGAAGGTGAAAATAAATTACGCCTTACTGTCAACGGTACAAAAGATTTGGCGAGTAAAATTCATTGGGTCTTTATCTACGATAATGGTCAGCGCTTTTTTCAAGGACGCGAGGGCCGAATCACACAATCCCTTGGCGATGATTTTATAGAAAAATATTTTCACTTTCGAAAAGCCGATCACTTTCAAGCAACTCTTGTAAGAATGAAAATTGTGCCCGCCTCTTTATTTACAAAAAAACAATTCAAATTGGGCAAAGAGCCCGACGTGGTCTCCGATCCTCATCTTCGATTAACGCGAATCGGCGGCGTCATTGCTTATGGCCTTGGGCTTGCGACTGATGCAGACGCGGAGCCAACTCCGGCTTTTTATATTGAGCAAGATCAGTTTGTCATTCGAAAATTTCGTTTACCCTCCCAGGTCGAAGTTAATGCTGAGAATTTTTCTACTTTCACCAAGGGCCTTAATTTTCCTCGGCACCGATCCATTCGGTGGGGTGATCAAATGGACAAACTTGTCACGATTCAAACAATTCGAGTGCAATCTAAACCAGAAAAAACTTTATCAATGACCTTGGAGCCCAGCACTTCCTTGGAAGTTCCTGAGCTCGGCACTTCTAAAAGTCTCGTGGAGGAGTTCTACAAGAGGTTCCGATGAGCCGCTTTTGGAGCGTAGCAGTTGATGCGCCAATAGATGAGGCTCTTACTTATCTTGCCCCGCCCTCTTTTGAAGGTCTTCTTCGGCGAGGACAAGCGGTCGACGTTCCTTTAGGAAAAAGAATCGCTCGAGGTGTTTTGCTCGGTCCTAAAACTGAGGCGCCGAGTTTTTCTTTAAAAGAAATTACAAAAATAATTGATGAATACCCCTTGCTGCCGGAGCCTTTTTTAAAATGGCTGGAGTGGGTCGCTCAATACTATTTTCATCCTGTTGGTTCAGTGACAAGCCTTGCCTTTCCTCCCTTAAAAAAAATGATAGCTCCGCGGGCTTCCAAGCGAGCGGCCGTCATTAAGGCCTCTGGCCCTAGTCAAGCCCCCGTCTTGACAGCAGAACAACGAAAAACTGTTGATGGAGTTTTAGCTCATAAAGGTTTTTCGACACATTTAGTTTTCGGTGTGACGGGCTCAGGGAAAACCGAAATCTATATGCACCTGTTGCAGGAAATTTTAGCCAAAGGTCAACGCGGATTGGTTTTGGTGCCAGAAATTTCTCTCACGCCCCAACTAATTCAAAGATTTGCAGCTCGATTTGGGGATCAAATTGCCGTGCTTCATAGCCAACTTACTCCTCGCGAGCGAACAAATCAGTGGTGGGAAATTGTCGACGGGAAAAAAAATATTTTGATCGGTGCACGCTCGGCTCTTTTTTGTCCAATTGATAATTTGGGGATGGTGATTGTCGATGAAGAGCACGAACCTAGTTTTAAACAAGAAGAAAAGTTGAAGTATCACGGACGCGATTGTGCTGTGATGTTAGGAAAGTTTTTTCAATGTCCGGTCGTGCTTGGCTCAGCAACTCCCAGTTTGGAGTCGTGGAAAAACTCACAAGAGGGACGCTATCACTTGCATCGTTTATTCGAACGCGTGGAGGGTCGCTCGCTCCCAAATATAGAAATCATCGACATGCGTGAACTTAAACAACAGCGTTCTCTTTCAGAAGTTAAGTCAGATTTACCCTCCTGGCTAAGCCCTCAACTCTTTTCGGCCATGAAAGAAAATCTCGACCGTAAAAAACAAGTCGCTTTGTTTCTGAATCGACGAGGCATGGCGCCAATGGTGCTTTGCCCTGATTGTGGTTACATCCATGAGTGTCCTAATTGCGATATCTCTCTGACTCTTCACGGCTCTTCTCATTTGGTTTGTCACTATTGCGATTACCATGAAAACTTTAAAGAACTGTGTCCTGATTGCAAGCAAGGAGTTATGACTCCGCTTGGCCTTGGCACGGAAATGCTTGAGCAGGAAATCGCAAAACTTTTTCCTGCGGCACGAATTGCTCGTGCGGATCGTGATGAAATTACGTCTCGTGCAGACTTAGAAGACCTTATTGAAAGAATGGAGACCGGTGAAATTGATATTTTGATTGGAACTCAAATGATCGCCAAAGGTTTGGATTTTACTCAGCTTAATTTGGTCGGTTTGGTCCTCGCAGATGTTGGCTTTAACATTCCTGATTTCCGTTCGCCTGAACGAAGTTTTCAATTAGTGACTCAAGTGAGTGGGCGAGCCGGCCGTCATGTGAAGATCGACGAAGAGCCCGGACGTGTTATTGTACAGACCTATAATCCTTCGCATCCCAGCTTAGTTTTTTCGCAACAAAATGATTTCGTCGGCTTTGCTCAGCAAGAACTCGTACACCGAGAGGCTCTTCTTTACCCACCTTTTGGCCGTTTGATTTCCTTGCGACTACAAGGAACTGATCTAGAAAAAGTCCAGGCGACGTCCCAGCAAATTGCTGAAATGGCCACTCAGCTTAAGGAAAAATTTCTGTCTTATGAAAAAATTGAGGTCCTTGGTCCAGCGCAAGCTCCTCTTAGCCGTGTTCGGGGAAAATTTCGCTACCACTTACTACTCAAAGGTCCTGAAATGAAAGACCTTAACAAGCTTTGCAGGCACCTGCTGGGGAACGAAAAACTTTTTCCTTCGGGCGTTCGCATTTTTGCCGATGTTGACCCGCTGAATCTTCTTTAACAAAATAAGTTCTATGAGCGAAATGCAATGTCCGCGTTGTGGAAAGAATGCCGCCGGACTTCAAAACATAGACAGCCCACTTACGACCAAGCTTCGTGAGTATGGTAACACTGAAAAACTTCCTGAGCAGGTTTGTTTGAATTGCTACACGCAACTATCAGAATCTGTAGGAAAAGGTTCTTTTCGTAATAGCGTTGGCAAAGCCAGAGAGCAACGTAAGTTAACCTTGTGGAAAAGTCGTGTGAATTTAATCAAAGCCGCTCGCTCTCACATGAATAGCAAAGCTTTTTCAGATGCTGCTGTTCAATATGAAAAATACATTAAAGTTTTAGAAATGGTTTTTGATGTAAAGCCCGGCGAGTTAACACCAGAACACTTCAAAGACTCTGCTCGGACACAAGAACTCACTGTGGTCGCCGGAGTCTATTGGGATCTTTTGCGCATCTACGATACCAATGAAAAATATGGTGATCGTATGAAAATGGCGGCCGTCAAATTAAGTTCCTTTTTACGCTACACTCCTGTCTTTCCTGATATCGTTCGCAAAGGAGAAGCTTTTGCAAAATCCGCAAATAATCCTTCCATCGTAAGACTTTTTTTAAAGAGCGCGAAAGAATCAAAGGGTCGTTGTTTTATCGCGACCGCCGCTTTTTCTTCTTGTTACGCACCTGAAGTGATTATTCTTCAAGAATGGCGTGATCATGTGCTTTTACAATCCCGAGCAGGGCGTGCTTTTGTGCGCTTATATTATGCAGTTTCACCGCCTATTGCCGGCTTGATTGACTTCATGCCCATGCTTAAGGCACCAGTCCGAGCGATTTTGCGCTTGTTGATAGATCGCGCTATCCGTCATTGAGCTTTGCTCTTGCAATCAAGTCCAGGTCTTGGAACTCTTTTTCTATGAACATAAATCCGAAAAAATCTTCTCTTCACGTTTACGATTATGTTGTGGTCGGCTCAGGCCTTAGCGGCCTTTTGATGACTGCAGCTCTTTCCCGCGTCACTCAAAATGTCCTTTTGCTTGAGGCCGCGGATACTTTTGGCGGTGTCAATCAAAAACAAGAGACTGCCGTCGGCACGATCAATAATGGATTTAGGTTTTTACCTGACACTGATTTATCTCGAAAATCCATGGCTTTTTTATCAGCCCTTTTTGGGGAGTCCATGGAATTTCGCTCAGTAGAAAATGCTCCTGTGACTTACGAATCAGGTGGTCTGCGTCCCTTCGTAGGTTTTGGAAACACTCCTCCGACTTTTTATGAAGAGTTTTCTTATTTTTTATCACAACAACGACTTCAATGTGAGACCCACCCTTACCAGTGGGTCGAACAGCTCTTCGAAAAATCACAAGCTGATTTTATTCCTCGCTCTTATGTCACTAAATTTGTCGAAGAGGGCGGGAAAATAACTCGAGCGCTTATTAACGGACAGAAAAATATTTTGGGACACAATTTTATTTATTGCGGACCAATTCAAAGTCTCTCGATTCTCTTACCTGAGTCCGGCTTATCTGTGCGCCATCGACAAAAATTATCCAAAGCTAAGTATTGGACAGCTCTTTGCTTGGATTTAGTTCACTCTCAACTCGTCGCTGAGCCAGAAAAATTGCATATTCTCAATGGAACAACTCAAGATGACGTTGGACCTTGCGTGGGTCAATTTTCTGCAATGGTGACCTCCTCGCCTACAGCAGAAAACCCCAACGAAGAGAAGCTTCAGTTGTCTCAGTGGGTTTCTTTCATCGATAACGAGTCTGCAGAAGATGCTGAGCAAATAGCTCTCACTCTCAAAAAAATCAAACGACAGATCAAGCGTGCCTACCCAACTGCATTGGATAATTTGAAATCAGAGAGAATTTTAGTTACACCATCAATTGGTGGCAATGGAGAAATTAAGCTGAATGCGAATCAATCTTTGCCGAATTTGCCAAATTTCTGGATTGCCAGCGGAACACTTTCGACTCAAAAAAATCTGTTGGGATGTTTACAGCAAGTAGAGCTCGTCTGCGGTGCTCTTGGTTTCCACCCAGCCGGTATAGAGCTTGCTCTTCCGAATGAAAGAGACCTCAGCGAAGATCTCGGTGATGAAGCGGCACTCTAAGTCGTTTTTAGTGATTTTGCAGAAATTTGAATTCGCTTCACTCACGATTTATATGGCAAAATTTTCTTCGCACTAAAAATAGTAGGTGGCTCCAAAAGCTCCCGTGAGTACATTCTGAAAATTAGAAAGACTTAAAAGCATCATGACTTCGGCATAAAGACTGGTGCCCACATAGGGTCCATTCAGCATGTTGTACTGAAGACCAACAGAGGGTGTTAAGATATTAACGGCGAACTTTCCTGTTTGTTTATCACTATCGCTCAAAAATTTTTGGCCCAAAAAACTTGGTGTCGTATTCCCAATTGAGCCTCCGGTTTCAGAATTATTATACCAGCGGGCAAAAGCGGCCCCAGCATAAGGAGCCAGAATTCTTCCACCGAAAACGTGACGCCAACCCATTTCAAAGGTCGAATATTGAGGCCCGCCACCAAAACCAATCAACGCAGAATCATCGAGTGAAAAATTAAGCTCTGCGCTCACACCAAGAAGTCCAAGTTTTCCAGCAAGCTCTACGCCAACACCAACACGTCGGTCAGCTCTCATGGAATAAGTGGAATCGTATTCTGAAGTGAAAACTTCGGCAATGGCGCGTTTTTCGCGCAAAAAAGAGCCCCTCTTTGTCTCGATTTTTTGTTCAACTTTTCTTCCAAGTCGAACAGCGCTGTCTTTTGCCTCAACCGCATCTTCCTTAAAGTCTTCAATCAACACTGCCTTTTGAGCCAAGGCATTCAGTTCAAACAAACATCCAAAAATAAATATTAATAGACACAAACGCATTTATCGACTCCCCTCAAAAGGAAATTTTAGCTTTCACACCCTCTTCTTGAAAAAACTTTTTAATCGCGGGTCCGTCCAAGGGCTCTAAACGAAACAAAAGTTTCTGTACCAAAGCGTAGGTGTCTTCTGCCTTTTTACTTCGAAGATTTCCTGTTAAATAAGCCACATCATCACTGATCTTAATGGCATTATCAAGAAGACGTGCCATATCTTTATTCTTCGAGGTTTTATCAAGCAAGATAAGTGTTTTATTAAAATTTGTGGTTAATTTATCTAACTGCGCTATTACGTTTGAAATTGAGCCTTCATTTTTATTGACTAGCTCGATAATTTTTCCAGCCAATCCATAGGACTGAGAAATCAACTGATCGATTCGCGGCGGATCTTCACCTCTTACGCTATCGCCAGAACTAAATTCTTCAGCATTAGTAGAGCCAGGAGATATTTCTAAAAATTTCTCTCCAATAACACCCGCTAAATTGATAAAAAACTTTGAGTCTTTTCGAATGCTGGCCCAAGCCTTCTTTTCCACATCAATTTCCACACGCAATTTTACTTCTTCATCATTTTTGGTCTTAAATCCGGGCTCAAACTCAATCCTACGGACTTTACCTACTTTGATACCCATGACTCGAACTGGAGAACCCTCTTCCAATCCGCCGGCGTAGTTATAACGAACATTCAATGATTTATTGTTAGAAAACGGGGTGATAATTCCCATTACGTAAGCAAAACCCACCACCAAAATCAGTGAGCCGAGAAAAAGCAATCCAACCTTGGCTTCTGCCTTCATTTCAAATCCTTTTATTTCTTAAAATTATTTCTTTTTTTAATTTCATTCTATTCTTTTTCAGTTTCAGTTTCAGTAATCTTTTTGTTAACTCTTACAAAAAAATATTCAATCTTTCTGCTTTTACTTATTCTAGAAATGAGTGAATAGATATGACAACACAAAGTCGATAATAATGATAACAATTGATGAAGTAACGACACTGTTTGTTGTTGCCAAGCCAACTCCTTCTGCTCCGGATTTGCATCGAAAGCCGAAATGACAACTCACCAAAGGAATTACGACTCCAAAAGAGGCCCCTTTTATCACAGAAAAAATGAGATCCTTGAAATGCACAAATCTTCTCATTCCGCTAATAAACATGGCTGGCGAAAAGCCTAAATACATATCACTCACCAGCATCGCACTATAAATACAGACCAAATCGGCAACAATAGTGAGGATCATTCCACCAAAAATACAGGCAAAAAGTCTTGGTAAAACTAAATATTGTACAGGATCAATTCCCAGCATTTTTAATGCATCAATCTGCTCTGTTGTTTGCATAAGACCAACCTCCGCAGCTATTCCTGCGCCAACTCTTGACGTGAGTAAAAGGGCCGTCACCACAGCGCCGAGCTCTCGAAGAATCAGCATTGCGGCAAATCCAGGCACCATGGAATCATTCTGAACGACGAGTCTCATATGAAAAGAACTTTCCAAGATCGTCACCATAGCCGCAAAACACACACAAAAAACGATGATAATTAAGCTTTGATTGGCCACAAAATAGAGCTGTTGAAAAGATTCTTTAATGCGCACAGGAGGCCTGAAGGCAGAAAAAATTGCATGAGTCGTCATCTCGGTGAAAGAAACAAAGTGCTCAAACATTATGTCCCCAAGACCGCTCTTAAAGTTATATCCGCCAAAAGACTCGTGACCCAGTCAGCAATAACTATAGTCACCATTGTTCCAACCGCTGTTTTTACTACCGCTAGACCGACTCCTTTAGCGCCACCAGTCGTCGTATAACCACGATAGGTGCAAATCACTGCTAATACCACAGCAAATATAAAGCATTTAAATAAACCAGTTAATATTGAAGGTAAACTAACGATGGTTGGAATATGGCGAAGATATTCCTCAAAGCTTACTCCGGAAAAAACTTCTCCTAATAAAATGCCGCCAAAAATCGACAGCAACAGCCCTAGTCCTAACAAGAAAAAAGAGGAAATGACAATCGCTATAAAACGCGGAAGCACTAATTCTTGAATGGGATCTGCTCCAAGGCAGCGGATTGCATCAATTTGTTCCGTCACTCGCATTGTGCCTAGTTCTGCCGAAGTGAACGCCCCAACTTTTCCAGCCAGCATAAAGGCAATGAGCAAAGGACCTACTTCGCGAATGGTGGTGCTTGTGGCGAGACCCCCCAAGTATCCTAATGCTCCAAAATCTTTCATTTGCATCGTGAATTGGATCGTCATAATAGCGCCAACAAAAAAACCGGCCATGCCCGTGGTGAGCGCGCTTTGCATGGTCACTTTCCAGATTTGCTCAAACATCAGCTGACTAGAAATTGATTTTCTTTTCCAGACTCCTAATATTCGAAAAAAGAAAATAACTACTTTTCCTGCGTCAGAAATGACTCCCATCATTGGCGCGCCTCTTTCTCAAGAACCTCAGAAAGAAAGTCTTTGACCAATGAAACTTGTGATTTTTTTAATTCTTCCGGTGTTCCAATTTCAATAATACTTCCTTGATCCATAACTATTATTCGATCCGCAATATCCAAAGCACAACGCATGTCATGACTAACAACAATCGAAGTCGTTTTTAAATTTCTGGAAAGCTCTAAGATAAGTTGATTAATCGCGCTTGTGGTGACGGGGTCAAGACCTGTTGTTGGCTCATCAAAAAGCAAAACTTTTGGCTCTAACGCAATTGTGCGAGCCAAACTCACGCGTTTTTGCATTCCATATGAAAGCTGAGACGGAAATTTATTTTCAATATTTTTCAAATGAACTAAACCTAGTGCTTTGGTCACTTTTTTCTGAATTTCTTGTTCACTGTCTTTTGTATGACGACGAATTCCAAATGCAATATTTTCAAACACCGTTAATGAGTCAAAAAGTGCTGGTTGCTGAAAGACCAATCCACATTTTCTTCGGATCGGTAAATATTGCTCCTCTGAAAAACTGGAGACCTCTTCACCTTCAATCCAAATTTGACCCGCATCGGGTTTCATTAATCCCATCAGATTCTTCAGTAAAACCGATTTTCCCGTACCAGACGTTCCAAGAATAAAGAGAATTTCTCCTTTTTGAACCGACAAATTCAAGCCCTTCAAAACGATTCGGTCACCGAATTTTTTAACTAAGCCTTTGAACTGAATCACTCGCCCCCCGCCATCGAAGTTAGAGGGCCATTGATTTCACCACTAATAAATTGGCGAATGCGCGGATCTTTGTGCTGCTTGGTCTGCTCCACAGTTCCAGCATCAATCACCTGTTGATCAACCACCATCCAAATTCGATCGGCGAGTTGATAAGCCCGATTCATGTCATTCGTGACTGCAATCAGAGTTGATGTGTTTTTACTCTTTAAATGAAGAATCAAATCGATAATTTTCCGGCTGGTGATTGGATCTAAGCCTGCCGTCGGGTCGTCGTAAAAAATAAGTTCCGGATGAAGAGCTAAAGCTCTAGCAATACCTAGCCTTTTTTGCATCCCACCACTGATCTCGTCTGGGTATAAGTTTTTTGCATGACCGATACCTACTGCCGCTAAAAACTCTTCGGAAATTTTCTGAATTTCTTTCTCTGACAACTCTGTCACTTCGCGCAATGGAAAGGCGATATTCTCTCCGCAGGTCAAAGAGTCGAACAAGGCATTCTTTTGGAATAACATTCCAATCTTATTGATAAGCTTTTGTCGTCTTGCGCCAGAAATTTCAAAAAGATTTTCGCCTCGAACCAGGACTTTTCCCTTGGTTGGTGGCACCAAACCGGCCATCAATTTCAAAAGAATACTCTTCCCTTGGCCGCTCGGGCCAATGATTGCCACAGACTCGCCCTCGGTCACATTAAGGCTTACATTATGAAGAACGGTATTCCCCTCGAAGGAGATACTGACTTCGCTCAAATTTATGGCAGCTAACGCCACGCCCAACCTCAGTCTAAAAAAGATGGACCACGACTTGTCTAACTAATTGATTTAAGTTTGAATAAGCCGTCAAACGCAAGGAGAAAGAATGACTCACAAAAGAAAAAAAATTGGTGTGATCGGAGCAGGCTTCGTCGGTTCAACTGCAGCCCATTGGGCCGCTCAAAAAGAATTGGGCGATGTTGTTTTGCTTGATATTAACGAGGGCGCCGCAAAAGGAAAAGCTTTAGATCTTTTCGAATCTTCACCGGTTGAACAATTTGATTCACATGTGACCGGAACCGCGAACTACGCAGATCTTACGGATGCGGATGTGATTATCCTCACTGCAGGAATTCCGCGAAAACCCGGAATGAGTCGCGATGATCTTTTGGCAACTAATGCAAAGATCGTTAAAACTTGTTGCGAAGGAATTAAACAATATGCACCAAACTCTGTGGTGATTGTTGTCTCAAATCCTTTGGATGCCATGTGTACTGTAGCGAAGCAAGTTCTAGGTTTTCCACGCGAGCGCGTGATCGGAATGGCCGGAATCTTAGACAGTGCTCGTTACCGCTCATTTATTGCTGAGGCACTCGATGTTTCTGTGAAAGATGTTCAAGGTTTTACTTTGGGTGGACATGGAGACACTATGGTACCAATGCCTCGCTACACTTTTGTTGGAGGAATTCCTCTTGCGGAACTTCTACCTCAAGATAAAATAGATGCCATCGTTCAGCGCGCGGTCAATGGCGGAGCAGAAATTGTTAAACTTCTGCAAACGGGCTCAGCCTATTACGCTCCTTCCGCGTCAGCGGTACAAATGGCAGAGGCGATTTTGAAAGATCAAAAACGAATTCTTCCTTGTGCGGCGGAATTGAATGGCGAGTATGGCATGAAAGGCCTTTTCATCGGAGTTCTTTGCAAACTTGGTGGTAAAGGTGTCGAGCAAGTCATGGAACTAAAACTGAATGACTCTGAACGTGCTGGCTTAGAAAAATCAGCGGGCGCGGTTCGTGAGCTCGTGGAAGCTTTAAAAAAACTTCAATACTAAAAAATTAACGAAAAAATACAAAGGATTGATCAATGAATATTCATGAGTTTCAGGCGAAGGAAGTCCTTCGCCGCTTTGGAGTTGCAACTCTCAAAGGAAAAGTAGCCTCGACTCCCGATGAAGCGGTCGCAGCAGCAAAAGATGTTGGTGGCAGTCTTTGGGTTGTTAAAGCGCAGATTCATGCCGGTGGACGTGGCAAAGGTGGCGGCGTTAAAATTGCAAAATCTTTGGACGAGGTTAAAGATCTCTCAAAGAAAATTATTGGAATGCAACTCATCACCCATCAAACAGGTCCAGAAGGTAAAAAAGTAAATCGAGTCTTTATTGAGCAAGGCTGTAATATTCAGAAAGAGTATTACGTTGCCGCACTGGTTGATCGCGCCACTGGACGAGTCACCATGATGGCTTCTTCTGAAGGCGGAATGGACATCGAAGAAGTGGCCGCAAAAAATCCGCAAGCCATTATCAAAGTTGATATCGATCCAGCGACTGGTTTAATCCCTTTCCAGGCTCGAGAGCTTGCTTTTGGAATTGGAATGCCCGCTGAAGTTGTGAATAAAGCGACGAGCTTTATGATGGGTCTTTACAAAGCTTTTGTGGAGTGTGATTGCGCCATTGCCGAAATCAACCCAATGGTTGTGACCAAAGACGGTGATGTTTTGGCTTTGGATGCAAAAATGAATTTTGACTCAAATGCCTTGTATCGCCACAAAGACATCATGGAATATCGCGATCTCACTGAAGAAGAACCGACAGAAATCGAAGCGAGTAAATATGATCTTGCTTTTATTAAACTCGATGGAAACATTGGTTGTTTGGTGAATGGAGCCGGTCTTGCGATGGCCACTCTGGACATTATTAAGCTCCACGGGGAACATCCGGCCAACTTTTTAGATGTCGGCGGTGGTGCTAACAAAGAAAAAGTCACTGCGGCTTTCAAAATTATTTTGCAAGACAAAAACGTGAAAGGAATCTTGGTTAATATCTTTGGCGGAATTATGAAATGTGATGTGATCGCTGAAGGCGTGATCGCCGCTTCTAAAGAGGTTGGCTTAAAAGTTCCATTAGTCGTTCGATTAGAAGGAACCAATGTTGAGTTAGGGAAAAAACTTTTAAAAGAAAGTGGCCTCGACATTCAGCCTGGCGACGACTTAGAAGATGCAGCTAGAAAAATTTCAGCTGCTGTGAAGGGGAAATAATTATGTCAATTTTAATTGATAAAAACACTCGCGTGATCACTCAAGGTATCACTGGAGCACAAGGATCCTTTCACACCGAGCAATGTTTGGCTTACGGAAGTAAATTTGTCGGCGGTGTGACTCCCGGAAAAGGTGGAACAAAGCACTTGAATCTACCTGTTTTCAACACGGTCAAAGAGGCCAAAAAATTGGTTGAAGCCAATGTTTCTATGATTTTCGTGCCACCACCATTTGCGGCGGATTCAATTATGGAGGCCGTTGATGCGGACTTGGATTTAGTGGTTTGTATCACTGAAGGAATTCCCGTTTTAGACATGGTGAGAGTCAAAAAATTCATGGAAGGAAAGCGCACTCGCTTGATCGGACCAAACTGTCCTGGTGTTATCACTCCTGGACAATGTAAAATTGGAATTATGCCTGGCCATATTCATAAACCAGGTCGAATTGGTGTAGTTTCACGCTCTGGTACTTTGACTTATGAAGCCGTTTTCCAGTTAGGACAAGTGGGCTTAGGGCAATCTTCTTGTGTGGGAATCGGAGGCGATCCAATCAATGGCACTAACTTTATCGACGTTTTAAGACTTTTTAACGCAGATAATGAAACTGATGCTGTGATCATGATCGGAGAAATCGGTGGCTCGGCAGAAGAAGAAGCAGCAGAATACATCAAAAAAGAATTTAAAAAACCGGTAACAGCTTTTATTGCTGGAGCTTCGGCACCAAAAGGTAAAAGAATGGGACATGCTGGCGCCATCATTAGCGGCGGAAAAGGCACTGCAGAAGCAAAATTCGCTGCCCTTGAAGCGGCAGGTTGCAAAATTGCAAGATCTCCGGCAGACCTAGGCAAAACCTTAAAGTCACAACTAAAATAAAATAGAAAAATAAAAAGGAATATTAAAATGACAATTGAAAAAACTTTCTCAATCATTAAACCAAACGCTGTGAAAAAAAATGCGATTGGCGATATTATTCACCACTTTGAACAAAACGGTCTTCACATTGCTGCACTGAAGTTAACGACGATCTCAAAAGAAAAATGCGAGCTCTTTTATGCTGAACATAAAGAGCGCCCTTTTTTCGGCGAACTTGTTAGCTTCATGACTTCTGGACCTGTGGTTTTACTGTGTTTGTCTGGTGAAAACGCCGTATTAAAAAATCGCGAATTAATGGGCGCAACAGATCCGAAAAAAGCGGCTCCTGGCTCCATTCGAGCGAAACATGGTGATAGCATGGGAGAAAATGCAGTTCATGGCTCTGACAGCCTCGCTTCAGCTACTCGCGAACTTGCTATTTTCTTTGATAAACACGAATTTGTGAATGTCTAATTTCCCATTTCAAATCGGCGAGCTTCTTGAGGTTAAAATCGAGAAGCTCTCATTTGGTGGAAGTGGAATCGCAAGATTTTCAGGCGTCGTTATTTTCATTCCCTTTAGTGCTCCTGGCGATTTGCTACAAATCAAAATCACCCAAATAAAAAAACGTCATGCTGAGGGTGAGATCCTAAAACTTATAGACGCTGGCCCAGATCGGGCGACACCCCCTTGTGTCGCTTATGGGCACTGCGGGGGTTGCAACTGGCAGCACCTTTCCTATGAGTCTCAGCTTCGATTTAAACAAGAAATTGTAACTGATTTTTTGAACAAATTTATTTCCTCTTCACCAACTACGAAAATCCTACCAATTGTTCCAAGCACGAAACCTTTTCATTATCGAAATAGAGCGCAACTTAAATTTAAAGATAACCTGCTCGGGTTTTTTAAAAAAAACACTCATGATGTCGTCGACATCGAAGCTTGTTGGCTTTTAGAAGAAGGTCTTTCAGAGAAAATTCCGTCTTTAAAAATTGATTTAATTCGTCAAAAGTTGGCAAAATCAGAATTAAAATCCGTAGAGCTTTCTCTGTTTTCAGAAACACCAGATCTCTCCGAAGAAGGCTTTTCGCAAGTAAATCGTTTTCAAAATGAAAATCTTATTCAGGCTGTCCTCAGCGCACTTTCTGCTACGCCAAAGGATGAGGGCTCTCCATCAACCCTTTTTGACCTTTACGCAGGTTCTGGTAATTTCACCTTTCCGCTGATTAAAATTGCCGGCAAACGCCGAGTTGTCGGTGTCGAACTACACTCAGGTGCCGCAAAGCTTGCGCAAGATAAATTAAAAAAATTGAAACTCTCGCCAAAGTTGACGGAATTCTATAATGCCGATGTTGAAATCTTTTTACGGCGGTTTCCAATCAGCGCTAAAGACATTGTTTTATTAGATCCCCCTCGTGTTGGTTGCTCGGAAGAGGTTATTTCAATTTTAGCGAAGAGCGCGCCCCATCGCATTTTATACATCAGTTGTGATCCTGCCTCCTTAGCAAGAGATCTTGATCGTTTGTGGCTTAAATCTGAGGGAAAATATCATCTTCATCAGGTCCAGTGTTTCGATATGTTTCCTCAAACTCATCATGTTGAAACTCTCGTTGAGATCAGTACCACTCAATCCCTCAATTGACGAATTGACACTTCAGCCACCTTTGATAACCTTTTAACATGATGTGGATATTAGCTTTTCTATCTGGATTAACCTTACTCTCAGCTTGCGGCTCTTTTTCTTCTTCCGATAGGGAATCTGCGCAAATGCATCTACAAGTTGGCACCAGCCAACTTCAAAGCGGCGCTTATCCGCAGGCCTTGGCAACTCTTTTGAAAGCAGAAAGTTTAGATCCAGACAGCGCCATCATCCAAAATAATTTGGGCTTGGCTTATTTTGTTCGAGAACATTACACTGATGCCGAAAAACATCTAAAAAAAGCAATTGATTTAAAAGAAGATTACTCAGACGCACACAATAATCTGGGGCGCACCTTGATTGAACTCGGAAATTATCCTCAAGCAATCAAAGAATTAGAACTTCCGGCGAAGGACTTAACCTACACCGCTCCAGATAAACCTCTTTTAAATTTAGGTATTGCTTATTTTAAAATGAAAAAATTTGAAACGGCAGCTTCTTATTTTAGTCGCTCGATTGATATTCAAAGAGACAATTGTTTGGCGCATTCTTATTTAGGTCGATCTTATTTTGAATTAAAAAATTTCATTAAAGCCTCATTAGAGCTTGATCGGGCGACCTCTTTTTGCCAACGAAGTCAATTTGATGAGCCCATTTACTATGCGGGTTTAAGTTATTATCAACAGGGTCAAAGAGAACTTGCAATTGGTCGACTCGATGATTTGCTGAAACTCTACCCCAACGGAAAATACAGAGACCGAGCCAAATCCATGCTCGAAGTAATGAGAAGGTAGGAATCTATGAAGCAAACAGGTGAGCTACTAAAGTCCGCCAGAGAAAATAAAAAACTAACTTTGCATGAAATTGGAATGTCTCTAAAGATCAATCCAAAAACTCTTCAAGCTATGGAAGATGGTGAGACCGAAAAACTTCCTCAACGTACCTTTTTGCGTGGTTTTGTAAAAAGCTATGCTCAGTACTTGAAACTCGATGTAAAGCACACTATGGCTACGTTTGACTACGAACTCAATGGCGGAACACCGCCAATATTGTTAACACCCGCGCCACTTCCGTCACAAAAAACGATTGAAGAAAAAGCAATGCCCATCTCTACAACACCAGAGCTCACTATCGCTACTGCAGCTCCTACCGAAGCAACAGTTACTTCAGAAACAACACCAACACCTATTGTTGTCGCAACCCCTATAATTCCTATACGTTCAGCGCCAAAACTTTCTGAACGAGCGCCAAATCATCTTGACCGATCACAAGAAGCTCGAACACAGCGACTTTTACTTTTTATAGGAGGACTTTTACTCGTCGCAATCATTGTCATTGTGGCAAAACTTGTAAATAAATATCAAAAAGAACGCAGTAATAATTTTTCAAAAATTGAAGTTGCTCGCTTGCAAGACACAACAACTCCAGCGACAGTAACAGAGATGACAGCCCCAACTTCTGCTCCTACTTTGGTCGAGGAGTCTTTGACTCCACCACCGATCACGCCCGTCAACTCTATTGACGTCAAAGCTCCCCCACAAACACCGACCTCTCCTTTAATTGAAAAAATGACTACGCTTTTGCCTTCGGATAAAAAAGACAGTACTAATCAAAAAACCGTAACGGCTCCGACGGTTGTAGAGACTGAAGCTTCAAAAACAACTAAAGCTGCAGAAAAATCAGTTGAGAAAACTGAAACAGAGACTAATACCTTATTGATTGGAAAACCCCAGGAGGTTATTGTCGAAACTTTGGCTAAGGTGACAATTTCCTATCAATTAGATGACGGAAAACTCCAAAGAATAGAATTGAACGCAGATGAGATGCACACCTTTAAAGGTAAAAATATCATTAAACTCGACGTCAGTGACGGCGGCGCAGTTAACCTCATTGTTAACGGCAGAGAAAAGGGCTCGCCCGGTAGAGCCGGGACTCCTGTGAAGCTGAGTTATCCAAAGTGAAATCCCTGATGAAAATTTGGTGGATTGCCTTAGTCATTAAACTGACTTTGTCCGCCATTTTTCCACTGAGTCAAGACGAGGCCTATTATTGGGTTTGGTCAAAATATCTACAACTGAGTTATTTTGATCACCCAGGAATGGTCGCTTGGCTTTTTTGGTTGGGACATTTTTTGGAGTCTTTCGGTCAAGCTGTTCGCTGGCCCTCTGTTATTTTAGGTCATCTTACCTTGCTAGTTTGGATTTTTATTTTAGATGAAATTATTCCTAAAGATAAATTAAAAGAAAAATCTCGTTTTTGGCTTTGGTTAGCTCTTAGCTCTCCAATGCTGGGCTTTGGCTCTCTCTTGTCGACTCCAGATGTTCCGGTTGTCTTTTTTTGGTCACTCTCGGCTTGGCTCATTGGAAAAATTTTATCTGAACAAAAAATTCGTGATTATATCTTTCTCGGCATAGCCTTGGGATTAGGCTTTTGTTCAAAATATCATATTGTTCTTTTCGTCTTTTCACTTTTAATTTGGCTCATCTTCGAAAGGCGTTGGAAAGCTCTTTCGACCAAAGGAATTTTTCTCACCACTTTTTTTGGATTTCTTTTTTCTTTGCCGGTTCTCATTTGGAATTTTCAAAATGGTTTTCAAAGCTTTCGTTTTCAGTTAGACCATGGATTAGGTTCTAATCAGTGGGAACCCTTCTGGACTTACAGTTATTTGTTAGCACAACTACTCCTTCTTGCTCCTGTGACGATTTGGTCTGCCTTTCGAGCTCAACTTCCATCAAAGTTTTCTTTTCTTCGATATCTTGCCTGGGTACCTTTTGTCTTTTTCTTATTTTCTAGCCTTAAGGGTGTTGTTGAAGTGAATTGGCCAATTGTGGCCTTTCCTGCTATGTACGCGTTGGCCGTTTTGGGAGCCTCTCCCTTGCGGCAACTCTGGTGGTCTATTCTACCTTGGGCCGCAATTGCTCTTTTTGTAACAGCGCAAACGCTCTATCCCTTCACTGACAATCTACCGGAGCGAATTCAAGAAACCCACTACTTTGATCCTATTCTCCTTTTACCAAAAACTTATTCTCCGATGTATTACGGAAGTTATCAAATGGCCTCTCGAGTTTGGTGGGCTCAAAAAACTCCGACAAAAAAATTATTCCAATGCAATCGGCATGATTTTTTTGACGAAATACAAGGTGTCCCCGCTGAAGAAAAACATTTTTATGTCGCCAAAGAAACCTGGGTGGACTGGCCTAAATGGCTTATGAATTCTCAATATCAACTGTCAAAAATTCAAGACGTACCCCCCAAATTTGAACTTTACGAGGTAACAAAAAAATGAGGGCTTTAGTTGTACTCATTGCATTAGTGATTTTTTATTTCATCTACGGATTTTATATTTCACAATTTGATTTTGAAATGACTGCTCACGGGCTTAAGCATGAAAATCCTCGTGGCTTTTATGATTATCATGGCGTCACGAATGTTCACACGGATTTAAGCACAGGCTCACTGGATCCCGCTGGCGTTGTTGCTGAAGCCAAAAGAGCAGGTTTGGATTTTCTGATTCTTACAGATATTAATCAAAATGAAAAAATTGAAACCACGGAAGGTTATCACGGCAACATGCTTGTGATGGTGGAGTTTGAATACACTTATTTAGATATGCGCTTACTGCATTACACGGGAGCAAAAAGTGCCGCTCCAATTGACGCTAGCGAAGCTCGAATGTATTTCACCGATCAGTTGTCCCAAGCAAATACTCAAGGAAGAGAAAATCTTCTTGTACTTGCACATCCTTTTAATAATGGTCCCACTTGGACCGGAGATTTTCCGGTGGGCCTTGATGGAATTGAAATCCTAAACCCAAAAAGCGTGTCTTCGCGAGCCTGGGCGAATAGCAAGCTCAATGTTTTTTGGAGTTTAGTCACTTATCCCTTCAACCCCAATCTAGCCTTTCTTCGGCTATTTCAAGAGCCCTCCGACGAAACTGAATTATGGGACAAACTGTTGGCCGATAGGAAAATTTATGGCTATTCAGGAGCTGATGCGTCTGCCCGCGCTATTCCATTTGCAAGTTATTTGATTAATTTTCCTTCTTATCAAAAATCTTTTGAGATAACGACCAACCACATTCTTATTGAGGCCGAACTTAACGGAAATTTTGAATCTGATCGAAAAAAAATCATGCGTGCTTTCAAACAAGGACAGTTTTATTTTAGCCTAGATCTTCTCGGTGACCCCAAAGGTTTCAATGCCTATATCGAAGATAAAGATAAAATTCATTTGATCGGCTCAACAACAAAGTACAACAAACATCTTCGCTTGGTTTCAAAACTTCCTTTTGCTCCAAATGATTTCTATGAAATTATTGTTTTTAAAAATGGTGAGCGGGATTTAACTGCCAATCAACCCGAGATTAATTATGAAATCAAAGGCCCGGGTGTTTATCGTATTGCTGTCCGAGTGAGTACCTTTCTACCTCCGCCCGATGGAAAAAAATGGGCCACTTGGATTTACACGAATCCATTTTTTGTCCAATAATTCAGACATGTTCAACTCCTCGAGTCATCGAGAATCATTAGTCCTTAATATCACCCAGGTTTTCACGCCATCCTAATTTCAAATACCGTTTCTTATTTTCCCTGCTTGAATCTTTCTTTTCCTCTGTGTATCAATTTTTTATGAAATTTATAGCATTCGACTTAGAAACTACTGGCACGGTTCCTGGTGTTGATCAAATTGTTGAAATCGGAGCTGTTCGCTTTATCAATGGTCAGCCTGAAGCTGTTTTTGCAACTTTGATTGACCCAAAAATGCCCATTCCTCCAGGGGCAAGCAACGTGAATAAAATTTACGACAACATGGTCAAAGGTAAACCGACCATCGATACTTTGCTTGAGTCTTTCACGGAATTTTGCGGAGAGGACATCTTAGTTGCGCACAATGCTCCTTTTGATACTCAGTTTATTCTGGCAGATTATAAGCGCCACGAGCTTCCTACTCCTCGCGGAATCATTCTGGACACTCTGCCTATAGCAAGAAAAGTATTCCCAGGACTCGCTAATTATAAATTGGGCACTTTAGTTCAGCATTTAAAAATTCCAACTTCAGGCTTTCACAGAGCCGAAGAAGATGCTTCTTATGCTGGCCTGTTGTTTTTAGAAATGACAAAAAGAATTATGGTGAATGGACAGGCTCCTGCCGTTAGCAATTTAATTGCTCTCACTGGAAAACCAGAGCAAAAATTTCCGGTCATTGAAAAAAAACCAAAGCAACTTGATCTCTTAAGTCTCTTCTAAATTTATTTATTGAGCTGATAGGCAATAGGGTATCGGCGCCCTCGCCCAAAGGAGTGTCGACTCACTTTAAGAATCGGAGCGCCTTGCCAACGTTTAAATTCCGTCTTCAATAAAACTGGTAATAACCATTTATCTGTTTCCGAAGTTGCTCGACCACATTTTTCTACCAATTGAATAACCGACTTATCCAATAAATCATATTCTGGAAGACTGTCTTGATCTTTTTGGTTTGGACGGAGCTCTGCTGATGGTGCGCGATCAATGATTTCCTGTGGTATGAGTTCACGCTCTTGATTGTAAAATTTAGCCAAGGCGTAAACTTGTTGCTTGGTAAGATCCCCAATAGGCACAAGTCCGCCACACATATCTCCATAAAGAGTGGAGTATCCTGTGGCAAATTCACTTTTGTTACTGGTCGACAATAATAGTGAGTTCTCTGCATTCGTAAGAGCCATCAAATACAAACCTCTTAAACGAGCTTGTAAATTTTCATGAACAAAAGAAAAATCCTTTAGCTTTAACGACTCATCAATTTTGCTTTTTACAAATTGATAACTCTCCTCAATGGGCATTAACAACCAACGCACGTTTAAGTTCTTCGCTAATTTCTCTGCAAGAGCACAAGAAGCCTTCGCACTAAAAGGCCCTGGCATCGCCACAGCTGTCACTCGCCCGGGTCCCAGAGCATCCACAGCCAAACAAGCAACAACGGCGGAGTCGATTCCTCCACTGAGCCCAAGATGGACTTTTTTCATCCCTGTTTTTTCGCAAAAATCACGAAGACCTAAAACTAAAGCTTGATGGATTTCCTGAATTTCCGAAAACTTTTGAGGACGCGAGCCTCCCTCTAAAGTTGTGAGATCCAATACATTTAGATCCTCGTTGAACTTGACGCATTCGAGGATCTGCTTTCCATTTTTATCCACGGCGAAACTTGCTCCGTCAAAAATAATTTCATCTTGTGCTCCAACCAAGTTGACGTAAATCATGGGAGCTCGAAAATGTTTCGCCGTGAGAGCCACTAATTCTTTACGTCTTTTAATTTTATTTGGATAATACGGAGACGCACTCACGTTGACGACAAGATCTACTTTGTCTTTAATTTTTACTAAAGGATTTTCCAAATAGGGACTCGTTCCGTCTTTTTCTGGCCAAGCCCAAATATCTTCGCAGATTGTAAGTAGAATTTTTTTATTTTTTATACGTAAAAAATTATCTTTTATTCGACCACTTTCAACAAAACGAGCTTCATCAAAGACATCCCCAGTAGGCAAAAGTTGTTTGTGAAAATATTTTGTCTTTTTATTTTTTTCTATGACCGCGACTGAGTTGTAATAAGGTCGTCCTTTTTTGCTAGGATTTTTGGTAATTATGCCGATCATTGCAACAATGCCGTGGGGAATTTTTTTTTCTATCTGTGCAAGCTCCTTCATCTGGTGCTCTACGACGTCCGTCCGCTCTAAAAGATCGAAAGGATGATATCCAAAAAGAGTCGCTTCAGGAAAAACAATCAGATCACAATGCCTATCAATAGCTCTTTGAATATAGGTCTGAATTTTTTCTCGATTGGCCTTAAAATTTCCGAGCGTGGAATTGATTTGCGCGAGGGCGAGTCTCATACCTTATTGAATCTCAATTCTACCAGAAAAGCCATCTTGATAACCATGAAAATAACGAATGTCAGTCTCAGGAAATTTCCAGCAATAAAAGTTAGACCCATTATCAAAATCAGCGAGCCACATACCCTTAGGTGTGATCCCGAGTCGATTGAGCTTATTTTGCCATTTTTCCATTTCCTTAGAAATTTCTTCTTCAATGTCATTGGCCAAAAGAACATTTTTCCCTTTTACGGCTTCCAATCGATTGAGTAATTTTTTAACTCTAAGATGAGCAAGCTCGGTGATGTGATAAATCAAAGGCAAAAGAGCCCGTGCTTCACTGATATCAAAGATACGCTTCTTTAATGACGGAACAATTTGCTCAATGCTCATAGTCTCTCATTGCTAATATTCTGTTGTAGAGTCGCCCTTTTCAACGACTGGAGACAAAGTTTCAAGCTTAAAAAAATGACTTTGAAAAAAAGAAAATATCGTTTTTTGATTATAATGCGCGTTAAAACCGCTCACTGACGCTTTTTAAAAGAAGGATTCTTCGGCGTGCTATCAATTCATGCTTTTCGAAATCGAGTTCACTTGAATACCCACCACATAAATAACAGCTACAATAATTAGCGACATCATGAACATCCTGAATAAGCTTCCAAAGCTGAATTTATTATCTTGTTCATCCGAGCCAAAAATACTCTTTGGAGGCGGAGCATGGATTAGAAATTTTTTTGACTGCTTGCCAGGAAGGTCTGAATCAGAGCGAATTACGCGAACGTCCCCAGACCGGGCAATTTTTTCAAGTTCATCACCGCCAATCCCAGCAATACCCCTTGCTCGTATTCTTTGATCTTCATGTCGACTCCATCTTGAATTCCGTCCATAACGTCCAAGTGGTTCTGAAGTCCTCACGATGCTGGTGTTATTCTCTCCAGTGCTAGACTCTCCTGTGCCTTGATTTCCACCAAAATCCACTTTTTGGCCGCGTTGGTTGACAACGCTATTGGCTCTTGCATTTCCGCGAGCACCCCGGCGGTGAGCCGCAGAATTTGCACGATCCGCTTCTGCTGCGGCAGCCGCTTTCTTGGCAGCATCATCGCTGGAGGCATTATTAGAACCGCTACTCGCACCATTTCCAAACTGGCCACTGCCTGCCATCCCAGCTTGTATGGCCTGCTTCTGACATTCAGAGACTCCTCCGCCCGAATTGCCAGGCAACACTCCATAATCCAACAAACACGTGACATAAGTTCCAAGAAAAAAATCAGTCCATTTTTTTATTGGAGTGAAGAGAGCCCCGCTCACCGCAATAACAATGGCAACGGATAACACCGTCAATAAAACGTACTCAACGGCCGCCTGGCCCTTCTGATTTAGTCTTGGCTTCATAGAGTTTCCCTATGTAAGATAATACCATATGAGACTTTTTTTCGGCTCACTCTTAATGATTCAGACCCTTATCCTCGTACCAATATTGGACTTTTTTCCGGAAAAAACCTGGGCTATAGACAAGGAAAAGGCGCCCGCTAAGGCTGAAGCCTCCTCTAATTCCACTTCTTCTTCACTTTCACCGGAAGAGGAGGCTCTTTTAAGTCAGGGAAAATTTCAAGAAATCGTGGATTCTTTGGCTCCAAAACTTTCCGACTTAGAGGCTTCAAAATTAAAGCTTTTAGGTCGCGCCTATAGTGGTTTGAAAAATTCAGCCGCCGCAATAAAAACACTGAGCTTGGTTCTTGGAAAAAACCCCAAAGACGCAGAGGCCAGTACGCTCATCGGCCTTGAACTTATGTCTCAGGGTAAAGATCGTGAAGCCATGATTTCTTTTCGCGAGGCTTTGAAAAATGATCCGAAATTTGAGCCCGGATATTTTGCTATTGAAAAAATTTACATTAAAAAAAAAAATAAGTACGAACTCCGTATGCTTTATTCTGATATGATTGAACTTCTTGGAGAGCAGCCCAATTACGTGAGTCGACTTTGTGAAATTTATACTTCCAGCGGGTTGTTTGAAGATGCAAAAAAAACCTGTCGTCGCGGAATCGCTCTAAGTAAAGACGATCCAAAAAGCTATTTATCTTTAGCTATGACCTTGAGGGATACTGGAGAAAAAGAAGAGGCGATTAAGCTCTTTCGTCAAACGGCCGATGATTTCAAAAAATCGGATGAAGCACAGTTAGTGTTTGCTCAGTTTCTGGACGGAGAAAAAAATTTTATTGAATCGAACAAATATTATAAAAATGCCACGGAGGCTAATCCCAACTCTCTTCGCGGTTGGGTTGGTTTAGGTCTCTCCTCCCTTGAACTACAAAAATACCAAATCACTCTCGAGGCCTTAACTACAGCCTGTAAACTTGATCGCAGGGCAATTAAAGAGGTGCGACGTGCGATGGGTATTTTGCGCACGATGAAAGAAGAAAAATGGATCGAAAAATTTTCCCTCTTGGCGGAAAAATGCGGATTGCCAACTTATGATTCAAAATCGACAAAATGACGAAAGCCCTCTGATAAGTTTGAGATCAAAGTTATATTCCGAAATTGGCGCGAAAGTTGTGACCGCTGCTCGGCAATCCAAGTTTTGGCTTCATCCAAATCATTTCCTGTCATTGTTAAATATCCAGTACTCTGAACTGATCGAAAGACTCTAAAATCAATCGTTGAGAGCCCTCGCTTTTTTAACTCAACTGCAGCCGCAAATAAATCTCCTGAAAATCTCGCTTCGACGATCAAGGTAAACTCTTGGAGTTTCGTATTTTCCAAGCTCAGATAAGAGCGCAAAATTTTCTCATCAAAATTTTCTAAACAGAGAGAGCGCTCAATACTTTCTATACGTAACTCTTTAATGAATTTATTTGTTATTTTTTTTTCGCCGAGAACCAGAAGTTGCGAAGACTCCCCCAGTGGCGCAAACTCCAAAATTTCCAACCCGAAGCTCCGGCCGGCCATATTGAGTGCCGAGTATCCCGCACCAACTGATTTGAATAAAATAATTCCTAATGATTGCATTAAATCTTCCTTTAACTCTGTATATGACCGATCAAATCATATTCCATGCTCTCGGTAATAACCACTTTCACCATTTCACCCACCGCGGCTGTTCCATCATTGATCAAAACGACGCCATCAATATCAGGAGCTTGTCCGGAAAACCGACCCTGTAAAAGTAATTCAGTTTCTTCGCTTGGGCCCTCAACAATCACCTCCAAGGTTTGGCCAATAAAGGCTTCATGTTTTTCTTTGGAAATCTCTTGTTGGGCTTGCATCACAGCATCAAAGCGCGCTTGCTTTAGTTCTTCCTCCACCTGATCAAGCATTTTTCCTGCTGGAGTATTTTCCTCGGGTGAATATTTAAAACAACCTACTCGATCAAATTTTTGTTCTTCAATAAACGTCAAGAGCTCTTCGAATTGCTCTTGGGTTTCTCCTGGATAGCCGACAATAAATTGCGTGCGAATAACAGCCTCTGGAATTTCAGCGCGCAGATTTTCCAACACGGTTTCGATTTCACTTCGAGTCATTTTACGGTTCATCTTTTTTAAAACCGCATCACTGACATGTTGAAGTGGCATATCAAAATATTTAAGAATTTTTTTACTCTTCTTAATGAACTTGATCATCTCCAATGAAATACCATCCGGATATAAGTACATGAGCCGAATCCACTGAGCGCCTTCTACTTGATCCAAAGCTTTCAAGAGTTCTAATGGACTTTCTTTCGCCTCTGGGTTTTTTCGTCGAAGATCCCAGCCATAATCCGTAAAATCATGGCTTATAATGATGAGCTCTTTGACTCCCTGACTCACCAACTCTTTTGCTTCTTTCACTATATTTTCGATTGTGCGAGATTGTAAGTTCCCGCGAATCAGCGGAATGGCACAAAAAGCGCAGCGCTTTAAACAGCCTTCGGCAATTTTCAAATAAGCACGATGTGCAGGCTGTGAGTTAACTCGCGGAGTGGATTCTTCCTGAAGGTAAGTGGGTAAATTAAAAAATGTCTTTTGTGTTTCTCCGGCTTCCTGGCTTTTTAAAATTTTTGCGATGTTTTGAAATTCTCCAGAACCTACAAACAGATCTGCCTCTGGCAAACCCTCAACTAAGTCGCCTTTATATCGTTGAGTTAAACATCCTGCGACCACCAATTGTTTCACGGTATTTTTTCGCTTTAACTCACCCATTTCTAAAATTTTTTGAATGGATTCCTTTTTACTATCCTCGATAAAGCCGCAAGTATTTACGATCACCGTGTCGGCCTCTTCTGGATCACCAACCACCCGATAGCCTTCTTTCATCAAAGTACCGGCCATGATTTCACTATCCACTAAGTTTTTTGGGCAACCCAAGCTCACGAAGTGCACAGATTTATTTTTTAGAGTTATCCCATTTTTTTTACTTGTCATGCCATTACCTTTATTATCTTCGCCATTCTTATTTTTATTCTAATTTTAAAGCTGATCATTCTTCTTTTTTAATCTGGTCTTCTCTCTGCTCTTTAATTGTCTGTCCTTTAATTCTCTACACTTCGATGCTCTTCTCTCTGGTACTTCTATTATAAATGAGACACTTGATCTTTTGACGGATCGGGTTTGTATTTAAATAACTTTTCTTTTCCGTTTTTTTGAAAAATAGGGGTTGCTAGGATTATTTTTATACCATTTCCAATATCATCTTTGAACGAAACTTCTTTAAAGATTTTCGCCTCTTTCACGATAACAACTTCTATATTTGAAAAACCTGATTTTTTCTTTGGTTGTAAAGTCATGGTCACTTCGGCCTCATTCGCCTTATGATCCAACTTGTTTTTAATTAAAAAAAGTTCTGACGGATTTTTTGAGTCCAAAAGATCGAGCAACAAAAATTGAGCCTTGTTCTCTTTTTCCACCTTGGTGGCAATCACCTTATTTTTACTGCCAGGAAAATCCTCGGAGGCAAATTCTATGTTCCACCAGGTTTTTCCATCGTAAATGGTCCAATTTTTTTCCGGCACTTCGATTTCCCAACGGATTTTTCCGTGGGAGTAAAACATTTTCCCTTTTGAAATATCTACTTTTGGCTTCCACTCATAGGAAATTTGTTTTTCCACTGAGATTTCCACAAGCGCTGCTTTACGATAAGCAGAAGTTACCTCTGCCAATAGTTTTGCCTCTTCTGAAGACTCTGTAACCTTAGTCGCAGGGGCCTCTAATGCTGGCCTGGCGGAAGCTTCAATAGACCAGGTGATTGTTTGCGTAAAAATTAGCGCTAAGAACGGCATTATCATCAAACTCATAGCCTGAGTTGAGGTGAAAATAAGCGTCTTTAAAAGAATTTTAAACATGGCCGATGTTTATAACAGAGCCCTCTGGGCCAGGCACCATATTTCATGACTCTTCATAGGGGAAAGTGCCCCTAAGGAGGCGGCCGCAGTTCCACCCGTCGTGAGAACATCGTCAACGAAGATGACCTTATAATCCTGCAGATATAATTGCGAAAAATTTTCACGTTTTTTTACTTGTAGCAGTTCTCGCTGGGATTTTGAACGGCCTCGCTGATGTTCTTTTCGTAAACTAAAGGAACATTTTTCTAAGGCCGGCAGCACCTGAATATCTAAAATTTTTCCGATGGCTAGCGCCAGCTGAAAGGCATGATCTTCCTTCGGCTTTCGAACAGAAGGCGCCGGAACAATGATGCTTTGCTGAGTCCATTCAAGGCTTAGTTTGAATCGCTGTTGAATTAAGAGCCGCGCCAAGGCCTCCCACTCCTCTGGGCCGCCCCATCCCTTCAGCGCACTAAGATAGGACGAGAGCGCATTGTTCTTGTCGGGCACCCAATCCCAAAGGACCACCGCTTCATAGTTTTTTCTGTTGATTTGCCTTCGAACCCTCTTTTTTGCCTGGTCAGTCAACGCCTGAGCCCAACAAAGGCGACACAGAAATCTGTTTTTTAGCGGAAAGAGTGAACCGCAATTCAGACAACATCGAAAGTAATGACTGATTCCCATAAGCAATGACCTCACGACGAAAGCACTGCAAATTTTGAACTCAGCCAGAATTGAAATCATTTTGAAATACTGTGGTTCTTTTTAGGCGTAATTACTTACCTATGCGTTGTGGTAAGGCAGTCCCTTCAGAAGGGTGAAGGCACGATAAATTTGCTCCAGCGCAACAACTTGTGCCACCTGATGATTTAGAACAAATGGAGCTAAACTTAATTTCACTTGAGCTCGTTTTTTCAGTTCTTCAGAAACGCCAAAAGCACCGCCAATAATCCATACGCAGCGTTTTTTTCCACTCATAAGGATTTTTTGAACCACTTCCGCAAATTGCTCGCTGCTTGCAGCTTTTCCTTTTTCATCAAAAAGAATAACAAAGTCGTCAGGTTCCAAAAAATTGAGAATCTCTTCACTTTCAAGCTGAAGCTTCGCGGAAGCTTCAGCTCTGGCTAATTTTTTCGAAGAAATTGTCGTCATCTCGAATGGTGTAAAATGTTTTATTTTTTGCGAGTAAAGGGTCGTCGCTTCTTCACACCATTTTTCTTTTGAGGAACTCACGTGAAGGAAAATAAACTTCATTTTGTCGTGTCTTTGAAGCCCATGTCTTTGGCCTGCTGCCAAAGTTTTTCGATGCTGTATTCTTGACGAACAAAATCATAAAACACATGCACAATCAAAGAGCCATAATCAATCACAACCCAACGACCTTCATCCAAACCCTCAAGGCCTTGCGGATAAAGGTTGTACTCTTCCTTCACTGCTTGCATCAAATTTTCAGCCAGCGAAGAAGCGTGACGGGTGCTCGTTCCTGACGTGACGAGCGAGAATTCAGCAGGCGCCGAAATCATGCGAAGATCAAATCCTCTGACGGCAATTGATTTTTTAGACATCAAAAATTCAGCACAAAATTTGGTGAAAGCCTCATAATCGCCGACCTTTTCCTTGGAGGGCTTGTAAAGACCTTGTTTTTTTATGTAACCCTCAACCGCCAGAGGAATATATTTTTCTACACTTTTTCCGGTGCGAATCCATTTTCGGATTTCCGAGGCCGATGCTTCAATGTCTTTCAATCGAATGAATTGAACATTACGTCCTGTTTTTAGCTCGATAAAATTAAAATCAAATTCTTCAACCTGCGAGCGCAAGGTTTTTGGTAATTCTTCAGGAGATTCTGGAAAACTAAAGCCTGGACGCGAAGTCACAATTAAATTGGCCTCAGTTATAATCCCGGCTAGATCTTTCCACTCTTCTAGCTCTTCTAATTTATCCATACCGATAATTAAATAGAGATCCTCCGCTGCAACGGTTTTACGAAGATTTTTTATTGTGTCGATGGTGTAAGACTTACCACCACGACGAATTTCTTGGTCATCGACGACAAATTCTTCACCGACAGCAGACGAGCCAGATGAAATCGCCAATCTGGTCATTTCCAGCCGTTGTTCCGGAGTTGGTCCCTCAAGGGGAGCCTTCAAAGGGCTTTGAGCCGCTGGTAAAACGTGAATTTTTGAAAGACCGGCTTTTTTGTAAACCTCTTGTAATAAACCCAAATGCCCCATGTGAGGGGGATTGAAGGAGCCGCCAAATATTCCGATTCTTTTTCCTGTTTTCATCTTATCACCCAATATTTTTCAAATTCACTCTTAGGTACTTTTTAATTTCTAGTCCTCATGACCAACCGTTTTTCCTCTTGGCCGCGACTCTTACTCTTGTCTGAAACTATTCGTTCTCTTTTTCGGCAAAGACTAATTTTGCTAACTCGTTCACCAATTGATCGACATTTTTTCCAGTGACCGCAGAAATCAACATCGGAGTGACTTTGGTCTCTGTTTTAAATCTCTTTACCAGCCGCTCAAGTTCATCGACCGGAACGCTATCGATTTTGTTAAAAACCACCACCTGCGGACGAGACGAGAGCGGAAAAAATCCTTCCTTTTCCTTGTTCGTCTGATCGTAGGCCTCAAGCTCATAATTAATATCTTTATAGTCCTGTAACGGATCGCCAGAGGCCACGCCTGTGGCATCAATCATATGAACAAACAAACGCGTTCGCTCAATGTGTTTCAAAAACTGAATTCCTAAACCTGCGCCGGCTGAGGCACCTTTTATCAAGCCCGGAATATCTGCTACGACTAGACTTCTAAAGTCCCCGGTCTTCACCACTCCTAAATGTGGAGTGAGTGTCGTGAATGGATAATCAGCAATTTTCGGTTTTGCCGCTGAAATGCGAGAGATCAAAGTGGATTTTCCTGCATTTGGAAATCCAATAATCCCAACGTCAGCGATTAATTTAAGCTCAAGAAAAACTTCTTCTTCTTTTCCAGGTTCGCCCGGTTGAGCATTCTCTGGAGCTTGGTTCACTGAGTTTTTGAAAAACCAATTTCCTTTTCCGCCGCGACCACCTTTAAGTAACATGAACTCATCAATACCTGTCATGTCGACGATGATTTCACCTTCTGGATTGCGTACAATTGTTCCAGGAGGAACCTGCAAATAATAATCTGAGCCATCCGCGCCGGTTTGGTTTTGCCCACCACCCGCGTCGCCGTTGCGACCCGCGTATCGTTTGTTCGTTTTAAAATCGACAAGGGAATTCAAGCTTCGATTCACTTTAAGTATGACATCGCCACCACGGCCACCATCGCCACCATCTGGACCGCCCCGAGGCTGCATTGACTCTCGACGAAAGGAAACTTTTCCAGGTCCGCCATGTCCACTCGCAATTTTTATTCTTACTTCATCAATAAATTTCATAAATTGATTCTGCTCTTTGCTTTTATATTTTCACTTTTCACTTTTCCAAAGTGGCTGGATATGAAAAATAAAAAAGGAGCCCGCTAAAGGACTCCTTGTTTTAAGTAAACGATTTCCTGCTTGGTGTTTAAACCGAGCCTGAAATTATACTTTTGGATAAACGCTGATTTTAAATCTTTCTTTAGAGAATCGCTCGAATTTAACCAAGCCTTCTACCAAAGAGAAAATTGTATGATCGCGACCAATTCCTACGTTATTGCCAGTTTGGAATACAGTTCCACGCTGACGAACCAGAATTGTTCCTGCTTTTACAAGTTGTCCACCAAAACGCTTTACACCCAATCTCTTACTGTGTGAATCGCGTCCATTCTTGGTCGAGCCACCGGCCTTCTTACTTGCCATAATTTCACCTCACCGAATTGGAATCACCCCGAAAGATGATTCACTAATATTAAATTTTATATCAAAACCACCCTGTTAGACAAGATGGACTTACAATTATGCTTTTTTACCCGCTGCTTTTTTTGCTCCAGTTTTAGCCTTCTTCGCGCCAGCTTTTTTATTCGCTGTTTTTGAAGCCGGTTTTTTCGCCACTTTAGGAGCAGGTTTAGCTTTAACAGCTTTTTTTGCTTCTTTTACTAAAGTCTTGCCTGGAGTTTTTTCAATTTTCACTGAACGCTCTGCAATACGGTCAATGCGTGCTTGCGCTACATCAACTACTTTTGCTTGTGCATCAGTTTTCTCAGTTTTTCCATCCAAAGAAATCGCTTTCACGAAAAGCTCTGTAAATGGTTGACGATGAGTTTTGAAACGACGGTAACCTTGACGACGTTTCTTTTTGAAAATGATCACTTTACGATCTTTGGTCTGCTTAGTTACTACAACAGTAACTGCTGCATTTTTAACTGTGGGTTGACCCAATACTGGAGTCTCTCCACCGACCATCAAAATATCAGTAACATCAAACTCTGAACCAAGTTTTTGTTCCAATTTTTCAACTCGGATAACATCACCCGGTTGAACTCGATATTGCTTACCGCCTGTGCGAATAATGGCGTACATGTAGGACCTCCGCTAGAAATAAAACCACCTCGCCATACGAGATAGCACTTGTGAAACTGCTTACAAGACTCGGATATGTGCCATTCTGCAGCGCACTTGTCAACAGAAGGCATAAATAATATTTGACGCCGTAAAAAATGACGAATTTTCTTTCTCGACAACTCGCTGAAGTAGCTATCGATGTGTTTTCAGACCCCTTAAGATGACTTTGTCCATAATCTTGTTAGTTACTAAAATCATTAAGGAATTTGTGACTTAACTCTCAAAAAAATCACTCCGCATCAGCCTGAGTTTCAATTGTCCAAAAATGCAAAAAGCTAATTCTGGCTTCACTATCTCGCTTTAAAGTGGGGCCTGCCTCCGTTTAACCGAAGGAGGTCCGTATGACGAATTTTCTCTTGCGGTTGCTCCATCGTGTTACACAGATTTTTAACTAAACCACGGAGTCGGTCCCTCCAAATCTGAGTTGGTGTTGCCACTTTTCAAGCTGACAACTTTTTTGGCTTGTTTTTTGGCTTGTTTTTTGACTTGGCGAACTTATTCACTTCAAACGCGTTTTTCTGTTAAGTCGTGATTTTGGAAAAGCAGAACATACAAAATTTGAAGTTTTCAAAAAACAAAAACCCCAGCTTGTGGCTGGGGTTTTTATATTTTGTATTTCAAAAAATACCTTTTAAATCACGCGAAGCGCGACTTATCAATTATTTCAAGAAATCACCCATGTAACGGATGCCTGCATAAGCATATGCGCCAGTGACTGACGCATTAGTAACGCCAGCTTGTGTAGCATAAGTAGTTGAACCACTTACGTAAGCCAATTCATAACGGAATGGATCAGCAGCATTCTTTTTATATTCGCCAGCAATAGAAAAGTTTGTTGCTGTGTCTGTAACGTCTGCTCCAGCCGTTTGGTAACCTTGACGAGATGAAGATTCAATTTTCACCCATGGAGACCAGTGACCCAGGTCATAGCGAGCTGTTCCAACAATTGAGCTAAGAGTTTGGCCATTGCCAGAAACTGCGGAATTAGTAATTGTTTGAGCGTCGTAATCCAACTCAAATTTCCAGTCGTCCATTTTGTAAGACACACCAACATTGAGTGGTTGTTGGTTGATATCTTTTGTTCCACTCACGCCTTGAGCAAGGCTGTGGTAGCTAGCTCGAACACCGAAGTTGCCAAAAGTACCGAAGTACCAAAGACCAACACTTGGACGTGTTTGATCAGTTGCCGCATTATTGTTTAAGAATGCAAAACCCATTTTTTGGTTGTCTGCAAGAGTGTAAATCAATTGTGCGCCAGTGAAGTATTTATTCGCCAAATAGCTTTGGGAAGTGAAATACATATCGCCACCACTGTATTGTCCTTCAAAACCAGAAAATCCAACATCAGCCAATTTACCCGCTTGCCAATTTAGACCTTCAAAAATTGAAGACTCTGCGTATGCGAAATCGACTAAGTCATTAGGTTGATATGAAGGTTGCCCGCTAAGAAGAAGCCCGGTCGCCGCTGTAGCAACAGGAACACTTTTTGCTGTGTTCCCATTCATTCCATCAGATACCGTTTGTGTTACTGCACCAAAGTTCAAAAAGTTCAAACGAGTTTTAAAATTCACTTCACCAGCTTGTCCTGCGCCAGCAAGTCTTAATCGGCTGAATTGAAAAGCACTGAGGCCTGTTGATGTGGATGTTGTTTTGCTGTTCGACGTTGCAGACACGTAGTCGTAACGAGTGTCCAAAGACAGACCCGCAAATGCTGGTGTTGCCATTGCAACTACCACTGCTGTTGCTAAAAATTTTCTCATGATGCCTCCTCCATTTTTTAAATGGGCATATTTATGTTTATCTAGGTTCCTAGACTTTTGTTAACAGACTGATTTAATCAACAAGGTCTAGGCGAAGCCAAGCCTTCTTTTTTAATTAGAATTATTCTGATTATACGCGTTAGTGTCTTATGTTACGTTGCGCGCTCTATGTGATGAAAATTTCGTATTGCTCGATGTGGTAGGTGGGCTCCATCTTAAATTGTATGGAGCGACCGAGCTTCGCTTCTGTAAATGCTAACATTTCAGCATCGACTTCATAAATCCAATCCACCAAATCCGTGTGGCAGTGAACATTGATTACAGATTTTTTGTTTTCTAGTTGAGGCAAATCGCGTTCAAGTTCGCGGAAAATTTCATTCGCAACCGTGGACTTCCTCTTTATATAG
The DNA here is from genome assembly GCA_903926205.1 of uncultured Bdellovibrionales bacterium. Classification (GTDB taxonomy): domain Bacteria; phylum Bdellovibrionota; class Bdellovibrionia; order Bdellovibrionales; family Bdellovibrionaceae; genus CAIYID01. Next base: position 170,200 of record CAIYID010000031.1, read on the forward strand.
CCTTTTCCTTCGCAGTAAGAGCAGGGCTCACAAAGAGTTTTACTCAAGCTTGGGCGGATTCTTTTCCGAGTCATCTCCACAAGGCCAAGGGTCGACATCGAGACCACATTGGTGCGCGCACGATCGCGCTCTAACTCTTCGGCTAAAACAGTGAGAACTTTTTCCCGGTGCAATTCTTTTTCCATATCGATAAAATCGATAATGATGATTCCACCGATATTGCGAATCCTCATTTGATGAGCAATTTCCTTCACGGCCTCAAGATTTGTTTTTAAAATGGTCTCTTCCAGATCTTTTTTGCCAACATAGCGACCGGTGTTCACATCAATGACAACCAAAGCTTCGGCCTCATCGATGACAATAGAGCCCCCCGACTTCAGCCAAACTTTCCGATCCATGGAGCGCGAAATTTCCATTTCAATATCGTAAAGGTCAAAAAGGGGTTTTTTTTCATCATAATAGATGATGTTTTGTTTATATTTGGGCATCAGCTGCGCGACAAAGTTTTTCACTTTGCGGTGGACCTCAGGATCATCCACCCAAACCGCCGTCACAGATTCATTCATCATGTCGCGAAGAGCCCGCTGCTCCACATCTAACTCCGCATGAATCATTCCTATGGTTTTTTTCTTCTCATAGGCTTTCATGATGTCCTGACTGAGTCGCTCCAAATAATCGATGTCAGTTTTTAATTGCTCGTCAGTCGCGCCCTCCCCTGCGGTGCGCACAATCACACCACCGGAGTGACTGATTTTTTGCACAGCCAGACGTAGTCGCTCGCGCTCTTCTTCGTTTTCAATGCGACGACTGATTCCCAAGTGCCGCACACTTGGCATAAAAACAACAAAGCGCCCTGGCAGAGAAAGATGAGTTGTGATCCGCGCCCCTTTGGTACCAAGAGGATCTTTTGCAACTTGCACTAAAATGTACTGGCCTTCTTTGATCAAGTCTTGAATAGGCACCTTGGAGTTGTCGGCAATTTTTTCGGAAGTGGGCTCCTCAAGATTTTTATCTTCTTCTTCGTCCTCAAAACTATCATCCACTTCATCCCGAATATCGCCGACATAAAGAAAAGCCGCTTTTTCTAATCCGATATCCACAAAGGCCGCCTGCATCCCGGGCAGAACTCGAATGACTTTGCCCCGATGAATGGAGCCAACTAAAGTCGGGGAACTTTTTGTTTCAATTTTTAAGTCGGTAATAACTCCGCCGTCCAAATAAGCGACGCGTGTTTCCTGAGGTCGAACATTAATTAAAATTTCTGCTGCCATGAGCGCTCCTCATTCTCGACCAAAGTTTTGGTGAGGTGTTGATCCGGTCTTTAAAATTGTCCAACCACTTAATGTTGTTCGATCCCCTGCCGATAAGAGTGTACGTAGGAGTTCATTATGGCAAGTGTTGATGATCTGTTTAAAATTATGATTGCACAAGGAGCTTCTGATCTTCATATCACTAGTGGTGCTCCCCCCTATTTGCGTTTGCATGGACACATGCTGCCAATGAACTTTAAAACCCTCTCGAATCAAGAGGTTCAGGGTTTAATCTTTGAGATTTTATCAGAAAAACAAAAAAAACAATTTATTGAACGCTGGGAGCTTGATTTTGCCTACCTCGCGGAGGGTGGCCTAGGCCGCTTTCGTTGCAACGTCTTTATGCAGCGAAAAGGTTTGGGCGCAGTGTTTCGAACCATTCCTGAAAAAATTAAAACGCCACAAGAATTAAATTTACCACAAGCCATTATGGATCTCATTGAGGTGGAAAAAGGCTTGATTCTTGTTACGGGCCCCACGGGCTCTGGTAAATCGACAACTCTGGCCGCTTTGATTCATCATATAAATATGGTCAAAGAGGCCCACATTATCACGGTCGAAGATCCTATCGAGTTTGTGCATCAAAATAATAAATGTTTGATCAATCAACGGGAAGTGGGCTCTCACACAAAATCTTTTGCCAATGCTTTAAAAAGTGCTCTTCGCGAAGACCCGGATATTTTGCTGGTGGGTGAGCTTCGTGATTTGGAAACGATTTCTCTGGCTCTGACGGCGGCAGAAACTGGCCACTTGGTTTTTGCCACTCTTCATACGAACTCTTGCGCCAAAACGATTGACCGAATCATCGATGTTTTCCCGGAAGGGCAACAGGCGCAAATTCGATCGATGTTGGCGGACTCGCTTCGTGGCGTGGTCGCGCAAACACTCTTTTCACGAGCTGATGGCGAGGGGCGCGTTGCTGCTTTTGAAATTATGCGAAACACGCGCGCGATTGCGAACTTGATTCGTGAAGGAAAAAATCATCAAATCAATTCGTCCATTCAAACGGGAGCCAAGAACGGCATGGTCTTGTTTGAAAAATTCATCGATGATTTGGTTAAAAGAGGCAAGGTTTCAAAAGTTGATGCCATGAGCTTTCTTGGCGGAGAAGAAAACACCTCTGGAATTATGGAAAAGAAAGCGATCTGAGCGGTTTGATCATTACCACTTAAATTGAACTATTTCGCTCAAACTTAAAATTCCCAAGACCAGGCAAGGCTTGGTCTTGGATTTCTATTTTTCTGCGCTAACTCCTTGATCGGATCTAATGCGTTAAACCCCAAGGATGATTCTGTGGCTTGTGTTGTCACATAAACGGTTCCGCCGATAAGCCCTAACGCAAAGCCTGAAGTGATATTTCCAATATGGTTTTGCGGATCACCGTAAAAACTCAAAGTGCTAATTCCAAGAACCGCACCACCGACTCCGCAAAAAATAATGGTTGCAATATTTCGTCGAACACTCCCCGTGCTTGTCATCGTCGCTTGTGCTTGGCTCTGTACAGGAATTAGAATGGTCGATAAAACCATCAATAATTGGATAAAAAATGTGATCACCTTCATTTTTGACATTTAAAACTCCGGTTGCTAGCCTCTTCTGAATCCTAGGTTAAGGAGCCGCGTAGTGCAAGGCAGAAAAAACCGGAAAAAAGACAGGAAAAATAATGATTGCCTCTGAAGTGATTAAAAAAAAACGGGATGGCGGTTCGCTTTCGGAGTCTGAAATCTCAGAATTCATTAACGCTTATACCGAAGGAAGTTTACCTGATTATCAAATGTCCGCGCTCTTAATGGCGATTTTTTTGCGTGGAATGGAAGAGCCTGAAACTCTTGCCCTGACTCGCACCATGCTTCATTCAGGAGTGGTCTTAGATTTTTCAGATATTCCGGTCGCCAAAGTCGATAAACACAGCACGGGCGGCGTGGGCGACAAAACAAGTTTAATTTTAGGTCCGATTGTTGCTGCTTGCGGTTTAGCGGTACCCATGATTTCGGGTCGCGGACTTGGACACACTGGCGGCACTCTAGATAAATTAGAAGCCATTCCTGGTTTTAATGTTGAGCTCTCGCTGGAACAATTTAAAGCTGCAATTAAAAAACATCACATCGCCTTTATCGGTCAGACGAAAGAAATTTGTCCAGCGGACAAAAAAATCTACGCATTACGTGATGTCACTGGAACCGTGGAAAGTCTTCCGCTTATTTGTGCCTCTATTATGTCCAAAAAATTAGCCGAGGGGATCGATGCTTTAGTTTTAGATGTTAAATTTGGTTCTGGAGCTTTTATGAAAAGTCCTGCTGATGCGGAAAAACTAGCTCGAAGTCTTTGCGCCATTGCGCGCGGCTATGGAAAAAAAGTTTCTGCGCTATTAACAAATATGGATCAACCCTTAGGACAATTTGCCGGTAACTCCCTCGAAGTTGATGAATGTTTAGAAATCCTGAAGAACGAGGCCTCCCCTCATAATAAAAAAATACAGGCGAACACTCGGGAGCTTTCTTTGCAACTATCTGCACAGATGCTTTTATTAGGTGGTGCGGTCGTTAATTTAGCTGAAGGCTATAAAAAAGCTGAGGCCGCACTTTTGAGCGGCAAAGCATTTGAAAAATTTGAAGAGCTTTGCCTCATTCACAATGGTCGCTTGCGTGAGCTACCAAAACCCAAACACCGCTTGGAAATTAAAGCCAAAGACGCTGGTTTTGTACAAAGTTTTGAAACGGAAAAAATCGGGCTTGTCGGAATTAAAATCAGAGCGGGCCGATCAGTTACAAAAGATGTGATTGAACCCACGGCTGGAATTGAATTTCATCAAAAAATTGGCGACAAGATTCAGCGTGGCGATTTGCTGTTTACCTTGTTTGGAGCTGATTTAGAATTACTCCAACGAACTGAAAATGACTTAGCCTCAACAATCACTCTCGGCGCCTCTCTAAAAACTTCGCCGGATCTTATCTGGAAGGAAATATAAATTTATGGAAAATTTTTCGAACACCGCTCACAAACTTCAAGAGACCGTCCAATATCTTCGCACTAAAACTCAAGCCAAACCCAGTATTGGAATTGTTTTAGGTTCAGGACTTGGAGCCTTCGTGAACGAAATTCAAGTCGACACGAGGCTTCCTTTTCATGAAATTCCTCATTTTATGCCAACGACCGTTGAGGGCCATCAAGGAAATATGATCTTTGGAAAAGTCGGCGAGCAACAAGTGGTGGCTCTTCAGGGACGCAATCATTTTTACGAGGGACATTCCATGGACACCGTGGTTTTCCCCACTCGCGTTCTTGCTCTTTTAGGAATTCAGGTTTTGATTTTGACAAATTCCGCTGGCGGAATGGCTGATGGAATGCAAGCTGGAGATTTTATGATCATCGATGATCATATTAATTTTGCGGGCACCAATCCTTTGATTGGCCCAAATATTAAAGAGTTTGGACCTCGTTTTCCCGATATGTCGGAAGCTTATGATCGAAAACTTACCGATTTACTAGAGGCGACGATGAAAAAAAATAAAGTTCGTTACCATCGAGGTGTTTACGGTGGCTTAACTGGTCCTACCTACGAAACTCCTGCGGAGGTTCGCTTTTTAAAAATTGCTGGCTGTTCGGCGGTAGGAATGAGTACCGTTTCTGAGTGTATCGCCGCCAATCATATGGGTTTGCGCGTCTCTGCAATCAGCTGCATTTCTAATTTAGCGGCTGGAATTTCAAAAAATAAATTAACTCATGCCGAAGTCACTGAAACCGGGCGCCTAGTGGAAAAAGATTTCACCCGTGTTTTGAAGGAATTTGTTATTTCGATCAGCTAGTTTTTTCAAAACATCAGAGGGTTTTTTAATCAAACACCCTCGGACAAAATAGATGATCAAAAAAATGAGATAAAGGATCCGTCCTTAGTGACGATTTACTTTCCGCTGATACCGCTTGAGCGGCACGGTGCTGTGCTTCGCGTTTTTTCTCAATAAAGGTTAAAAGTCTTTGATAAACTCGAACTTCGTTTGGCCCTGCAGTTTGACTTGTTGTGCGAATTCTCTCTAAAAAATCTTTGGCCGCAATAAGATTATAGCTTTCGAGATGGGTCAACAATTCAATGACTTTTTTGTTATAAAGCGGCGAAATTGGTATCAGATCAAAATACTCATTAAGACTTTTAATTCGTTTTTCTATGGAAGGGTTTTTTAAATTTGATCCCTTCATGAAATCTGCAAGTTCTGCCTGTTGAATGGGACGCGGAATTAATTCTTTGAAATCCTTATACTTAAGCCCGACCTCTTCCACATAAATAAAAAATCTTGTAAGTAATTCCGATGGGGAAAAAGTGGTGCGATCTGAGGCTGTGTAAACGATGGGAGTTTTTATTTTTTTTAAATACTTGATTCTGCCCTCAATGAGTCGAGCGATCAAATTGAATTCATTTTGACTGCTTTGTATCCAAACGGCTCGCAATTCCATTGGTGCGTCGTGGTTGAGATAGAACGGGGTTTTTTCTAAATATTTTATTCCGAGGGCTTGGTTATGTTTAGCGCCCCGATCTTGGCTATAGGTTTGAGTATAAACTTTGCTTAAAATCCCGTTTGCTACATTCCATATCCCTTTATAATCTTTATTCATCGTTTTCTCGATAACTTCCTGTAAAGCTGAACGCTGCTCAATTCCTAAAACAGATAAGGGTGGACCATTTGATATATCCTGACCAAGGCTCCCCAGGGCTAAATCTGGATGATTAGCGTAATCAACAAAAAAACGTAAAAATTGTATGGGGTCATCTCCGAATGCTGATCGTGCCCCTATATTAAAATGGGTGTTTTCACCTGGTTTAACATAAAGCTTTATCTCATTGGCATTTTTAAAAATTTGATCATTGATAAACGTCGCCTTTTGCTCAAGCGTTTTTAATGTCGATGGTTTAAATGTGATCTCCACACAGGAAGGATCATAACTAATTTTAAACCACCAGCCATCAGAATATTCTACTTTATAGTCTGCATCCTCTTTCCATTTTCCAGGAACCTCCATCACCGTGCAGTCTGCAATCAAACAACGCTCTCGCATATGTTCAACAAATCTCATCTGGGCTTTTTTTTCCTCGGTCGTTCTGGGGTCTACCACATCAAAATCTTGAGACCCAGGGACAAAAAATTCGTACTCAGCACCATAGGTGAATTCAGATTCCAACTCCACAGCCCCGGCGGCAGAAAAAGGAAGTACGAAAAAGCAGATCATCAATAGACGTGCCAAAAGTTGCGAAACAGCTGTATTAAAGTTAGTCATGATCTTCTCTCTGTAGTTCTGATAAACTCGTGATCTATTTGTTGGTTCTGTATAGTTCAAATCTCAAGCCAAACCCGACGCGCAAGACGCTAGGACCTTAATCTAGGCTAGTTTTAATTCCTCGACTCAATATAAGACAGATTCTCCCCGAAGAGCTAACCGGTGCCTATTCACCACGGCGTCTCACTGAAGAGACTGGCCCCCGGGAAAGGGAGACAAGATGTTGGTTCGAAGGATTGAACTTCTGTTAATCATTGTCACGAGCTTGTATTTGGGCGCTTGCGCCAATAAAACTTTGGATGGGGTTTTTCCCGGCACGCAACAAGGTACTGGCGTGGGAAGTGATGCTTGTACCAGCGCCTCTTTGCTACAAAATCAATTCATCGTTCAATGGGAAGACGGACACACGAGCGTGGAAACTTCCGAAAATGCTGAACTCTTTAAACAAAAGTTTATCCTACCGCAACTTGGAAAAATCTCGCATGTTGAGTTCGATCAAAAATTAGAATTACATTCTGCTCCTGCCGTGAGAGTTTCTGCTGTTGGAAGTTCTACTGCTTGGGGGCAAAACACTGTTTTTGCTTCTTCAGCTTGGAACGCAGGAATTAATGGTCAAGGCGTTTTAGTCGGCGTTGTTGATGCCGCTGTCGATTACACTCATCCGCAAATTCAGCCGCGTTTGGCTCCCAATCAGGCGGAAATCAATGGACGAGCTGGAATTGATGATGATGGCAATGGCTTCGTTGATGATTTCTATGGCTGGGATTTTCAGCAAAATCAAAATAATCCTGCAAATATTGTAAGTGCAACCAATGATCATGGAACTCATGTCTCTGGCATTATCGCCGCCGATCATTCCAGAGGCTCTATGCAAGGCGTGGCTCCGCAGGCACAAATCGTTCCTGCGAACTTTATGGATGCCTCTGGAAGTGGTTCTTTGGGTGCGGCAATTCAGGCGATTCAATATGTATCTATGCGTGGCGTGAAAGTGATTAACGCCTCTTGGGGTGGTCCAGTTTGCTCGCAAACATTGAAGGCGGTGGTGAATAACTTGGCGTCTCAAAATATTCTTTTTGTTGTCGCTAGCGGCAATGATGGTGTTGATCTTGATTCCGTATCGGACTATCCAGCAAGTTTTAATTTTCCGAACCAAGTCACCGTTGCGGCCAGTAACTCCAGCGATTTTTTAACAAGCTGGTCTAACACAAGCTTTAACATTGTTCACTTAGGAGCCCCTGGTGACTCAATTTATAGCACCGTTCCTGGAGGTTATGCCTATATGAGCGGAACGAGCATGGCGACGCCTTTTGTGACCGGTACTGCGGCCCTTTTATGGAGTCTTCGCCCTGCTGCGACTTATGCTCAAATCAAGCAAGCTCTTCTTGCCGGAGTGGATAACAAAGGCTTTCGAGTTAAAACTCAAGGTCGTTTGAATATTTCCAATTCAATCAACGCTTTGAAACAAATCCTTCCTTAAAAATTGCCGCACGGCCTCGCGGCAATTTTGCTCTTTTTCACGTGATGACACGTGTTGTCTCATGATACCAATTTTCTTTATTTATCGAATCACGAGCGGAAGAATCTCTCTGAGAGCTTCAGCTTGTTTCAGAGTAAAGGAATTTTCATGAGATATTATATTTCTGACCTCAAAAATTACGTCGGACAAAAAGTTGAATTGAAGGGCTGGGCGTATAACACCCGCTCCTCCGGCAAAGTAAAATTTCTTGAATTGCGTGACGGCACTGGGGTTGTTTCCTGTGTTTTCTTCAAAGGCGAATGTGACGAGTCCGCTTTTGATACTTTCGAAAAAATCACTCAAGAGTGCTCGGTCCAAGTTGTTGGCCTTGTTCGTAAGCATCCAAAACACGAAAATGTTTTTGAAATTGGCGCCCAATCTTTCGAGGTCATTGGTGAGGCGCCCAATTATCCCATTTCTCCAAAGGAGCACGGCACTGATTTTTTAATGGAAAATCGCCACCTTTGGCTCCGTTCAAAAAGACAGTTGGCCATTATGCATCTTCGCCATGAAATTATTTCTGCGATTCGCGATTTTTTTGATGGTCGTGGTTTCACTCTCACCGATGCGCCAATTTTTACCCCCAGCGCTTGCGAGGGAACCAGTAATCTTTTTGAAACAAAATTTTTCGATGAGAAAATGTATTTATCACAAAGCGGCCAACTCTACATGGAAGCCACGGCTGCGGCTCTTGGAAAAGTGTATTGCTTTGGCCCAACTTTCCGAGCAGAAAAGTCAAAAACACGCCGACATTTAATTGAATTTTGGATGGTGGAGCCCGAAGTCGCCTTCAATGACATGTATGATAACATGGATCTTTCTGAGGAGTTCGTCGAATACATCGTTCAGCGCTGTCTCACCAATCGTGCCGAAGAATTGCGTGTATTAGAACGTGATGTTTCAAAACTGGCTCCAGTGAAAAAACCATTTCCGCGTGTACACTATCGCGAAGCGGTGGATATGATCTTAAAAGAAAATCCAAATTTTATTAATGGCGACGATTTCGGAGCGCCTGATGAGGCGATTGTCTCTTCAAAATTTGATCGACCCGTTTTTGTTCATCACTTTCCCGCCGCAGTGAAAGCTTTTTACATGAAAGAAGACCCTAAAGATCGTGGCTTTGCGATGGGTAGTGATTTGCTTGCCAGCGAAGGTTACGGCGAAATCATCGGTGGCGGTCAGCGCGAAGATAACCTCGATATTTTGCAAAAGAAAATTCACGAGCACGGTCTTAAAGAAGAAGATTTTAAATGGTATTTAGATTTGCGACGCTATGGAACTTTCCAACACTCGGGCTTTGGCTTGGGTATTGAGCGTACTGTTGCTTGGATTGGTGGCCTTCAGCACGTCCGTGAAACAATTCCATTTCCTCGACTTTATGGAAGAAGCTATCCATAAGCCCGATTAAAAAAGTTCACGCTCAGATCAAATCTCGATTTAGTCAATGACGGTAGGAGACGATAAATGGATGCAGAAATTTCAACTCAGGCAAGATTGCAAGATCTTGAAAAACGTAATGAACAGGCGATGCAAGGTGGTGGTACCGCAAGAATTACAAAGCACAAGCAAGGTGAACGCCTAACGGCGCGTGAGCGAGTTGATGTTTTGCTTGATCCTGGAAGTTTTGTGGAAATGGATCGTTTCGTTACTCATCGCTGTGAAAACTTCGGCATGGGGGAGAATAAAGTTCCTGGCGATGGCGTGGTGACAGGTTATGGCCGTGTGAATGGAAAATTAGTTTACTTGTTTGCACAAGACTTCACTGTGATCGGTGGGTCGATGTCTCGTACTCAGGCAAATAAAATTTGTAAAGTGATGGATTTAGCACTTAAAAATGGCGCTCCAATTGTTGGACTGAATGATTCTGGCGGAGCACGAATTCAAGAGGGCGTTGAGTCTCTTGGTGGCTACGCAGATATTTTCACTCGCAATGTGATGGCGAGCGGAGTTATTCCACAGATCACCAGCATTATGGGACCCTGTGCTGGCGGTGCTGTTTACAGCCCAAGCATCACTGATTTTATTTTCATGGTGAAAAACTCAAGCTATATGTTCGTTACCGGTCCTGAAGTGATCAAAGCCGTGACCCATGAAGAGGTGACCAAAGAAGCACTGGGCGGAGCAACCACTCACGCGAGCAAATCAGGTGTTGCGCACTTCGCTTGCGAAAATGACAAACATCAGTTGTTACTTATCCGAGAACTCTTAAGTTTCTTGCCCTCTAATAATTTGGATGATCCACCGACTTTACCGACGGCAGATCGGCCTGATAGAATTTGTGAAACGCTCAACGCTTTGATTCCTGATAGTCCGAAAAAACCTTACGATATGTTGGCTCTTATTACTGAAGTTGTTGATGAGCATTACTTCTTAGAAGTTCATAAACATTTTGCTCAAAATATTGTGATCGGCTTTGCTCGCTTAAATGGTCGTAGCGTTGGCATTGTGGCAAATCAGCCACAAATTCTTGCTGGTTGTTTAAATATCGAAGCCAGTCGAAAAGCGGCACGATTTATTCGCTTTTGTGATGCTTTCAATATACCGATTGTTTCTTTTGTCGATGTCCCCGGCTTTTTGCCTGGAACTGAGCAAGAGTGGAACGCCATCATCACTCACGGTTCAAAATTACTGTATGCCTACGCAGAAGCCACTGTTCCTAAAATTACTTTGGTCACACGAAAAGCTTACGGCGGCGCCTACATTGTGATGGGTTCAAAGCTTTTGCGCTCAGATATCAATCTTGCTTATCCTACCGCCGAAATTGCTGTGATGGGAGCTGATGGCGCCGTGAATGTTATTTTTCGAGAGCAAATTTCTAAAGCCAAAGATCCCGTGGCAGAGCGGCAACGCCTCATCAAAGATTACGAAGAAAAGTTTGGAAATCCTTATTTATCCGCAGAGCTTGGCTATACGGATGAAGTGATTGAGCCGGCGATGACTCGTAAGCGTCTGATTGATTCTCTTGAAATGTTGAAAAACAAACGCGATACAAATCCGGCAAAAAAACACGGGAATATTCCGCTTTAAAAAAACGAATTGAGCGAGTTTTAATTCAAGTAAGGAATTTATATGTTTAAAAAAATATTAATAGCCAACCGAGGGGAAATTGCCATCCGCGTGGTTCGCGCTTGTCGCGAACTGGGAATTAGATCCGTGGCCGTTTTTTCTGATGCTGATAGAGACAGCCTTCATGTTTTTCTTGCCGATGAGGCTTACAATATTGGTCCCGCACCAAGCAAAGAGTCCTATTTAAATATTGATAAAATTATCCAAGTGGCAAAGCAGGCCTCCTGCGATGCTATTCATCCTGGCTATGGATTTTTATCTGAAAACACAAATTTTGCTCGCGCCTGCATGAAAAATGGCATCGTTTTTATCGGACCAACACCAGAAAATATTGAAGCCATGGGCGATAAGCTTTCTGCTAAAGCGCTCATGAAGAAGGCGAAGGTTCCGACTGTACCGGGAAGTGACGGTCCTATTGAGACTGCGGCGGAGGCTCTAACAATTTCCCAAAAAATTGGTTTTCCAATTATTATTAAAGCTTCCGCTGGCGGAGGTGGAAAAGGAATGCGCGTGGTTCGACAAGCTTCCGAAGTGGAGAGCGCTTTCCGAGCTTGTCAGTCTGAAGGTCAAAATTACTTCGCTGATAAAACGGTCTATATCGAGAAATTCATCAACGATCCAAAGCATATTGAAATTCAGGTTTTCGGAGACACGCACGGAAATGTTGTTCATTTGTTCGAGCGAGAATGTTCTGTTCAACGTCGACATCAAAAACTCATTGAAGAAGCGCCCAGCCCTTCCGTTCCACAAGATGTTCGCTTAAAAATGGGAGACGCCGCCGTTCGCGCAGCAAAACAAATTAACTATATTGGCGCGGGAACGATCGAATTTATTTTTGACAACTCGACAAAAGAATTTTTCTTTATGGAGATGAACACTCGACTGCAGGTTGAGCATCCGGTCACCGAAATCACCACGCGAACAGATTTAGTGAAAGAGCAAATATTTGTAGCCCTAGGTCGACCTCTCTCTTTCAAACAATCTGATCTAAAACAAACAGGCCATGCAATTGAAGTTCGAGTTTGCGCTGAAGATCCAGAAACTTATAAACCAAGTCCTGGCTTGATTCGCGCCTGTCGTCATCCTCAAGGTCCCTTTGTTCGGGTGGATTCTTATGCCTACCCAGGTTACGAAGTTCCCATTTACTATGACCCAATGATTGCCAAAGTGATCACTTGGGGTGAAACGCGACATGAAGCAATCGAAAGAATGCAACGAGCACTCACAGAGTTTATCCTTTCTGGGATTAAATCAAATATCGCTCTCCATAAATCGATCTTGAAGCACGAAAAATTTCAAGATGGAACTTACACGACTCAGTTTCTTGAAAAAAACTTCGAGATGCTTGAACCTGAACTCTTTTCCGAAGTCGATGATCATGTCTTTTTAATTGCAGCCGCAATCACGGCCTATAACGACCGTCGTTCAAAAGACGTTAGAAGTTTAAATATTATCTCCAATTGGAAAAAAATTGGTCGACGAATGATGATGAGGACCTAGCCATGTATTTTGAAGCAGAGCTAAAAAATAGTCGTTATAAAGTGGATGTGTCTGAAGGTCGGCATCAATGGAAAATCTCCATTCAAAAAGAGAATGAAGCCTGGATTCATTATGAAATTCTCAAATCTGACTACCGAAGAACTGAATCCTATTTTAGTTTTTTATTTAAGGGTGTCAGTTACATGATGGATGTGGTTGGAAAAGACACTCTTTATACCGTGTTTACGCGCAATTCTTTCCGCACTGTGAAAATCTACAATGATGAAATGATTCTTCATGAATCTTTAAAGCGCGGTGGTGGCTTCGGTGGCGATATGGAACTAAAAGCAGGAATGCCAGGAAAAATTATCGAAATTTTCGTTAAGCCTGGTGATATTGTTAAAGCCAACAAGCCGCTTTTAATCATGGAAGCGATGAAAATGGAAAATGAAATGCGCGCCACAAGTGATGTGAAAATCAAAGAAATTTGCATCAAACAAGGCGACAGTGTTGACTCCGGCGCCTTGTTGATTAAATTTGAAAAACCCTAGGTGGCGATTAACAACTAATCGCGAACATCGCGGGTCAAGCTACATTGAATTTGAACTGATTGGACATTGCCCTTAGCTGATACAGGAATGACCGCACTCACGTTGGTAATTTCATCCAAACGGTAATCCTTGAAGATAGATGTTTCTTGGCCTTCAGAATCCACCCAAGCCGAAATTGTCCCTGAATTTTGATTGTAATTAGCAACAACTTTTCCTGCCACTGTGTAAAGAACAACGGCGGCTTCGCAATTTGCAGGATCAAAAGGCTCTGGTTGTAAATCCGTTACGAGGCCATCGCCAAAGGGTCCTGCTACGGTTTTTTGACTAGCTAAGTTGTAAGTAGCTACACACGCTAAATCATGAGTCTGATCGCATTTTCCGTAGCCAGCAAAGGCTGATGTTCCTGCTAAGAGTAGAGCACAAACAATAAAACTTTTCATAAGGGGCTCCTTGTTTAAGAATCAAAACTGATTTGTCTTCGCAGAGTAGAATACTCGATTCGTCTGGGCATTTCCACTGTTAAAATTTTAGATATGTAAAAAAGTAAAAACAAACCGTAGTTATTTGTTTTGCTATTCAATTCCCTGATTCTTTTGCTTACGTTTTCTTTCAAAAAAGCCCACAAGAATGACAGATAATTCATACAAAAGAATCATAGGAACTAACATCATCAACATACTGAGGAGATCTGGTGGTGTTAAAATCGCGGATAAAACGGCCAATCCAACGATAGCATATCTTCTTTTTTCTTTGAGCGTTTGCTGGCTGATTAAGTCCATCATTCCCAAAATAACCAAAATAAGTGGTAATTCGAAAGACGCTCCAAAGGCCAGAGCTGTTGTCGTTACAAATGAAAGGTAGTGATCAATCGTGATCATCGGCTTGTCGGCCGTACCACCAAAAGTCATCAAAAATTTAAAGGCCATTGGAAAAACAATAAAATAAGCAAAACTTACGCCCAAAGAAAACAGCGCTGTCCCAGAAAAAATAAAACCGACGGCATATTTTTTTTCTTTTGAGTACAAGCCAGGCGCAACAAATTTCCAAATTTGGTAAATCCAAAACGGCGAAGATAAAATCACTCCGGCAAAAAGAGAAATTCGTATGTGAGCCAAAAACTTATCCATCGGCGCTGTGAAATAGAGGCCGCCTGAAGGTAAATACTTGGCAATCGGCGCCCGAATCACATCAAATATTTTTTCACTCACGGACCAGCAAGCAATCATTCCCGCTAAAACTCCATAGAGAATTTTAATAAGGCGATCTCTTAGCTCGACCAGGTGCTCAATCATGGACTGATATCTTAAATCTGATTCCTCAGGAGTTTGATTCATCTTTATTCTTCGTTATGGTTTTTGTAGCATTTAATACTTCACTCAGAGTTGTGTTTTTTTCTGCACTTTTTTCGGTGTTCTTTTCCGTTACGTTGGGTTGGATTTTTATTTGTGGTTTTTTCAACTCTGCAAACAAAGTATCACTTGCTCGACGAAATTCATTCAAAAGTCTTCCAATGTTACGGGCTACTTCTGGTAATTGCCTCGGTCCGATTAAAATCAAAGCTAAAACTGCTATAAAAATAATTTCAGAAAAATTAAACATGGATTTTCAACATAGACGAGTCCTTCTTTATGGTCAACGGCAAGAAAAGCCTCTGGGTTTATACGCTACCAACAAAGGAATTAGTCTTGTTTTCCGAGTTTCATTTGATCAGCGGGCAATGGCAAAATACCCATTTGCACGAGCTTTTCCTGTGCGGAAGCCGAGCCCGTACGTAGGTAGCGATCATAAAGGCGCAAAAGGCTTTGATCGGTCTGAATCATTGACTCGTGACTTATGTAAGTTAAAACCTCAACAAAATCCAAAAATTGCCGGGAAAAAATTCGATAAACTGCCGCTGATGTGTCCTCTTGAACGCAGTCTGCAAGGCTGGCGTAAGCCGCGCCGCCCATATTTGCGTAATAGTCTATGTCCACAATTTTTCGTGATAAGGAGTCTCCAAAAAAACCAGAAATATATAGGGATTTATCTCCTAGTTTCTTTAGCATTCCTTGTTTTTCAAGAGCTGGAGATTGCGTTGCTAGTAAAAACTGCTCGGCCAAAGTATCATATTTTCGACCACTGATTTCGAAGGCTTGATCCTCAAAAAGATTTTTTGCGTCCAAGTAATATTCCAACACTTGAACTAAATAGAATTTAACGCTCGGATGGGTTTTGATTTTTCTTTTATTAAACCCCTGCTCCACCATTTCGGCAAAAAAAGCTCGGGGTGTTACGAAAAACTCTGTCTTCTCCATGTCCCTCTTATCGGTTGGATATCTCTTTGAATTTACCAAAAGATGTCTCACTATGAGTCACTTTTCGAAATTTCTAGCCCGATATCTAGGTTAAGCATAAAAAATTTATCTATTTTCCGTGCTTCCAATAAAGTTCGTTATGCCAACTATAATGAGGTGTTAAAATGGGTTTTGTGGACCTACCGCTGAAATCACATATTTTTGAGAGAACAATTCTTGCGCAAGAGCACGAACATCGTTTGCCGTGACTGAAAAATATTTTTCAGCACAAGTAAAGACCTCATTGTAATCAATGCCATAAATATCATTATAAAGAATTGAGGCCGCAACGGAACTTGTTCGTTGTAAATCAATATCATGACGACCAACTAAATATCTTTGCGCACGTTTCAATTCAGCCTCAGGCACAATGTTATTTGCAAGAAGATCAAACTGCTCTTTCATCATTGCTAAAGCCTTCGTCACCTTTTCTGGCGAACATCCAATGTGGGCACCAAAATAACCTGCATCAATTCCTTCCATTCTCATCGGCGCTACGGAATAGGCTAGCGAGTTTTTATCGCGAAGCTCGATAAACAATCGTCCGCCTTGACCAGCGAGAATCGACTGAATGATATGCAAGGTGTATCGCTTTTCATCTGTCAGAGAAAGTCCACGGAAACCATAGATCACATGACTTTGTTCTTTTTTGCTTTTTTCAAATCCAGATATATTTTCTTTCAGCTCGGCCAATTTAAATTGAGAAAGCTGTCTTTGACCTGTTGGAATTTTTTCTGTTTCTTCTTCTATTTTTTCTAGCCATAACTTTTTATCAAAATTTCCACAAAGCGAGATCGTGAGATTTTTTGAGCCACAAGTTTTTTCCCAATAATTTGTCAAACTCTTATGATCGTGAGCTCTTATTGACTCTTCCGTTCCTAGCATGTCTTTACTGTAAGGGTGTCCAGAAAAAATATCTTTTAAAAATAGGCGAGAACAACATTGCCCTGGGTTATCCGCTTTACTTTTGATTTGCTCTAATTGTACGAGTTTTTCTCTTTCGACCGCTTCGGTTGGAAAAATGGGGTTAAGCAACACGTCCAAAAAAAGTTCTGACCCACGTTTTTGAAATCCCGCCAAAATATCCTGGCCAAGTCCAATGGAGTTTCTACCAACGATGGGGCCAATGCCGGAAGCCATTGATTCAATTTCAGCTGAAATTTCTTCTTCGCTTCTATTTTTTGTTCCGCAGCTCCAAGTTCGTCCCAATAATTCCGTGAGACCGGCTTGCTGATCAGGTTCAATACGCACACCACCCAAGAAAGCGGCTTTTGCTGAAATAACCTCTGTCTCTGAAGATGGTCGCAAAAGAACCGTCACTCCATTCTTCAGAATCACTTTTTCAGTTTCATTTTGAGCGGCATTTTTTCCGAGAGCTTTTATCTTTTCATGTGAAACTTTTTTATTTTTAAATTTCACCGGTGTGGATTTCTTTAGGCTCATTAAAAATTGCTTTTGCCACGTAAGAATTTCTTTTTCCACTTTTTTTACTTCATCATTAGTAACCACACTAATGGATAAGGTTTGTGGAATAAGATATTTTCTTGCGACTTTTATTATGTCCTGCGAGGTGAGTTTTCTGAGAGCTCGTATGTATTTGTCTTGGGCCGTTAAATCTTTAAAATAAAATTCCAAAGATCCCATTCGGCGCGAAAGTCCATCGACAGTTTCCATTCCGTAGAATTCTTCGCTCTCCAAATTAAGAACGGCTTTTTGAATTTCTGCTGCCACCACGGGCTGGCTTAAAATTTCCAGTAAAACCTCTTGAATTCCGTTCAGCGCCGTTAAAAGTTTTTCTTTATTATAGCCAATAGAAACAGCAAAAAGGCCATCATCCATCGGAGTGTAAGAACTTGCGCCGACGGAATTAACCACGGCGGATTGAATTCGCAATTTTTGGACTAGGCGCGAACTTTCCCCCTGACCTAAAATAAACCCCAAGACATCGAGCGCTGGAATGTCCTTATGTTTAATGGACGGAATCTTCCAAGATAAATAGGCAATCGATTGCTCAAAGGCGCCTTTTTCAACAGAAAGCCTGGGTTTTGTTTGCTTGGGCTCTTTCGTGCGACTGACTTTTTTAATTTTGTAGTCTTTAATCTCACCAAAATACTGGTTTGCTTTTTTCTTCATCTCCACAGAGTTGAAGTCGCCTGAAATCAATAAAAACATATTTTTCGGGGCATACCGAGAATTATAAAATTGGACGATTTTTTTTGCGCTCATTTGATTAATATTTTTTTCATAACCGATCACAGGAATCCCATAGGGATGCTTCTTGTAATTAGTTGAAAAGAGGTTCTCGCTCGCTTGACGACCTAGACTGTCTTTTCCTCGTTTTATTTCTTCAATAACAACTTCACGTTCATTATCAATTTCTTTCGGGTCGAAAGTGGGAAAGCCCATCATCTCAGAAATAGCCACTAAACCCACATCAGTGAAGTGTTTCGAAATTGTGACGTAAAAAACAGTCTGGTCAAAAGAAGTATAGGCATTCAGCTCTCCGCCAGCGCCCTCAATAATTGCGGCAATTTCCCCCACCTTGAATTGTCGCGTCCCTTTGAAGACCAAATGCTCAATAAAGTGAGAAATCCCCTCTTCCTTCTTTTTTTCATCTGCGCTGCCGGTCCGCACCCACATCTGAACAGAGACCACCGGAGATTTATGACTCTCTGTAAGAATCACGCTTAAGCCATTTTTAAGTTGAAATTTTGTTGTCTTCATTTAAACCACTTTCATGTCTTTTGGGGTATATATCCACATTCCATATTGTTTACAGCGTTGCTCCTACTGCGATTTTGCTACTTATGAACAATCGCAGATTCTGCCACCAGCTCAGTATTTTGACCTTCTCGCTGAGGAAATCAGCCAAAAGGCTTCCGCTTTTACGGAAAAACGGCTGTCCACCATATATTTTGGCGGTGGCACTCCTAGTCTCGTACCAGCTCATCATATTGTATCGGTTCTCGAGCAACTGACAAGGCATGGTTTAATTCAAGACCGAGCGACTGAAGTCACCATTGAAATTAATCCTGCAACTATTGATCCAAAAAAAATGGACCAATATCTGAAGGCCGGAGTGAATCGATTCAGCGTTGGAGCACAGACTTTTAACGACACTTTACTAAGGTCTGTGCGTCGAGAGCATAATTCCGCTCAAACTTTCGAAACAATAAAACTGTTGAAATCTTTTGGAGTGAATTTTTCTCTCGACCTGCTTTTTGCTTTGCCCGGTCAAAGTTTGGAAATTTTAGAAAACGACCTTGCGCAAATTTTGAAGGCGGAACCTTTTCATATCAGCCCATACTGCTTGACTGTGCCAGAAGGACATATTTTAAGCGCAACCCGACCCGATGAAGAAGTTCAACTCAAAATGTTTGAAATGATCCGAAAGGCTTTGGTCGATGCTGGCTTTGTTCGCTACGAAATTTCTAATTTTGCAAAGCCTGGATATGAATCAAAACATAACTCACTTTATTGGGATGATGAAAGCTACTGGGGTCTTGGCTCAAGCGCACACTCTTACGATTCTCGCAAAAACTGGGGAACTCGGTATTGGAATGCTAATGCCGTGGGTCTCTATGAAAAACAAATCTTAGCTCACCAAGGAAAAAAATTCGACTGTCCAGAAGGAGCCTTGCCCGCAGAACAGGTGGAGTCTTTGTTAAAATACCAATCTTTGACTGACTTCTGTCACACCTCTTTGCGTCGCAAAAAAGGCTTACTGAGCTCGACTCTTGAAAAAAAATTTGGCGCGGAGGCTCTTTCTTTACTTACTGGGCCCTTAGCACATCTAGTCGAGCAAGGCCTGTTGGAAATCTTGTCAGACTCTTCTGGTTGGACACTCACAGAACAAGGACTTCTTCTTTCAAATCAGGTGTTTGGAGCCCTCACCTTTTTGGCCGGAGAAATTTAGAGCAGCTCCCAACAGGTTGCCTTGACTTTTTCTTGTCCGGACACAGTCTTTAGCATAGATTTAATGATTCTTTTCAATAACTTGGCCGGAGGAATTTGTGGCTGATAATCGTGGTGCTGATAAAAATTCGGACAAACAGAATAACGCGAAGTCCTCGTTTAACCCTAACCAACACCAAGGGCAATCGCAGAACCAAAATCTCCATTCTGTTGATGAAAAAAATCACCCAGACTCTTCTGATCAAGGTCAAAATCAGGGAAATCCAGGGTCAGTTACTTCCGCCGAAGATGAGAAAATCGAAGAACTTAAGGCTCTGGCAGAAAAAAATTTAAAGGATTTTTTGTATTTGCGAGCTGATTTTGAAAATTACAAAAAACACGCGATCAAGGAACGCTCTGAATATTTAAAATATGGTTCCGAACGCTTGATCGTGGATCTTTTGGGGGTTCTTGATAATTTCGAGCGCGCTCTAGAAACAAAGATCACTCAGGAAAATTTTGCCAACTTCGTAAAAGGCGTTGAAATGACGGGGCAAGAGTTTCGTACTGTGCTGCAAAAATTTGGTGTTAATGAAATCGCAGCCCAGGGTAAAGCGTTCGACCCAACTCTTCACGAGGCCCTTGGAAGTGAAGAGTCAAAAGAGGTTGAGCCCGGAAATATTCTTCGAGTTTTCAAAAAGCCTTATAAGCTTCATGAGAAAATGATTCGACCAGGCCAGGTGATTGTTGCAAAACAATCGCCTCAGTAATGACAGCAGTTGTGAGGAATGAAATGTCAAAAAAAGATTTTTATTCTACATTAGGAGTCTCTCGCTCTGCAGATGCAGATGAGATCAAAAAGTCTTATCGCAAATTGGCGATGAAGTTTCATCCAGACAAAAATCCTGGCGATAAAAAATCTGAGGATAAATTTAAAGAGATCACTGAAGCTTACGAAGTTCTTGGCGATACAAAAAAGAGGGAACTTTACGATCAATTCGGATTCGCTGGAGCCAATCAAGGTTTTGGCGGCGGCGCCGGTGGCCCTGGACCAGGAGCTGGTTTTGGTGGTAGTTATTCCGGTGGCCAAGAGGGCTTTAATGATCTTTTCGGGGATATCTTTGGAGATATTTTTGGAGCTGGTGGCGGTCGCCCTGGTACTGGTGGCCCTCGTGCTCAACGAAGACAACGGGGCGCTGATCTTCGTTACACACTCAATATCGCAATGGAAGAGGCGGCCTTGGGTGCTGAGCGCACAATTGCCTTTGTTCGAAGCCGTAATAATCGTGAAGAAAACGCTAAACTCTCAGTAAAAATTCCTGCTGGCGTTGCTCAAGGTCAGCGCTTAAAACTTGCCAATGAAGGTGATGGAAGCCAGATGGGCGGTCCCAGTGGCGATTTGTACGTAATTATAAATATTCAAGAGCACTCCCTTTTTAAACGCGAAGAGGATGACGTTCTTCTTGATCTTCCCATTGCGTATACAGAGGCAATACTCGGAATAATGGCAGAGG
The DNA here is from genome assembly GCA_903926205.1 of uncultured Bdellovibrionales bacterium. Classification (GTDB taxonomy): domain Bacteria; phylum Bdellovibrionota; class Bdellovibrionia; order Bdellovibrionales; family Bdellovibrionaceae; genus CAIYID01. Next base: position 191,131 of record CAIYID010000031.1, read on the forward strand.
TTCCAACTCTGACTAATAAAATTTCATTAAAAATTCCACCAGGAACTCATTCTGGTCAGGTCTTTCGAATCAAAGGTAAAGGCTTCCCAAAAATGGGCGGCTTTGGCACTGGCGATATGTTAGTGCGAGTTATCGTCGACATTCCTATGAATGTTTCTGGTCGACAAAAAGAATTAGTAGAAGAGTTATCCAAAGCCCCAAGCGAAACTCCTTTAGTTAAAGCCTTCAAAGAGAAGGTCCAGCAAGCAATGAAGAACAAGAGGTAATACTAAAGATGGGTTTGATTAATGATTCATATTCTTTGGTCTTTAGCTCCTGCTGTTTATCCCTTGTTCTTTCCGCCTGTTCGACTTTAAGTGAAGCCCCAGTCGTCCATAAACCTCAACACAAAGTTCCTTCTAAAGTTGAAACAAAGTCCGAGGTAGTAACTCGGTCTTCAAAAGCAACGAAAGCGAGTGCTGCCGGAAAAAACTCTCGTCCCGTTTCCGGTGAAATCACTTCTCCTTCAGAGGCAGGCATGCTTTCTTTTCGACAGGATTTGCTCATAAGAAATTATCCCGCCGCCTTGGCAGATTCAGATATTATGCTTCAAAGCCCTGGCCTTAGCGCGATGAATTTTTTGGAACTCTTTCAAGGTCGCGTGATTTCTCACGAGGCTCTGGGTGACCTGCCGGGCTCAATTTTAGATGCTCAAACAGTTATTTTAAATCCTATTTTAATTAAAGAATCTGAGGCGGTTAAAAATCACGCCATTGAGACAATTGAAGGACGAATGAATCAAGAACAACTTGAGAAAATGGAAGGCTTGCTCAGTGCTAATTCTCTAAAAACTCAAGTGCTGTTTCGCTTAGGTCAATTCAGCCTAGACACTAAAGACCATGAAAAAGCGCAAAAATATTTTGCAAGATTAATTAATATTGAGCCCAACTCTGATCTTGGGCACCGGGCGCAGGAGTTATTAACTCAATTAGAGGCCGCCCGTCGGGTAGAGCCAAAAACAATTGGAGTGGTTTTGCCTCTGACAGGTAAACATGCTTCTATTGCTCAAAAAACTCTGCGCGGCGTGCAGATGGGTCTTGGACTTTATGGAAGAAATATTTCCACCTTCAAGTTGGCTGTTGTTGATAGCGAAGGAAATCCAGACACTGCTCGAAAAGGTGTTGAGCGCTTAGTAAAAGAAGATAATGTGATTTCAATTATCGGTAGTGTTTTAAGTAAGACGGCCTCTGGGGTTGCCTCTAAAAGCGCAGAACTCGGGGTTCCCAGCATTACTTTGTCACAAAAATCTGGCTTGACGGAGTTGGGCCCAAATGTTTTTAGAAATGCCCTCACCAGTGAAATGCAGGTTCGTTATTTAGCTAAGGTTGCAGTCGATGATCTTGGGCTTAAAAGGTTTGCCGTTCTTTATCCCAACGATCAATACGGCGTGGAATACACAAATATTTTTTGGGACGAAGTTTTAGCTCGTGGTGGATCAATTACCTCGGCACAAGTTTATTCCCCCAAAGAGACTGATTTTCGTTTAGTGATTCAACGTTTAATTGGAACTTTTTATTTAGAAGATCGCGCAGAAGAATACAAAGCACGGCTGAAAGACTGGTCTGAACAGCAAAGCAAGCGCTCTGGCCGCAATACCCCTCCTGAGGATTTATTGCCCCCAGTGGTCGATTTTGACGCTATTTTTATTCCTGACAGCGCAAAATCACTTGGCCAGGTGGCTGCGATGCTCGCCTATAGCAACGTTCACGGTGTTAAATTATTAGGAACAAATTTGTGGAATGTTCCAGGCCTTGCTAAACGCGCAGGAAATTCGGCGAAAGATATCGTTTTTGTGGATAGCTTTTCCTCTTCTGATCCAGCTTTTCAAAACTCAAGCTTTGTCCGCGAATACAAATCGTTATTTGGTGAGGAGCCCGGCGTTTTTGAAATTCAGGGATATGATTCTGCGTTGATACTTCGCCAGCTCATTGCCGCCGGAAATACCTCGCGCGAAAGCTTGTCACAAGCTCTGAATAAATTACAAAATTTTTCCACAGCACTGGGGAAAGTTTCTGTGACTCCAGAGCGCGAAATTCTTCGTCCGCTCGGCGCTTTAACCTTAGAAAATAATGAAATTGTTCCTCTTAGAACTCGCGGAACTCCCTAATCTATAAGCCCTTTAGAGCAACTCTTGATATCGCTATAGTTAGTATAAGAACATTCCATGGCATATTCGCTAACCGACTTCCCTACGTCTTTGGTCTGAATACCCGAATGTCGCAAATAAGAACTGCGGCAGGAAAAGTAAACAGGTTCAATAACGAAAGGACACCGTCAAATGAAAAGCCAAATCGTTAACATTGAAATCGTAAAGGAATGCAGAAAAAAATTGATTTTACTACGCGAAGATCTTCTGAATCGCATGCGTGGCGCTGTTCTGGAGGTTTCTGCTTACGATAAAATGGCTGGCGATGAGGTTGACCAAACCGTGGCTCAAGCTTTTGAAAATGAGTTTGCTATGAGACAAACTCGAACTCGTAATCAATTGCTCGAAGTAGAAAATGCTCTCGCTCGAATTCAACGAGGAGAATTTGGTTTATGCGAAGAAACTCATGAGCCCATCGAAACTCCGCGATTATTGGCCCTTCCTTACACGCGCTTAAGCCTCGAGGGAGCAGAAATTCGAGAATCAATTCAAAAGAGATTTGCACGATAATTATTAAAAACTTAAATTTTGATGTGGAAAACTTAAGTGCTCGGCGTTAGAAAATCGGCTTAAGTTTTCAGCACTTACGCTTTTTTTAATGACTCTTAAGATTCCATCCCTCATATCAACCTCCACAACAGCAAGGTATGAGAGTCGCTCCTAGAGGCTTCTTTGAGCGAATGATCGAAATCATCCAAGGGGGAATTTGATGAGCGAGGTCGATTTTTCTTTTTTCAGATCATTTTTGATTGGGCAAAAAAGTTCTATTTTGAATAAAACTCAAGAATTCAAAGCGCAGCATCTCGGTGAAAGCCTACAGGTCGCAGATGATGCCGAAGTTGCCTCAAATGATTTTTCGATGAACATGTCAATTCACCTTCATGAGAGAGATCGAATGGCGCTTGTTCAAATCGAACGTGCGCTCGCTAAGATCTCTGCTGGAACCTTTGGCCAGTGCGAGTCCTGCGGCGATGGAATCGAGTCTAAACGTTTGCAGGCTCGACCTTTTGCTGCTCTTTGCATTGATTGCATGGAAGAACAGGAAGATCCACGCCATTTTCTCAACTGATGTCTTGTTTTTTTTAGTTCTCGACATGGATGTCAGTCCGGACTTTCATTTCCGGACCATTTTTTCACCAAGTTCTTATTAAGCTTCTAGAATTTCTGTCCGAAAGAATTCATACAACAATGTGATTTTCCCGCCAGCGATGCGGAGGAGCTGTATGAGTTTTGACGACAAAGTATTAGAAATCCCAGCCACACTACCTATGTTGCCAGTCAGAGACATCGTCGTGTTTCCTTACATGATTTTGCCTTTGTTCGTCGGCAGAGAAGCTTCAATCCGATCAGTAGAAGATGCTTTAGCTAAAAATCGTTTGATTTTTTTAGCTTCGCAAAAAGAAATCGCGGAAGAAAATCCTTCTGCGGATTCGATCTACACAATTGGAACGATTGCGATGATCATGAGAATGCGCAAGCTTTCAGATGGTCGTGTGAAAATTTTAATTCAAGGCGTGGCAAAAGGTCGCGTAAAAAACTTTGTGAAGTCGTCGCCTAGTTTTGAAGTTGAAGTAGAAAAAATCGAAGAGCTTCCGGTTGCAACTCCGAGTGTTGAATGTGAAGCGCTCATTCGAACCGCTAAAGAAAAAATTGAAAAAATTATTGCTCTTGGTCGTGTGCTTTCTCCAGATATCTTATTAGTACTGGATGATGTCACTGATCCAGGTCGCTTGGCTGATTTGATCGCCAGCAACCTTGGTGTCAAAGTACAAGATGCTCAAAAAGTTTTGGAAACGGCGGATCACAAAGAGCGCCTTAAATTAGTTAATGAAATTTTGACTAATGAGCTCGAAGTGCTTCAGGCTCAAACAAAAATGCGAACTGGCACTAATGCTGGTAATAATGGCAATCCAAAAGATGATGCTTCTAAATCTCAACGCGAATATTTTTTGCGGGAACAAATGCGGCAAATTAAATCTGAGTTAGGAGAAAATGATTCTAAGTCAGAGGAAATGGAAGAGCTTCGCGAAAAAGTTATGGCCGCAGGAATGCCTCCGACCGTTGAGACTGAAGCCTTGAAACAACTTCATCGTTTGGAGCGCATGCATCCAGACGCATCAGAAGCTTCCATGGTTAGAACTTATCTTGATTGGATGGTTGATCTTCCTTGGAATAAAAAATCAGAAGATTGTCTTGATTTAGTTAACGCAAAAAGAATTTTGGACGAAGACCATTATGATCTTCAAAAGGCAAAAGATCGTGTTCTTGAATTTTTAGCAGTAAGAAAATTAAAAACATCGATCAAAGGTCCTATCTTGTGTTTTGTTGGCCCTCCAGGGGTTGGAAAAACCTCTATGGGTAAATCGATCGCTCGCTCAATGGGTCGTGAATATTTCCGAATCGCACTTGGTGGCGTGAAAGATGAGGCCGAAATTCGTGGACATCGCAGAACCTACGTTGGCGCGATGCCCGGAAAAGTGATTCAAGCTTTGCGACAAATCAAAACGAACAATCCTGTGATTGTTTTGGATGAGATTGATAAATTAGGCTCTGATTTCCGTGGTGACCCAAGCGCCGCCATGTTGGAAGTTTTGGATCCGGAACAAAATCATTCATTCCGTGACAATTACCTGAATGTTGATTTCGACTTAAGCAACGCTTTGTTTATCGCAACAGCAAACGTGTTGGAAAATATTCCACCAGCATTGCGCGATCGAATGGAAGTGATTCAGCTTTCTGGTTACACAGAAAATGATAAACTTCTTATCACTAAGGCACACTTAATTGATCGACAAATTGAAGCTAATGGTATCACCAAAGAAAATATTCGATTCACCGATGAAGGAATTCAATTCTTAATCGCTCACTATACTCGTGAAGCTGGTTTACGAAACCTTGAGCGCGAAGTCGGCGGTGTTTGTCGAAAAGTGGCTAAAATGGTCGTGATGGAAGAAGCTTCTTTTGTCGAAGTGACTGGAAAAAATCTTCCGGATCTTCTTGGCCCGCCTCGCTTCTTAAGAGATGAAAAATTACAAGACTCTCAAATTGGTGTTGTTACTGGTTTAGCTTGGACACAAGCCGGAGGAGAAGTCTTATTGGTAGAGGCCCTAAAATATAAAGGAAAAGGTGGATTAGTACTAACTGGTCAATTGGGTGATGTGATGAAAGAGTCTGCTCATGCCGCGATGACTTATGCACGCGCCCACACTGAAGAGTTAGGAATTCCAGAAGACTTCTTTGATCGATGGGATATTCATATTCATCTTCCTGCGGGAGCAATTCCTAAGGATGGCCCTAGTGCTGGAGTGACGCTTTCAACCGCTCTGTTGAGCTTGATGACGGATATGCCAGTACGACATGATATCGCAATGACTGGTGAAGTGACTCTGCAAGGAAGAGTTTTACCTGTCGGCGGAATTCGTGAAAAATGTTTGGCCGCTTTGAGCCAAGGAATCACTGACGTGATCATACCTTTGCCAAACCAAAAAGACTTGGCGGACATTCCAAAAGAGTTTAAAGAAAAAATGAATTTTATTTTAGTGGAGAATTTGGACGAGGTTTTTGCAGTGGCTTTCGATAAAAACAGCAAAGGCACAAAAAAATCTGGCAGTTCAAAAAATAATAAAAAGGGTAAAGGCGGCGGCGCCGCTGCCGCTAGCGCAGCCTAAGTCTTAGCTCTTTATAAACACGAAAGATTTTAAGTAAAAGTTAAATGCAAGAAAGGTCATCGAGAGAGGGCCTTTCTTTAGTCAACTAACGTGAGTGACGTAATTTCGCTAAAGGTACCTAGCCGGTCAGGCGGCCCCCAGTATCCAGTCCCGCGGTTCACGTACAATTTCATCGAACCCAATTGATAAAGACCCATCGTGTATTTCTGAAACAAACGGATCATTAAACTCCAAGGAATAAACTGTCCGCCATGAGTGTGACCTGAAAGTTGTAAATCAAATTTATAGTGTCGTGCTTCGTCTGCCGTTTTTGGATGGTGAGAAAGCACAAGTTTAAAATCACAGTTTTCAACTCCATGAATGGCTTTTTCGAAACTTGGCCCTTCCAGAGAAAAATATTTAGCCGCCAAGTCGGTGACTCCACAAACAGCAAAACTGGCCGAACCAATTTGAATTTTTTCGTTGGAATTGAGCAGTACTGAAATACCAAGATTTCTAATTTTTTCTATAATTGGATGAAAACCCCAATAGTATTCATGATTGCCGGGAACATAAAAAACCCCGTACTTGGCTTTGAGTTTTCGTAAATCATTGATTTCTTCACTAAACCAATGATCGAGATGGTCAACAATATCCCCTGTCAGAGCAATAATATCTGGTTCCAATCGATTTGTTTGTTTAATTATACTATTTATTTTCGCACGAGAAACTCCGGGGCCAATGTGAATATCACTGAGTTGTACAATTCGAAGGCCTTGTAAGTCTTTTTTCAAATGCGGCTTTCTTATTTTTATTCGTCGGTTAAATGGGCCGAGGAACACCATTAGGCGCCCTAAAAACATCAATATTGGAGGTGCCGCCAGTATAAAAAACGCTTCTGCTTGATTATATATAAAGATTTCCCTGCCGATTAAATACGCAAAAAAAGAAGCAACATCGCGAAAAAAGACAAAGGTGAATAAGTAGCTAAAGTAGCCTTGCGCAAAATTTCCAGCCTGCTGCAACTTCACCGCAATTTTTGATTCGTGGTAATTTGGATTTAGCCAAAAATAGAGAACTACAAATAAAATCCAAAAAACGACAAAAAAGACCCAGGCCACCGCCGCCAATAAAATAAGTGGAGGAAGATTCGCAAACCGAAATAACTGATTACTAAGATAGACAGCAAAGACTGTACAAAAAATCGGACCAACCACACGCAAGAAAAAACTGCGCTTTTCTGTTACTTTTGAATTACGTTGTGCCATGGAACGGGATTATTATTTTTGTTGACGGTTCAGTCTATCATTTTCTGATTCAAGCACACGCACAAGTGTCTTTAAATCGAGCAACTCTTCTTTAAGATGTAAGATTTGCTCTTCTTTTTCATGCAGGATTTGTGAATAGGCTTTTTTAAGCTCTGTTAGTAATCGACTGGCGACCTCCAACACGGGCTCATCTAACGCCCCCGCGGCCGGCGACGTTGATGACGCCACGGACGCGGGTTCTGTAAACGCAGAAGTTTGGGGACCCCCATGTTGTGCGCTTTGCATTCCGAACATGGGAGCCGACTCGCGAACGGTATGAGCACTCATCAAAGTCTCTTCGCTTATATTTGGGGAGGGGCGATGGACTCGCTGATGAGTTCCCATAGGATCGTCTTGGATGAAATATTTTCCATCTTCAAAGACGAATCTAATATCTTCCGACTTAATCCTTCGTCGAAGGGTACTGATACTCACCCTATACTTGGATGAGTATTCAGCTAGTGGTAGATATTGAGCTGTCATTTTCGAACTCCTGTGGTCACTAACTAGTCACTTAACCAAAATTTCTCAACGAACTGTTTTGGCTTCTGGATAAGCATAACAAGAAGCATTCATGTGTCAAATTTGTTATTCATTTATTTTTTTGGCTATTCTTTTTCTAGCATAAGGTCTGGTTAATCACCCATTTTCGTGAAATAGTTAAGGTATGGCGATACGACTTAAAAACAAGAAAAAGATCGGTTTAGTGCTCAGTGGAGGCGGAATTAAGGCCGCTGCTTTTCATCTTGGTGTTTGTATGGCTCTTAAGGAAAAAGGCTTCCGTTTTGCCGGAGGAACCAAAGACCAGGTTGCACGATCCTTTCCAGATGATGATCCAAAGACTATTCGAATTTACGTAGGCTCTTCAGCGGGCTCTTTTGTTGCTTCTATTTTGGCTGCTGGCTATTCAGTTGAGTCTTTAATTGGTGCTTTTGAGGTCGGAGCTGGTCAAAAACCACATTATTTGGATGAATTGAATAGTCATTTAAAGCCAATCAGCTATCGTGATCTTTTTCATTTAAATAGCAAAAGCCTTCTTTTTTCTCTTCCAAATGCCTTGCGCGCAAAATCTTTAATTTCTGGTGGATTTGAAGCTCTTTTAAAAGAGAAGTTTAAAGTGAACGGTCTTTTTACGACAAAACGAATTGAGAAATATCTTCGCCAGCATGCGTTAACGCATAACGAGTTTTCTCAGCTTGGAGTAGAGCTTTTTATTGTCAGCACTCAGCTGAACCAGGCACGAAAAGTGATTTTTGGTAATTTTGCAGAAACGACAAAAACAGAGCATGTAAAATTCGTTAATTATGCCAAAATTTCCGATGCTGTCGCGGCATCCACAAGTCTTCCTCCTGTTTACTCTCCTTATGGAATTCGTCGCCCCGATGGGAAACAGATGTTCTTTTTTGACGGAGAGATCCGCGACACTCTTTCGACCCATGTTGCGGCCGACCATGGTGCTGACCTTGTTATCTCTAGCTACTCCGTCCAGCCTTATGAATACACCGATGAGATCGGAAGTTTGGACAAATATGGAATTCCAGCAATCATCAACCAAGCTTTGTATCAAGTTTTGCAGCAAAAGATTGATCGACATATCATTCATCAACAAGACATGAAGGCGATTTATTCAGCCATCGACGGTTACTTCAAGCAAAACAATCTACCAGACCAACATCGGGAAAAAGTATTAGAGATTATTCGTCAGCGCGTGAATTACAAACCAGACGTTGATTACATTTATATTCATCCTCGCGGACAAAATTATGAAATGTTCTTTGCTGATCATTTCAGTCTAAATCCAGCAACGCTTGAAAAGATTCTGCGCATCGGGTTTCGATCGGGAATCAATGTTCTTAGGCGTTACGATTTTTAAGTTTTATGACAGCGCTTTTTCTACAAGGGTATAAATAGGTCCGGAAAAAATACCCAAAAGAACAACAAAGACCGCCGAAGCAAACACGGCAAACCTTGTGGCGCCCATTTCTAAATTAGCATCCCCTGCCTCACCCTCTTTCATATACATCACGACAATAGGACGAAGGTAATAGTAGGCGCTAATCACTGAATTAAGAACACCCCAAAGAGCTAACCAAATCAGTCCTTCACCGATGGCAGAGGTAAATAAATAAAATTTACCGAAAAACCCAATTGTGGGCGGAACTCCTGCTAAGGATAAAAGAAAAATGGTTAAACAAAGAGCCATTACGGGATTCTTTTTGGAATAGCCTGCTAAATCGTCAATTTGAATTTTAGAGTTTTCATTTTTTTCAAAAAGCGAAACCACAGCAAAGGCACCCAAAGTCATCAATGAGTAGCCGATCAAATAGAAGATGACTCCTGAAGCGCCAAAGCTTGTCCGCTCACTAACGCCAACGGTAATAATTCCCACCAAAATATATCCAGAATGAGCAATGCTTGAGTAAGCCAGCATTCTCTTGAAATTATTTTGAATTATTGCGGCTACGTTGCCGATGATCATCGTGAGAACTGCCAACCACTGTAAAAAATTAAAAAGATTTTCAGATCCTACCAATGATTTTGTCGTAATAATTCGCAAGAAAGCCGCGAAGGAAACTGCCTTTACCGCTGTTGCCATCAGGGCCGTATGTGGTGTCGGAGCACCTTGATAAACATCCGGAGTCCATGCGTGAAATGGGGCAATGGAAACTTTGAAACAAAAGCCGACGATCACTAAAACAATTCCAATTAAAAACAATCGATTGGTCGAAATCAACTGACCTGTTTGTTGAACAATTTCTGGAATGTATGTGCTTCCTGTTGTTCCAAACAAGAAAGAAATCCCATATAAAAACAAAGCCGAGGCAAATGAACCTAAAATAAAATATTTAAATGCGGCCTCTTTGGAAAGTTTTTGCTCGTGAGACATGGCAATCATTAAATAAAGCGCCAAAGACATGGTTTCTAAACCGATAAAAAGAATGAGTAAATCTGCCGCTGAAACCAAAATCAGCATTCCTAACACACTTGAAAGCGTTAAAAATACTAGTTCTGAAAATTGCTCTCCATTTGTTGAAGGATTGTCGTGCATCAACATTAAAGCCACAGCTGATGCGATCAGCGCCGTTAATCCAACCCAAAAGGAAACTCCATCAATAACTAAAGCATTTGCAAAAATCATTGGATTTGAACTGTGCTCGAGGGCCATATAAACAGTCATATGCAAAATGGCTGCGGCCATCAGGCCACCAAGACCTTGAAATAAGGTTGCTTCAGAAGATTGTTCACGATTTCCTCGAAGAACCTTTATGGTTATTGGAATTAAGCTCGCTAAAAACAAAACGATCATTGGCGATATTCGAATTATGTCAGCTAATCCAATATTGAAATTCATTGAGCGTCTCCAGTTTTTTGGGTGCTGATTGCGGCGGTTTTTGTTTCTGGCCCTAAATCATTTTGGCCTTTAATAACCAATTGATAGTTCGTTCGATCATTAACCAAGTGATCTATGCTGGCTTTCGAAAGATCTAGAAATTGATTTGGAAATAATCCCATCCAAAAAACCATCAAAACCATTGGCGCTAAAACACACAGTTCGCGTAAACTTAAATCATGCAGAGGATGATGCTCATCTTTAACAAGTTCACCTTTTTCACCAAAAAAGACTCGTTTAAACATCCATAACATATAGACAGCACCAAGAATTACACCTGTGACTGCGACATAAGCGAAAGCGGGCTCTGCCTTAAAGCTTCCAAGTAAAATAAGGAATTCTCCAATAAAGCCATTGGTCATTGGAACCGCAATACTAGAAAGCGTGATCACAAAAAAAGCGATTGTAAAAAGTGGTAATACTGAAGCTAAACCGCCATATTTTGAAATTTCGCGTGAGTGCGTTCGCTCATAAATCATTCCAACCAATAAGAAGAGAGCCCCTGTGCTTACGCCATGATTCAACATTTGGTACAAACTTCCAGACATCCCAAAATGATTAAAAGTAAATAATCCAAGCAAAATATAGCCCATGTGAGAAACTGAAGAATATGCGACTAGTTTTTTTATGTCTGGCTGAACCATTGCAACCAATGCTCCATAAACAATACCAACCACTCCGACAGTCATAAAGAGCCAGGCCCAATATTCGGAGGCCTCTGGAAAAAGAGGAATCGTCCACCGCATAAATCCGTAGGTCCCCATTTTCAACATCACGCCGGCAAGAATCACAGATCCTGGTGTTGGCGCTTCTACGTGGGCATCGGGCAACCAGGTGTGAAAAGGAAAAACGGGAACCTTGATTGCAAAAGCCAGGGCAAAGGCAAAAAAGAGAAGTGTTTGTAGAGTGAAAAATTGACCGCCGACAAAGGGAATTTTTAATTTGTAGAAATCAAGTATACTTGCACTCATTGTTCCCAAAGTTTCTTGGGTAAGAAACATAAGGTAAATAATTGCAATCAACATCAAAACAGAGCCAAACATCGTGTAAATAAAAAACTTCACCGTGGCGTAGATTCGACGTTGACCGCCCCAAATCCCGATCATGAAATACATCGGGACCAACGAGAGTTCCCAAAATAAATAGAAAAAGATCGCATCCATCGCCAAAAAAGTACCGATCATCGCTGTTTGTAGAACAAAAACAGAGATGAGAAATCCTTTCACGCGATTTTCAATAGCATTCCAAGCTCCTAATAAAACAATTGGCATAATGAAAGTTGTTAAAAGCACGAGCCATAAAGACAAACCATCGAGACCTAAAAAGTAACTAATTCCAAAGCGCTCAATCCAAGGAAACTTTTCAACCATTTGGAGGGCCGCCGTTGAGGAATCAAATTGCGCAAGCATTGCCAAGCTTGCGAGAAATTCGATAACAGCAAAACCTAGAGCCAAATGCCGAAGCGTTCTTTCGTTGGGCCAAAAAGCTAAAGCCAAAGCGAAAATAAGGGGTAAAAATGTTACAGCAGAAAGAATCATGATATTACCTCATCAATACATATGTCATCGTCGCCACGACTCCGAGTCCGATATACATGGCGTACTGTTGAATATTTCCGTTTTGAATTCCTCGAACAAACAAGCCACTGCCTCGAACTAAATCAGAAATTACGTAGGTGGTTTTATCAATAAAGTTCACATCGATGTAAAACCAAATACCCTTGCTGAGCCGAACGAGTGGATTGATGATCCCGCAAAAATAACCCTCATCAACATAGTATTTATTATAAACAACGTCGTAAAGTTTTCCCAAAGATGCTGCAATTTTTTTCGGCTTACTTGGGTCTTTCACATAGAAATGATATGCTGTCATTGCTGAAATTGCCGCCAGCATCACGGAAATTCCCATCAATCCCCACTCGAGCGAGGGCTCTGCATGTTCAGTTCCTGGGACGGTCTTGATCATAGGCTCGAGCCAAGTTTCCAAAAAGTTTCCAGGCTGACCTGGCAAGATTTCACTAATCACGTGAGGAATGCCTATCCAACCACCAATCGCTGACAAGATCGCTAGTACAAACAAGGGAATAAGCATAATCATTGGTGATTCATGTGGATGAATCTTTTTTGAGAATCGGCTTTCTCCCCAGAAAGTAAGCGCCATTAATCGGGTCATGTAAAATGCCGTCATCACTGCGCCAAGAGCTCCCATGGCCCAAAAGACCCAGTGCCCCCGAGGACTATGAAAGGCTTGCCACAAAATTTCATCCTTAGAAAAGAATCCGGCAAATGGCGGAACACCGATAATCGCGAGCCATCCTATTAAAAAGGTTAAATACGTGTGTGGAAGATATTTTTTTAAGCCGCCCATTTTACGAATATCTTGTTCTTCGTGCATGGCATGAATCACACTCCCTGAGCCCAAGAACATCAGCGCTTTAAAAAAGGCATGAGTCATTAGGTGAAAAAGAGCTGCACCAAAAGCGCCCACTCCGCACGCTAGGAACATATATCCCAACTGTGAAACAGTGGAATAGGCTAAAACTTTTTTAATATCCCACTGTGTAAGGCCGATACTTGCTGCCATCACTGCGGTCAAGCCTCCGATTGTCGCAATAATCATCATGGTATTTGGAGCTGCCATGAAGAGTGGGTTAAGTCGAACGATCATGTAAACACCCGCAGTTACCATTGTTGCGGCATGGATCAGTGCGGACACCGGAGTTGGGCCTGCCATCGCATCAGGTAACCAAACATAGAGTGGAATTTGCGCTGATTTTCCAGTGGCTCCGATAAATAAAAATAATGTTCCCATGGTGATGGGCGCCAGCCAGGTAAGTTCTGAGGTCAAAGGAACCAAGTGATTGATTTCTTGAAAATTCAAGGTCCCAAACGTGAGGAATAAAACAAACATTCCTAATAAAAAAGCCGCATCTCCTACGCGATTGGTAATAAAGGCTTTCATTCCTGCGGTGGCTTTTTGTTTATCTGTAAACCAAAAGCCTATAAGTAGATAAGAGCAAAGCCCCACGCCTTCCCATCCAACAAACATCACTAAGAGGTTGTCGCCAAGGATCAACAGCAACATATTGAATAAGAATAAATTCAAATAGGCAAAATATTTAGCGACACCCTCGTCGTGGTGCATGTAACCAATACTAAAAAGATGAATTAAAGACCCCACGCCGGTAACCACTAAGACCATGATGGCGCTAATTTGATCAATGGTAAATCCAGCAACCACTTTTAACTTTTCAATCGTTATCCAATCGAAAAATTGCACGGAGATTCGACGCTCTTCAGCCGGAAGACCGATAAGATCAATCACCATCAAAAGCGCAGAGATAAAGGAAATAACCGCGGCTCCTGTTGCAATTGTTCCAGCAACCTCAGCTGAATGTTTTTTATAGCGAAAACCATTGATAAAAAATCCCACCAACGGTGCAAAAATCAAAATAGCCATCAATGTTTGTTGTGACATGAAGTTCACGCCCCCTCTAACCTTTTAAGTGCTCAAAAAAGCGAACGTTGATTTCTTTATAGCGTTTAAAAATTGAAACTAAAATTGCCAGACCTACCGACACTTCCGCAGCAGCAATCGTCATAACAAAAAATACCATGACTTGCCCGTCCATTTGTCCAAGGTAATGGCTGAACGCCACAAAGCTTAAGTTGACTGCATTTAGCATCAACTCGACAGACATCAAAATAACGATAGCATTTCGTCGTAACAACACCCCTGCCATTCCAGCGACAAAAAGCAAGGCAGAGAGAATTAAATAATGAGTTAAGCCTATCTCACCAATCAGTTCACTATTTTGCATGTGTACCTCCCTTAGAACGGGCCAAGGCAACTGCGCCGATCGCAACGATCAAGAGCAAGACACCCAGGGCTTCGAATCCAAAAATGTATTTAGAAAATAAAATAGTTCCAAGTGCTTTTGTTGTGTCTCCTCCGATAACGGCCTCCGGAGCCCCTCCTGATTTTGAGAAGACATCAGAAGTTATCAACACAGAGCCCACAATAAGGCCTGCGAACAAAGCCACAAGTCCGGCCTTTACTAAACCAGAAATTTTTCCTCGCGTGAAGGTAATGAGCTCATGTTTCAAATCAAACATCATTAGAACCATCACAAAAAGAACCGTCACGGCTCCTGCGTAAACAATCAACTGCACTCCGGCTAAAAAATATGCATTCAAACTCACAAACAATGCAGAAACACCGATCATCGTGAAGGCCAAAGAAAGTGCCGAGTAAATCGGGTTAGTAACCAAAACGGTCGTTAGTCCTCCCGCCAAAGTGAGGATTGCTAAAAACCAAAATAAAAAAACATCTGCGCTCATATTTATTCCCCTTATAGGTGAGCTAAGTAAACAAAGGTCGCTGTTAAAACCGTGTTAAAAAGAGCCCATGGAAGCATTGTTTTCCATCCAAGATCCATTAATTGGTCGTAACGAAAGCGTGGCAACGTCCATCGCACTTGAATAAAGATCCACAAGAAAATCGAAAGCTTGATGAAAAAACAAACGAAAGTCAGTAATCCTGCCAATAAACTCGCTGCATTTGCACTGGCCGTGTGATCCGCGGTCCACTGATTTAAATCTGCGAGCGAAATTCCAGGGATTGCATAGCCCCCGAAATAGAAAAGAACCATGAGCGCGGAAGCCACAATCATATGTCCGTATTCACCAATGAAAAATAGCAGCATTTTAAAACCACCATATTCAATGTGGAAGCCGGCCACAAGCTCAGCCTCTCCTTCCGCTAAATCAAAGGGCAACCGATTTGATTCAGCAAAAGAGGCTGCAAAAAAGATGATAGCACCCAACGGTTGATAGAAAATTCCCCAAGCAGGTAAAAAATTGAGTGGCAGGGTGAAGCCTAAAAGAGAGTAACTCAGTGGCGCCTGCTGCGCTTGAATCATTTCAGTGAGATTAAATGTTCCATAAATCAAGATCATGCCAACAATGGATAAGCCGAGGGCTAGTTCATAACTGATGACTTGTGCACTCGCACGAAGAGCTCCCATAAGGGCATATTTATTTCCAGATCCCCAGCCTGCTATCAAAATAGAATAAGGCGCTAAAGAGGAAACCGCTAAAACAAAAACGATTCCAACGTTAATTTCATATCCCTGAAGTCGAAAAAGATATTCATTCCATTGAACTGGTTGCCCCAGAGGAATGGCTGCAAAAGCCAGCGTCGCAGGAATCAAAGCAATGACCGGGGCGGCATAATACAAAAGTTTAACTGCATTGGCTGGTACAAACTCCTCTTTAAAGAAAAACTTCACGGCATCTGCTGCTAACTGAAGTAAACCAAATGGACCAATACGATTTGGGCCAAGGCGGTTTTGAATGAAAGCGCTTCCTCGACGCTCAAGCCAAACCAAGACAGGAACGGCTTGAACAATAAGAAGAAAAACGACGATAAGCTTAATGGCGTTGATGCTGATCTCAAAAATGTCGTGACCCATGAATTATTCCCACTCCAAGGCTTTAGATTTTACTTCCCAAAATAAACCGAAAATGAAAATGGCGATAAAAATTAACATCGAAAAAAAGACATAGCCACCATTTCCGGATTTAATAAAATCACGGAAAGTCGTGGCCCAGGGGTACATAAAAATAATTTCAATATCGAAAAGAATAAATAAAATTGCCGTCAAATAAAATTTAACAGAAATCTTTGTATCCTTTTTTTCTTGAACAGGAATTCCACACTCATAGGATTCAAATTTTACTGGATCGTATTTGCGCGTACCGAAACGTGATGCCGCAAAAAGAATGACGATGCCAAAGACAGCGACAAAGATGGCGATAAAAATAACTCCGCCCAACGGCATAGAGCCTCCCATAGTTAAACATCTCGTGAACGCAAAGATCATACTCAGAGCTTTCGTGTTTTCCAAGAATTATGAATTGGAAAGATGAACTAAATAGTGGCAAGATCAGCGAAATATGAAGTTTGAAAATATTCATTCTCGGCTTGAATCAATTTTAGACCGAGAATTTTTACTGGGACGCAAAAATTTAAAGCTTGTTGGAAGCTCTTCATCAACAGCCCTTGCTATGCTTTTGTCTAACAACTCTAGTAAAAATATCAGTAGCTTGCCGCATCTTGTTGTATTTCCGAGATCCGCAGATGCTCTTCGTTTTGCACAAACATTAAGCTTCTTTAATTCTCAGCGTCAAGCTGTTGTTCTCCCCCATTTTGATGTCTCACCCTACGGTGGACTTTATCCAAAGCAACAAACTCTTGCTGAACGAATTCGTTTCTTGTTTCAAGCACAAAGCGCAAAACCTGGGCAGATTTTTGCTTCCTCTATAGGCTCTCTTTTACAAAAAACCTTGCCCTTTAAAGCCTTGGCCGAAAATAGCTTTAAATTGTCTATTGATTCTGATTTGCGAGAAGACTTTATCCCGTATTTACAGAAGCTTGGATATCAAGCCACTCCTATGGTTGAGGATGTTGGCCAGTTTTCTCAGCGCGGCGGAATTTTTGATATTTTTTCGCCGGCACACGATCTGCCTGTTCGTATGGAGCTTTTTGGCGACACAATTGAGACCTTGCGACACTTCAATCCTGCAGATCAAACTTCGCTCGATCCGATCACTTCCTTTGATGTCATTCCTGCAAGAGAAATTTTGTGGATAGAGGAAAATCAAGATTCACTGATTGACCGATTTCGCAATTCTATTCAGGGAAGAAATATTGATCAATCAGAATTCGAAGAGGCGATTCGTTCATTGTCGCGAAACACTCCCTTTGAGGGTATCGATTTTTTAATTCCCTATTTTTATAAAAAACTCGAAGGAGTAACAGATCACTTTTCATCGGAAGTTTGTTTGTGGATGGTTGACCCGATCGAAATTTCGCGTCACGCAGATCTTTTACATCAGGAAATGAAGGAAGAGCACTCCGTCTCTTCACGACAACTGATTCGTCCTGCGGTCAGTGATCTTTATTATGATTTAGATGAAGTTCCGTGGCCTCCTGATGGACGAAAAATTGAGCTCACCTCCATTGATTTAGAAGAAGCCACTCCTCAAGAGGCTCCAGAAGAGCCCACTTTTTCTGTGGAATATCGAACTTCCAACGTACTTGATATTTCGAATGTTCTTTCAAGCTTAACACCTGGAAATGATTCCTGGTTGACGGCTCTTAAAAGCAAACTCACTACGTGGACTAATGAAGATTATCGTATATTTGTTGCCATGAAAAATCGCTCCCAAGCAGAGCGTTTACGTTTGCTTTTAGAAAAAGCTGATTGGTCAGCTCATATAGCGGAGGGATCCGAAGAACGCTGGGATACATGGCTGACAGAGCAAAGCGAAGCTCTCCATAAAGGGAAAAGGATTTTACATTTAATCCCGCGCTTTTTAGGAGAAAGCATTCGACTAACAGAAGAAAAAATTATTTTTCTTCGTGACGAAGATTTGTTTGGAAAAAAGGTACGACAAGTCGCCGTCAAGGCCACAGATGAGTTTTCAAAACAAGCGCGAAGGCTTAGTTTCGGTGATCTTAAACCTGGCGACTGCGTCGTTCATATTCAACATGGTATTGGAATTTATGAAGGTCTGCGAGTCATGAATATCGGAGGCGCCGATAGTGAGTTCATTCAGATTTCCTACAAAGAAAAAGACAAGCTTTATCTTCCCGTTTATCGAGTCGGACAATTACAAAAATACTCCGGGGCTGCGGCAACAACGATTCTTGATAAATTAGGCGGTACCGGCTGGGAAAAAACAAAAACAAAAGTCCGTAGCCATTTACGTGATATTGCCAGCGAACTTTTGCAACTCTACGCTCAACGTTCAGAACTACAACGTCCTGCGTTTACTTTGCCTGAAAATGATTTCGTCGCTTTTCAAACTTCTTTTCCTTATGAAGAAACCGACGATCAATTACGCGCTATCAATGATCTTGTTAAGGATATGACCAGTACAAAACCGATGGATCGCCTTATTTGTGGTGATGTCGGTTTTGGAAAAACAGAGGTGGCGATGCGAGCTGCTTTTATTGCTGCGAGCAATAAACGACAAGTCGCTGTGTTGGCTCCTACAACGGTTTTGTCTTTTCAGCATTTTGAAACTTTTAAAAAGAGATTTGCAGGTTGGAATTTTGAAATTCGCGAGCTCAATCGCTTTGTTTCTCCAGCTGATGTGAAAAAAACACTGAAAGAAACTCGCGAAGGAAAAGTTGATATCTTGATTGGTACTCATCGAGTGCTCAGTAAAGATGTACAATTTAAAGAGCTCGGACTTTTAATCGTCGATGAGGAACAAAAGTTTGGTGTCGCCCATAAAGAAAGAGTACGAAAGTTAAAAACCGAAGTCGATACCTTGACCATGTCTGCGACACCAATACCACGAACCTTAAATATGAGTTTATTTGGAATTCGTGATTTAAGTTTAATCAATACAGCTCCGGTTGATCGCATGCCGACACGAACTTTTATTTTGAAATGGGATTCGGAAACTATTCGTAAAGCTATCTTAGGAGAGGTTAGTCGCGGTGGACAGGTTTACTTTATTCACAATCGTGTACAAAGTATTTATGGTCTTGCAGATGAATTAAAAGCGATTGTACCAGAGGTACGAATTAAAGTGGGGCATGGTCAAATGGATGAAGAACTTCTTGAGAAAACCATGGTTCAGTTTTTCAATCATGAAATTGATGTTCTTCTTTGTACGACCATTGTAGAAAGCGGAATGGATGTGCCTCGGGCAAATACTATGTTTATTGATCAAGCTCAGATGATGGGACTCAGTCAACTCTATCAACTTCGTGGTCGTGTTGGTCGAAGCAAACAACGCGCTTACTGTTATCTCTTATTGCCCCGAACAAAAAAACTAGAAAAAGATGCGCAAGAACGTCTTAAGATGATTCAGGAAAACTCAGCGCTTGGTTCGGGAATTCGTATTGCTCAATATGACCTTGAACTTCGCGGCGCGGGAAACCTTTTAGGTGAAGAGCAGTCCGGACATATTGATACCGTCGGTTATGAGCTTTATATGGATCTACTCAATGAGGCAATTCACCAGCTTCGTGGGGAACCCATTGACGATGCCATTGAACCTGAAATTAATTTACGGGTGCCCGCTCTTATTCCAGACTCTTATATCGCCGATATTCGTTTGCGCTTATCTTTTTATAAGGCGCTTGCGGATATACAATCCTCTGAAGATTTAGAAAAAATTGAGTCTGAGTTGAAAGATCAGTTTGGTGAACCACCAGAACCAACTCAAAATTTGATGGGATTAATGCTCATCCGTTCTCAATGTAAAACGTTGGGGATAAAAGATTTAAGCGCGGGCCTAAAAAGTGTTTCTTTGTTGTTTTCTGAAAAAACAAAATTAAAAACAGAAACAGTCATTAGTCTCGCGATGAGGCAAAATAAAAAATACAGCATCACTCCAGATAATCGACTCAACATTCGCTTAAATCAGATCACTTGGCCCGCCGTCTACGAGGAACTAGAGTACCTGCTTCGTTTGTAATTTTTTATTAGAATTCGAAATGAAATCCGGCGCCAAAATTCATCTCTGTTTGCAAATCAGGATCAGACGCGTTGCCTGACGTATTATATTGAACTCCGTAAATATCTAAAAAAGTATTTTTCATTCCATAGCTCATGTACGCGTCTCGCGCGGCATCTTGATCGATTTTATTTAAATGAATCGAAACCCCAGCAATTAATCCTGTGGTGATCGCTGTTGTTCCACCCTTTGTTCCTGTGGCTGCCGATTCAAGCCAATTAAAGCTAACAACTTGTCCAGCAATATAGGGGCTTGCCCATGGATCTTTCACAAGTGCATCGAGCATAAAGCCGATTGTTGCTCCGTACTTGCTGATTTTTAATAAATCTGCAGACCCTTTGCCTGCGGCAATCGAGCCCGCTCCATACTGACCATCTAAATAAATGGCTCCATTTTTTGTATTGTATTGCGCTCCAAAACTTCCTGTTAGTATTGAACCTTGATTACTTCCAAAAATTGTTTTGTAGCTTGCTTGGTCGAGTGGAGAAATATAGGAATCAGGAGAAAATGCCTCATAAGAAGAGCTAAATCTCCAAGACCAGTTTGTTTTTTTCTCTACGTAAGCAGCATTTGGGTCCGCTTTCAAATGAACTTCTACAAGTGAGTTTGGATCATATGTTTCGCTATATTCATCATAGTCTGTAGCTGCCGCTGCTGTGAGCGAAGCCAAAATAATTGTCGCGAGGGCAACAAGACAAGGGTCGAAATTTAGTCTAACTTTTATCTTCAACATATTTTGCGCAGTTCTTTACCGCTAAACTTATTCTATGAGAATCTCATGCCGAAGCATAATCTTCCTTATCGCCTCGCTACTATTTCTAAACCTTCATAGAGCCTGGGCCGAGCCTAACGTCCAAATGACTCTAGACCAAAAAGTCGGTCAACTTCTTTTTATAGGAATTTCAGACACACAAATAAGCAATCGAACGGCCAAAGACCTTCGCGAGCTTCAGCCCGGCGCTATCATTCTTTTCAAAAGAAATATTCTTGGTCTTCGTCAAACGGCTCGCCTTACTTCGTCTTTAAAATTAATTAGTAAGGAGTCTTCTTCTTTGCCACTTTTAATTGCCACCGATCAAGAAGGCGGCCGAGTTGCTCGCGTTGAATTCACTCCTGCTATGCCAAGCCCACTTGCGCTTGGAATGACGAAAGATCCAAAAATTGTCGAGGCCGTTTCCTTCGAGGCAGGAAAATTTCTTCGCTACTTAGGTTTCAATATGAACCTTGCTCCAGTTTTAGACGTTTTGTCCGAGCGAGGTTCTTCCTTTATTGGTGAGCGCTCTTTTGGCTCATCACCCAAATTAGTCAGTGATCTTGGGTTAGCTTTTGCGCAAGGACAGTTGCGTGCGGGAATTATTCCCACCTCAAAACATTTTCCAGGGGCGGGCTTACTCACTAAAGACCCACATGTTGAAACCGTGTCAGTGGATGAATATTCAAAATCCTTACTTTTCCCTTTCATTCAGTTTGCTCAGGTTTTTCCAAGTGCAGTCATGTTGTCACACTCTTCCTATCCGAAAATTGACCCTTCGGGTGTTCCTGCGACCTTCTCGAAAAAAATTATTTCAAATCTTCTTATTCAAGAGTTGGGTTATAAAGGCTTGATTATCACAGATGATTTACAAATGGGCGCCGCTAAAAACACTGCCCGGAATGTTGGTCTCTTGTCTCGTATTGGACAAAATGCTGTACGCTCTTTTTTAGCAGGTGCTGACTTAATAATGATTACATGGAGCCCAAAAGAGCAAAAGTTGGCAAAAAAAGCACTTATCGATGCTGTTAAAAGTGGTCAGATTTCTATGTCAGATCTTGATGCGCGAGTTAATAAAATTAATCAGATAAAAAATTTAGTGGCCCCGCAACTTCGTATTCCATCGAGTGCTGATAATGAAAACCTCTTTGAATCAAAAGGCCTTGCTGTTTTAGATGACAGGATTTTAAATATTAATCTCTCGAGAGAATTTAGACTTATTGAGAAGCCCTCCACACATGAGCGCTTTGTTGTAATTTCTAAACTACCACAATTTCGTTGGAGCTTCGAACGGGCACTTGGAAAATCAGTGGATTCTCTCACTAATCAAGAATTTTTAGGACTTACCGATAGCTCTTCGGAGGAACGCTCTTTTTTATCGCGCTATGATTGTGTTATTTTTCCTATTTACTCTAAAAAAGATGCGCTTTTTTTAAACTCAATGAGCCGACTTATTCGAAAGCGAACGATCGCCCTTAATTTTACATCCCCTGGCTTAATAAATGCTGCCCATCTTCGGGGTGTACTTAATTTATTCCACCCTCACATTCATGCTGGCAAGTTTTTAGGCGAATTAGTTCGTGGTCACGATGAGCAAATTGAAAATTCGTTAAATAGAAAACTTTAAAGAGAACCCTTACTGATGACTAGTGACTTCTCTCAGAAAGCAGCTCTAGTTCCGCGCGCAAACGAGAAATTTCATGCTGTGCTTTTTGCCACTCATTATCGTCAAGCGTTTCATTTAAGAGTAAATTTTCATTCTTTTTCAAATGTTGCTCGATGGATTTTATGTCAATCTCTTGACCGCTAACCGCAGTTTCGGCCAGAACCGTTACACCGTCGGAACTTATTTGACAGTAACCCCAGGAAATCGCCATCTTTTGTGATTCGCCTGTTTTCAATTTGAAGCGCAAAATCCCTGCATCAAGAGTCGTCATTAGTGGCGCATGGCCTGGTAAAATATGAAGCTCTCCTGCGAAAGCTGGAAGAGTGATCTCTTCCAGGTCAGCGTCAGTTACAACTTTTTTATCTGGCGTAGCAAAAAACAATTTAAACATACCCTCACCTGACGTCGCCTTGCTGGCGACATATAATTACGCTGCTAAATTAAACCAGTTTTTTCGCTTTTTCGATCGCTTCTTCGATAGTTCCAACCATGTAGAACGCTTGTTCTGGAAGAGCATCGTGTTTACCTTCGAGAATTTCTTTAAATCCTCTGATGGTATCTTTGATATCAACATATTTGCCTTGCATACCTGTGAACTGTTCCGCAACGAAGAAGGGTTGGCTCAAGAAACGTTGAATTTTTCGAGCTCGTCCCACAACCAATTTATCGTCTTCTGACAGTTCATCCATACCAAGAATCGCGATAATATCTTGTAGTTCTCTATATCGTTGAAGAATAGATTGAACTCCTCGAGCTGTATTGTAGTGCTCTTGACCAACGACCTGTGGATCAAGAATTCGAGATGTCGATGTCAACGGATGAACCGCAGGGAAAATCGCCATCGCGGCAATATCACGATCCAAGTTTGTGGTCGCATCTAAGTGAGCAAAGGTGGTCGCGGGAGCTGGATCTGTATAGTCATCCGCCGGAACGTAAACGGCCTGCACTGAGGTGATCGAACCTTTTTTTGTCGAGGTGATTCGTTCCTGCATACTTCCCATTTCCGTCGCCAGAGTTGGCTGATATCCCACCGCTGATGGAATCCGACCTAAAAGAGCAGAAACTTCGGCTCCTGCTTGAGTGAATCGAAAAATGTTGTCGACAAAGAAAAGAACGTCTTGATTTTTTACGTCTCGGAAATATTCTGCAACTGTTAGGCCTGTGAGTGCGACACGAGCACGAGCTCCTGGGGGCTCATTCATCTGGCCAAAGACAAGAGCGGTCTTATTAATAACGCCAGACTCTTTCATTTCGCGCCATAAATCATTTCCTTCACGAGTTCGTTCTCCAACGCCCGCAAACACAGAGTAACCACCATGTTCAGTAGCAATGTTGCGAATAAGCTCTTGAATCAAAACTGTTTTACCAACGCCCGCACCACCAAATAAACCAATCTTTCCACCTTTTGCGTAAGGAGCTAAAAGATCTACGACTTTAATTCCCGTCATTAGCATTTGGGCAGAGGTGGCTTGATCTTCAAAACTTGGGGCCGCACGATGAATTGGCCAATGTTCTTTCGCGTTCACAGGACCCGCTTCATCAACAGGCTCGCCGATCACATTGATAATCCGTCCAAGAACTTCTTCGCCAACAGGTGTTGTAATCATTTTTCCAGTGCTTTGGACTTTTTCGCCTCGAGTGAGACCCTCCGTTTGATCCATCGCAACCGTTCGGCAAACTCCGTCCCCGAGATGCTGAGCAATCTCGAGAACAAGGTTGTATTCTTTGTCATTGATAAATTTATTTGTCGTGCGAAGAGCGGTATTGATTGGAGGAAGCTCTTTTCCTTCGAATGAAACGTCCACAACAGGACCCATCACTTGTGTAATTTTACCGATTAACTCCATGTACTTGCTCCTCTGCTTTATATCTCTTTATTAAGAGATTTTACTTAAGCGGTCCCATTAAAGGTCCCGTCTAAAAATTGTTATTTCAAAACTCTGACGCCTCTAAATTTAGAGCGCCTCCGCACCACTAACGATCTCAATAAGTTCCGTCGTAATTTTTTCTTGACGAAGTTTGTTGTAAAACAAAGTAAGACGGCTCAATACATCTTTTGCATTGTTCGTCGCATTTTCCATCGCGGTCATGCGCGCGCCATGCTCGGCGGCAACGCTTTCTGACATACATCGATATACTTGCACGCTAAAATGCTTCACTAACAACTGATCAATAATTTTTTCTGGACGTGGCTCAAAAATCATATCCACGGCAAAGCCGGACACATGGCCTTCTGTTGCCGTTAATGTTTCCTTTTCTAAATCCACGGGTAATAAGGTTTCACAAACAACAGCTTGGGAAATTGCGGATTTAAATTCATTGTAGATCAATCGAATTTCATCGTATTGACCATCCAAATAAAAGTGCATGACCTTTTCAGCGACTTTGGAGGCCAAGGCATAAGAAATGTCTTTATCTAAACGCTGCATTGATTCGATGACTTTTAGTTTTCTTTTTGAAAAAAAGTCTGAAGCTCGTCGACCAATAAAAATAAAATCAATGGCTTCGTATTTGTCTTTATTGTTTTTGATGTATTGATCTGTGAATTTATTTATTTGCGCATTAAACCCACCGCAAAGCCCACGATCACTGGATAAAACAAGAAGTAAAACTTTTTTTACCTCTTGTTTTGGCGTTATTAGCGGATGGTTCACTCGCTCTGTTATCGCAATATTCGCAATCACTTTCAAAAGCGAGTGCGCATAAGGACGCATATTCACAATCTGATGCTGCGCCTTTCGAAGCTTCGCTGCAGACACAAGCTTCATCGCTTTTGTGATCTGCTGCGTATTCTTCGTTGATTCAATCCGCATTCGGATATCTTTTAAACTAGCCACAAATTACTCCAGCTTTTTTAGGCCTTGAAGATTGATTTAAATTCATCAAAAGCGGCTTTTAGTTGCCCCTTTGTATCATCTGCAATTTGTTTTTTTTCTGCGATATTTTTCAAAATATGGCTGTATTTCGTTTTCAAAAACTCTAAGAGCTCTACTTCATAACGTTTTACTTCTGATTCTGCGATAGAATCCACATAGCCATTTGTTGCAGCCCAAATAATTGCAATTTGGTCTTCTACCTTGAATGGTTGATATTGATTCTGTTTTAAAATCTCAACCAAACGTTTTCCACGAGCCAGCTGCATTTGAGAAGCTTTGTCTAAGTCAGAAGCAAAGGCTGCGAAAGCCTCAAGAGCGCGAAACTGAGCAAGCTCAAGTTTGATTGTTCCTGCTACTTGTTTCATTGCTTTAATTTGAGCATTACCACCCACCCGAGAAACCGATTTACCGACAGAAATCGCTGGTCGAACACCTTTATAGAATAAGTCTGTTTCAAGGAAAATTTGTCCATCTGTGATTGAAATTACATTCGTCGGAATATAGGCAGAAATATCTCCGGCTTGAGTTTCAATGATTGGTAGTGCTGTTAAAGAACCTCCACCTTGATCATCAGAAAGTTTCGCCGCGCGCTCCAATAGTCGAGAGTGAAGATAAAATACGTCTCCGGGATAGGCTTCACGACCAGGAGGTCTGCGCAACAAAAGGGACATTTGTCGATACGCTTGGGCTTGCTTTGTCAAATCATCGTAAATAATCAAAGCATGACGACCGGTATCGCGGAAATACTCTGCCATTGCTGTTCCTGAATACACAGATAAGAACTGCATAGGAGCTGGATCTGATGCGCCAGCAGAAATAACTGTGGTGTATTCCATTGCTCCTGCTTGACGAAGTTTTTCTACCACAAGAGCCACTGTTGATTGCTTTTGACCAATGGCCACGTAGAAACAATGAACGTTTTGGCCTTTTTGATTAATGATCGTATCAATAGCAATTGCCGTTTTTCCCGTTTGACGATCTCCAATGATTAACTCCCGTTGACCACGCCCAATCGGAATCATTGCATCGATTGATTTAATACCAGTTTGCATAGGTTCGCTGACAGGCTGCCGTTTTACAATTCCCGGGGCTTTTAATTCAACAGCCCGAGTATGAGGAGTGCTGATGGCGCCTTTACCGTCGATCGGCCGACCAAGTCCGTCTACCACACGGTTTAAAAGTGCCTCGCCAACTGGAACTTGCACGATTTTTTTCGTTCTTTTTACAAGATCGCCTTCTTTAATTTGACGATCTTCTCCGAAAATAACGACCCCAACGTGGGAATCTTCAAGATTCAAAACCATTCCCATAATTTCACCAGGGAACTCAACGAGCTCTCCTGCCATCGCATTTTCTAATCCATAAACACGAGCAACCCCGTCACCCACAGCAAGCACGCTTCCTGTTTCGCTAATTTCAATGCGCTTTGCGTATTGGCTAATCTGTTCTTTTAGAACGCGGCTGATTTCATCTGCGCGAATTGTTGTTTCCATCGACTAAACTCTCCTATTTAATTCTTCACCTAAGCGAACAAGGTGTGATTGTAAGCTATCATCAAAGGTCCAACCTCCGACTTGAGCTACAAGACCACCCATAATTGTTTTATCTTCTTCGTAATTTAAAATGACCTTTTTCTTGGTAATTTCTGCTACGGTGTTTTCTATTTTTTTTCGGCTATCTTCATTTAAAGAAGAGGCCGATTTAACTATTCCACGGGTCACGCCATTTGCTTCATCAGCAATTGAAGAAAACGCCAATGCGACCTGCGAAAGAATATCTAGCCGGTTTTTTTCAATCAAAAGACCGGTTAAATTTAAAATCTCTTCTGCGGCTTGATCCCCAAGAGCTTTTTTCAACGCCGTCATTTTCTCTTGGCCCGTCACAATTGGTGAGCAAATAAATTCACGGATTTTAACGTCTCCATCTAAAGCCTTAGCAATTTCTGATAACTGACTTGTCACCAATTCAATTTTTTTTGAGTCTCTAGCATAAGCAAAAAGTGCGCGCGCATAGCGCTTTGATACTTCTGAAATCATTGTCGCACCGCCCGAATGTGCTCAATAAACTCGCCTTGCAATCTTTTCTGATCATCTTGGTTGAGTTTTTCTGTCATCAATTTTGCTGCAATTATTGCCGCCTCTTTAATCATTTGTTCTCGTAAAATATTTTTTGCTTTTTCTGTTTCTAACTTTGCTGCCGCCGCCGCTTCTTCATGAATTCTTTTCGAAAGGCTGTGTGCCTCTGCGATGAGGGCTTTTTTCATATCTGCCGCTTCTGCGCGCGCGCGAGAAAGACTTTCATCAGCGGTACCTTCTAGTCTAGAGAGTTTTATTTGAATTTCTTCGCGCTCTTTTTCTGCTGTTTTTCTAAGAGCCAAAGCTCTTTCTGCCGTCGCTTCAAACGCCTTCTTTTTGTTTTTAAAAAATTCTTTGACAGGATGGCGCAAAAAGTAAAGTAAGCCTGCAATTAAAATAGTTACATTAATGCTTTGGTAAATAATTGTTTTAATTGTGTGTTCATCTAGGCCATGAGGCACGCCATGCTCTGACCCTAATGCATAGCTAGTTATTAATAGAGAGCCCACCATCAAAGATAATTGACTTAATCTCATTAGCCTCTCTCCGAATGTTCTTTTGATAATAATCGTGACGTCATCGCCTGCGCGACAAGTGGGGCCTCTTCTTTTAGTTTTTTTGCAGCATCACCAATTTCAACAGAAAGTCGATGACGCGACTCTTCAACCAACTTGCTCGATTCTCCGCGTGCTTTTGACACAATTTTTTCAAATTCTGCATTGGCCTCTTCGCGGTACGAATCGAAAATTGTTTTAATACCACCACTCACTGCACGAGCTTTTTCTTCATAATTTCGATGAAGATCTGCTGATTTTTGTTGTTCTTCTAATGCAATATCTTCGCTGCCTTTGGTCTGTTTTTCGCGCTTCTCAAGAAGTTCTGCAAAATCTTTAAACACGTGTTGCGACAAGATAAATAGGCTGAAAATAAATATGGCAAGTTGAATAAAGTACGTCTTATTTACGCCGAGTTGTACGAGCATATCCATGAATGTAATTTCTCACTTGTAAAAGTGATCGTGAAGTAACATTCATTTTTTATTAAGGTCAAGATTTTTGGTTTTGAGCTTATTTTTTGGGCATATAAGATGCCCCCTCAAAAACGACGCCTTCATCTATTCTCAAGCTTGGAGAAGTTACCGTGCCCTTAAAAATTGCTGGTGGGTGCATTATGACGCGTCTGCGCGCAAAAAGATTTCCTTCTACTTTTCCGCTTATAACAATTGTGTCGGCTTCGATCTCAGCAAAAACGAGAGCTCCTTCATTAACAATTAAAGTGTCTTTCGTAAAAATTTCACCTCGAAACTCTCCGCCAATTTGAACCGCACCTTCAAAGGTGAGTTTTCCTTCAAAAGTTGCGCCCTGATCAAGAATTGCCGAAACTTGCCCCGCAGCTTCTCTATCAAATTGTGGCTCTACTTGCTCTCTCATCACCGTACTCAGTTCTCGCTTCCGCGCTTAATCTTCTCAACAAGCTCATTCAACTCGTCATCAGAATAAAAGTTGAAGCTCATTTTCCCTTTTCCCTTTTTATAGTCAATCGAGACCCTTGTTCCTAAAATCTTCTGCAGTTGCTCTTGAAGGTTCACCACCGCTCGATTTTTTTCCATTTCTAAGGGTGTTGCTGATTGAAGGGTGGTTTCTTCTCTTTTTTGTTCTTTAACTCTTACGAGTTCTTGCTCCAATTTTCTCACTGACAGTTGTTGTGCCACTGATTTTTTTGCTAATTGAGAGATCATGACTTTGTCTTCTAGCCCCAGGAGAACTTTGCAATGTCCTGCCGACAAATGTCCTGTCTTAACAAGCTCTTTTGTGTCCTCAGGAAGAGTTAAAAGTCGAAGCGCATTAGCTACAGTCGCCCTTTCTTTCCCAACTTTCTCAGCGACTAGCTGTTGAGTAAGACTAAACTCATTCATCAGTCGTTGATAAGCCTCTGCCTCCTCGAGGGGACTAAGATCTTCTCGTTGAATATTTTCGATAATAGCCAACTCAAGAGTCTCTTTATTACTCAATGTCTTAATAATAACAGGAACCTCATAAAGTCCCGCCATTTGAGCCGCTCGCCAGCGTCGCTCTCCAGCAATGATTTCAAAAGCCCCTGAGCTCAGTTTTCTTGCGGCGATTGGCTGAAGAATTCCGTGTTGTTTAATTGAAGCGGCAAGCTCCTCGAGTTTCTCTTTTTCAAAAGTTGTTCTAGGTTGAAGTTTTGATGCCACCAATTTTTCGACTTGGATTTGCCATACTCGCGCTTCGATTGGAATCGATTGCATGACTGGAGCCGAGACCATCGGTTGTGTGACAGTTGAGCTCTCTGATAAAGTGGCCGCCTTCGTATTGGTATTATTTTGCATACCCAGACCAGCACTTAGTCCTGAAGAAAAAGCTGACGTTTGATTTCCTAATAAAGAACCAAGACCTCGGCCTAGTCTCGGTTTTTTGTTTTGATTATCTTTAATTAAATCAGACATTTGCATATCCATCATTGTTTAAATTGTTTTTATTACTATGTGTTTCTGCGCGCTCATAAGTGTTTCTCTGTACAACTTCTTGGGCTAATTCTAAGTATTTTTGTGCACCAATTGATTTAGCATCATATCCGAAAATACTTTGTCCGTGGCTTGGCGCCTCGCTCAATCGAACATTTCTGGGAATTATTGCCTGAAACACCTTGTCTCCAAAATGTGACTTAATTTCAGAAACAACCTGATGACTTAAATTATTTCGAGTATCAAACATAGTAAGAACAATTCCCTCTATATGTAGATTAGGATTTAAATTCTTTTTGATAAGTCCCGCGGTATTTAAAAGCTGGCTTAAACCCTCAAGAGCATAGTATTCACATTGAAGAGGAACTAAAAAACTATCCGCTGCTGTTAAGGCATTGAGAGTTAATAGGCCGAGTGAGGGCGGGCAATCAATCAAGACATAATCAAAAGCATTTTGTATTGTTTGAAGGGCTGATTTTAATCGGTATTCACGTTGAGTAAGGTCTACGAGCTCAATTTCAGCTCCTACAAGATCTGGAGTTGCAGGAATAATCTTTAAATATTCAAATTGAGTATTTTGAATAGTCTCTTGGATATTCTTTTCGCCAATAATAACATGATAAATATTACTTTCTTGATAATCTTGACGTTTTAATCCTAATCCACTTGAGGCATTTCCTTGCGGATCCATATCTAAAAGTAAAACTTTTTTATTTAAAGAAATCAAAGCAGAGGCAAGGTTTACAGACGTTGTTGTCTTTCCTACTCCGCCTTTTTGATTCGCGATACAAATAACTTTCGCCATGAGATTTCCTCCTGCGTTTAAATTGATGTTTAAAATGATTTATTTTTTATTATAATTCAAGATATTTGCTGTTTTGACCGATGTTCCACGTGGAACATTTATGAATATTATTTTTTCACTTCTATTTTTATTGGTTTCTCTTCTGTTTATTGGCTGCGACAAACCAAATCCTACGCCCGAAGTTCTTGATCCTATATATATAGACTTATCAAAACAAGCTGATGAGGCGAAAAAATTAATTCCTGAAGCTAAAATTGCTGTTTCTGAAGCTGAAAAAGAGCTGACTTTAGTAAAACCACAGACGGGACAGATTGAGTATGCAAAAAAAAGACTAAGGGAAGCCAATCAAAGATTAGTTCAAACTACGCAAATTGCTAAATACCTGGAGATTCATTCTAAATCTCGATTGGATTATGATAGGGAAAGCTATCTTGTTGCATGGAAGCAAAAAAAACAGTGGCCCGATCCAGCAGAATATAAAGAATTTAAGGATGCTGAGAAAGCTCAATCCGCGCGAACAAACTGGAATGTGAAAGATCGCATGAAAGAGGCTGGAGTTCCTGCAACAGAGCAAAAACAGCCTAAAAAAGAAAGTGAATCAGAAAAGAAAGAAGAGCATTAATAAGAAAATGTTCCACGTGGAACATTAGTCTGAAATCTTATCCGTTTTAACAACAGCAAATTTAACCTCACCAACAGGAAGTTTGTACTCTGAAACCAATCCTGGAGTCCAAAACGAACACAATTGGGTTGGAATGGCAGAAATCTCACTTACCCACTCTTCGCTCTTCAAATGAAAATACTTGCCACCACGAGCAAAGACTTTGCGCGTCATTAAAATTGACTTTGATATTGATGCAAGACCCCTAGACATACCTACTTTAACTGAAGCATTTGGCAGGGTCTCAATGGCTCGCACCATAACATCAGCATTTACTATTTTAAGCTTACTTATTGCTGTTTTCAGATATTCAGCTTTTCTTAGATCTAACTCAACCAAGTGAACTTTCACTTTTGGGTATAAAATCGCAAAGACCAATCCAGGAAAACCATTCCCACTGCCAAAATCAAAGATTTCATCAAATTTTCCTGAGTTAAAAA
The DNA here is from genome assembly GCA_903926205.1 of uncultured Bdellovibrionales bacterium. GTDB lineage: Bacteria > Bdellovibrionota > Bdellovibrionia > Bdellovibrionales > Bdellovibrionaceae > CAIYID01. The sequence continues at coordinate 222,959 of CAIYID010000031.1, forward strand.
TCGCTTTTGATGCCAAAATACTGTCTGCAAAATGAATCGCATCAGCCTGGCCAATTGTTTTTACTGAAATTAAATTTACACTTTTATTCGCCTCCAGAAGCTCTGCATGAAGGCCCTTCAACTGCACTCTGGTTTCCAAACTAAGGTCAGCGAACCAAGTGTCAATACGCCACTGTGTACTTAAACCCTCTGCTCGTGGGACAGCCTTATTAGCATGAGTAGTTTTATCCGTTTTGCTACCATCTTTAGGTTTTTCAGATCTATACAAATCCAGCCTCCTGCCGAGATTTCTTACTCTTCAAAAATACCATTATAGCTTGAATTGCAGATGGATTAACACCACTAATGCGCTGAGCCTGTCCTAAGGTGCGAGGTCTGACTCGACAAAGTTTTTCAACTTCTTCTCGGGATAAACCACGTATATCTGAATAGAGAAGGTCTAGAGGAAGTAATAGTTCTTCAAACTTTTTTGCTTGGGCAATCAACTCATTTTGTCTTTTAATATAGCCCTCATATTTAATAGCAATTTCAACCGGCTCGAAAATCAAAGGATCGTTAAAAAATTCAATTCCAAAAGACTGCAAATGAAAAACATTAACCTCTGCACGACGGAGGAGATCTGCTAAACTAACTGATTTAGTTAATGCTGAAGTTGGTATAGCGGCTAGCTTAAAAAGAGTCTCTTGATTCGGATAGATTTTTGTTTCATTAATATTTATATATAGTTCGCTTCTTGCGTTAACTATTTCTGTTGATTTATCTTGGTCTGTTTTAGATAAAATTCCAATGCGTTCAGAGTCTATTTTTAAGCGTTCGATTGTATTATCTTCGCGAAGTGCTAAACGATGCTCTGCTCGTGATGTGAACATTCGATAAGGCTCTAGAGTTCCCTTAGTAATAAGATCGTCGATCAAAACGCCAATGTATGCTTGATCCCTGCCAAGTACAAACTCTGGTCGCCCTAAAACCAAATGAGCCGCATTAACTCCAGCTATAAAGCCTTGAGCGGCAGCTTCCTCATAGCCACTTGTTCCATTAATTTGTCCTGCCAAGAAAAGGCGTCCTATATTTCGAGTCTCTAAACGATGCCAAATCTGGGTTGGTTCAATAAAATCATATTCAACGGCATAACCATATTTCAAAATTTTTACATTTTCCAAACCCGGCATTGTGCGTAAAAATAAATCTTGTACAGATTCAGGAAGGCTTGTGGATATTCCTTGAAGATAAATTGAGTTTGTATTCAGTCCTTCTGGCTCCAAAAATGTTTGGTGACTGTCTCGATCAGCAAATCGGACAATTTTATCTTCAATACTTGGGCAGTATCTAGGGCCTATGCCTTCTATGATCCCAGAATACATGGGTGATAAATGTAAATTATCCCGTATAATTTGATGAGTTTTTGCCGTTGTTCTAGAAAGGTAACAAGCAATTTGTGGAAGAGGTAAAACTTTGGGCGAACGAAAGCTAAAGGGAAAAACTTTTTCATCACCATACTGTGCTGTCGTTTTTGACCAATCAATAGAGTCTTTATCTAAACGTGCTGGCGTTCCTGTTTTTAAACGTAGAATTGAAAATCCAAACTCTGCTAATTGGTTTGATATTCCAACTGTTGAATCGTCACCTATTCGACCACCAGGAACTTGTCTTAAACCGAAATGCATGACTGCATTCATAAAAGTTCCGGTTGTAATGATAACAGCTCGAGCTCTCAATTGAGATCCATCACTAAGAACAACGCCCTCACAGCACGACTTATTTAAAATTAATTTTTTAACTTCACCTTTTATAATTGAAAGAGCTGGTTCATTTCTTAAGCGATCACACATGTAGGCACTGTATTTATGTTTATCACTCTGCACGCGAGTTCCACGCACGGCTGGGCCTTTTCCAGAGTTCAATCTTTTATATTGAATACAAGTGGCATCTGCGGCGAGTCCCATTTCTCCGCCCAACACATCAATCTCACGAACCATGTGTCCTTTGGCAAGACCACCAATTGAAGGGTTACAGCTCATATAACCAATTCTATCAATATTTGTTGTTACAATTGCTGTTTTTAGTCCAAGGCGAGCTGGTGCCAAACAAGCCTCAATGCCAGCGTGGCCCGCTCCTACAACAATGACATCAAAATCAAATCCGCTCATTCGGTCTTATTTCCCAATACAAAATTGTTTGAATACAAAATCCATGATTTGATCATCAAATCGCTCGCCGAGAGTTTCCTGAATACATATCAACGCAGCTTTAAAATCCAAGGCCACAAACTCAGCGTCTGCTCCATGACTAATAGCCTCATTGCCTTGTTTTATAAAATCAGCAGCGCGGGAAAGATTCTCAAAATGTCGTGCTTGTGAGATCACGGCCTCATCTTCTAATTGATTATTCGTCAGATGTTCTCTCAAAGAGTTCAACACAATCTCTCTGGATTTATTTTCTTTTGTAGAAATAAATAAAACCTTTTTTTGTACAAAGAGGTCGAGTTCATTTTGATTTAAAAATAAATCTGACTTCTTAAGCACTGCTTTAAGTTTGTTACGTCGTTGATCCTCTGACTCTAAAAAAAGATCAATTTTATTTCCAAGAATTAATACTTTCTTTAAATCCAATCCCCGAAGAATTTCAACATCAGCTGAAGAGAATAAACGGCTTCCATCAAAAAGAAAAAAAATAACGTCTGCTTTAGATTGAGATTCGCGACTTTTTTGAACTCCGATTTTTTCAACGCTATCGCCAGACTCTCTAATTCCTGCGGTATCAAAGAAAGCGACCCTCACTCCGTCCAATAAAAGAATTGATTCAACGACGTCTCTGGTTGTTCCAGGAATTTCTGTCACTATAGAGCGCGCTTCCTCCAACAATAAATTAAATAAACTTGATTTCCCTACATTCGGCGCACCAAAAAGAACAACCTGCAGTCCTTCAATTAAAAGCCGACCGTGTTCGTATGTTGAAAGTAGTATCCCAAGAGTTTCTTCTGCTCTTTTTGTTCGAGCGAAAAGAGTCTCTTTGTTAAGAACCTCAATATCCTCTGTAGAAAAATCAATAGCGGCCTCAATATTGGCAAGAACATATAAAAGATCTGACTGAATATTTTTTAATTTGAGAGAAAGCCCGCCCTTAAGTTGCCTTAAGCCTTGTTGAATGGCTCGCTTGCTTTGGCTTTCGACTAACTCCAAAACACCTTCAGCCTGCACCAGATCAATTTTTCCATTAATAAACGCTCGGTAAGAAAATTCACCGCGATCTGCTATTCGGGCTCCTGCAGAAACTAATTCTTGCAAAATCCACTGTGTGATTGCGGGGCTTCCATGACAGGAAATTTCTACTGTTTCTTCTCCGGAATAAGACTTTCCTTGATGAAACGTAGAGACTAAAACCTCATCAATCGCGGTCTTTTCAATAAACGAATTAAGGGTTCCAAAATAAATTTTATGGGTTTCTGGTTCTTCTGGTAAAAAATGAACTATTTTTCGGCTTATTTCAAAAGACTGCGGACCGCTTATTCTGATAACCGCGATTCCACCAAAGCCAGGAGGAGTAGAAACAGCACAAATAGTTTCGTTATCTTTAAATCCTTTTACTTTGTGCTTATCTTGTTCTTGAGCTCCTCCGTAACCCATATCTAATTTGTTGAAGAAGCGGAGTCTTTATCGCCGCTTTTAATAGGGTAAATTTTAATCTTTTTATACAGGCCATCACCTATCGAGCGGCTTTTTACTCTCTCATCATTTGCTAAGTATTGGTGAATGATTTTTCTGTCCTTTGGAGGAAGAGCGCGGAAATAAACGGACTTTCCTTTTTCCAAGGCTATGCCTTTTAATTTTTCCGCTAACTCAACCAATGCCTGGCTGCTCTCTTCAAGGTAGCCGCCGCAATCAATAGTAATTTTTGTTTTATCTTCTGGGAAATGGTGCTGAACCGCTCGTTGAACAAAAAGTTGAAGTGCATCGATCATTTGGCCTTCTTTATCTCTAACAAGCTCTTGATCGTCGCCAGAAAGCTCGATAGTGATTGTCGCTTCGCCAGCTTCAGTTGTACCTGAATTTAGTTCAAAACTAAGATCAAATCCACCGCGTTGAATAAGGGTACCTAATGTCTCATAAACTAAATCTTCGACGTCTCCGCCTTCAGATTTTTTCTTTCCTCCGAAAAGTTTGCTAAAAAATCCTGACATAATATCTCCTTTTAGGCCTTGGCTTCTCTTGCTTTAACAACCAAATGTCGATCTCGCATAAAGAAGCGTTGTTGTAGAATTCCAAACAGCGTGCTGATGAATGTATAGAGGGTCAATCCGCTGGGTAATGAAATCATAAAAAATGTAAACATAATTGGCATGAACTGCATCACTTTGGCTTGCTGAGGATCCATGGTAGAGGGAGTGATTTTTTGTTGAATAAAAAGAGTGATGCCCATGAGTGCAGGCAACACATAATAAGGATCCTTCATGCTAAGATCATGAATCCACCAGATGAACGGGGCTTGATAAAGATCAATGCTTTGTCCGAGTGTTCTAAATAACGCAAAAAAGATTGGCATCTGCAATAACATCGGAAGACAGCCACCCAAAGGGTTAACTTTTTCTGACTTCATCAATGCCATGGTTTCTTTTTGTTGAGTGGCAGGATCGTCTTTGTATCGCTCACGCACTGCTTGCATCATGGGTTGAATTTTCTGCATTTTCTTCATTGATTTATAGCTAGCCACATTGAATGGCATAACAAGAGCTCGCACCAAAAGAGTTAGTGCAATAATAGAGTAACCCCAATTACCTAAAAAACTATTGAACCACTTTAAAATAACCAATAAAATTCTTCCGATGACGCCAAAAAAACCAAGATCTATAATTCCACCTAAATCAGGGTCTGCTTTTTCAAGAATCTCATGAGATTTAGGCCCTGAGTAGGCGACAAAAGTAAAATCCATTTTCTCTTTAATAGAACTAATTTTATAAGACAAAATACCTTGGAAAAAGGTCTCTCCCGTTTTTGCTAAAAGGTGTGCTTCTGGGGCAATTTCTGATTTATCAATCACAGCAGAGGCAAAATATTGTGAAGACACGCTTAAAATTGAAACAAGTCCTTGGGTCTTGTCTATTCCCTCTTTCGAAGAAGTGACATTCGTCGAATCTACCTTATTACCGTCATGAGAAATTAAAAACTCTTGATGCTCTACATTTCCTGCGAGGAAGCTTCCGCTGGATGCGCTTGTTTCAATTTTTTCTGGTATAATAATAGAGAGCCCTTTGAAGGACGCATCGGCACCAAGGATAGAAACGGTGTTTTTAAATGAAAAAGTCTCTGGTGTGTAAACCAATGTGCGAGAAATTTTCATATTTCCAACTTGTGCTGTACCAATAAAGGTGTTTTCTCCTGCTGGTTCTATATGAAAATTAATTGGATGTGGATCATCTAAAAGATGCAACTCAAAAAGACCCTGCTCTAAACCCTTCGCAAACTCGATATGAGATTGATCCCTGCGCGTGTATTTAATTAATTTTAAATTTTTAATTCCCATTCCATATGAGGAAATTTCAAAGTTTCCTTCTGGGGAGGATACAATTTGTTTTTTTTCATCAGTCGTAGCCGCAATGAGAACTGTTGTGCCAGTTCCTTGTTTCATTGTGTTTACTGCTTCCGAGTTTTTTGAAGGCACGAGCTGGCCCGCGGTGGGAGTTGTCTCTGTTGATTGGCTTTTTACTACATTCGCCTGTGGATATTTTTTTGTAAGGTAGCTTTGCCACCCAAACCACAAGCCGGCAACTAAGACCACTGCGATCAATGTTTTTGGATCTAGAAAACTGTTTTCATTTTTATTCATAATGACACCCACACTTTTGAACAGGGTCTGGACCATAGGGCCCGCCCGGACGGCATTTAAGGATACGTTGAACAATTTGTTTTACTGCTAATTTAAGCGATAATTCTTTTAATGCTTGTTCGGCATAAACTGAACAGGAGGGCTCAAAACGGCAGAATCCACCTAAATAGGGAGATAAAACAACACGATAAAAAGCCACTAAAAGTAAAAGAAATCCCCTTAAAAAACTTTTAAGGACTCCTAAAAAAAAGGTCCAAAGCGCAGTTAACTTCTTTGTGCTCGATTTTTCGATAAAATTCGTCTGAAACTGGTCTAAAAACGACATTAACGTCCAATCCACGATCCGTCCCATCAACAAGCTTTCGAAAATATTCTCGGCACCATCTTTTAAGTCGATTTCTGGTGACCGAATTTCCGACTTTTCCGCTGATTGTGACTCCAAAACGCAAATATCCATTCACGTTTTTTCCATAATTCAAAATCAACCATTTTGTTGGGGAATATCGTCTGCCTGTTCGCTTCAAATTTTCAAAATCTGATTTTCGACGGAGAACACGTTTATTAATGTTATTTTCCGCCAACTTTAACTGTCAGACTTTTACGTCGTTTTGCGCGACGGCGGTTGAGAACTTCTCTTCCATCTTTTGTTTTCATGCGAGCGCGAAATCCATGAGTAGCTTTTCTTCTTTTATTTCGCGGTTGGTACGTACGTTTCATCTTTCACTCCTACGATAAATATATTAATCATTTCACGGCTTACGACTTTATCACGTCATTTTTAAGCGCCTATAAAAATAGATCCCGATTAACCGGTGCCGCAATAAAGCACATCGCAGCATTTAGGTCAACTGTTGAAAAGAGATGCAATCAAGTGATACCAGAGCGGCCGGGGGACCTGTGGAAATAAATGAATCTTTTTGGAATCAGATCAAAAACCAAATTAAAGCTCGAAATACTGAAAACAAATCCCTAGAAACGTGGTTGAATCCAGTCTCTTTCGTAGAGGTTTCTGGTTCTTCAGATCTTCCACGTTTGATTTTAGGCGTTCCTAATGACCTTTCGCAATATTTTGTTGTGGAAAACTTATTAGAAAAAATTTACTGTGAAATCTCTGCTGCTTTCCGTCAACCTTTTGAAGTTGATGTTATTGTTAAACGCCAGGCAGTAGCTGAAATTCCGGTTATTTCTGCTCCTACTTATACAGAAAACCAATTTGAACTTTCGAGAAGTTCTCAGCCTATTAATGCAAACTCACAGACACCGTTCTCTCAAAATTCCATGAGTAATCAAACTCGCCCACAGGAAATTTTTAATAGAGACTCTTTAAATCAAGAGTACTCTTTTAATACCTTCGTTGTCGGCCGTAATACTGAATTCGCTCATGCTGCTTCTTTTAATGTTGCAAGAAATCCTGGTATGGATGGTTATAATCCTCTTTTTATCTGCGGACCTGTTGGAATGGGTAAAACGCATTTATTACATGCCGTAGGGAACCATATAAAAGGTAATATTCCTCATTTACGAATCCAATATATTAGTGCCGAACGATTTTTAAATGAGTTTTTATCTGCACTTCGTCGAGAAGAAACGGAAAAATTCAGAAATAAATATAGAGATGGATCAGACGTTCTTCTTGTTGATGATGTTCAAATGATCGGCAAAGGACAAGCAACACAGGACGAGTTTTTTCACGTTATTAATTCGTTTTTGGAACGAAAAAAACAAGTGGTTCTCGCGAGCGATCGAATGCCAAAAGATATTATCAATCTTGAGGATCGAAATAGGTCTCGACTCGAGTGGGGTCTTATCGCCGATATTTCGATGCCTGACTTTGAAACCCGCGTCGCTATATTGCGTTATAAGGCTGAAAGATTTTCTGTTCGTCTTAATGAAGAGGTTATCCATTACATAGCCAGGATATCCAAACGTTCAATTCGTGAAATAGAAGGAAATATTAAGAAAATCAAGATGTTCTCTGAATTATCAGGTGTTCAAATTGATATTAATTTGGCTAAGCAAGTGCTTGCTCATCATGAAACACAAACGACAATATCCATAGAGGATATCCAAAAATTAGTAGGTGATCATTTTAAAGTACGAATCTCTGATTTAAAATCAACAACTCGCGCTAAGCAGATTGTTGTTCCAAGACAAATCTCTATGTATTTGATTAAACGTCATCTTGATAAGTCTCTTGTTGATATTGGCCGCGCTTTTGGCGGTAAGGATCATACAACAGTAATGAATGCTTTAGAGCGAGTTGAACATCTACAGAACATAGATATGGATATTAAGAATGATGTCGAGGAGTTAACAACTAGAATCCACAATATCACTGGCTTGTGAATGTGGACTTGGGAAAAGCCTGTGGATAAATCTGAGTACTTAACTGTGCGTCAGAGATCTCCACAGAAAATGGATGGTATGCAGTCATTTTTTATAACGCGTTTTCCACATTCTTTTTTTAATATTTACAAGAGCTTAAGTGGTTTGCTAGCTTTTCCACGCTACTACTACTACTACTGTATTTATATATATAAAAAGAAGTAAATATAGAGGTCCATATTTTTGGGGTTTTTAATGAAAATAGAAATTGAGAAAAAAGATCTCATAAATTTGATCGGTAAAACACAAAACATCGTAGAAAAAAGAAATACGATGCCGATCTTAGTAAATATATTACTTGAAGCCGATAATAACGAGCTTAAAGTTTTTGCAACAGATCTTGAAGTGAGTTTAACAGACGCTTGTTCAGTTAAAATAATTGTTCCTGGAAAAGTTGCAGTTAGCGCAAAAAATCTTTATGAAATTACAAAAGAATTATCTGAAGGAATTATCCAGCTACATAAAAAAGAAAATAATTGGCTAGAAATTAAACAAGGAAAATATTTATCAAAAATTGTTGGAATCAGTGCAGATGAATATCCAATATTTCCAAGTTATTCTGGCGATGGCTTTATTCAAATTGAATCACAAGTTTTGAAGGATATGATAGATAAAACAATCTACAGTGTTTCGAATGATGAAACCCGTTATCACTTAAACGGTGTCTATTTCGAACAACAAACAGAAGGTTATATCATGGTGGCAACAGATGGTCACCGGATGAGTTTAATTAAGCGTGCAATAAGCTCAGATAAGCCATTTATAAATCACGGAGTTATTATTCCAAGAAAAGGACTCTTTGAAGTAAAAAAACTTTTAGAAACACTAGGTGGAAATTTTGAAATTGCCATTGATGGTGCTCAGTTAATAGTTCGTCATGAAAAAACGACTTTAATGATTCGTTTGATAGAGGGAAAATATCCAAATTATTCACAATTTATTCCACAAAAACTATCACAAAAAATAAAAATTAATCGTGAAGCATTTTTACAATCATTGAAACGAGTTTCATTACTAGCAAATCATAAATCAAAAGCAGTTACTTTAGCTTTTTCTCAAGGAAAAATGGAAATAACATCGAATAATCCAGAATTCGGTGATGCAAAAGAAGAATTAGAAATTAATTATACTGGAAAAGAAATGAAGATCGGATTTAACGCAAAATACATTCAAGACGTTTTGCAAGTGATACAAGACGAGGATATAGACCTTGAGTTAAATGATCAACTATCACCAGGACTCATGCGACCGCACAATGATAAAAATTATACTTGTGTTGTAATGCCAATGCGAATTTGACAAAAATTTTCAAAAAAGAGAATCTAATTTTTGATTTACCAAAAAGTTGCTTTTCATAACTTTAGAAATTTTTCTGATTTTAAAATGGATTTTCATCCAGGAATAAATATTTTTATTGGTCAAAATGGCCAAGGGAAAACAAATCTTCTTGAGGGACTATTTCTACTCACTCAAGGAGAAAGTTTTCGCTACGGAGATAATGAAACTTTTATTTATAATCAATCTCAAGAAGCGATTCTTCGAACACAGATAAAAAAAGATGATTTAATTTGGGATATAAAGCTACAAGTTTTGAAATCAAGAAAAAATCATTTTGCTAATGAAAAAAAAATTACAGCTTCTACATGTTCAGAAAAATTTCCTGTGATTATCTTTAGTCCCGAAAGTCTATCTGCTATCAAAGAGGGGGATGATCAGCGGCGTCAATTAGTTGATGCTCTTTTGATCACAACTCATCCAGGAATGTCTGAAACTATCTCTGACTATCGAAGGGTCTTAAAGAGTAGAAATAAACTGCTTAAGAACCATTTAGAAGGTTTAAACAGTGAATCAGAAACAAGAGTACTCCTAGAAAGTATCAATCCTATTTTTTTGCAATGCGCGACAGCTTTGACGCTTGCCAGAATTGAAGCTCTAAATGTTATAACACCAGATCTAAATTTTGCGATGAAATCAATAACCAGCGAAAATAATGTGGATATCTCTGTGGAATATGTGATTTCAGGTCAGAGTGCCAAGAATTATAATCGCCAAATGGTCTACGACTCACTACATAAACGAATTCAAGAATTATCCTCTGCGGAGCTTGCCTCAGGAAATACTTTAACAGGACCTCACAAGCACGATATCAAATTTCTATATAACCAAAATGATTCAAGATTTTTTTGTTCGCAAGGACAACAAAGAGTGCTCATATTATCTTTCAAAATGGCTCAAATAGTGTATCATCGCAGGGTTCACAAAAGTGATCCCGTTTTGATGTTAGATGATGTTCTATCAGAGCTTGATTTTCAGAAACGATCAGCTCTGATCTCTTTCTTAAAAGGAATTGGAACGCAAATATTTATTTCAACAACGGAGATGAATTTGCCTGCAGAAATGCGCGCGAAAGAATTAGCGGTTTATCAAATCGCTCAGGGGAAGATTATTGAAAGTTGTTATTAATACAACTCTCAAGTGGAAAGGTTTAGTTTTATGAGTACGGAAACACAAGCTGCTTATGGTGCAGATTCAATTCAAGTTCTTGAGGGTTTAGAGGCCGTCAGAAAACGCCCTGGAATGTATATCGGTGATACTGGATTTCGTGGTTATCATCACTTGGTTTATGAAATTGTAGACAACTCTGTTGACGAAGCATTAGCTGGTTTCTGCAAGCACATTAATGTTGCTATTAACACAGACGAATCAATCACAGTTGAGGATGATGGTCGAGGAATTCCAGTCGGATCGCATAAAAATGGAAAATCTGCGCTTGAAGTTGTTATGACCGTTTTGCATGCCGGTGGAAAATTTGATGGCGGTGGATATAAAGTATCAGGCGGTTTACATGGTGTCGGAGCCTCTGTTGTGAATGCTCTTTCATCACGTTGTATTGTGGAGGTCCATCGTGAGGGTTTTGTCTGGACTCAAACATATGAAAAAGGAATTCCCAAGGGCTCAATTGAAAAAGGCGAACCTTCGACAAAAACAGGAACAAAAACGACATTCAAGCCAGATAAAGAAATTTTTAAAGACGAAACTGTCATTTACGATTTTAATTTTCTTACCCAACGATTAAGAGAACTCGCTTTTTTAAATGCGGGTCTTTATATCTCTCTTATCGATGAGCGAAATGGTAAAAAAACCGAGTTTCAATTTAGCAACGGTATTGCTGAATTTATCGGATTTATGAATCAATCTAAAAAACCTTTGCACACGGACGTTATATTTTTCAAAGGCGAAAAAGATAATGTTGAAGTGGAAGTGGCCATGCAATGGAATGATTCATACTCTGAATCATTATTTTCTTATTGCAACAATATCAACACAATCGAGGGAGGAACACACTTGATTGGTTTGCGTGGTGCTTTAACAAGAACGACGAACACTTATGCCCAGGAAAAAAATCTTCTGAAAGATAAAGAAATAAGTCTTGAAGGAGAAGATATTCGAGAAGGTCTTGCGGCCGTTGTCTCTGTGAAAGTCAGGGAACCACAGTTTGAGGGACAAACAAAAACAAAACTAGGAAATACGGAAGTAAAGGGTATTGTTGAGTCACTCGTGAATGATAAACTAGCTGACTGGTTTGACCGCAATCCAAGTACCGCAAAAACGATCATCGGAAAATGTGTTGATGCAGCTAGAGCCAGAGAGGCGGCTCGAAAAGCCAGAGAACTCACTCGTAGAAAAACCGCTCTTGATGGTGGCTCTTTGCCAGGAAAAATGGCGGACTGCCAAGAGAGAGATCCAAGACTCTGTGAATTATATCTGGTCGAGGGAGATTCTGCAGGTGGGTCTGCAAAGCAAGCCCGAGATCGCCGCACGCAAGCTGTTCTTCCTCTCAAAGGTAAAATTTTGAATGTAGAAAAAGCACGCTTTGATAAAATGCTTTCAAATGAAGAGATCAAAATGATGATTTCAGCATTAGGAACAGGAATTGGTAAAGATCATGTTGATGTGAGTAAGATTCGATATCATAAAATCATCATTATGACAGATGCCGACGTCGACGGTTCTCATATCAGAACTTTATTATTAACCTTCTTCTATCGACAAATGCCATTAGCGATTGAAAATGGATATGTTTATATCGCTCAACCACCGCTCTATCGAGCAAAAAAAGGAACAAACGAAACTTATCTAAAAGACGATGCAGCACTAACAGAGTTTCTTTTAGCCTCTGGACTAAAAGCAATTAAAGTAAATACTGGATCGAAAATCTTGGACGAAACAGAGTTTAAAAAAATCATTGTTGCGATTCAAAAATTTTATCAATTACTTAAAGCTTCTTCTGCAAAGTATGATGTGGATGTTTTGTATTTCATTATTTCTAAACTAACCCATCACGAAGAAATTTTCACATCAGAAGAGAAAATGGAAGCAGCGCTAAAAGATTTAAGCGATTGGATAACAGCAAATCCATCTTTAGGAATCACCGAACATAAATACAAAGTAATTTCAGAAGAAGGAAAGCCGGTTGGTCAAATAAATACGGTTCGTTATGCTGATAAGATAACAACAAAAATTAGTGCAGCAACTTTGCGAGCCTCTGAATGGATTGAACTTTTGAATCTTTGGGGTCAAATTCAATCAGTATCAAAGCTGCCATTATCCACCATTATCGATGGACAAGAACAAAGTTTTGAGAACTATCAGAATTTTTATCAGCATGTGATGGAAGGAACAAAAAAAGGTTACTACATCCAACGTTATAAAGGACTGGGAGAGATGAATCCAGAGCAACTTTGGGAAACAACACTCAATCCTGAAGTCCGGACTTTATTAAAAGTGACAGTCGATGATGCATTGGCGGCAGATGAAACCTTCTCCCTACTTATGGGAGAGCTTGTTGAACCACGAAGAAAATTTATTCAAGACAATGCATTAATGGCTAGAGAGCTGGACGTATAAACCCAGTGTAGATTCAGGATTCGACGACTGCGCGATTCACAAACCAGAAGGACCGTTTTATGGAAAATGTACAAAAAGGTATTAAGAATGTAGATATCAACAAAGAAATGCGCGACGCCTATTTGCAATACTCTATGAGTGTCATCGTTGGTCGCGCTCTTCCTGATGTTCGTGATGGATTGAAACCAGTTCACCGTCGGGTTCTTTTTGCTCAAAACGAAATGGGAAATCTGCCAGGAAAACCATATTTGAAATCTGCTCGCGTGGTCGGTGATGTTATAGGTAAGTATCATCCTCATGGTGATAGTGCGGTCTACGATACGATGGTTCGTATGGCGCAGGATTTTTCCATGCGCTACACACTCGAAGATGGCCAAGGAAACTTTGGCTCTATCGACGGAGATTCTGCGGCAGCCATGCGTTATACAGAAGTAAGAATGACGAAGCTCGCGCAAGAGTTGTTACTAGATATCGAAAAAGAAACAGTTCCTTTTGGACCAAACTATGATGACTCTCTGGAAATTCCTCTAGTTTTACCAGCAAAATATCCAAATCTTTTAGTGAACGGAAGCTCGGGTATTGCGGTCGGAATGGCTACAAATATTCCTCCGCATAATTTATCTGAAGTCATTGATGGCTGTATTCATATTATTAATAATCCAGAATGTACTATTGATGAACTTATGCAGCATATTCCAGGTCCAGATTTTCCATCTTCGGGAATTATTGCTGGAACTCAAGGAATTCACCAAGCCTATAAAAAAGGTAAAGGTATAATTACACTTAAAGCAGTGGCAGAAATCGAGACCAAAAAAGATGGTCGCGAAGAAATTATTGTTCATCAAATTCCATACCAAGTAAATAAAGCCCGTCTGATTGAAAGCATGGCGGACTTAGTTCGCGATAAGCAAATCGAAGGCATTAGTGATATTCGTGACGAGTCTTCTCGTGAAGGCATGCGAATCGTCATCATGATCAAGAAAAATGAAAATGCTGGTGTGATTTTGAATCGCCTGTATAAATTCACCCAATTGCAAGTGAGCTTTGGAATTATCATGCTTGCACTGGATGCGAAAAACCAGCCAATCACCTTTGATCTTAAGCGAATGTTACAAGCCTTTGTTGATCATCGTCGTGACGTAGTGACGAAACGATGTATTTTTGAATTAAAGAAAGCACAAGACCGCGCCCATATTTTGGAAGGCTTGAAGCGTGCTCTTGATCAAATTGATGCTGTGATTAAAACAATTCGCGCATCTAAAGAAGCAAAAATTGCTCAAGAAGCCCTAATGACAACATTTGGGTTTTCTGAAAAACAAGCTGTGGCTATTTTGGAAATGCGCTTGCAACGACTCACTGGACTTGAGAGAGAAAAAATCGAGAATGAACTTCTTGAGCTTCAAAAAACAATTGAATGGTTAAAATTTGTATTAGCAGATGTCCACGAAGTTTATAAAATTATTACAGAAGAACTGCTTGATATTAAAAAACGTTTTGGTGATCCTCGACGAACACAGATCGCAGGAGATTCAACCGATATTGAAGATGAAGATTTAATTGCGGATGAAGACGTTATCGTTACTATCACCAGCACGGGATATATCAAGCGCATTTCGACAGATGAATATCGATTACAACGAAGGGGTGGAAAAGGACTAAAGGGAATGGAGACTCGCGAAGAGGACCATGTCACAGATATTTTTCCTACATCAACGAAGACAACCCTTTTAGTATTTACTGATAAAGGAAAAGTATATTGGACTAAAGTTCATCGCTTACCTTTAGGAAGCCGAACCTCCAAAGGGAAGGCAATTGCAAATGTTCTCAATCTTGGAAGTAATGAAAAAGTGATGGCCGTTCTACCTGTCGAGGAGTTTACTGAAAGTAGATTTGTCGTGATGCTGACGAAAAATGGAATTATTAAAAAAACCCCTCTTGATGCGTTCTCTAATCAACGCCAAGCTGGAATTATCGCTTTGACAACAGACCTGGATGATAACGTCATTGATGCAAAAATCAGTGATGGTCAAAGCGATATATTTATTGCCACCAAAGAGGGAATGTCTATTCGTTTTAACGAAGATGATGTGCGCCCAATGGGACGCTCAGCTCGCGGAGTAAAGGGCATTACCTTGTCAAAAGAAGATATTGTGATCGGAATGGAGATCATTCAAAAAGACAGCAAAGACACGATTTTGATTGTAACCGAAGGTGGCTATGGAAAACGATCCGATGTCAGTGAATATCGAATACAGGGTCGCGGCGGCGTCGGAATTATCACTCAAAAAACAACAGACAAAGTGGGTCTTGTTGTCGGTGCCCGCAAAGTGATTGATAAACATGACTTAATTATCACGACAGATAATGGCCAGAATATTCGCATGAAAGTATCTGACATCTCTATTCTTGGTCGAAACACCCAAGGGGTTCGTTTGATAAATCTTGAAGGTAAAGATGAGCTGGTTACTGGATTTGCGGTTATTGAAGAGCATGCGGTTGAGGCGCTGGGAGATCCAGGTGGGCCAGAGGGAATTCATTAACAGGCAGTTGAAAATATTTTTTCTGCAGAAGGCTGACTTCGCTCGTTTTCTTTTAGGGCTATTTGTTGTCGTTGTATGTTTATGCGGCTGTGAATCTCAAGAGGAGCGGGAATTTTCACGCGGACTATCTTTTGAAAAAAATAAGGATTTTAAGTCCGCAATTTCTGCGTTTAGCAGAACAATTCTACGCAATCCTCAAAGTCCATCTGCAATTGCCGCTGCAAAAGAGGGTGCAAAAATAGCTTTGCTAGAGCTTAAGGATTTCAAGAAGGCCACGGAATTTTATGAAACCATTGTTATTCAGTCTAATGATGTAACAGACAGAGTCACAGCTCAAAAACAGCTGGCCACCGTCTACTTTGATCAACTGGCTGATTACTCTAATGCGATTAAAGAACTTAATAAACTCCTAGCCACGAATTTAGATCCAAAAGAAAAAGTGCAATTTCGAATAAAACTCGCAAAAGCCTATTATTTTTCAAATAATTTTCTTCAAGCGGAGAGCGAAGTGAAGGACTTCTTAAAAAGCGAAAAAGATGATGACGCTACTTTTCAAATGATGGTGCTCAAAGGAAATATTTATTTAGCTAAAAAGGACCAGCAAAAAGCGATAGAGGCGTTCAAAGATATTCTAAATACCTTTCCAGAGCGAGCTGTTAAAGAAAATGCGGCAATGACTCTTGCTGTTGCTTATGAAGAATTGAAAGATTACAAAAATGCGGTTGCGGTTATGGAGCAGATGAAAAAATATCATTCAATGCCGGAATATATCGATTTACGAATAAAAAAATTATTGGCGAATCAAAAAAACCAACCTGGCGCCAAAGGAATTCATCGAAAATGAAAACAAATAAATACATCGTATTCACGGCGATGGGATTTGAGCTTGTTGGGCTTATTTTAGGCTCGGTATATGTTGGTCAAATTCTGGATTCAAAATACGAACTAAAAGGCCTAGGAATGGTAGGACTTTCGATGTTGGCCCTAGCGGGATGGATTTTTCACATTGTTCAGCTAGCAAAAAAATTAGAAAACTCAAAAGACCAATGAAAAAAGTCATTTTGATTCAACTCACTGTGACCATTATTGGATCGATATTGCTAAAAACCTTAATATCAACGCATGGGGCTATTTCATATCTTGAAGGAGCTCTCCTGGTTCTTTTGAACCTTTCCTTGCTCACCTGGGCCTGGTCCAAAATTCTAAGTAAAAAAATCATTGCCCTTGCCGTCTCCGTCATTGTATTTAAATACGCGATTTTTGCCCTTATTATTTACAAGATTCTAACTGATCCTGGCACAGAAAAGCTTTGGTTTGGAGCGGGTCTTAGTACACTTATGATTACTGTCTGTTCATTTGCCTTATTCAGAAATCTGGAAAAGGACGATGTGGAAAATGGATAGGATCGGAGAAATATGTCCTTCAATTTGACATCATTAATTCCTGGCGTTGGCGAAGCCTACGAACATGTTGCGACCTATGGCGCTGTTGCAACTTTACTTATTTTTACTGGTGTTGCATCAAAGTCAGGAATGAAAAAAAAGGGCGAAGGCGCTGTAACTCCAGATGGACATCTCTCCTCGCGCGGTCTTTTCGAAATGATTGTTGAGTTTATCCAGGGTCTTGTTGATATGGTTATTGGTCATCACGGACGCAAATTCATTCCAATGTTCTCTGCAATTTTTCTGATAGTTTTTGCTAATAATTTAGTCGGCGTTCTTCCTGGAATGACTCCTGCGACTGAGCAAATAAATACCACGCTTGCCATGGGTACATTTATGTTTCTGACTTATAATTTTCTTGGAATTAAAGAAAACGGAATGGCCTATTTGAAGCATTTTTTAGGCCCTTTATTGTGGTTGGCTCCTCTGATGGTTGTGATTGAACTCATTTCACATATTGTTCGCCCACTCAGCTTGGGACTGCGTTTAGCAAATGTTATGACCGGAGATCACACAGTGGTAGGAATCTTTACGGACCTTGTTCCGCTAATTTTACCAATTCCCTTTTATTTATTAGGAATGTTTGTTTGTTTTGTTCAAGCCTTTGTATTCACTTTACTCTCAATGGTGTACATCTCATTGGCTACCGCTCACGAACACTAAATTTAATTTTGGTCCCAAGTTGTTTTAACAGAAGAAGAAGGAGAAATTCTCAATGAAAAAAACAGCACAAAAAATCCTGGTTGCAATTGCAACAACTCTTTTCGCACAAGCTGCATTGGCTGAAGAAGCCGTTCATGCCGCTGGAAGCGATAAAGGTTTGATTGCTCTTGGAGCAGGTCTTGCTATTGGTATTGCAGCTCTTGGCGGAGCTCTTGGCCAAGCAAAAACAGCAGCGTCTGCTCTTGAGGGGATTGCTCGCAATCCAGCGGCTCAAGGCAAAATCTTCACACCGATGATCATCGGTTTGGCTCTTATTGAGTCATTGGTGATCTACGCATTCGTTATTGCGTTCTTCTTGAACGGTCACATCTAATTTTTAGATGAAATAATGAAGGGACTTTCCAAATTTGGAGAATCCACTAAAAAAGCCGAGGGATCACCTTCGGCTTTTTTAGTTTAAAATGTGAATCGAAAAATAAGTACGGCTGGTCTAGAGATACTTATTAACAATCACTTCAAATTGATTGCGGATTCGATCAAGCCCCGCCTGAGTCGTGCTTTCATAGCGAAGCACCAATACCGGTTGGGTATTAGAAGCACGCGCAAGCGCCCACCCATCTTTAAAGGAAACGCGAATTCCATCGAGCAAATTTACTTTATACTCATTGGTTGATTGAGAAAATGCGGCACGAAGCTTCTCAACGATAAGAGTTTTCTTTTCCTCGGTCGTGTCGACGCGAAGTTCAGGCGTGTTGAATGATGGAGGAAGGCCTTCCAAAAGCTGAGAAATCGTTTTTCCTGTCTGAGATAAAATTTCACACACACGAAGACCAGCATAAAGAGCATCATCGTACCCATAGTTGCGGTCTGCGAAGAAAATATGACCACTCATTTCACCACCAAAAGGTGCGTGTTCAATCTTAATTTTTTCTTTGATCAACGAGTGACCTGTTTTCCACATCACAGGCTCGCCACCGTTTTTCTTGATGTCGTCATACATGCGATCAGAGCACTTCACGTCACCAATAATTTTTGCACCTTTAGTTTTACTAAGTACAAAACGACTGATTAATACCATCAGCTCATCGCCATAAATCATTTTACCGGTATGATCCACGATGCCGATGCGATCAGCGTCTCCATCGAAGCCAATTCCAACGACGGCGCCTTGTTTTTTTACTTCTGCCACAAGCGCAATAAGATTTTTTTCCACAGTTGGATCTGGATGATGATTAGGGAATAAACCATCAGGCTTTTCAAAAATTATTGTTGGCGTAAGCCCCGCGCCTTCAAAAAGTTTTCTCATGATACAGCCGGCCGCGCCGTTTCCTCCATCAAGTACAACTTTAATTGGCGCCATTGTTCCAAACTCTTTTTTATAACGGGCCAAGTACTGAGGGAAAAGATCCAGGATTTCTTCTTTGCCTTCGCCTTTTGGAAAATCAGCAACTTGAATTATTTTTAATAGAGACTGAATCTCTTCGCCAAAAATAGTTTGCTTTCCAGCACAGACTTTGAAGCCATTGTAGTCTGGAGGATTATGACTTCCTGTGATCATTAAGGCCCCATCGACACCGGGCACTTCAAAAGTAGAAAAATAACAAATCGGAGAAGTGACAAGCCCAATATACACAACATCTGCACCAGAATCGCGAAGGCCCTGAGAAACAGAAGCTTTAATTTCAGGTCCGGAAAGACGAGCATCGTGACCCAAGGAAATTTTCAACTTTTTCTTTCCTGTTTTTCCTTGCAGGTATTGAACAAAGCCCCGCCCAAGTAAATAGCCAAAATCCTTATCGAACTGCTTTTCATAAATTCCTCGAATGTCGTACTCCCGAAAAATAACTGGATCAAACATGTGTATTTCCTTTCCAACCGCCTGCACGTGCTAATTTTATAGCCCACAGCAAAGCGTCATTCATAGAGCCTGGGTCAGCTTGATTTTTACCGTAAAGATCCTTGGCTGTTCCATGGTCCACAGATGTTCTGCAAATAGGTAATCCTAAAGTCAAGTGAACACCGGAGTTAAACCCGTGTATCAATTTAAAAGGGATGAGACCCTGGTCATGATAAAGCGCCAAGTAAAAGGAAAAACGTTTCCAATTTGAAGGATGAAAGGCAACATCAGGAACCAGTGGTGCTGAAGTCTTAATTCCTTCTTTACTTAAAGAGATTAACAATGGTGAGAGGAGGTTTTTCTCGAAATCTCCGATCAAGCCGTTGTCTCCGGCGTGCGGATTTAAACTTAATATTCCAAGCGGCTTTTCACGCAAGGCTGGAGCTAAATACGAGCGCATAAAATCAGCATTTTTTATTGCAAAGCGAAGATTGTTTTCATTTAAAAGAGAAGGCACTTTCGACAAAGCCTGATGGCCAGAGGCCAAAACAACATTGAAGCTATTTCCAATAAAACACATATTAGCGTTTTTGACGCCACAAATTCGTTTCAATATTTCAGTGTGACCAAGATCTTGAAGACCCGACTGTTTAATTCCAGGTTTAGAGAGAGGGCCAGTGCAAAGGACCGCGACTTTCCCAACCAAACAGGCATAAGCCGATTCCTCCACCCAATAAGCCGGTGCAGACTTGCAGCACACAAGCAAAAGTTGAGTAGATATTGATTTGTCAGCAAGAGCCTCATCTAAGGAAGAAAATGTCTTACAGATAAATTTAATTTCTAATTTTTTGATGAGCAAAGCATCTGTACGACAAATCTTACGAGCAGAATAAAATAAAACAAAGCGGATATTTTTTTTTGGACCAATTTTAAATAAAGCTTTTGTGGAAACCTCTAGGCCAATCCCGTCAGAGTCACCAGAAGTAATGCAAACAACTTTTCCTTGGCTCATATCAATTAATTACTTGTTAATTCGAATAAAAGATTCTTCGCGCTTTGCCTCAAGCCAAAGTTTAAATTGCATTTGAAATGATTTTTCAAAAAGCTGCGATCGAATTTTGTCCTTTTCTTTTTCAAAACGCGAGTCGGAAACAATTTTTTTTCCTAACAGCTTTAAAACATGAAAATTGCCCTTGAGCTTAACGACACCCGTTGTTTCCCCAGGATTAATTTTAGAGACAGCCTCTTCCATTTCTTTAGAAAATTCACCCGCACGGAAAGAGCCAAGAATGCCACCTGGGGAAAAATTGGAGTCTTCACTGTGTTGCTCCGCAAGAACCTCAAAAGATTCTCCGGCACGAAGTTTCTTTACAACCGACTCTGCACGATCACGAGCCGCCTCTGGGCCACCTTTTTTAGAGTTTATGAAAATATGAGCAATATTATATTCATAAACACCTGCCGCCGCAGAAGGATAATTACGAGAGTATTGAGCTAAAACATCTTCATCAGAAACTCGAATTTTCGAAGTGATTTCAGACTCGATCAACGATTGTCTCTCCACTTTTGATTTAATAAAACCCTGGTACTCAGAAACCGTTACCCCTTGAC
This sequence comes from uncultured Bdellovibrionales bacterium, assembly GCA_903926205.1. Classification (GTDB taxonomy): domain Bacteria; phylum Bdellovibrionota; class Bdellovibrionia; order Bdellovibrionales; family Bdellovibrionaceae; genus CAIYID01. The sequence goes on from CAIYID010000031.1 coordinate 244,165, forward strand.
CGGAAACAGCCCCGATTAATTCATTTCGATTCATTCCATTTCGTTTGGCGATTTCACGAATCTCTTGCTCGACGCGCTCAATGGTCACGCTTAAATTTAAGCGTTTCACTTCTGAATCCAATAACCGTTCGCTAATTAAATAATTAAGCTGATCCGCTGAGCTCTTTTTCAAATCTGCGGCTGTTTTTCCAAACAACAAAAGATCATCTAAAAAATTATTTCGATCGAGTTTTTTGCCAAAAGAAATTACATCAGACTGGGTGATGACCTCATTGTTCACAATGGCAACAGCACGTTCAACAATTTCCGCAGACACGGTAGAGCTTAAAATAAAACAAAAAACCGCAAGAAAGCTTTTAAAAAATCTCATTATTTCTGTCCTCTCGTTTCAACATTGATAGCTTGAATAAGCTCGGCATTTTTTAACACACGAACTGATCGTAATTGTTTATCCAGCCAACCCATGAATTCTATTTGTTCCTTCTGGGCTTGCAACAAATCAATAATTTGCGGACGCACCTCATCTAAAGACGCGATACCTGAGGCTGCGCGGCGCTCAGTTTTAAAAATATGAAAACCATAGGCGCTCTCTAAAACCTGACTCACTCCACCCAAAGGCAATTGAAAAGCCTTGTCGAAAATATCTACCGAGCCGCGCTCGATCCATCCGACAACACCACCTTGCTTGCCTTCGGGAGAAACTGAGTATTTTTTGGCGAGCTCAGAAAAATCTTTTTTTTTCGCAACTTCTTCTCGAACCGTTTGAGCTTTGGTTAAGTCATCCAAAACGATTTGTCTCAAGAAAATACGGTCTTTTCGCCGATAGTGCTCTTTGTTTTTTTCAAAATAACTTCGAATTTCCACATCAGTCGGCTTTTTTATTTTTTCGCCAACTTTTAGAAAAACTTTTTTTGATAATAAAGAAGTGCTGATTTCATCACGCCAGTCATTGAGGGATAAATTTTCTTGCGCCAGCTCCCGCCGAAAAGACAGGTCATCAGGATAAGTGGCACGCGTGGCATTCACCTCGGCATCGATTTCAGCATCACTCACAACAATTCCAAAGCTTTTTGCGTAGTCTTTGCTGATGGAATTTATAATAAAGGTTCTAACAATTTCCTCTTTAGCGCGACTTAAGTTTATTGGATCTTTGGCCGCGAGTGCATCAAGGCTTTTTAGTTGCCGCGCCAACAGTTCGGCCATTTTTTTTGTTGTTAATTTGTGCTCATTCACTTGCACGACGACGGCGTTCGTAAAACGACCGTTGCCAGTGCAGCCAGGTAAGAAAACCATGGCGAAAAAAAGACTAGCGATAAAATAAAAAAACCCCGATTTCACGGGGTTCTTTATATCATCTCTGATGAAAGAGTCCATTACTCAATTAAATTGGGGAAGGACTTAATAGAGTAAGATTTTTTTAATTTATCGAAGTAGTCGTTAAAGATTTCTTTACGTTTTTCATCGAAAACCGCAGCACGTAAAGCTCGTTTGTTTGAGTTTTCAAAAGATCGTCGTCCAGTCACTTTAATAATTTGATATCCATAAGGAACTTCAATTAATCCTTTGATCTCTGCGACCTTCATTGAGTTGATGGCATCGTAAACATTCGGAGGAACTGTCACTCGACTTTGCCAGCCAGCATCACCACCGCTTTGTTTAGTCAGAGTGTCATCAGAGTAAAGTTTCACGAGCTCTTCAAATGGTCGTTTACTCTTTTTTACCTCTTCATAAATTTCTCCGGCTCGTTTTTTTGCTTCAGCTTTTTGCTCAGCCGTCGCGCCGGGTTTCAAGTCTATGAGGATGTAGGACAAGCGAATTTCTGGATTGAGTTTGTAGTAAGCTTCCATTTCCTTGTCAGAAACTTGAATCTTTTCAACTTTTTGAGTGAGCTCTTTTTCAAGAAGAGCTTTATAAACTTCTTCTTTCATTCGCTCTTGAACGAGTGGGTCTTTTTCTAAATTTTTCTTTTCAGCCTCTTGAAGACCGATTTCAAAACGAATGAGATCTTCAAGAAATTGCGGTTTTGAAGGTGGGTTGATCGCCCGACTTTTCACCAAGTCATATTTTTTATTAAAATCATCAAGGGTGATTTTTTTAACACCGACAACAGCAACAACAGTGTCTTTGCCGGCCACAGCGTTTGAAGTTGTTGAGATAAAAAACGGTACCAAGGCGCTAATAACTAAAGCTGAGATTTTCTTCATCTTTTCCTCTTCCTTAAGGTTGATCTACCCATAAAGGCTAACACTTGCCTTTACTTGGTCGCAATTTGTTTGCTTGCGAGACACCTAGCATTATGCAGCGCATCCTCAAGGGTCTTGATTGTTTCTGGTGCGCGAGGATCTTGGTCTTTAGAAATCGCCGGAAGAGTAAGGGTCCAAGAAATATAGACTCGAGAAAATGGCTTGGGAAAGAAAGTTTTGTTCCAAGACTTTTCAAAACGCCAGGCTCTATCACAGGAAACCCCAGCAGAATAAATAGGAGCCTTGGCTAAACGGCTTAATTCAAAAACCCCGGGCTTAGCATGGTAAATTGGACCCTTTGGTCCATCTACGGCAAAACTGCAGTTTCTCCCCTCATTTACAACTAAACGGATGAGTCCCTTAAGGGCCCCGACGGCCCCACGCGTGCTGGAACCACGAGACGTTTTTCCACCAACGAGGTGAATAAGGGTATTCATCATTTCCCCATCCTTACTTGTGGAGGCAATCGTAGCGATTCGATATTTTCCGATCAAAGAGAGCAGCACGATTTCATCACCATGCCAGTGAGCAAAAACAACAGGCTGTCTGTTTTTTAAACGCGACTTAAGATCCTCTGGCTCAATAAGAACAACACGCCAAGTTAATGAAATAACTCGGTAAATCACCCAAATAAGCCCACTAAGAAAATATTTTCTAAACACTAATTCTAGGCCATTGCTCGTTTAAACTCTTCGGTCAGTTTTGGAAGAACGTCTGCAAAATCGCCCACGATTCCGTAGGTTGCTTTTTGGAAAATTGGAGCATTAGCATCAGTATTAATTGCGACAATGACCTTGCTTCCACTCATTCCAGCTAAATGCTGAATGGCGCCTGAAATACCAACCGCGATATATAAAGAGGGAGCTACGGTTTTACCCGTTTGTCCGACTTGCAAATCATGAGTGACCCAACCTGCATCAACAACAGCACGAGAGGCTCCAACTGTTGCGCCCAACACATCAGCCAATTGTTCGAGAAATTTAAAATTTCCAGCCTCTTTCATGCCTCGACCACCTGAAACAATAATATTTGCCTCAGTGAGATCCAATTTTTCCGACGTCCCTTTGACAACCTCTTTAATAAGAGTACGCAAAGAAGGAGCATTAACAGAATGAGCAATCACGTTAGTCGTCGCGGAAGCATTTGGTACAGAAATAGGTAATTGGTTTGGTCGCATCAACACGATTTTTATGGGACAGTTTTCAAAAGTTACTTTTGAAAAGCATTTTCCTGAGTAAATCGGCCGCTTCGCAGTGACGTTATCACCAGAAATTTTCAATTCTATGCAATCGGATAGAATTCCAGCGTCTAACCTTGCCGCAACTCGGGGAAATAAATCTTTTCCTAATGCTGAAGCTGTGGCCAAAACAAGGGAGGCCTCAGATTTTTTTATTATTTCAGTTAAGCCTAAAGTGAATAATTCCGGATTGTATTTATCAAAAGTCGTTTCCTTAATCACATAAATATCGGTTGCTCCGTACTGAGAGGCCTCTTTTGAAATACCTTCTGCCAGAGAACCAACAGCGGCCGCGACCACCGTTTGACCGCTGGATTGAGCCGCGGAAAGGAGCTCCAAAGAACTGCGTTTAAGTTGACCATGATTAAACTCGACAAAAACTAATATTTTTCCCATTACAACACCTTCGCTTCGTCACGTAATAGTTGAACCAAAGAAGAGACCTGCGCAGAAATTTCTCCTGACATCAATTTAACAGGCGGCTTTTCTGCAGGAAGCTCAAGGGCCAATGTTTTAGTTTTTGCCACCAAAGAGAAGCCTAAGGAGTCGATGGAAACTTCCTTCAACACCTTTTTCTTCGCCTTCATAATTCCTGGTAAACTGGCATACCTTGGCATATTCAAACCTTTGTTTGCAGCAACAACAGCGGGAGTTGCCATCTGCACAACTTCACATTGGCCGCCCTCAGCTTCTCTTTCGACTGTCACATTTTCTGAATCCATTGAAAACTTAGAAACCACCGTAGTGTGAGGAAAATTTGAAAATTCTGCCAACATCTGACTTACAGAAGAGGCGTTATCATCAATAGCTAAGCGACCTGTGAAGACCACTTTTGCTCCACCCTCTTGCTGAATGACTAAAGACAAAGCCTTCGCAGTAATTTGGGGTTCAAGGTTTGCGGGGGCATCAATCAAGATGCCCTCATCAGCGCCCATGGCTAAAGCTGTGCGTAAAGCTTCAGCAGTGCGGGCCTTTGGTCCGACAGTAACAACCCAAACCTGTGAGCCAGGATTTTTTTCTCTTTGTTTAATCGCTTCTTCAATAGCATATTCATCATAAGGATTCATAACCCACTTCACGCCAGCGGGATCGATCTGTTGATCAGCCCCCACCTTGATCTTTGTCTCGGTGTCTGGAACTTGTTTGATGCAAACAAAAAATTTCATTTTCACTCCCTCAAAATATTCTGACCGCATTTTATTCTATGGATTTGCTGCGGGTGTAACGGAATATTGAACAAATTATTCGCCGAAGCAAAGATTTAAGAGGGATATAACACCTTGCAATGTTTGAGAGAATCAGTCCTCCGGACTAGACATCCGAGGTAGAGATTACTAAATTAACGCTTTAATATTTATCAACGTTCCAATGATTTGAACTTCTGCGAGGTTTTACACATGTCAGCGACGATAGAGCGACCCTATTTATTAACAAGTGTTGGAAAGAAAATGGTGATGGGAATCACCGGGCTTATTTGGGCTGGTTTTGTTTTCAGTCACATGGCTGGCAATATGTTAATTCTTGTTAGCCCTGAAGCTTACAATACTTATGGTCATATGATCACAAGCGGTGTGATTGTATATCCAGCTGAATTTATTTTAGTTTTATCTTTTCTTCTTCATGTTGGTTGTGCGGTTTCTCTCGTGAGAGGAAATATGTCAGCACGCGGAGGCCAAAGATATGCGATGCCAACGAATGGTGAAAAAGCAGTCACGCCGGCCTCTAAAACAATGGCAATTCATGGGTCTCTAATTCTTGCTTTTATTATTAGCCATATAGCTACGTTCAAGTATGGAATTTATTATGAAACGACCGCCCACGGAGTTGTTATGCGCGACCTCCATCGTCTTGTGATGGAAGTTTTTAGACAACCTGGGTTTTTATTTTGGTATTTGCTGTGTTTAATTCTTCTTGGTTTTCACTTAAGTCACGGGGTTGGCTCGATTTTCCAATCTTTAGGAATCCGAAATGATCGCATGGCACCAGTGATAAATAAAGTGAGCGTTCTTTATGGTTTGATCGTGGCACTCGGATTTATTGTTCAACCTCTTTATGTGTTTTTCACACTCGGAAATCGGTAGAAATAGGCGGGAAATTTATGGCTGGAAAATTAGACTCTAAAATACCAAGTGGTGCTGTTGAAGATAAATGGGATGACCACAAGTTTCATTCGAAATTAGTGAATCCTGCGAATCGAAGAAAACACACAGTGATTGTTGTTGGCACCGGGCTCGCCGGCGCAAGTGCGGCCGCTTCTTTGGGCGAAATGGGCTATAATGTAAAATCTTTTTGTGTTCACGAAAGTCCACGAAGGGCTCACTCTGTAGCGGCTCAAGGCGGAATTAACGCAGCAAAAAATTATAAAAATGACGGAGACAGCGTTTATCGACTTTTCTACGACACAGTTAAGGGTGGAGATTTTCGAGCTCGCGAAGCAAATGTTTACCGTTTAGCACAGGTTTCCGCGGGGATTATTGATCATTGCGTGGCCCAAGGGGTTCCATTTGCTCGAGAATACGGCGGGTTACTCTCCAATCGTTCTTTTGGTGGAGCACAAGTGTCGCGAACATTTTATGCTCGCGGACAAACAGGACAACAACTATTAATTGGCGCTTACTCTGCCCTCATGAGGCAAGTAGATACAAAACAGGTGCAGTTGTTTTATCGCAGGGAAATGCTTGATCTTGTGACGATTAATGGCCAAGCCAAAGGCATTATTGTACGCAATTTACTCACCGGCGAAATTGAATCCCATGAAGCCGATGCCGTCATTATAGCAACGGGCGGTTATGCAAATGTATTCTTTCTTTCAACGAATGCGATGGCTTGTGCCGTAACAGCCTCATGGAAGGCTCACAAACGAGGGGCTTATTTTGCCAACCCTTGTTTCACACAAATTCATCCGACTTGCATTCCTGTAGCAGGAGAAATGCAATCGAAACTAACGCTCATGTCAGAATCTTTACGCAATGATGGCCGAGTTTGGGTTCCAAAAACTCAAGGTGACAAGCGACCTCCAACCCAAATCCCAGATGCAGAGAGAGATTATTATTTAGAGCGAGTTTATCCAAGTTATGGTAATTTAGCTCCCAGAGATGTGGCGTCTCGTCAGGCGAAATTTCGTGTTGATGAAGGCCGCGGCGTAGGACCAACGGGCATGGCTGTTTATTTGGACTTCCGTGATTCGATTGAGCGTCTTGGTGCTTCTAAAGTAAAAGAGCGCTACGGAAATCTTTTCCAAATGTACGATAAAATCACTGGTGAAAATCCTTATCAAGTACCTATGCGGATGTATCCAGCGCCTCATTATACCATGGGTGGTTTGTGGGTTGATTACAATTTGCAAAGCACGATTCCAGGTTTATTTGTTTTGGGCGAGGCCAATTTTTCTGACCACGGTGCCAACCGTTTAGGAGCGTCGGCGCTGATGCAAGGTCTGGCTGATGGTTATTTTGTTATTCCATACACACTTGGAAATTATCTTGCGAGTGAGAAAATGGAAAAATATGGAACCAATCACGAAGCCTTCAAGAGCGCAGAAAACAATGTGCGCAGTCAAATTTCAAAAATGATGTCCATTCGTGGCGCGAGATCCGTCGATTCTTTCCACAAAGAACTTGGACATGTGATGTGGGAATATTGTGGTATGTCTCGAAATGCAGAGGGCCTCAGAAAAGCGATTGAAAAAATCCCTAAAATTCGCGAGGAGTTTTGGAGTAATCTTCGCATTCCTGGCGACGCCGCATATATGAACCCTGAATTGGAAAAAGCAGGTCGTGTCGCAGATTTCTTGGAACTCGGTGAACTCATGTGCTGGGATGCTCTCGAAAGAGAAGAATCCTGCGGCGGACACTTCCGCGAAGAGCATCAAACGCCAGACAATGAAGCGAAACGTGATGATGAAAAATTCTGTCATGTCGCTGGCTGGGAATGGTTGGGCGCAAATAAAAAACAAGTAAGACACAAAGAAGAACTGACTTTCGAGAATGTGAAACTAGCCACACGAAGTTATAAATAATTAAGCACGCAGTTGAGATAAAAATAAGAGGAATTTATGGCAGGAAGTAATTCAAAAAAAATTAATATTACCCTCAAAGTTTGGCGTCAAAAGTCAGCCAAAGAAGCGGGTCAATTTATGACTTATGAAATGAAGGAAGTTTCAACAGACGCTTCATTTTTGGAAGCTCTTGATCAGTTGAACGAAAAACTCATTACAAAAGGCGAAGATCCAGTCACTTTTGACCATGATTGTCGTGAAGGAATATGTGGAACTTGTGGCTTTATGATCAATGGAAACGCACACGGGCCACAAAAAAGCACCACAGTCTGTCAGTTACACATGAGGACATTTAGCGATGGTGAAACTTTGACCATCGAACCATGGCGAGCACAAGCCTTTCCAGTTATTAAAGACTTGATGGTTGATCGCTCGGCTTTTGATCGAATTATTTCTTCAGGGGGCTTTGTTTCTGTCGACACAGGAAATGCACAAGACGCTAACTGTTTGCCAGTTTCGAAACCAGAAGCAGATGCAGCCTTCGAGTCCGCAGCCTGCATCGGTTGCGGAGCCTGTGTTGCTTCTTGTAAAAATGCATCAGCAATGCTTTTTGTTTCGGCAAAAGTATCCCATTTAGCTTTATTGCCTCAAGGACAAGTTGAACGAAATGAGCGCGTTGATCGAATGGTTGCTCAGATGGATGAAGAAGGATTCGGCGCATGCTCAACAACAGGAGCCTGCACAGCCGCTTGTCCAAAAGATATTTCTCTATCCAATATTGCAAAATTAAATAGAGAGCTATTGTTCTCAACGCTTCTTCGCCGAGAAGCGGCTGAGGGAGATGGGGTTTGATTCTTAGCTCCAACAAAGCTTTTTTCTTAAACTAAAAGTTATAAGACTCTTATTTTAACGCAACGCCGATGACTAAAATTATCGGCGTTTTGTTTTTTTGCTAACCGAACATCAGAAAAATTTTGTCTTTTGTTGCGAGAAGCAGCTCGAGATCATCAACAAGATTAACACCCCGCACAAGCAACAAGACAAAATGAGAGCGAAAAACAAATGAGGGGTTATGAAAAAAATTGGCGATCTTATGGAAGAGCTAGGGTTTAATAAAAACTCTCCAGACAGTGCAAAAGAAGCCTTTATCCGTCATCTAATAAAGACAGCTGTCGGTGTTGAAGTGCAACCACGCAACGTTCCAAAAAACGAAAAAGTAAGTAATGAGGACAACTCTCAGCTCAGTTTTCTTTTTGATGAGAACCTACCATCAAAAAAAGCTATCTAACCTATTTTGAAAATTTATTTGTAGTTTTAGCGTTCGTTGTTACCATCACTTCGCACGTTAAAAAACAATATAAACTTCAAGAGGGGGAGTTGTGAATTTATTAGGAAGATTATTAAGAAGTAGGAAGCTTCGGTTGGCTTTGGCTCAAGCTGTATTGTCAGTAGTAACCATATTCGCAAATGCGGCAGTTCCAGAATCAGTACCGGGTGAATATATAGTTAAGATGAAGAAAAATCCATCAGCGATTCAGCTGATGTCGTCGAAACAAGATTTGAGCGCGCATCTCGGTGCACACATTAAAAATCATATTAAGTCTGGAAATATAGTTGTTGTTCAGCGCGCAAGCATGGAAACAACCGAATCAGCAATTTCAACTCTAAAACAAAGTCCATTGGTAGAATATGTAGAGCCAAACTATATCTATCGAATTAGCAAAAAACCAACTCAAATAGGTTATAAAAACTTATGGGGTCTTCATAACTCGGGACAAGCGGATAAAGATGGTAGCCTAGGAACTCCTGGTATCGATATCGGCGCAGAAAAAGCCTGGGATATCACTACAGGAACAGACGAAGTCCTTGTGGCAGTGATTGATACTGGCATTGACTATACCCATCCAGACATCATTAAAAATGCTTGGACAAATCCTGGAGAGACCGGAAAAGACTCTCATGGCAAAGATAAATCAAAAAATCAAATCGATGATGATGGAAATGGTTATATTGATGACGTACATGGATACAATTTTTCTGATGCGGAAAAACCTTACTTTGATCCAATTGATGATCATGGACATGGAACTCACTGCTCAGGAACAATTGGTGGCTATAGTTCAAATGGCAAAGGCATTGTCGGCGTGAACTGGAATGTTAAAATTGTTGGCGTGAAATTTCTTGATGCTAATGGTGGCGGAACTGCTGAAGGTTCGATCATGGCGATTGATTACGCAACAAAAGTTGGCGCTAAAGTGATGAGTGCCTCTTGGGGTGGTGGTGGATTTTCGCAAGCCCTACAAGATGCAATTGAAAGAGCCAACAAAGCTGGGGCTATTTTCATCGCAGCTGCGGGTAATGACTCATCGGATAATGATGCAACGGCATCGTATCCAGCGAGTTTTCCATTGGATAATATCATTTCCGTTGCAGCGATTGATAATCAAGGTAACTTAGCGAGCTTCTCTAATTTTGGAGAGAAATCAGTTCATTTGGCAGCACCGGGAGTTAATATTTATAGCTCTGTTTTGGGTGGCTACGATACTTGGTCAGGAACTTCGATGGCAACACCGCACGTTGCTGGTGTAGCAGCGCTTTTGGCTTCTCATGAGCCAAACCTGACAAACGTACAACTAAAACAACGTTTGCTTTCAACGACTCATTCCTTACCTGAATTGTCTGGAAAAGTTTCGACCGGTGGATTGATTAATGCGTTCAACGCATTAACACAAAACACAACAGAAGCAGCTCCGCAGTAATAAAAAGCTGAGTAATAAAAAAAGAAAAGCCCACAATTTCAGTGGGCTTTTTTTTTAAACAAGTGGCTTTCATGCTCAGACTTTTTCAAAATGCTCCTGAAGCTTCAAATTAACATAATCGGGAAAATCCAATTGAGTGCAATGAGAGCCATAGGGAACAAGCACAAAATCACTATTTTTAATGAGTGAATGCATTTGCTCTTGAAACTTAATCGGCGTCACTGCATCTTTTTCTCCGGCAATAATCAGAGTCGGATGATTTATATTTCGGAGAAGGGGCTCGCCATCAAAGCTCATTAAATCTTCGAAAAGTGGAAGAAAAACATTCAAGGGCGTTTGAGAAACTCCCCTCATATAAATCTCGATATCTTTAAACTGCGTAAGTTTAAAGTTAAATCCACCAGCCAAGGCCGTTAAGCCGACAGCCAAAGGATTATCTGTCGCAAATCTCCAAACCTCAGACCATAAAGCAGGAGCTTGCTCATATTGAGCACGAACAAAATGATAAAAAGGCTCAACGACATCCAAACCAAACATTCCTTTGATTGGATTTTTCGCAAAACCGTTTACAAAAGCATGAGAAATAGACAAATCTGGATTGATTGAATGAAGTTGAATAAGAACCGGTACACCAAAACTATGGCCGACCATGTGGGCGCGAGTAATTCCTAAATGCTGCATCAGTGCCTGCACATCACGAGCAACAGCATCGATGGTAAGTAATTTTAAATTTTCAGGCGTTTTACTTTGATGGTGTCCACGAATATCAAAAGTAATAACATTATAATTTTGCGAAAACTGAATTATCTGATGATGCCAATGGTTCATATGACAGCAAACACCATAGATCATGATAATCGAATCACCCGAGCCCCGAGACTCATAATAAATTTGAGTTTCATCAAAACTTTTAAAATGACCAATTTGTTTTGTAATTTCTTTCACCGAGGAACTCATTTCAAAAAGGACACGCGAATTTGCGTGTCTCCAAAACTTATAATGTCTCCATCATTTAAAAAGACACTAGACACATTTTTCATATTGAGCCGAATCTCTTTGGACTGGTTTGTTATTAATTGAGGATGGCCCTTGTCCGAAATAATTTCAAAGGCGTGAAAAGGAGCCAAAGGATCCGTCAACTCGATATCCAATGAATCACTACCAAATTTTCTAGGACCATAACCTAAGGTTACAAGGTTATCGGCCTGAGGGCCTGCGATAAAATTTAACTCTAAAATAGAATTAAAAGCAGAAATCGCACCACTTTTGGGATTATCTTGAGCAATTAATTTTCCTACCTGGCCAGAGAGCGTCTCGATCCATTCTGCACGAGGAGCTTTTCTGAGCTTGGCGCGGCTAGATACTTTGACGGGGCCGTTTTTCTCAATAACAAGGAATTCAGTTAGACCAAGCCGGAACGTAATGCCGGGAGTCAGAGCAAGTGATTTAACCTGCACTTTATTGGCCCAAATTCCATTAGAACTATTTTTATCCATAAGGATAAAAGAACCCTCTTCGGTTAAAGCTATCTGTGCATGAATATTAGACATTTTTTGATCCGGTATAATAATATCACCAGAGGTTCGGCCCAAGAAAACCCCTTCTTGGATTTTGAATAAATCACCGAGTAAGGGACCATTTTTTATTTCGAGATACAAAGCCATTGGTTCATTTTGAATCATTTTTAACGAGAGCTCAAATAAATCTCTGCAAGCTTTGATTTTTCTAGGCCAACATGCTAACTCTGCCGAACTAAATAACAAATCCTTGCTAGTGGAACCAACCCATTGGCTCAACCGAAAGGAAAATAATGGAAAAATCATCAGAACAACTGCGTCCTTATGAGGCAGTCATTCTTGTCCACCCGGACGCGAATTTGGAAGAGCAAAAAGAACTTTTCCGAAAAAACCAAGCAACACTGAAAAGCTACAAAGGCAGCGTTCACTCCCTAGAAACTTGGGGAAAACGAACTTTAGCTAATCAAATTGGAAAAACACGCAAGGCGTTCTATTTCCATACGACTTTCTTAGCACAACCTGCTGCGATTGCGGAACTTGAGCGAACAATGCGCATTAACGATAAAGTATTGCGTTTTACTCACACAAAATTGGATCCACGGGTTTCTTTGTCGAAATTCATGGAAAACTTTAAACGTGGTTTACAAGAAACAGCACAACGCGAGCGCGAACGTGAAGCCAAAATTCAGGCTAAGCGTGCAGCCGCAGCGGCCGCAGCATCACACGGCGAGTAATAATAAATGAATTACACGGCAGGACGAAATAAATTAGTCGTACTGACGGCACTGGGAGTTTTTTTCTCCTTAGTATTTATTTTTTTGGGAGCACCTTTTTTGCGACTCATTAGAAATATTTACGGAGCAAAAATCTATTGGGCCATCGGTGGCGTATTATTTTTCGGACTGACGATTGCAACGCTTTTTCCTCTCTCTTTTTTGATTGGCTCCTGCTGGTTGGTAGTAGGAATTTATTCAGAATTTGAGGAAAGAGGCTGGTCGAACTTCTGGACCGCGGCCATCGCAGTTGTTTTCTCTACAACCTTCTTGGTTGCTGGGACTTTCTACTCGATGAAGGCCATTGGTTTGGATATTCGCGAAGATCTTCAAAAATCAATCGAAGGTGTTTTGACTCAACTAAAAGATCCAAATGGTTCTACATCAGAGCCAATTTCTTTTTTGAGTGGGATGGTTGTGGATACAAAACTAGTCATTTCTCAAATTCCATCAATTGCGGTCATTGTAATGATCGTCTGTTTGGCTTACGGGCTAATGATGGAAAGAAGAATTGCGATGTTTCTCCGCCTGCCCCACGAACGAGTCGCTTCACAGCTTAAGCTGTTGGAGTTCCGAATTCCTGATGGTTTTGTGTGGATCGCAATGTTGTCTTTTCTTGGCAGCTTTATGGGGTTGCAAAATGAAAACGTAGCATTGTTGTCTATGAATATATTCAATGTCATGCTCGGCCTTTATTTTTTTCAAGGTCTTGCAGTGATGGAAGTTGTTCTTCAGGCATTTCGAGCTGGGCCTGTGTTGCGATTTTTTGTTTATTTTGTGGTTGTGTTCCAACTGTTTTTTATCCTGAGTGCAGTTGGATTTATTGATTATTGGGTTGACGTTCGCCGTCGCCTGAAAAATCTCAGGGAAAAACGAAGAAAACAAAACAATGGGGAACATGTATGAAAGTAATACTTCAAAAAGATGTTAAAGATGTGGGTAAAGTTGGCGAAGTCGTGAGCGTATCTGACGGTTTTGCTAGAAATTTTCTTTTTCCAAGAAAATTTGCAAGTGAAGCAACTGAAACACGAGTGCATGAGTGGGAACACTTGAAACGCGTCGCGGATGCAAAAAAGAAAAAGGCTGTTGCAGAACGCCAAGCTCTTTTAACAAAAGTGAGTGGAAACTCTGTGAAATTTAAAGTGGCGGCGGGCGATTCTGATAAATTATTCGGAACAATTACGACCACAGATATTTCTAAAGAGCTCGAAAAATTGGGTCACTCTATTGACCGACGAGATATTCATTTAGAAGAACCAATCAAACTTCTTGGAACTCACAAGGCGATAATTCGACTTGGCGATGGTTTAGAAGCAAGTTTGCAAATCGTCGTTGAGCGCGCTTAATTTTAGACGCAAAAACAAAGAATACGATGAAAACCCTACTCCGCAAGAGTGGGGTTTTTGTTTTCTTCAACAGATCCAAGAATGGTATCTTGAAGTAAGCTTGCGGTTAATTCGCGAAGTTGTTCCAAATTGAGAGAATTATTTTCAGCAGGGAGCGCTCCCGATAAAAACATTCGAACCTGGGTTTCCGGTAAATACCAACGCTCAACCATGAGCTTAATGAGATCTTCCACCATGATGATCCCCTCCCTTGTTCATTGGACCTAGATCCATGACTCTTAGGTTAATCAAAAAGAAGGGATATTCTCCAGCAATGTTCGCGGAAAGGGTGCTTCTTTTGGACCAACGTCCAAAAGGTCAGATCTGAATACCATTAATTTAAGCATTCGCCCCAGGTGCAAAGTTTTTGGGTTTACCAAAATTTCCCGGAGTCACCGGAGAGGGCTGAGGAGGTAGAGGATGGTTCCCTCCAGGGTCTGCGTCTCTAAATCGTCCGTGCTCGGCCTCCCAGCGCAGTTTAACCGTTCCTGTCGGACCATTCCGCTGTTTTCCAATAATGACTTCTGCATTTCCAACGACTTCAGAGTTCTCTTTGTCGTAATAATCTTCGCGATAAAGCAGCATAATCACATCGGCATCTTGTTCGATAGAGCCCGACTCCCTGAGATCAGAAAGCATGGGACGCTTTTCAGTACGACCCTCAACTCCCCTGTTTAACTGAGCAAGCGCAATGACAGGAACATCTAATTCTTTTGCCATAGCCTTCAAGGCTTTGGAGATTTCTGAAACCGCGCGCTCTCGGCTTTCTACTTTTTGCTTCAAGTCCATCAGCTGCAAGTAATCAATCACAATAACATCAAGTCCATGCTGAGCCTTGAGTCGACGAGCTCTTGCCCGAACCTCTGTTGGACTGATCCCAGAGGTTTCATCAATATAAAGAGAGGAATCACTGATATGACCAGCGGCCTGAATAAGCTTCGGCCAAGCAGAATCACTAATTTTTCCAGATCGAATATCATTCATAGAAATTCGAGCTTCAGCGGCTAAAAGTCGCATCATGACCGCTTCACGTGACATCTCCAAAGAAAAATAAGCGACGGTCTTTTTTGAACGAAGAGCTATATGCTGGGCTAAGTTCAGGCTGAAGGCTGTTTTTCCCATGGAGGGACGGGCAGCAACAATCAGAAGCTCTCCTCCGTGCAGTCCAGAAGTCATTTTATCAAGCTGTGCGAAACCCGTTGGCACACCAGTGACATCAGCCTTGCGACGATAAAGATCTTCAATTTTTGCAACACTGGATTTAACAACTTCCAGAGGATTTAAGAGGCCTTCACTGTTTTTAGTTTGAGAAAGTTTATAAAACTTTTCCTCTGCTTGATCGATAAAAAGATCAACTTCAGAGAAATCTTCATTGAAGGCGTGTTCGATAATATCATTACTGGCATGAATCATATGACGAAGAACAGATTTTTCACGCACAATTTTCGCATAACTAACAACATTGGCAGAGCCAATAGTTTTATTAACAAGATCAACTAAATATTCCGTTCCGCCGGCGGCGTCCATATCTCCTTTTGATTGTAGGTGATTGGAAACAGTAATCAAATCGACAGGTAAGGTTTTTTGATTGAGCTCAGTAATCGCAGAATAAATTTTTTGATGTTGTGGTTTATAAAAATCAGAGAAACTAAGAAGATCTGCAACCTGATCCCAAGCCTCTTTATCTAACATGAGGCCACCAAGAATTGATTGCTCAGCCTCAAGACTCTGCGGCGGTATACGTGCGGCCATGCTTCCCCCCGAAAACATTTCCTTCAACCAAATGAACTGGTCGAAAATTTGCGAGCCCTATTATTAAATGACGTACTAGGAGAGGCTCGTCGATGCTGATCGCTTTAAATTATTATGAATTTAATTTTTTGACACGAATCTTGTAGTTGTCAATTTTCTTTTTCAAAGTGTTTCGGTTAATACCCAGCATTTGCGCGGTTTTTACCTGATTACCATTATGGGCGCGTAAAGCGATCTCCAAGAGAGGGCGCTCCACTTGCTCAAGAACGATATTATATAAACCCGTTAATTCAACCTGTGCGTCTTGTTGTTGTACAAAAAGAACTTCAAGTTTGCTCTTAATTAGTCTTTCCAAGCTGACGTTTGTGAGATTGGCGACAAAAAGATTTTCTGAGCTGTTCAGGTTCGGCGTCATGGCACTCCTAAGTTACACATTAGTTACAATTTAGTTTCAATTACTGATTAAAATTTTTCTTTCTTATTTTTCGAAAACGAGCGAGTTGAAAATTGAACTTTTCAGACCCCGCGTGTTTCGGATGACCAAATATATTTATGTAGCTGCAAATGCAAGCGCGCAGGTGATTTTTTTTGCAAAATTTTTTCTGCTAACCATTGTGGGTCAATTTTTCGATATGATGGACTGTATAAAACCATAAATTTTTCAAAAATAACATGTTGACGACAGAAATTTTCTGACCATTCCAAATCTTTTTCACTACAAAGAACGAACTTCCACTCAATGTCTCTATTTTTTAGCGAAAGATTTTCTAATTCGAAAGTTTCTGCAGAACCACTGTCTGGAGTTTTTACGTCAATAACCAATTTTACTCGAGAATCAACATCAGCACACGACAGCGAACCGCTGGTTTCAAGAGAAACAAAAAAACCCTCATCACAGAGAGTTGTCATTAAAGAAAGAACTTGTTTTTGTAGCAAGGGTTCGCCACCAGTGACGCAAATATAAGGTGAGCCAAACTTTTTAACTGTTTCAAGTATTTGCGCAAGCTCGAGTTGTTGCCCTTCTTGATAAGCATAAGTTGTATCACAATAATTACAGCGAAGGTGACAGCCAGAGGTCCGAATAAAAACGGTCGGGGCACCAGCGTAAGACGACTCCCCCTGAATACTATGAAATATTTCATTAATTTTTAGTGTTGGCATTTGGTCGAGGATCATGTGCCCCAAAAGGCAGATCAAAGTCAAGGTGGACCGAGAATTCGCGACAAAAGCTCCCCAGATGGCTGAAAATATTTGTAAAATCTGTGCATGAGTCGCTTATTTCAAAAATTCAGACAAGATATCGTAGGTATTCTCTTTTTGGCTTCGGGTTTATTCTTAGGGCTAGCTCTTTTTAGCTATAACCCCAATGACCCATCCTTCAACTCTATTGGAAAAAGTCTGCATGTGCTCAATGACTGTGGGTATGTTGGAAGTTTTGTGGCCGATGCCCTTTACCAAGTGTTGGGACTTTCTTCGTGGCTCTTAGTTTTTGGTTTTATTCGATTGGGAGTTTTAAGTTTTCAGGGAGAAGGGCCATTTTTTAAAAATCTTCGCATGATTTGGGCCTCCATTTTACTCTTATCGTTCACGGCCCTTGCTGCGATTTATTTTCCAAACACTCGCGTATTCCAAGATCAAATTATTGTTGGTGGTCTATTAGGAGTGGGAATATCTCATGCGCTCATTCGAGCTTTCAATCAAGTCGGCGCGCAAGTTATTTTATGGACAGCCGCGACGATGCTCACGGTTTTTTATAGTGAAAAAACGGTGCACGAATTATTAAAAGCACCAAGACTGCTTTTTCTTAGTTTACATAAATTTTTGAATGCTCAAATGAAAAATGCTTTTAAAAAGGAGAATAAAAAGTCAGCAGTGGTAAAAACAACGTCAGGACCGATGGAGCTGAGTAAAATATTTAAAATTAAAACACCTGAAAATAAAGCCTTACCCCTGCAGCTTCCGCTGGATTCGACCGGTGAAATGATAGAACTTGAGGAAAGCGAAGAGCCCATCAATGAAGTTAATGATCTTGCAAAAAAAGGGTCTGCAAATCAAATGGATGTGAAGCGCCGAAAAGTTGTTTTGAAAACACAGGTGCAGCGCCGAGTGGAAAACTGGGAATTGCCAAAATTAAGCTTACTGGAAGACCCGCCCGCGTCTCGAATTAAATTAGATGAAAAAGAAATTAAACGAAAAGCGGATATCCTCAGTGAAAAACTAGCTAAGTTCAGTGTGACTGGTCAGGTGGTTGCGGCCCGCCCAGGACCCGCTGTAACAATGTTTGAGTTTCGTCCTGATGCTAATGTGAAAGTAAGTGAGGTCACAGCACTGGCGGATGATTTATCGCTGGCGCTTTCAAGTGAGTCTTTGAGGATTTTAGCTCCAATTCCAGGTCGTGATGTTGTAGGAATTGAAACGTCGAACGCGAATCGTGAAATTGTTTACTTCAAAGATATGTTGGCGGATGAAGAGTTTTGGAAAGAAGACATGCGGCTACCGGTGGCTCTTGGGAAAACCGCGACTGGTGAGCCTAAAATTATCGACCTTCGACGATTGCCTCATTTAATGGTGGCGGGCACCACGGGCTCTGGCAAATCGGTATTTACAGTTTCAATGATTATGGGGCTTATTTTTAAACACTCGCCGAAAACCTTGAAATTGATTATTGTTGATCCGAAACAAGTTGATTATGCCGCTTTTGAAAAGATTCCGCACTTGGCCCTCCCTGTGATTGGCGACACTCGCCAAGCGGTGGTAGCGCTCAAGTGGGCGGTGAATGAAATGGAAAAACGTTATCGCTCAATGAGTAAATTTGGAGCCCGCGGTTTGGAAGTTTATAATGAAAATGTGGCGAAACTTTCAAAAGAGCAACTCGAAGAGCATGAAAAAATTAATGGAGAGCTGGAGATCACTCCCGGTAAGAAAAATGAAAAATATTATTTTCAACAGCTCCCCTATTTGGTTATTATTCTTGAAGAGTTCGGTGACCTGATGACCGTTGACAAACAAAACGTCGAGCACTCAGTGGTTCGTTTAGCACAAAAAGCACGCGCCTCAGGAATTCACTTGGTTTTGGCAATGCAAAGTCCTCGCAAAGAAGTGGTTACAGGATTAATTAAAACCAATATTCCAGGTCGAATTGCTTTCAAAGTGAATTCAGGAATGGATTCTAGAATTATCTTAGATGAGACCGGAGCCGAACGCTTGCTGGCACAAGGGGATATGCTTTATAAGAGTCCCGGAAGCTCTTCATTAATTCGTCATCATGGACCTTTCTTAAAAGACTCTGAAGTTTTTGATATCACCAAATTTTGGGCTGCCCAAGCTGAACCTGAATATGATCCTTCGGCGATGAAGGCGATAGAAGGGCCAGACGAAGATACTTTTGGAGAGAACAGTGGAGACTTTGGTGAACAAGAGCATGATGAGCGATACGACGAAATTCTTTCTTGGGCCTCTTCACAAAAATCGATCAGCGCGTCTCTTATTCAAAGAAGATTTTCAATTGGATATCCGCGCGCCGCACGATTGATTGAGTTTTTTGAAAAAGAAGGAGTGGTGGGCCCTGCCAACGGCAGCAAGCCGCGTCAAGTGATGATCAACGACCTGTCATTGTTGGATAAATAAGTTAATTGCACAGTCCGAGGCTCCGGTGTAATTATGGTTTTTGATGCTTATGACGGTCGCAATAAAGCGACAATTCATAACAATCAAGGAGAACCACCATGATAAAATCACTACGCCTAGCGACGGCTCTTTTGGCTTTTATTTTTGTTGGAACGGCGTCAGCAACTACGGTTTCAGAATTCTCTCAATTTTCTACTCAAGTCGTTCTATTTAGCGGACTTAGCACAAGTGACCTGGTTTTTCACCAAGGCGACGTGGTTTCTTATAATATGACTATTGGTAGTTTTATCCAGGGCACAATGGAGACAACTGTGAAATCTGTGAGCAAAGAGGCCGTGGTATTGATTCAAAAGATTGAAGCTATGGGCCAAGTACAAAATTGTGAAGAAACGCTGAATCCCATCACTGGAGTTGTGACCAACACTGTTTGCAATGGCCAGCAACAAAATCCAGGAGATCCCACCGGCGATGTTATTGAGTCGCGACAAGAGAGCGTGACTGTACCTGCTGGAACCTTTGATACGATCTACACGAAAATACGCAATAAAAAGACTCATGCAGAAAATGAGCAATGGACGAATCAAAAATTAATTCCAATTTTGGGTGTTGTGAAAATGACAGCGACCACACAATTTGGTCCAATGGTTGTTGAGCTGACCTCTTTTAAAAAGAACTAATGCTGAATAAATTAGTTTCATACTCAAAAAAGGCCGCAGTCTTTGCGGCTTTTTTTTCGATCACGCTAGCACATCAGACGGCCTCATCTGTTGAAAAAACGGAGACCTATAAAGATCTTATCGAAAAGGCTTACAACCTAAGTCTTCAACAAGACCGCACTCAAGCGCTTTCTATTTTGGTGGGTGCAAGCAAAAGAGAAGCAAAACGCGGTCTTCCACAAAAAGAGTTGCTAACGGCGATAGAGGAAGTCGCAAATATTTTTTATTCTGACAAAACTCAGCAGCTTCATGAGCTGGCTCTTTCATTGAAGCAAGCGGACCCCGCAGCGGCTCTTACAAAACTCAACGAAGCGGGTCGTCTTGAGCCAGACAACCTTACAATTCTGTTAGAAACCCAGAGATTATTATTAGCCACGAACGATTGTTCCGGTGCCTTGAAATTGGGTGAGAAGATTCTGGAGTTAGATCCTTACAGTGAGGGCGCCCGCCTTCACAGTGCGCAAGCCACAGTTTGTATTGGAAAATTCGACCAGTACTTGAGTTTTGCAAATTCTCCTAACACGGAAACTCAGTCAATTTATTGGTTAATAACAGATGTAGAGAGACTCTTTAAAAAAGCGGAATTTGATTCTGCTTTAGTAAAAATCACCCAAACAGAAAAATTAAAATCAACCTATCCAGAATCTTTTTATTGGCAGTGGCGGATAGAGACTGAACTAAAGCAGAAAAATGACAAGTCTGGGCAAAAGTATGTTTCTGCTTGTCGAAAATTAACTCCGCGTCAATTCCGCGAGTTCAGTTCTGATCCAAATCTTTGTCGAAGGGTCGCAGAGGTTGAAAATTCACTAAAGAAATCACATAATCCTTAGTAGGTAACGAGAGAAGACTTTTTTCTTTTACTAGTGGAGGACATGCGAGATGAAATTCAATCGTTGGTGTGTTTTTTTATCTTTCATACTGGGCATGATGTCAGTTGGTTGTGGAGTTAAAGGAAAGCCACAACCTCCTTTAGATCCACCCTTACTTGGTCGCGGCGAACCTGTTTTTACTGAGGCAACACAAGACATCCATTTGAAGAAAAAACCAAGTGTAAAGCTTCCTGACGATTGGGATGATCCTAAAGATTTTTCAGGTGGATCTGTTGAAGAAAAATAAGAAAGATCATAATGGCTAATATAGCAAAAATACAACCCACCAGAATGTCCGGAGCAGGAAATACT
Organism: uncultured Bdellovibrionales bacterium; assembly: GCA_903926205.1. Taxonomy (GTDB): domain Bacteria; phylum Bdellovibrionota; class Bdellovibrionia; order Bdellovibrionales; family Bdellovibrionaceae; genus CAIYID01. Next base: position 265,352 of record CAIYID010000031.1, read on the forward strand.
TTTTTTATTATCATTTCAAACAAAGAAAATACTTTTGATCGAAGTGTTTTAGTTAGGAAGCTTTGCAATGATTATATTGGTTTTGCAACAGACGGTGTTTTGTTTTTAAAAATCTCAAATAGCATTCCAGAGAGCTCAAACACGCTAGAAAACGTAACAGAGAATATTGATGCGGATTGGGATTTTTATAATTCTGATGGGTCTCTGGCTGAAATGTGTGGAAACGCCGCCCGTTGTGCTGGATTATTTTACTTTACGAAAATTAAAGCCAAAGAAAATATCGTATTTAATACGGCGGCAGGAATAATTAAGGTGCAAGTGCTTGATGCCTTCAAAGGCGTACTTCGAGTTCAAATGCCAGAGATAAAAAAAGATTTTGGTCCTAAAGAGGTAATGGCTCAGAACAGAAAAGTTCGAGGTTTTTTGGTAAACACAGGGGTGCCTCACTTTGTGATTCAGCATCCACCGGATGAGGAACTTGCGAAACAATTGCGCCAGTCTAAAGAGTTTGGAGACAAAGGAGCGAACATTACATTTGTAGAATTTGATGCGAGTAACTTTATACAGGCCGTTACCTTTGAGCGAGGAGTAGAGAATTTCACGCTAGCATGTGGAACAGGTGCGGTGGCGGCAGCGAAATTTCATCACGAATGTCATTCTGAAATTTTTAGTCAAACCGTGGAAATGCCCGGAGGCTTATTGCGAGTAGATTGGAAAGACGACATTGCTTATTTAACTGGACCGGCAGAATTCCATTTTGATCTTGAACTCTACGAGGACATCATTTTATGAAACCATTTTCTGGAGTCATTACTGCACTTATTACTCCTTTTATTGAAGGAAAAGTTGATTTTCAATCACTTGAAAAATTAGTGAAGGACCAGCTCAAAAGAGGAGTTCAGGGTTTTGTCATTAATGGCACGACCGCAGAAAGTCCGACCCTTCATGATTCTGAAAGAGCTGAAATTTTTTCTTATGTAAAAAAACTTGTACCCAAAAAATTTCCACTTATTTTTGGTACCGGATCCAATTCTACAGAAAAAACAATTCAGAATTCCAAGGTGGCAGAAAAATTGGGAGCCGACGCCGTTTTGGTTGTTGTTCCTTATTATAATAAACCTCCGCAAGCGGGGCTTTTTCAGCATTTTAAATTAGTGGCCGATCAAATTAATATTCCAGTTATTCTTTATAATGTACCAAGTCGCACCGTGACCTCTTTGGAGCTGGACACAATCAAAAAGCTCAGCGAACATCCAAATATCATTGGTATTAAAGAAGCCTCTGGCAATATAAGCTTTGCAAAACAAATTCGTGAAACGTGCGGTAAAGAGTTTTTATTATTATCCGGAGATGACGGCACCTATGATCAGTTCATGGCTGTCGGTGGTGATGGTGTAATTTCAGTGAGCTCCCATATTATTCCTGAGGTCATGTTAAAAACACAAGCAAGTCAGTCTTTGGAATTAATTAATACTCTGTTTATTGAAGCAAGTCCTATTCCTGTTAAAATGGCTTTACGAATTTTGGGAATTATTCAAAGTGCAGAATTGCGGCTACCGCTATTATCAATGAGTTCCTCTGGAACTGAGCGATTACTTCATGAGATGAAAAGCAAAGGACTTGTATGAGTTCGCGAATTTATAATGTTGGAGTTATTGGTGCCAGCGGAAGAATGGGCCAAGAGCTTCTAGCTATTCTTAAAGAAAAAAAGATATCGGCAATAAGCTTTTCTCAATCAACAAGTCCCGTTGACCAAGTGACGGCAAAAGGGCTCGATTTGCTGATCGATTTTTCTTCACCCAAAGGTTTTGACGAAGCATTAAAAACTAGTGTTGCCTTAAAAATTCCACTCATTAGTGGAACGACTGGACTATCAGCAAAACAAAAGCAAGCACTCCGTCAGGCTTCGCGAAAAATTGCAGTTCTTTGGTCTCCGAATATGAGCTTAGGAATTGCTTTGATGAAAAAGGCCATGGGGCTTTTTGCACAACTTAAAGGTTTCGATTTTCAAATAGAGGAAGCCCATCATAGCAAGAAAAAAGATCGGCCAAGCGGTACGGCGCTGCTCTTGCAAGAGACCTTAACGGCCTCTCTTCCACAAAAAGTCAAACTTCCAGAACCACTGGTCGCCCGGCTTGGCGGAATTATAGGTATTCACAAAGTTTATGCAGTTTCAGAAGAGGAGTTGATTTGTTTTGAGCATCAAGCGCTCACGCGCAAAGTGTTTGCTGCGGGCGCAATTAGAGCTGGCGAGTGGATTATTAAACAAAAGCCAGGTCTCTATGTGATGGAGGACCTTTTTAATGCCTAAAAACCATGAGACCGTCGCTCTTCTTGCTTTTACTTCAGATCCAATTAGGGCTGAACAAACCTTAAAAAAATTATTAGAACAAACAAAATCTTTTTGCTCTATTATGAGCGTCTCGAGTGTTTATAAAAGTGATTCACGACAACAAACAAATCAGAGATCCGAGCTCGTGATGGTCGCGAAGGTAAGAACAACGCTCTCTCAAAGGGAGCTTTCATTAAATATCTCCAATGTTAAAACGGTGGAGGGCGGTGTTACCTCTCAGGCAATTCTTTTGAGTCTTAATCGTGAGATTCTTATGACGCCAGGACTCACCTTGCCTGATCCACGATTAGTGCAAGATCGACTCATCCTTCAGTGTGCCGCCGAGGTTTGGGGCCAATATGAGCACCCGATTTTGGGCCAGACTTTGACAGAGTTAGTAAAGTTATACCCAGCGCGAGATCCCGTTGAGTTTTTTTCTCAAGGGACATATCTTTACTGACGTTATATTGAGGACGATTTTTAAATACTGAAATGTTGAGAGGCAGGAATTAAATGAAGTTTTTTATTGATACGGCAGAAATTGAGGAAATCAAGGCGGCAAATCTTCGTGGTTGGGTCGACGGTGTTACGACAAACCCTTCGTTGATTGCCAAATCAGGACGTCCTTTTTTTGATGTGATTAAAGAAATTTGCAAAGAAGTGAATGGACCTGTTTCCGCCGAAGTGATTTCACTTGAGGCCGAAGGGATGCTGAAAGAGGCTAAAGAGCTCGCTAAAATTGCAGATAATGTTGTGGTGAAAATTCCTATGACAGAGCAGGGATTGATCGCCGTTCGTAAGCTCAGCTCTGAAGGAATTAAAACGAATGTAACTCTGGTTTTTTCAGCCGTCCAAGCGCTGCTGATTGCAAAAGCCGGAGCAACGATGGTGTCACCTTTTGTTGGACGTCTAGATGATATTGGCCAAAATGGATTAGAGCTAATTTCAGATATTATTCAGATATATGAAAACTATGATTTCCAGACTGAAGTCTTGGTTGCAAGTGTTCGCCATCCTGTTCACTTGCTAGAGTCCGCAAAAATGGGTGCTCATATCGCAACAATTCCTTACAAAGTAATGCAACAGCTTTGCTTGCATCCATTAACAGACAAGGGCATTAAAACGTTTATGGAGGATTGGAATAAGGCTCAGAAAAAATGAAAGATTTAGCCACGGCTTTATTTTCTTTTTTAATTATACTTCTTTCCGCCTGTCAGACGGCGGAAGGCTTTTTAATTATGGAGCAGCCGTACTCGCTTAATGAAATCCGTAAAGCAGTGGGTGCCATCGCAGGAAAACCAAGAGAAGTGAGCCCCAATCAGCGTGAAATTATTTCTGCTTATTTTGGAAGAAAGCAAGGCGTGGCTTTTGATCCAAACTCTGCGAAAGAAAGATTGTACGCACATTTTTGGATTTTAGGCGATCGTCGTCCTTACGACATTCGTGTTCAGGTGATTTCTGAAAGAAAATCCAATGTTGGATACTCAGAAGTTGGTGAAGACCTCGGCTTGTCAAAAAAAGTGGCCGAAGAGCTCTCTGAACGGCTTGCCAAAGGTCAAGACGGTAGCAATGTCATTGACACCTTTAGGCCCTTCTAAACTAACATAAGAGTATTCAACACTGGATACTCTATGCTTAGATCCTGGTCGATAAACACTTTTGGAAAGACAAAATTAGCGGCAGCTTTAGGCTCGGCGTTGGTTTTAACCTTATTTCCAAAAGCAGTAACACCAGTGTTTTTTCGTCTGCCAACAAAACCAATGACAATCCATGTGACACGCAATGCTCCACCAAAGGAAGCCTTTGATGATTTATTTTCAGCGCCAGAGTCAGACAATGAGTGGAAAGAAATTAACAATAGCCCCAGCACTGATTTAAATATCACTGCAAGTAATTCGCAAGTCGTCAGCCCTATTCAACTTTTCGCACAGAGAAGAGTTCTTCTTCCTGTTGTGACCTTTAATAAGGAAATGATCAGCACCTTTTCGGGAGCGGAAGATATGAACTGGGTTGCAGAGCTTCCAACGGCACAAAGGTCTTTGCTGCAGGCGGCTGAAGATCGAACACAAGTGCTGCGACAAGATTGGACCCTTCCTGGCTGGAGAGACATGGCTGCAAAAAAAATTAGCCAAGCGAATAAGTCGATTAATAATCCGAAGCCTAACGTGTATATCGCGGGAATAACGCCCTCTGGAAAAAAAGTGACACGAGAACAACTAGATCCTACCGCCGCGGTTACGCTGATGGATTTCAAACCTAAAAGTTTAAAAATTTCTGGAAAATTACGACTTGCGCAAGGCTTGGCACTGGGCGATCGAACATTAGAGATTCGTCGTTTTGTTGATGGAATTCCTCTTGAGAACGGTCAAATTAATGTTCAGTCTGGAACTTTTTCAATTGAAGTTGAAGAGCTGCAAGGAAACTTAGCTGTAGAGCTTTTTGATAAGTCTGGAACAATTATTGCCTCCTCAAGCCATCGAATCACGCCTGAAGATACAGAGAAAAAAATTGAAATGGATGTGGCTGCAAAAAGTCAATTCGCTGGAACTTTTGTTAATTTTAATAAAGATCCAAGTCGTCTAGTTGCCGACCGACTTTCTTCAACTCGCGGAGAGCCGGCGGAAATATTATATGCCTCCCTTGGAGTGCATGACAAAACAGATGCCCTAGGCTCTTTTGTTTTTCCTAAGATTTCTGAATCTTCTTTTGGATTAATTCGCTCTCGTGCAAAGGGTTTTATTGATGGACTAATGATTCTCGGCGCTGGAGAGACTAAGGGGCTTTCTTTGATGCCACAGCATTTGATGACTTCATTAAAGGAAATTATTCAGGACCTTAGACATCAAAACATAGAAAATTCTGGCATTGTATGGGGTCAGGTTTTATTTGATGGTAAACCTATGTCGGGAGTCTCTGTTTCCGTAGAAGAAAATATTGAGTCACCGCCGATTTATCTTAGTGGCTTTATTCCACAGGACGCTCTTATGACAACCACTGAAAATGGATATTTTATTTTTGTGGGCTTAGCAAAGGGTATGCATTCGGTCGTTGCGACTCGTAATAATGAGTACATCGGTCATATGAACATTGAAGTGGATGAAAACTCCGTTTCCGTGGGAAATTTAGAGGCCACTATAAAAAACCAAAGCGTTCAACTTAAAATTTATGATGCTTTTGATGGAACCCCGCTTGCGGCGAATGTCCGAATTCAAAGTATCAAAGAGCCTATGCAGGTTCTTGCGGGCCAAGGTGAAATTTTATTACCACAAATTCATCGACTGAGTTATGGCTATGTGCAGCCAGATCAAACGGAATATTTACCGTATCAGTTCGCTTACTGTGATAAAGACGATTATATTCATGTGCCACTCATAAAAAACGCCTGGTTAGAGTGGATTATTACGCAAAAAAGAATTTCTGCGGTGCCTGATACGGGGTTGGTGATTGGTTTTGTTCCTGAAGATGATTATGAGGCTTATCTAAGTCAGGAAGAAAATTATGAAAATGGAAATATAATCTATTTTGATCATCAAGGAAGAGTTTCTCCACAAGGAGTTGCTGGCGGCGGATTCATTATGTTGAACGTTCCTTCCGGCACGCAAACAATAGTTGTTATGTCTAAAAAGACAGAGATGCTTTCGACACAGGTCATTCCTGTGGATGTTAATTCAAGCTCAGTGTTGAAGTTTCGCTTCTAATTTCCGAAGAACCTTTTAATTTCAGATTTAAACAAGTGACCACGCTCTTCAAAGTTTTTGAATTCATCATGGCTTGTGCCGCCGGGACTCAGTAGGACAATATCTCCAGGCTGAGCTAATTTAGGAAGTTCAGAAAGTGCGACGGCTAAGGTACTAAAGCATGGTCCCGGAAGGCCCGTGATGGCTTGAGCAGAAGCGCCAAATTCTCCAAAAAAAACAAAAACTATTTGAGAATAATTGATCATTGGCTTAAGTCGGTCCCAGGGTAAATTTTTATCATGCCCACCAAGCAGTAAGATCAAGCGTGATTTTTTTGTTAGAGTTTCTAGGACTGTTTCAACGGCCTGAATAACGGAATCAATCGTCGTGGCTTTTGAGTCATTAATAAATTGAATTGAATTTTTCACCCCGAGATTTTCTAGTCGATGAGGAAGTCCAGAAAAATTTTTCATTGCAAGAAAAGAAGACTCAGGCCAGCCGGCTAAAGCCGCAAGCTCTCCTGCAACCGCCAAATTATCTTTGTTGTACTCACCCACAAGAGAACAAGGCAGAAGATTTTTTAAGATTAAAACTTCCGAATTTCGATCGACCCAATAAGTCTGAACCAGGGGCACCTGTTTTTTTAAAAACCTGTTTTTTTCAGACTCAAAAGTAGACTTCAAATCGCCACCATTAGAGTTCATCACACAGGCGAATTTCGTGCGAGAGATAAGGTGTAGCTTCACGAGGTAATAATCGAGTAATTCAGAATAACGTTCCAAGTGATTAGGTGTTAAATAAGTTATTGCGGCATAATCACAGACAAAATTTTCAAAATTTTCTAATTGATAACTAGAAAGTTCCAAAATGACCCAGGGGGCACGCGCTCGACTTCCACCCAAAAGTTCAGTGGCATAAATTGCCAAAGGTGTGCCGAGGTTGCCGCCGACAAAACAATCTGAAGATAAAGCAAAAGCGCCAGCGCCTAAAATTGAGGTTGTCGTACTTTTTCCGACTGAGCCCGTGACGGCAATTATACGCTCGGTGGTTAAAAGTGAAAAAGCAAGGGTCAGTTCACTTGAAATCTTAATTCCTTGTTCTTGCGCAGACTTGATCCATAAAGAAGAGAGTGGCACCCCTGGTGAAACGAAAAGAGTACCAGGTTTTTTTGCCAAAAGGTCCTCAGGCTTACCAAAAGAAGTTGGCTCTTTGTCATCAAAACAAAAAATTTGCGAAGCCTCAACCCCAAGAGCCTTCAAAAGAGCAACAAGAGAACGTCCAGTTATACCCATGCCCACCACCGCAAAAGGCTGCGGCAGAGATTTAAAATAAGAAAGTTGAATATTTTCTGTCACGTCCAAGGGATAACACAGCTTTTGGTTGAAATTAAGAAAATATGTCGGACAATAGTCACATGCCTTTAAGAGAATTTGCCACCGCTCAGTATACAGCGATCATCAGCGATTTGCATTTGTGTGAGGCGGAGCCTATTCATCCTAAATTTCCTCTTTGGAAAAAATTTAAAACACGCACGTTCTTTTTCGATCAAACTTTTGGCGAATTCTTGAAGTACTTAGAAGGTAAAGCGCAGGGAGTACCGATAGAACTTGTTCTCAATGGCGATATTTTTGATTTTGATAGTGTTCTTAGCCTACCTGTAGAGCCAAGTTTTCGAATTTCCTGGCTTGAGAGGCGTCGTGGATTGCGACCAAGGCCTGAGAGATCAAAATTCAAGGTGCAGGTCATTCTGTCAGAACACGCAGAGTTTTTTCAGCATTTGCGAAGTTTTATCGAGCGTGGAAATCGCGTGGTTTTTATTATCGGGAATCATGATTTGGAATTGCATTTTCCGCAAGTGCAAGCAGAGGTTCTTAAAACTTTAAATTTATCGGAAAGACAACTCTCGAGGGTTCGTTTTGTCGATTGGTTTTATATTTCAAACAAAGATACCTTGATTGAGCATGGAAATCAGTATGATCCCTACTGTGTTTGTGAGGATCCAATCAATCCGTTTTCACAGGGTTACAACTACAAAACGATGCGCCTTCCTTTTGGTAACCTTGCGTGCAGATATTTAATGAACGGCATGGGATTTTTTAATCCTCATGTAGATTCAAACTTCATTATGAGTTTGCCAGAGTATTTTCGTTTTTTCTTTAAATATATGGTGCGAGCACAGCCGGGTTTGGTTTTTACTTGGTTCTACGGATCCTTAATCACCCTCTGGAGATCTTTTCGCGATCGACTGGATCGCCCGATTCGTGATCCTTTGAAAATCGAGGACCGCGTCAATCGTATAGCCCAAAGAGCAAACGCTGAGCCACGAATGGTCCGGGAACTGAAAGAGCTTTTTGCAACCTCAGCTTCAGAAAATCCTTTTCTCATTGCAAGAGAGCTCTGGTTGGATCGCGCGCTGCTCATTTTTTTGAGTTTTTTTATAATCCTTGAGTTAATGATTTTTGTTCGACAAGTTTATGAGCTTTCCTTTTTTTGGGCTTTTATTCCTTTGTTTTTATTGCTTCCATTTTTTCTATTTTACAGTCGCTCAATTATGTCTCAAGTCTCTAGCTTTAAAGAGCCAGATGAGCGTGTGCTTTCAACCGCAGGGGCCATTACAAACACAAGTCGCATAGTTTATGGTCACACTCATCACGCTCGTCATGAAATGATTGGATCCATTGAGCATCTTAATTCTGGCACGTGGTCCCCAGCGTTTTTAGATGTAGAGTGCCTTCGCTCCATTGATAATAAAACTTTTGTTTGGATCACTCCATTAGTGGGACAGCAAAGAAAAGCTCAACTGATGAGCTTCAAAGAAGGCGCTGCTGTTGATGCCTTGAGCGGACAAAGATTCAAACGACCCAAAAAAGATCAGAAACTTACAACAAAGTAATGCGCCGAATCAATAGCTGTAATCGAATCTATTTGTTTTTAAATCCTCTATATGCCACCCTTTTCTTGTTAAGGAGGATTTTATGGCAGACGTTTTAGTGGTGACTAGTAAAGTAAAAAAATACATTAAAGAAAAAGGCCAAATGAACACTTCATCAGAAACTGTTGATGTGCTCAGTAAGGCAATTGAGCAACTTTGTGCAAAAGGCATTGAGAGTGCTAAGGCTGACGGTCGTAAAACCGTGATGGCTCGTGATATTGTTATTGATCATTTATAATTGATGATTGCTCAGCTCCTCAGGGTGGAAATATTTTAACACCCTGAGGCTGTAAAAGAAGAGCTCTTGCTAGGCTGGGATCATTTTTGTCAACTCTTCCCAAGAAATAATTTTTACTTCGAGTTCGATCGCGCGCTCAACCTTTGAGCCTGGATCATCCCCAATAACCAAAAAATCCAATTTTTTTGAAACGCTTGAGAGTATTTTTCCTCCATTGGCTTCAATAAAATCTTTTGCCTCATCCCGCTTCACGGGAAGTGTCCCGGTGATGAGAAAACTTTTACCAGCCAAAGCACCGGTGGACTTCCTCTGGGTGGATTCAAGAGTTACACCAAGAGCGATCAATTCATGAACGTCTTTAATTAGGTCTGGATTTTGAAGCCAATCAAAAATCGACTGAGCCACTTTGGGCCCGATGTCTGGAGCCTGCTGTAATGATTCCATATTAGCAGAAAGAAAAGCATCCAAATGCACAAAATGGTTAGCAAGAGTTTTAGCCGTCTGCTCTCCGACAAAACGAATTCCGAAAGAGTAGATCAACCGTGCCAAAGTGGTTTTTTTGCTCTTATCAACACTCAGCAAAACATTTTGCACCGATTTCTCTCCCTGTCGTTCAATGGAAAGAAGCTCTTCTTTAGTGAGTCTATAAAAATCGCTGAATTTTTTTAAAAGTTGAGCGTCACAAAGAGCCTCAATAATTCGATCGCCAACTTTATCGAGATTCATTGCTCGACGGGAAGCAAAGTGCTTGAGCGACTCTTTAAGAATAGAGGGGCAAAGCGCATTGGTGCAGCGATAAATAACTTCACCTTCGATTTTTTTTGCTTCTGAATGGCAAATCGGACAGTGGTCAGGAATTTTAAAAGCAAGTGAGTCTTTAGGTCGCTTTTCAATAATGACGGAAACAATCTCTGGAATAACATCTCCTGCTCGTTGAATAACGACCGTGTCACCAATGCGAACATCTTTGCGATCAATCTCGTCTTGATTATGAAGAGTGGCATGAGTGATTGTGACGCCGCCCACTTTGACGGGTGTCATAATTGCAACAGGAGTGAGTGCTCCTGTGCGACCCACTTGCACGATAACATTTTCTACCAAAGTTGTGGCTTGCGCGGGTTTATATTTCGCGGCCGTAGCCCAGCGAGGGCTTCGCGCAACAAGGCCCAAATCTTCTTGTAGGCGAAAGGAATTAACTTTTACGACAATGCCATCAATATCGAAAGGCAACTGAGGTCGCAGAGCTTCAACCTCTTGATAAAAGGAAATAATTTCTTTCGCTCCACGAGCGACCCTTCTCAGAATATTTTTTTCTGCAACAGGCAAACCCCAGAGGCCCAGTTGGTTTTCGCATTCGTCCTGGGAAGCAAAGGAAATTTTTTCTGTAGCACCAAGAGCATAAGCAAAAAAACGCAAGGGCCTTTGAGCGGCAATACGCGAGTCTAGTTGACGAACAGATCCTGCGGCCGCATTTCGAGGATTAGCAAAAGTTTGCACGCCAGCCTCTTGCTGGGTTTCGTTGAGCTCGGCAAAATCATTTTTAAACATGATCACTTCTCCTCGCACTTCAATCAGAGGAGGAATTTCTTTTCCTTTTTTGTTGTGATGAAGACGAAGTGGAATAACTCGAATGGTTTTAATATTTTCAGTGACATCTTCCCCTGTTGTGCCATCACCACGGGTTAAGGCTCGCACCAGAAGACCATTTTCATAAATAAGCTCAATGGCCAAACCGTCAAACTTTGGTTCGCAGAAATATTCAACTTCTTTCAATTCATCAAGCAATAAAACCTTTTTTACTCGTTGATCAAAGTCATTTAAATCTTCCGGAGAGTAAGAATTAGACAAAGAGAGCATGGGCAAACGGTGCGCCACTTTAGAAAAAACATCTAAGACCTTACCGCCAACTCTTTGGGTCGGTGAGTCTGAAGTTTCAAGCTCCGGATATTGTTTTTCTATATTTTGTAACTCCAAAAAGAGCTGATCATATTCGTAATCTGAAAGTTCGGGACGATCTTGAGTGTAATAAAGAAAATCATTGTGGGAGATTAGTTTTTTTAATTCTGAATATCTTTCGCTCACCTTATTCATAGGCAGAAGCATAGTGCATGGAGAGGGAACTTAGCAAAGTAGTCGCACCGCAACACCTCTGGTTCCCGTAAGGTCCTGCTGTTGAAAGCTTTTTCGAATTTGATTAGAACATTGGCTGCGCATTGAATATACTTTTTCAGCGAGCAGCGATCCTTATGACGGATATTCAACTCAGAACCGGAGGCCCTTTTGCCCGACACAAAGACAAGTAAATTGAGCACGACGGAAATCACTCACATAGCAAAACTCGCTCGATTAGATCTTTCTGCGAACGAAACGACCAATTATAGCTTACAACTTTCAAAAGCTTTAGATTATTTTGAACAAATCTCTCAAGTGGAAACTCTGGGAATAGTACCCCTGGTGACACCAACAGAAATTGAAAATATTTTACGCAAAGATGAAGTTTATAAGGAGCTTTCTTCTGAAGAAATTTTAAAAAATGCACCCCATAAAACTGGTCATCTTTTCACCGTACCACCAGTGGTATAGGGAGTCCCATGGATTTAATCAAAGCCTCACTCGCTGAAATTTCACAAGCGGTTCGAACGAAGAAAATTTCCGCATTAGAAGTCACAAAATTTTTTTTAGAAAGATCAAAAAAACTTAATCCGACTTTGAATGCTTTTATTTGTTTTGATGAGACCGCGGAGTTACAGGCCACAGCGATTGATCAAAAAATTTATCAGGGCGAAAATCCAGGCCCTCTAGCTGGAGTTCCTTGGGGAATAAAAGATATGTTTTGCACCAAGGGCCTAAAAACTACCGCCGCCTCAAAAATTTTGGAAAATTTTATTCCACCCTATGACGCCACCGTGGTTAGTCAGTTGAAAAAAAATGGCGCCGTTATTTTGGGGAAACTTAATCAAGATGAGTTCGCTATGGGATCGTCCAACGAAAACTCATATTTTGGCGCAGTAAAAAATCCATGGAATTTAAATTGTGTACCCGGTGGATCAAGCGGAGGATCTGCCGCTGCACTTGCCACACGAATGGTGCCCGCGAGCACGGGAACAGATACGGGCGGATCTATTCGACAACCCGCCAATTTTTGTGGAGTGGTTGGTATAAAACCAACTTATGGCCGAATCAGTCGTTATGGGATTATCGCTTACGCCTCTTCTTTGGATCAAGCCGGGCCATTGACGAATTCAGTGACCGATGCTGCACTTGCATTGGAATTAATGTGTGGAAAAGATATGAAGGATGCGACTTGTTCATCTCAGCCTGTCCCAGAGTGGAGTAAAAACTTAAACTCCTCAATGAAGTCTGTTCGAGTCGGTGTTTTGAAAGAATATATGCAAGACGGTGGACTTCATGCAGATGTGCAAAAAACTGTGGAAAAGTCTTTATCTGAATTGAAAGCTCTTGGTGCTGAAATTATTGAAGTCTCTGTTCCGCTAACAAAATATGCGGTGCCGATGTACTACTTGATCGCGGCGAGTGAGGCCTCAAGCAATTTATCTCGTTATGACGGCGTTCGATACGGGCATCGTTCTAACTTTCAAAGTTTGGCTAATTTGGAGTTGGGTGAGTTTTATTCTAAAACGAGAGGTGAAGGTTTTGGCGAGGAAGTGAAGCGCCGAATTATGCTCGGAACTTATTGTCTTTCGTCTGGATACTATGAGGCTTATTACAACAAAGCCGGGCAAGTACGAAGGTTATTAAGAGATCAATTCATTGCGGCTTTCAATCAATGTGATGTGATTCTCAGTCCAGTTACAGCGGCACCGGCCTTTCAATTACAAGAAAGGATTTCCGATCCTTTACAAATGTATTTGAATGATATTTTCACGGTTTCCACAAATCTAGCGGGCTTGCCGGGCATGAGTGTTCCCTTTGGTTTTTCAGAGAAAAAGCTACCTATTGGAATTCAGCTAATGGCGGCGCATTTTCAAGAGCAAAAAATGTTGAATGTTGGTTTGGCCTTGGAGTCGATTTCAGGAATGAAAGGCTTGGTGGCAAATGTCTAGAAATTTTGAAGCAGTCATTGGCTTGGAAGTTCATGCTCAATTGAAAACGAAAAGTAAAATATTTTGCGCAGACTCAACTCAATTTGATGCTGGCGACAATGAAAACACCTCTCCAGTGAGCGTTGGAATGCCAGGAACACTCCCCGCTTTGAATGAAAGAGTGGTTGAACAGGCGATTAAAGCGGGTCTTGCCTTAAATTGTCACATTCGGCCGGTTTCAATTTTTGCCCGAAAAAATTATTTCTATCCTGATCTTCCTAAGGGGTATCAGATTTCTCAATACGATAAGCCTATTTGTGAAAACGGAAGTGTTGAATTTAAGCTTCAGGGAAAAGCGCATCAAATTCGTATTGAACGAGCTCATCTGGAAGAGGACGCGGGTAAATCAACTCATTTTGGTGATTACACCTTACTCAATTACAATCGAGCGGGAATTCCTCTTCTAGAAATTGTGTCTGGTCCAGATTTACGTTCTCCTGCGGAGGCTGCGGAATACGCAAAAGCACTTCGTCAAATTTTACGTTATCTCGATGTTTGTGATGGAAATCTTGAGGAAGGCTCCCTTCGATGTGATTGCAATATCAGCGTACGCCTCAGAGGTGAAACAAAACTAGGAACGAAAGTAGAAATTAAAAACATTAATTCTTTTCGTTTTATTGAAAAATCCTTGGAATACGAGATTGAGCGGCAAATTGAAGCTGTTGAACGCGGTGAAAAAATTATTCAAGAAACTCGCTTATGGGATCCAGATAAAAATAAAACGTTCAGTATGAGAACCAAAGAAGACGCGCAAGATTACCGGTACTTTCCTGATCCAGATTTACTTCCCGTTATTGTCACAAAAGAAGCTTTAGAAAAATTCAAAAAAGAAATTCCCGAGCTTCCGCTCGCGCGTTCGCGCAGATTTACCGAGGAACTGGGCCTGTCCGAAAATGACGCAGACGCGATTGTTTCAGAGAGGGAAATCGCAGATTATTTTGAAAGCGCAAGCCGGATGTGCGGAAACTTTAAGGCCACTGCGAATTGGATTATGACAGAAGTTCTTCGTGAACTGAATGAATCGAAACTTTCTATTATTCAAAGTCGAATTACTGCAGAAAATCTTGGCGCTTTAATTAAACTTATCGATGCAGGCACTATTTCTGGAAAAATCGCTAAAACTATTTTTTCGGAAATGTGGACCTCCGAAGATTCACCAGAAAAAATTATTAAAACCAAAGGCTTAGTGCAAATTTCCGATTCTTCCGCAATTGAAAAGTTGATCGATGAAGTCTTGGCCGCAAACACAAGTCAAGTGGCAGAGTTCCGATCCGGAAAAACCAAGCTTTTTGGTTTTTTTGTTGGAGCGGCGATGAAAGCATCGAAAGGCCAAGCTAATCCAGACCTTGTGAATGAAATTTTACAAAAAAAACTAAAAGGCGGCTTATGAAAGTTGCAGCCCTTGATCTTGGAACTAATACCTTTTTGTGTTTAATTGCAGAAGTAGAGGCTGGAAGTATCAAAAAGATCTATGAGGATCAAGTTCAGGTGGTTCGCCTTGGGCAAGGAATGAATCGACAAAATAACACGGCACCAAAGAGCTTCCACCCCGAGGCTCTAGCGCGAGCAAAAACCTGTTTAACAGAATTTTCGCAGCTCATAAAAAAACATCAGCCAGAAAAAATTTTAGCAATGGCGACCTCCGCAGCACGTGACGCTGATAATGCAAAAGAGCTTTTTTCCATTGGAAAAGACTTGAATATACCAATTGAAATAATTCCCGGAACTCGTGAGGCAGAAATTACTTATCAGGGATCCATTTCTGGCCAAAAAGATTTCAATAAAAACTTTTTAGTCGTGGATATTGGTGGAGGCTCAACTGAGATTATTTTTGGTCACGATAAACAATTAAAATTTTATCAGAGTTTAGATATCGGCTGCGTCCGGCTGACAGAGAGGTTTTTGCGGCAGCAGCCAGCGACCAAGGAGAGTCTAACTGAATTGCGCCAAGAAGTGATTTTCCAAATAACTAAACTAAAAAACAGCTCCGGTGATGTAAATAAATTCGGTAAAATTGATATGGCCTTAGCCGTAGCAGGAACTCCGACGGAATTAGCAAGAATCCAAATTGGTGAATTTATTCCTGAGAAAATTGACGGCTTTAAAATAACACTCCAACAACTAGAAAAATGGTTTGCTGAATTTTCCAAATTAACCCCTGGAGAGATAACTAGCCAATTCGGCGTCAGTTCTGGTCGTGCTGATGTGATTTTGGCGGGAGTAATTATTCTTGCTGAATTTTGCAAAGCTTTTAATTTGGAAAGCACGGATGTTTCAACACGGGGCGTGCGCTTTGGAGTAGCTCTTGAAATAGAAAAAAGAGAAAGCAAAAAAATATGAACAACTTTTATTTTATTATACTTTTTAGTTTTATGGGAACAATCCTTTCAACCCAAAGAGCCGTTGGCGAAATTCATTTTAAGAAAAAAGAGATTTTTATTGGGAAACATAAAATATCCGCTGAACTTGCAGAAAACGCTGAACAGCATGCGCAAGGGCTTATGTATCGAAAAGAATTAAAAGAAGGCACTGGGATGCTTTTTATTTTTAGTGATGAACAACAAAGAACTTTTTGGATGAAGAACACCTTTATTCCACTCAGCATTGGTTATATTAATGCACAAAAAAAATTGATTGATATTCAAGATATGGTTCCAGTGAAATCAGAAATGGAACAAAGTCCACCCGTCTATCCAAGTGCCGGACCTGCAAAGTTTGCACTTGAAGTTCCGCGCGGCTGGTTTCACAAAAAAAAAGTAAAACTCGGAGATCTCCTTTCATATAAATAAATTCTAGCAAGAACTTTTCCAGGCCAACGTCTAGAGACTCTCAGGTCTGGTCTGGCGAATTTAGATTTGCATCATTATCGAAGTGTGATTTAATCGAGCCTGGGTATAGACGACCAGAGCACAGAATGTGCTCGGCAGTAGACACATCAAGGAAGAGGCCATGAATAAGATTTTATCAATCGCGATTTGCATCTACCTAGCAACAAGTATTACGGCATGTACAAACTCTAAAACAGATGATGGAAGCGCTAATCAAGCAGGAACTGAATCCAGCTTGGAAAATCCAGAAGCAGGCCAACAGGCCACGACAGATAAGCCAGTAAATCCAGATGAGGCCCAAGCCGGTTTCTTGGATGATCAACTTCCGGACAATTCATTAGGCGCAGCTGCAGGTAAAAATGAAGCAGCTAAAGATGCAACAAAAGATGCGCTGGCATTGCCTCCTGATAATGGTGTTTCCCCTAATTTGGGCGAAGCCGCAGCTTCCTCAACCCCACCTCCGTCTTTGTCTTCAGAAACACCAGTTGCGAGTGATATTGGAGAAAAAAAGGAAGAGCCTCCAAAAACAGAAACATCGATCGCAGGCGATATAGGAGAGAAAAAAGAAGAGTCTCCTAAAATGGAAGAGGCTCCAAAGCCGAAAGCCTCCTTACAAAAAATCAAAGACGTGCCTTTCCGCGAAGGTGGCCAGCTTCTAAATACTGTTTATATAGCTCGACCGAAAGATGATTATAAAAAAATCAGCACAATGATTTATGGAAGCGATAGCAAAGCGGGAGACTTAAAAAAAGCAAATTCAGGCATGAAAAAAGTAAAGCCTGGCCAAAAAGTTTATTATAACTCTCCGAAGCGTCCTGAAGATGAATCAAAAATGATGATTTATTATGAAGATGCAGGAGTACCGGCAGAGTCTTATATTGCAAAAGACGGCGACGATTTGAAAAAAATCTCGAAGGATTTGGTTGGATACTCTGATGGATGGAAAGAAATCTGGGCAACAAATTCAGTTGAGTCAAAAGGAAAAGTTCCAGCGGGTACTGAACTTAAATATTGGAAAGGTGCCGCAGCCGAGGCATCACTTAAACCTCCAATGCCAGAAACAGCAGGAACGATGGCTCCACCGAAAGTAGCAGATCTTCCGCCTCCTCCAATGCCAGAACCTAAACAAGCGAATGTCCCACCGGTACAACCAATGCCAGCAGCGCCTCCAGCACCAGAAGCAAGGCCTGCGGATCTTCCGCCGCCACCATTGCCGGAAGCAAATATGCCGCCCCCACCCCCAATGCCGGAAGCGAATATGCCGCCACCTCCTCCCCCATCCGAACAGGTAGCAAAAAAGCCTGATATGCCACCTCCTCCGCCAGCAGGAATGAATGCGAACAATAAAAAACCGAAACCTCCTGTTTTGGCGCCTGAAGAAGGTGGTTTGGATCAAGAAACAATGATGTATTTAGCAGGAGCCGGAATCGTCGCGGCCGCTCTCGCGGGAATTATTATTATTCGGAAGAAAAAAGCACAAAAGGCCGCCGCAGCAGCCTTTGATGTACAAGCAGGATAATTTTAATCGTGTTCTAAGCCACTTTTTTAAAGATAAGATCAAGGACGTCTCGGGTTCCCGAGCGTCTTGATTCGACGAAATAAATAAGATCATCAACGATTTGAACGTCGCGATTGTTTTGAGGCAGAAATTTTATTCCTGAGCCAAATGAATTACTCCAAACAACAACCGCATGAATGTCGCGTTCGCGTCCAGCGACAGAAAAGCTGAGATGTAGTTTTTCACCAGAACGAAGCGCATCAGCTCCATGAGTTAAAAAGGCACCAGTGAGGCTGATGTTTTTCAGCGTTCCATTCGCATCATCTCTCGCATAACTACGACGAAACGAAACTTCAATATTTAAGGGCGTTCTGGCGGCTGGGGTCTTATCTGTGTTCACGGTTCATCTCCTTACGAATTCAGTATTATTTAATTCGGTACTCTCAATTAAAACTTAAGAGGGAAATGCACTGGTCATTCCTAAATCATGATTTCCCCGTCTATAAAAAGCTTATCATCATAAGTATAAAAATCCTTTAAATTCAAATAGTTGTGTCATTTTAAAACAGAGGCTGATCAAAACTTTTTCGCTTTATGGAACTTTGAATTTGACAAAAGATCAGCTGAGCTAGATATTGGTCCATACAAAACATCTGTTTCTTCTCAGAGAAAAAGTCAGAGAAAAAAAGAATAATAGAATCATTAAGTTAAAGAATTATTAACAAAAAAATAAAGAGACAAAAACTAGTTTAATCTCAATTTTTCAACCCACACAACAATTAGAACTTACTCTAAAAATAAAAAACAAGATATCTCGAGCAAAGTTTTAATCACTCTAAAGGAGTCCTCCTTGTCCGAAAAAAAGGAACCTGAAGTCACAAAAAAGCGCACCAGAAAAGCTCCAGCCGAAAGCGCATCAGCAGCACCAACTGAGACCTCTTTGGAGAAATCAACAAAAGTCCCAGCGAGCATTCCAGAGCCCTCATCAGAACCAGTTTCGCGAACGGAGTCTGCGCCAGCGCCAGAGGTTGCCGCCGCCGCGAGCCCTGCTCCGACGCCAGTAGTTGTCGCTTCAGAGGGAGCTCCCGCAGAAGGGGGAGCGCCAGTAGCTCAGCAGCAATCATCACAACAGCCCCCTCGTCGTGATCGACCTCGTTTCTTTGAAAACAAAAGAAACAATAATAACAATAATCCGAGGTATCAAAGCAACAGCGGTGGGCGAAGAGATTTTCGCAATGATCGCAATGATCGCAATGATCGAGGCGAACGCAATGATCGAAATGACAGAGGCGACCGCGGTCACGATAGAAACCAAGGTGATCGGAGCGAGCAGCGCCGATTTCATAGCCATCAACCAAGAGACAACGAGACTATCCCTGATCAAGGTGGAGCATTGGGTCCCGAAACCGAAGCCGATTTGGCCGACGTTATTTTAACGGCAGAAGAAAAAAGCTACCTGAGTTCCAAGGATCTAAAAACGCGCAATATCGCGCAGCTTACAGAGCTAGCAACAAAATTAAAAATTGAAAATGCAGCAGGGTATCGTCGCCAAGACTTGGTATTTGAAATTCTTAAACGAGCCGCAAAACTTGGTGAAGAAGTTATGGGAGCCGGAGTATTGGAAATTCTGCCCGATGGTTATGGCTTTTTGCGCTCACCAGATTATAACTATCTTCCAGGTCCAGATGATATTTATGTTTCTCCATCGCAAATTCGCCGATTTGGATTGCGAACGGGTGATACTGTTGCAGGAACAGTTCGTCCACCAAAAGAGGGTGAACGATATTTTGCTCTCATTAAAGTTGATAGCCTCAATTTTGAAAATCCAGAACAAGGGAAAGATAAAGTTCTCTTTGATAACTTAACTCCGCTTTACCCGGACAAACGATTAAAGCTTGAACATAATCCTGGCGAGTACACAACTCGTGTTGTTGATTTGATGTCACCCATTGGCAAAGGGCAGAGGGCTCTTATTGTGGCACCGCCAAAAGCGGGTAAAACCGTTTTGATGCAAAATATTGCCAACGCGATTTCAACAAATCATCCCGAAGTAAAATTGATCGTCCTTTTGATCGATGAACGCCCGGAAGAGGTGACAGACATGATTCGCTCTGTGAAGGGCGAGGTCGTGAGCTCCACCTTCGATGAGCCACCAACGAGACACGTTCAAGTTTCAGAGATGGTTCTTGAAAAAGCAAAACGTCTAGTGGAGCACAAACACGATGTGGTCATCTTGCTTGATTCTATCACTCGCTTGGCTCGCGCTTACAATACCGTTATTCCGCCATCAGGAAAAATCCTGTCGGGTGGTGTGGACTCAAATGCACTCCACAAACCAAAACGTTTCTTTGGCGCCGCTCGAAATATTGAAGAGGGCGGAAGTTTGACAATCATTGCAACGGCCTTGATTGACACTGGTTCGCGAATGGATGAGGTGATTTTCGAGGAGTTTAAAGGAACCGGTAATTCTGAGATTAACTTGGACCGAAAACTCATGGAAAAACGTATTTTCCCAGCAATGGATATTAATAAATCAGGCACGCGCAAGGAAGATCTTTTAATGGAAAAGAATGACCTCAACCGTTTATGGATTCTACGCAAAGTGTTAGCTCCAATGAACGTGGTTGATGCGATGGAATTTTTGTTGGGTAAAGTATCTCAGACAAAAACCAATCAGCAGTTCTTATCCAGCATGGGCGGTGGATCGTAATTTTTTTCATAAAAAAGTGAAAAAAGTTACAACCATTTGAATTTAATCACCTTTATTGTGAAGAAAACTTTAATAAAGGTGATGGGCTGACGAACAAGAGGTTGATTAAAAACTAAGCTCCTGAGTAAAAAAGAATTCGACTCCTAGGGTCACCTATGTTAAATCCTCATCCTTACAAAACGCTGTACCGGCTGGATGATTAATTGCCAACCGAATGGCTATGAAAGAGGTTATATGAAAAAAGATCTTCACCCAAAAATGAATGAGGTTGTCTTTAAAGACGTTTCCTGTGATTTCGCATTTTTAGGTAAATCAACTCAAAGCTCAAAAGAAACTATTCAATGGGAAGATGGAAAAACTTATCCTCTTTTAAAAGTAGAGATTTCAAGTGCTTCACATCCATTTTTTACCGGAAAACAACGTGTAATGGATACAGAGGGACGTATTGATCGTTTCCGCAAAAAATACGCAAAAAAATCTTAGTTTTTACATTTAAAAAATAGACGAAATGCGGTCTCATATCTGAAGACCGCATTTTTTTTGCATCAACACTCGAGTAAAGACCATGTTCTCAAAATTAGATGAAGTAGAATCAAGATACGAAGAAGTTAATCTGCAGCTGCAGAAGCCCGATATTGCTTCGAATCAGAAGAAATATAGAACGTTTATGAAGGAACTCGTTGATCTTGAAAAAGTGGTCATTGTGTACCGCGAGTACAAGAAAAATAAAAAGGAATATGAGGAAAACAAGATTTTACTGACCTCTGAATCGGATTCTGAATTGAAAGAAATGATTCGTGAGGAGTTAAAAACTCTGGAAAAAAATCTGGAGACTTTGCAAGAAAAACTCAAAATTTCATTAATTCCTAAAGATCCTAACGACGATAAAAATATTATTTTAGAAATTCGTGCAGGAGCTGGCGGCGATGAGGCCGCGCTTTTCGCGGATGAATTGTTTCGTGCTTATACACACTATGCTTCGGCTCAAGGTTGGAATGTTAACTTGATGTCTCGGTCTGATGGTAATGTCGGCGGTGTGAAAGAAGTGATTGCGTCTGTAAGCGGGGATGCTGTTTACAGCAAATTGAAACATGAATCTGGTGTTCATCGTGTACAACGAGTGCCTGACACTGAAACGCAAGGCCGTGTGCACACAAGCACCGTCACGGTTGCGGTGATTCCAGAGCAAGAAGAAAACGAAATTAAGATTAATCAAAACGATCTTCGTATTGATGTTACGCGCTCTCAGGGCTCAGGGGGGCAATCGGTGAATACGACGGACTCTGCTGTGCGAGTCTTGCATTTGCCCACGGGAATTATTGTGTTCTGTCAGCATGGCAAATCTCAATTGGGAAATAAAGAAATAGCGATGAAAATTCTTTATTCGAAACTCGTACAGATCGAAGAAGATAAGCGCCGAAAAGAAGCATCGGACGCTCGGCTTTCACAGATTGGAACAGGGGATCGTTCGGAGAGAATTCGAACTTATAACTTTCCTCAATCGCGCGTTACGGATCATCGAATTGGACTTACCACTCATCAACTCAGTGATGTAATGAACGGAAAAATGGAGCTTTTAACGGATCCATTGATTGCACATTTTCAGGCTGAGGCTCTTAAAAATCAGAGTAAAGCACCATGACCGCTCCAGTGAAACTGAAAGATATTTTAGAAAAAACAACAAATTTTTTTCGAGAAAAAGATTTCGACAGTCCTCGATTGGATGCCGAATTATTGTTAGCGAAAGCATTAGGTCTGCGCCGGATTGATCTATATTTAAAATATGACCAACCACTGGCCTCTTCAGAAGTTGATATGTGTCGTGAAATCGTTCGCCGTCGAAGCAAGGGCGAGCCTGTTGCCTATATTCTTGGTCAAAAAGAATTTTATGGTTTGAACTTTTTTGTTGATAATAACGTACTGATTCCTCGTCCTGAAACGGAACTTTTAGTGGAAGCTGTTGTTACCGCGTTTAAAAAAACTCATCAGGAATTGGGACAGAGAAATGATGAAAAAATTGATATTTTAGATTTAGGTTGCGGCTCTGGCTGTATCGGCCTGAGTCTTACGCATTTGCTAAAAAACACGCAAACACAGCTTGTGGATATTTCAGAGGCGGCACTTGCGATGACAAAAAAAAATGCGGAAAATCTAAAATTGAGTGATCAATGTGAATTCACCTGCACCGATGCAGCCACGCAGTCCTTTGCGGGGAAATTTTTTGATATTATCGTGGCGAATCCGCCGTACATTTCTAAAGATGATTTGCGAGTCCAAAAAGAAGTTTTGGAATTCGAGCCACATCAGGCTTTATTTTCTGGTCAAGATGGGCTTGAGGCAAACTTCTCCTGGTCAAAAAATCTTATTTCTCATTTAAAAACAAAGGGGATTATGTGTTTTGAGTTCGGAATTGATCAAGGGGAACACGTTCGGCAGCATTTTATTAATCTTGGCGTGTTCTCCACGGTTTCTATTATTAAAGATCTATCAGGAATTGATCGGCATGTTTTGGCAATAAGGAAGGACTCTTAAAATGGACAAAATGGTGGTGCAAGGCGGACAAGAGTTGAATGGTATTGTATCGGTGAGTGGTGCAAAAAACTCTGCTTTGAAGTTGTTGTTTGCGAGCTTGTTGGCGGAAGGTCATCATCATTTTTCTAATGTGCCAAAATTGATGGACGTAGATTCTGCCGCTAATCTTTTACACTCGTTAGGCTGCGAAACCCACCGTGAGGGTGATTCATTTGATGTGATTGTTCAAAGACCAAAAACAACAGAAGCACATTATGATTTAGTTCGCAAAATGCGCGCCAGTATTCTTTGTCTAGGCCCCCTTTTGGCAAAATATGGAGAGGCCGTGGTCTCCCTTCCTGGGGGCTGTGCTATTGGTACTCGTCCGATTGATTTACATCTTGAGGGCATGAAAGCCTTGGGCGCAGAAATTACTCTGGAAGATGGTTACGTCAAAGCACGAGCAAAAAAACTTGTCGCGACTAATTTTCTTTTTGAATTGGTCACCGTTGGCGGAACTGAAAATATTATGATGGCAGCGACCTTGGCCGAAGGAACAACCGTTCTTGAAAATGCCGCGAAAGAGCCAGAGATTGTTGATTTAGCAAATTACCTCAATAAAATGGGCGCTAAAGTCAAAGGTGCAGGAACAAGCGTGATTACTATTGAGGGAGTGAATGAATTAAAGCCGGCCTCACATGCTGTGATGTCGGACCGAATTGAAGCAGGAACTCTTTTGATTGCGGGAGCAATTTCTGGCGGAGAAGTTACAGTAACGAATATTCATCCGGAGTGGATTGAATCACTGATATTTAAATTAAAAGAAGCGGGTTTTAAGGTTTCCACAACCGATAATTCCGTAACGGTTCATAAAGCGAAATCATGGCAAGCCGTTGATATAAACACGGCTCCCTATCCGCTTTTTCCAACGGACCTACAGGCGCAATTTATGGCCCTGATGTCATTAGCAGAAGGAACAAGTGTGATTGGGGAAACGGTTTTTGAAAATCGTTTTATGCATGTTCAAGAGCTTTGTCGAATGGGTGCGGATATCACCCCAAAATCACGAGTGGCTGTTGTACGTGGTCGCCCAGGTTGTTTGAGCGGAGCGCCGGTGATGGCGACGGATCTTAGAGCAAGCGCAAGTTTGGTTTTAGCGGGACTTGCTGCTCGCGGTGAAACAACGGTCGGCCGAATTTACCACTTAGATCGTGGTTATGAAAAATTAGAAGCTAAGCTGGGGGCTCTTGGAGCAAAAATTAAGAGAGTTCAATAAAAAAAAAGCCCGACCGGAGGGGTTTGGTCGAGCTTAGTAAAAAGCTATATTAAGGTACAGCCACGTTTTCCCCACTAAAATCAGGGAGGGGGTCCTTGAGAATCAATGAGAAAACGGGCTAACCTTTACCGCCGATTCAGTCACAAAATCAGCTTTTTGAGCTTTAGCCATGGCTGAAAAGCCAAGCACCATGAGCACATAAATTCCGATTAAAATGTTCCTGACCGTCGAAGTTTTCATCTTGTGTCCTAGTGAAACTATTAACTTCAATTCAAACTTGATTCATGCCAAAGCAAGGCTCGTGCCAATTAATAGTATTGCGAAACTTGATTTTTTTTGTTTCAGGAAGGCGAGGTGGTCCTATGTAAGAAGATGTTGGTTCCAATGTGGGTCTTTGGTTCCAACTTAGTACTAAAGTCTAGGTCCCTCCAATTTTGTTTAAACTCAGCCTAATGTCCAAGTTAATTAGAAACACTCAAGAATCCGAGGATCTACGAATATAATTATTTGGATATGTCACAACCACGTGGACCAAGAAGACCAGCCGTCGCGGCAGCAAAATGGCAATTACTTATTGAGGGAGGAAGAACCGTAGGGCCTCTTTCAACTCAGGATTTATTATTTCGAATTTCTGAGGGAATTTTAAATGGAAATGAAAAAATTAGAAAACTTCCAGATGGCGCGTGGACAACAGTTTCGCGGGAACCAGTTTTTTACGACAAATTATTAGAAGCTCTTAATGAAGATCAGCAAAAGACAGCCCTTCTTTCTTCTGCAGAAAAAACAAAAAAGAAATCAAAGGAGACCCCCCCCGCCGAGGAGTCGTCGACAAAGGTTGATTTGGTCGAACTCGGAGAAAATGACTTTCTTGTTAACTCTGAAATAGCTCATATACCGGAAAAGATTTTGCCAACAATAACTCCGCAAACAACGCCAACGTTTTCACAAATAAGTATAAAGCAAGCATCACAAGAAAAAAAGCGATCAGGATTTGGGGTCTTAAAATTTGGCTTATTAGTCTTAATTGCGGTGATTGGATATTTTTCATATGAAATTTTCAATTCCAGAAAAAATGAGAGCAATTATTTAGGGTTGCAAATAAAGTTACCAAAACCGGGCACTCAAACTCTCCTTAGTCCAGAGCAGCAGAATCAAGCTTTATTAGAAATATACAAATTAATCTTTCGAGATAGTATCGTGGCTTACGATGAAGCACAGATAAGACTAATTAAACTCATTGAGAAAGCCCCACTGTCAACGGAGCCTCGTGGTTTATTGTGTTTGGTTCAATTGAATCTTTGGCCTTATGTCCGTCAAAATTCCAAAGATTTAGAAAATTTAAAATTAGTAAAAATTGCAGGTTCTCGATTAGATCCCGTTGGCTTGGCGGGCATTCACTGTGAGGTTTCTTTTTTGATGGTGATGGGAAAATATCGAGATGCAATGGGTATTATTGAGCACACATCGAACCGCCGTGAAATATCAGAAGAATCTCCCGTGTTGTATGCAACAAAAGCGGAGGTTTTAGCTTCAGAAAAAAATTATCGCGAAGCGGTGGGCTGGGCAGAAGCCGCGGCGAAACTCTGGCCTCAATGGGCCCACCCGTACTATCAAATGGGTGTTTACAATTTTGAAATCGCACAAGTTGATAAAGCGGCGGAGAGTTTTGAAAAAGTTTTATATCTTAACCCTGAGCATCGCCAGGCGCTGATTGAATATGGAGTTTTAATATACTTAAAATCAAAAGATGTGGGTAAGGCTGAAAAGTTTTTGTTGGCAGGTATGAGTGGCAAGGATCCAATTTCAAAAATGCAAGAATCAAAAATGTATTATTATTTAGCAAAAATTGTTGGTGAAAATAATCAAAACGCAAGAGCTCTTGAGTATGTTCAAAAATCCTATCAGCTCAATCCCGGAGACTTAAAAGCCAGAGATTATTTGATTCAATTAGGCGGATCACCTTCAAATATCATTAGGCAAAATCAGCACAATGAATTGGTTTTTTTGGGGGATCAATACACTCGCGCTGGAGATTATTTAGCCGCGCAAGCCGAATACAAAGCAGCTTTTGAAATCGACCAAAAAAACGCTTTAGCCGCCATGAAAGCAGCTAAAGCATTGTGGCAGCTGTATCAAGCAGAGGAGGCGATGAAGTGGTTAGGTAAAGCTATTGTTGCTGATCCGAAGCTTTCAATTCCCTATTTTTTGATGGCAGATTATTACTCACAACTTTACAATTTCCAAGGGGCGGGGGAAATTCTTCAACGAGGATCCCAAAAATTGCCAAACAATGCTGATATTTTACGTGGCTATGGGTTGGTTGAACTTCGTCGAAATAATCATAAGCAGGCCATTGTTTATTTAGAAAAAGCTTTGAAAATTACAGAAGATGTCGACACTCTCGCTCTTTTGGCAAAAGCTTATTTAACGGCAAAAGATGGCAGCAATCCGCAAAAAGCAATGACCTTTGCCACAAAGGCGATTCAATTAGAGGATGCGAATCCAGACGCACAAGTTATTTACGCAAAAGTTCTGGTAGTAATGAGTGGTGTACCCTCTGCCGTCACCTATATAAAAGAACGAATTCAGAAATTTTCTTATACACCTGATTATATTTTGGGCTTAGCGGAAATATATGAGGAAGCTGAAAGATACAAAGAAGCGCAAACCGAATATGAAAAAATATTTCTTTTAGATAATAAAAACAAACGAGCACTTATGGGACTTGGTATTTGCTACCAGGCTCAGGGAATTTTGGATAAAGCCTTAAAAATGTTTTTAGCCGCTGCCGTTCAAGATCCCTCTGACCCAGAGCCAGTTTTCAAAACTGGACAGGTCTATTTAGATGCTGGTCGACCAAAAGACGCAATGACGCAATTTCAAAGAGGCGTAAATATTAACAAGGTGTATCCCAAGGGCTATTACCAATTAGGCAAAGCCGCGCTTGCGATGAAAGATTATAACATTGCTATTCAGGCCGCGAATGAAGAAAAGAAAAACAATCCGAGTCTTGCCGATGCCTATATTTTGGCTGGAGAGGTTTATAAAGAAACTCGTGAATTTGCTAAGTGTGGTGCTGAATATCAAAACGCAGTCCGCTTAAGACCAAAAGGTGCTGAGAATTACGTCAAATTGGCTCAGTGTCAGATATGGGCTGGTAATTTAGAAATTGCCGAAAATATGCTCGCCATTGCTAAGGATCAGGAAAATGGCTACGCAGAAATCTATAAATTTCAAGGCGCAATTTTTGAAAAAAAAGGCGAAAAACAAGAGAGTTGTTTGGCCTATCAAAACTATGTATTCTTGGCGCCGAATGCTTCTGATCGTAAAGAAATAGACGAAAAAATTGATCGTCTATGTGGTGGCCGTCAGTAATAAACTAAGATAGTATTTTTTGGGAGAGGAAAAGACCAATGGGCATTACAGATAAAGTTGGACAAATTGTAAACTCGGTTCAAACGGGGGCAAAAAATGCGTCCACCTCAATTTTTGTTTTGTCACTTAAGTGGGTGACGGCCTTTATTGTGGCGATCACTCTTTCTATGGTCGGACAAGAATTAATTTCTTCTGGAACACTTTCTTTTGTTTTAATACTGGTTGTTGTTACTTTTGGATTGATAAAAATTATGTCGAGTTGGTCTTTAGGCTCAGTCCTAATATTTGACTTGATCTGCGCACTTGTGGCACTTCTTCTCAGAATGTATATTCTTATCGCTCCCTAAAAAAAGCGTGAAATAATGAGGCAGAAATTATGATCGATATTAAGTTATTAGAAAAAAAAACGGAGTCCGGCCCTTCTTATTATGACGAATATAAATCCAGTCTTCAGAAAAGAGGAGCTTCGCTTGATACCTTAGAAGAGGTCATGGCTTTGAATGCGCAAAGAAAAAAGGCCATCACCGAATCTGAAACAGTTCGCGCTGAACAAAACAAGCTTGCGCAAGCCGTTGGGCAAATGAAACGCGAAGGAAAAGATGCGAGCTCTATTGTTGCAGAGGCGGCGGCTTTAGGTGAAAAACAAAAAGCCTTCGAATTACGCGCTCGTGATTTAGATGAAAAAGTTCAATCTCTGTTAGCGACTTTTCCAAATAAATTAAATTCTGAAGTTCCTCAGGGTGATTCTGAGGCACAAAATATTGAAGTCAAAAGAGTCGGTGAGCCCAAAAAATTCTCTTTTAAAGCTCAAGATCATGTGTCTCTGGGGGAAAAGCTTGGAATCATGGATTTTGAACGCGCCGGAAAGGTCACGGGCACGCGCTTTACCTTTATTAAAGGAGCTGGTGCTCGACTTGAAAGAGCCTTGATTCAATTTTTTATGGATCTTCACTCTAATGAGCACGGGTACACGGAGATGATACCTCCTTATATTGTGAACTCTGCGAGTTATTTTGGCACGGGACAGTTTCCCAAGTTCACAGATGATGTTTTTCATTTGGCAGGAACTGATTATCATTTAATCTCGACAGCTGAAGTTCCTGTGACGAACTATTTTCGCGAGGAAACACTTAAAGAAGAAGAGTTGCCGAAAAAGTTTTGTGCCTACTCTCCGTGTTTTCGTTCGGAGGCAGGAGCCGCCGGCCGAGATACTCGCGGTTTAATTCGTCAGCATCAATTTCACAAGGTGGAGTTAATGGTTTTCGCTCATCCAAGTCAGTCTTATGAGCTTCATGAGGAGCTGACGGGCCATGCAGAAAAATGTTTAACTGAGCTTGGTCTACCTTACCGACGCATGCTTTTATGCTCTGGTGATATTAGTTTTGGTGCAGCAAAATGTTACGATCTTGAAGTTTGGTTTCCTGGTCCAGGGGAGTATCGCGAAATTAGTTCCTGCTCTAATTTTGAAGATTTTCAAGCTCGTCGAGCGAACATTAGATTTAAGTCAGCCAATGGCAAGCCACAATTCGTGCATACTTTGAACGGAAGCGGCCTGGCTGTCGGACGAACTTTGATCGCCATATTAGAAAATTATCAGCGAGAAGACGGCTCTATCGAGATTCCAAGGGTCTTGCGCAAGTACATGAGCGACGCTACGGAAATTCGGGTCTAAGTTCTCCAACGTCGCAATGCAAAATTCAGAAAAGACATTGAATTCGATAGGGTAAAACCATAAAACCATCGACGGAGCGATGGTAGAGCGGTTGAATACACCAGTCTTGAAAACTGGAAGACTCGCAAGGGTCTCGTGAGTTCGAATCTCACTCGCTCCGCCAACTTGGATTCAGGACCAACCGACCTGAATCATTTTTCTTCTCTTTTCAGGTTCTTCTCACTTCATCGTTTAGTATTTGCCGAACAAGCACAAGCTTTCATAATTAACGGAGTAATTAAAGGTAAGGTCTGCCGTATGGAAACACAATCAAGACGTCTTTTTATAAAACAAGTCGCTGGTTTTTCATTGCTCAGCGCGGGTGGTCTTAGTGGCTGCGCCGCAAAAGCGATAGCTCAAGATTATTCAAAAAGTGAGGTCATCGTGTCAGAAGGGAAAGAACCGTCTGTATTTACAAAAATTATCAGAGGTGAAATTCCTTGCTTTAAAGTCTTTGAGGATCGCTATACCTTTGCCTTTTTCCCACGTGAGCAACTGAATGTAGGACACACTTTGGTTGTACCAAAAATACAAGTCGATTCTTTTTTGGATGTTCCAGAGCCATATCATGCGGCGATTTTTCAAAACGCACAAAAAATTGGAAGAGCAATCTTAAGTTCAACAAAATGTGCACGAGTGGGGAGTCTTATTCATGGTTTTGAAGTTCCACATTTTCACTATCACTTGATTCCCATGTTCAGCTCAAAAGATATTTGGACAATTCATCCAACAAAACACAGTGAATCTGAATTGCTTGAAATGCAGAAAAAAATAGTCGCTGCCTTAGTATAGATAATTTAATTACCAACAGCGGCATCAGCTTGGACGGGGTGAAGAAGATTTTCAACCCACTCCAATCCTACGGTCACTGTGTCTTCAACTAAACCAGGCGTTGGATTTCGACCAAGTTGGTCGTCAGGAAAAATGACAACAAAAGTTGATTCAAGTTTTAAAAACAAACTCGGAGGATAGCCATGCGTGCGCAAAACCCAATCCATTATAAGGCGTGTTGTTCGACCATTTCCATCGGGAAAAGGATGAATGGTGTTTAAACGCTGATAGACTTGAGCGGCTAAATGAATTGGATGCATTTTGCCTTCGCTTGCATTGTACCAGTTCATAAAATGTTTAAGCAGGGGCTCAATATTTTCTACAGCCAACGCCGCTTGGAATTTACTTCTTCCATTCTGCGAATAAGTAACGCCAACAGCACCTGTCCGACGTCGGCCGGGCTGATTTCCGTTGAAATAAAGATTCACACCAATAATTTTGTTGAGCTCGAATATTCTTTCAATTGTCATTGGTACACTTGCACTCACCCAATCATGTACCTGATTATCGGCCTTAAGCCAGTTTATCTCAGCCTGGTCTGCTTTTCGATCGTTCATATTGGTTCCAGAAATGGTCGTAGAGGAGCTCATTCTTGTTTTCTGAATTAGTGAAAATTTTTCGGCCTCGGCAGGAGTAAGCTGTCGAACATCTGCATAAAATTTTTCCCATTCAAACTTTCCTATCAGGAGGTCCAAACGAGCCCATCGCCGCTGCAGAGTTTTAAATTCAGATGGATGAATTTTGCGCTCTAAAAGCTGCAGGGTTCTTTTCGCCTCTGGCGATAAATGTGAATAAGCCGTGATATGAAGAAGATCTCTACAGCTGTCAATTCCATGTGCAGAGATTGGCAAAACCACCATACTCAGCAGCAATATAAATAGAATGTAGAGTTGTTTTATTTTCAAAATGAACATGGTCTTATGAATTGCAATTGATACACCAAAGGACGATTTGAAATTCGCGGCGTAAGGGAATATATGATATTTAACCCAAATCTGAATTCTGCCGAGCATAAAAAAATTTGAAAAATTAAAATCGTAAAAATTAAATGTTCCATGCCCTGCGGTGCTGGGTAGGAGGCCTTGTCATGCCCAAAATGCGACAGTTTTACCTCTGGGAGCAGTGGACTTACGTGCGGCGAGCTGCTCGGCTGGGCCGAAGGATTGATTTTTTATACGAGGACCCAATCACCCCTCACTGTGGGTAGTAGCTAAGCTGATAAACCTTGTCGCGGTTCAAACCTCTAGTCCCCAAATCCTCCTGTGACAGCACTCATGTCACCGAGCTATTCGGTTTTCAGAGATCTCTTTATTTTCCACATTAACTTGTGGAAAAAGTTCGAGCAGGAATTGTTACCGGGTGCGCCTGCCATCCCTCTCTGAGTCTATCAATCTCCTCTTTGAATTGTTTTGAAACTTTCAACACCAACTGCCTTGCGTGTGACACAAGTTGGCCGGCTTGAAATATAAATTTTCTTCGTAATTTTTTTGCATACAGAGGCTTGTCGGGCTTGGTGATCAACGACACCCACCTTAACATGTTGGCTGCAATCAAGAGCAACAGCAAAAATGCGTGATTGGCTTTGAAGCTTAAACAGGGCAAGTGGTAAGCATCGAAATTAATTTTTGCTTCCTTGATAAAGTTCTCCATATTTGCCCGCATCAAGTACCTTGAATAAACATCTTGATAGGACATCTTTGTTAAATCCTCATTGGTAATCACTGCGTGGTAATGCCAATGACCAGCGCCTTCGAATACAGAGTCTGATTTCCACTCCTTTTTGATGATGATTGGAAAAACTAAGTTCGGTGCCCAACCTGGGGACCAGTGCCAACGGGCATAGAACTTTTTATTCGGTTCCTTTTTTCGCTTTTGTAATTTTAGTAACTCATCAACCGTGTACTTGTGTTCCACCCATGATTTTTCAAGATTTTGAACCTCTGGCTCCCAGGGAATATTCCTTCTTGCGGCGATCGTGAAACTCACGTGGTGTTTTTGCATCGTTCGGATGAACGCCTCAAATCCGTAAGCACTGTCGCCACTGACGTGGGCGACTTTTTCATTCGGGGATTTTAATTTTTCACCCTGAAGTGGCGATAAAACTTGATCCAAAAGTTTGGGCCCATCCGTTCCTGGTTTCGTGTTACCAGTCTCAAGAATACCGGCATAGGCAATACCCATTTCGTCGAACACCACTTCGGAGTTTAAACACCAAATCCCGTCGTAGTTATAAGCACAGCCCTCGATTTTTTCCCCGTGTTGCTCATGCACCGTGGAGTCCACTGCAAAATAAGGTTTTTCTTTGGGTTTGTATTTCTCGGGTAAAGATTCACTCAGGTGATCACGAATTGTGTAGCCCATCATTGTCAAAAATTGATTCAAGTCATGGATATTTTCATCAGTGAAATCTCGCAGAAAATCCCCATATGTCTTCGCCACGGGAATCGTCCCCTTGAAAAAAGCCATGGCACTGGCGTTGTCGGCAAACTCCTCCTCGATGTCGTCCAAGCAGTCATCACCGTGGATCAGACTTGCCAGCATAATCAGTGCGAGACGATAACTCCCTTGAGAATTGTTGCTTTTTCGACCGGGAAGACACTTCGCAAATTCCTTTGATAAGGGCGACTGATCAAATAATTCCATGATGGTTCCAAGACCTGCGTTCGACACCAGATTTCCTTTTTTAATTTCTAACTTCACATTTTTAACTGAAAAACCCTGCTTCGGGTCAAGTTCTGATTGAATCATGCTGCTATCCTTTGATGAATTTCACAGCAAATTTACTTCACCCAACGGGTGAAAACCAGTCCGGAAGCAACTTGTTGAACTCACTTGAGAACTCAAGATTTTGAGGATTCGAAATTCAGATTACGGATTTAAGCAGAGGGAGTCGGCGATAGTCTTGAACTGGAATAGACTTAATCTGGGAAATTCTCTATGGCCACGTTGTGACCAAGTTTTATTTATTGAAATGTGGACAGAATTGGTCGTAGTTGATAAATGTTGACCACCTATGAAATCATTTTTAATTGGATTTTTATTTATTATTTGTGGAGCAGCTTTGGCAAATTCATTAAGAGAACCCACCTTTAAGATTATTTTATCAAAGTCTCTGGAAGGTGAACGTGAAGTTATTAGCTGTGCATTTTTGAATGCACAAACTCGGTTAACAACCTTTGCAGGAAAATTTGATTGGAATCATTTAGTAAAGAAACCATTTATTAAAGAAGCACGAATTTTTGATTCAAAAGTTGAGTTTGACAAGTTTGCCACTGAATTTCTTGGCTATCCTCCAAATACAAAACTTCCTGAACTCTTTTCTGCTGCTCTTGAAAAAGAAGCACTCTTCGCATTATCGCCAAAAGTTTATAAAAGTCTTTATCCCGATGGACAAGAACCCGATTCATTTGAAAAACTAATTACACATGAAATGGCTCATAGACTCCATGTTCGCATTTTAAATGGAAATGAAGAAGAAATGGGACCTATTTGGTTTTTTGAGGGATTTGCGATTTATGCCGCCGATCAATTTGCAGACTCACTTCCTAACTTATCAGAGGCAGAAATTTGGACTATTGTAGAATCACCCATTAGGGGTAGTTATAAAAAGTATGCTACAGTTTTTCGCTTCTTCTTAAACAAGACTACCCTTTTTGACTTAATATCATATGCAGCTCAGCCCAATTTTGTCGAATGGCTTCATTCTCTGAAGTAAAATTCAAATCTACTTATGGCGAAAAATAAAGGGATAAGTCCATACTCCAAATGTCTTACGGCTTAAGACATTTGCGGACTCGCCGACATTTGTGTAATTTCAATGGGTTAATATAGATTGTGGCCAAGTCATGTCTAGCCAAGTTGACCTTTCCCCATATTGAAGACAATGTAAGAAAGCGTGCATCCCCTCAGGGGAATATCCACAAATGGACCTCGTCCTAGGCTAAAATTAAACCTAAGGCGTGTCAGACCCTCTCGGGAGTGGATGTAAACTTGAATGTTAACCCATTCAAAATCCGA